>CAWKGG010000021.1:0-21324 GCA_963848985.1 uncultured Methanosarcinaceae archaeon
AGCATGTGCTTGTCAGATAGCGAATTTGAATTTTCTTTGGATTGAATATTTACATTTTTTTCGGAACACATTCAAAAAACCTCTTTTATTGAATTAAAGGTCCTTAGGCTATACATGCAACCGTTAGTTGCATAGTTAAATAAGAAAATTATATTTGCTATGTAGACTATGTTGTTCATAATGGATCACTTCTCATTTCTGGGTCGATCTGTTCTTGTGGGTCACTCGTTATGATAGTAAGCGGCCATTGTTGTGTTTTGCGAAATTTCAGACTGCTTGGCCGCGGCTGGATTTTGCAAATGGTTTCAGCAACATTTTTGATTAATGTTGCCTGTGCCTTTTCATATACATTACCGAACTTTATTCTGTAGTCGATTAATTCAGGATATTCTTTACTGAATTTTTCAAACACAGCTATAGTCTCTGGTTTTAGATCGTGCATTTGTTTCTCTTTTCCCATGTGGATTATATCTTTTTGGGCATACAATCATCGAATTCTATTATGTAGATCGTTTAGTACACTGTACTTTCATGGCTAGTATCACCTGCCATAATTCTCAGACCATTTTCGCTGTCCATCTCGATAATCACAGTTTTTACATCTGAATCCCACGATTTCATCCACGGCATCGGTAAAGCTATCATGAAGCTTCCCCCCGTTTTATCACATTTCTTTTCCCAAATTTAAACATGTTTTCACCTTTATATGCTAACTTGTCTATTTGCTATAAAGAGAAATCCCAAGAAGTTAGGGGGAAAAATGTCACATCGGACTAACAAATAATGCAAATTATGCGAAAATTTAATTTTATCTTTACAGCTAATTCGCGACACTTCCAATTATTACTATTGTAACACAAAACTAATAGGGGTTAGACATTATATATATATATTTAATCTACAATAATTAAAAAATTAGCGATAATCAACAATAATTAAGAAAATGGCGATGATCAACAATAATTAAAAAATTGGCTATAATCGGCAAATCATCACAATCGTTCGACTATTAAATCTGCTATTTTGCAGATATATTCTAATAGGAATTAGAACTAGCTATTCTAGTATGCAAGAAGATAATCCGCACGTAGAAACGATTTCAGAACGAATTTTAAGTAGTTTGCTAGAGTCTTCTAAAACGACTGCAGAACTAGCAAATGAACTAGGTTATGTAAATCAAGAAGGCAATGCACGTTACAATATGGTTTATGGAGCTTTAAAAACTCGAAAAAGATGGGTACATTCAAGGTTATAAAGTAAAATTATGTAAATGCGGAAACGATCCTACATTATATTCAACTGATTCCAGTATTCAGAATATAATTCGCATATTGGAAGAATATCCTCAAGACTTAATATCAAAAATACAAAAAGATGATTCAATTTGTGAAAAATACATTCGTGAGCATTTGGATCTAATTTATGGTTCAAATGATATGGAATTTTTGAACAGCAGATTTGGGAGATGTGCAAATAGAAACTGGTCTATTACGTCTACAAGAACTTCCACCATCAGCTCACATCAAACTGATGATTCAAGCAAGAAGGAGGGGGGAGAACATATAGAAGTTACACTTTTTGAAAAAATGGAGAAATCATTTAAGGAAAAATTACAAATATCTCCTGAATTTTTCAACTTTTTCTGATCACTGACAAAAATAAATTAACAAATAGTATTAAAAAACTTATTGGATTTTCAGAGAATGGGAGATGCATAACGAATCAGAAATATAATCCGGATCCAAATAGCTGGATGGAAATACCTGAAATAAACTTCAATATCGATAAAATATTTAGAGTATGTGTTTGGCGGGATACATTTAAAAAACAATCTACTGAAGAAGGCATGAAATACTTAAAAAAAACAAAAGATGAACTATTAAATGAAGAAAGAGTAAACGAATTTGTAAAATATACAATAACAGAAAGAAAATTCTCAGATGTACAGATTAAAAAATTAAAAACAGACGTCCTTAAATTATTGAAGCAAACAAAAAAAGAAATATTAAATACAGAAAATGAAAAATTAAAAAAATCAGTCGATGATATTTGGTTTTTAAGATCAGCACTCAGAGACTACATAATAGAAACAAAAAGCGATATTTCAGATACCGAAATTGAGAAATTAAGAAACTCTGATAGGAAATTTAATTCAAAAGCATTTTTCAAGGGCTGTAGGATGATAATAAATGACTAACCATAAAAGATCCCAAACTTAAAGGTATAATGGTAATTTGAAGACAGTCGAACATAATAACTTACTAAATAAAGACCTATACCTACAATTATCAATATTATTGTTAAAAAATAGTAAATTGTGGGCTTATACATGCGAAACCTTGCAACATAAGTAAACAGATTAATCTTATTCGAAATTATTAACTTTATCTTTTTTGTATTCTCGATGGATATACCTACTTATTTGACGTATTTACAACTTGTTTGATTGAATAAAAATAAGCTCAATTTTGAATAAGTAATCTTATTAGTTATATGGACATGTTGTTTTATAGATGAATACATATATTAAATAACCAGAAAGAAATACTGCAATTTTGTGCTTACATTGACTTTGCACCTAAAATATTATTTTAGCTCGACTTTAGGTGCAAAGCCGCTTACATTTTAAGTTTGCTTGTTTAGTATTTTTTTGACTTCGATTGCTATCTTCTCCAAAACCGTTGGGTCAACACTGGAAACTTCTAAGAATGATAAATCTAGTTTTTCTTTATCTTTTTCAAGTTTTAGAGCGGTTTCTTGATCGAGAACCAGTGCACATTGGCTACAAAATTTGTCGTCTGATTTTAGCACATTATTACACCGTGGGCATCTTTTAAGTGTAACGTGTCTTTTGTCTTCAGTTTTGAGCCCATATTTTTCAAAAATGCTATTGTTAATTTCGTGATCCGTGAAATTTGCATAAATTTTGAACATTTGAGTACTGCCCCGACTCCAGCCCGCTCTGTGCTTAACTTCCTGTTCATTAAGACCATCCAAGATCCAGTTGTGATAGCCATATGCCGTAGTAAATGCGGGTGTACATTTTTCTTAATTCTTGCTTTTTCAGCTGTAGCCTTTATCATTTTTCGTATTGTTTTATAACTCACAGCTTCTTTATTTTTGTCGAGGGTAACCCATAGGGGAGCTTCCGGCTCATCGTGGAGAGGATGAACCGCAAGCCACTGATTTAAAAATCCCGCACTCCAAGTGAGTGGTATTCCCTTTGCCTGTGTGGTCTTATTGACTCCGGTTTTTGAAAGGTAAATCATCGCTCCATATTGATTAAACTCCACATTTTTGATCCTACAGGATGCTAAGGCTCCTACTCTAATTCCACCATCTGCAAGGATCGAAATTATGGCTTTATCCCGCGGATGCCTACATGCTTCAAGAAGCCGGGTGAACTCATCTTTGGTCAGTATGTCAGATGGTTGTACAGGGCTTTCAATTGTTTTTAGCTTGAGATCTCTGATCCATTTAGGAGGATTGCCATCAGTAGACCATCTAAAAAATTTTTTAATTAATTTTTTGTAATTCCTTATTGTACCTGGGGATAACTTTCTTTCATCTTCCAGAAAAATAAGCAAACTGTCAAAAGTGTTGGGATCCAATTTGTCCAAAATTTCACTAAATCCCAGTTCTTGAAGCCGCTGAACCATCCTTGTTGAATAATTGAGATACCATGTAATCGTGGTTTTGGTTGCTCCTTCCCGCCTCAGGGCGATTGAAAAGTTCTCAATTAGTGCTTTATTTTCTTCCCCAATATCTGCATATTTCAATCTCTGTTTTGCGTTTAAATATCCGGTAATCTTCATGCAATAAATGTCATCAACCGATTTAGTCATGTATATACAATAAACGTTTAGGACTATATACTTTAAGTATATAGACCCGACCGGTCCACTTAAAAACTATTAATGTCCTATTTTAATAATCTTATAATGACACTATTTTTCAAATTATTGTTTACACTATCATCACTTTGTAATATCAAGTATAGCCAGAGACTCTGGTCAGGCAAATTATACTAGAAACCTAAACAGCTGTACTGTTCTTGGCACCTTGAGAGAAAATGTCACAAATCAGTAAAGGATATAATTTAACATGAGAACTTACGCTATTTTAACCGATTTAGTTGGCTATGGCCAGATGATAAAGGGATTGTGCACAGGCTTAATCAAGATGAAAGGAAGGGAAGAAAATACTCTCAAAATTACTCATGAGAAGGTTTAAGGGGAATTTAACAAATAAAGGAGCAAGGCGTTTCTAATTAAAATGCGGATTTTAGCAGAACCTCCATAAGTAAGGCAAGTACTTGGAGCTTCACAGAAAATCATTTGAAGAGTAATTGTTGAGGAAGATAAGCATGTTCCTCTTGATGTCAACCCACGCTCGCAGGCACGACCTCGATTAACTATATAAGATATATTTATGTACAATAAATTTAGCTTTGTAGAATCAAACGGATAATTTATTAAAATTATATATGAGTAATTTATCCATTCTACATACTTTAATATTTGAAAGAACCCATGCTGAAAAAGGAATGCAAAGGATAAAGACACGATGGAAAATTTTTGCACTGTGAAAAAAGGAAATTACCTCCTTATTGACTTCATCGGAAAGTTCGAGGATGGAACTGTATTCGATACTACATCAAAAGAAAAAGCCATTGAAGCAGGGATATATGACCCAGAAAGGGAATACAAGCCTCTCTTTTTTAGGGCTGATGTGGGTCAGATAATAAAAGGTATTGATAAAGGAGTTCTAGGGATGAAAGAAGCTGAGGGAAAAACCCTTATAATCTCACCTGAAGAAGCCTATGGTGAATACAAGAAATATCTTGTTCAGGATGTCCCATTTGCAAAGCTTGAACTCGAGGCTCCCCCTGAAGTAGGAACAAAGATCATAACACCTGGAGGAAGGGAAGTTAAAGTACTCAATTCCACAGAAATTTCTGCTACTTTGGACTTTAATCATGAACTCGCAGGTAAAACTCTTATCCTTGAAATAAAAATTTTATCGATTATAAGTTGATTCCTGAACCTACAAAATAGAGATGATGAAATATGGAAAAGGAAAGAAAGTTGTAGTGATATTACTATAGAGGCTTCCGATTTACCTTTTATTTAGTTCTCCTCTTGATTCCTGTCCAAATCTTTTTCGCTTATTTCTTTATTTTGACATCATTTTTCCTTTCTTGTCAATTATTCTTTGATTTTAAAAAAGTGTTTACCATCCTCAAAATACTTCTTTTATTCCCAAAGTCATCAAATAATTGAGATTATGACAAAAATAATGAATAATATTTTTAGATAGTTTTGATAAGCCTCTAATTTCCACAAATCATTTGTATACCATTTATAAGCATATGACTCAATTGAAGGATATATTAAAATCCTTTATATACTCATTCTTTGGTAGTAATGACATGAACTTTCCATGCTTTGAATATTTTTTAGTTACTACATAAACTCGTTCCAATGTAGTTCTTTTTGAGCTTACTATCTTGTTTCATAATATTTTACTCATTCTCAAAGGATGCTATTTTAATGTTCCTTTCATTGTTGCATAATAACCTTTTAATTTTGCCTCAAAGTGCCCTCTTGCCCTGTAAATCACTTCATCTTTTTCAGATAAACCTATAATCTAATCACGAAGTGATAAAATTGTTGTTTTGGATCTTCAGATCAGCTCTTAACCCCTGCTATTGTACTATGAAGTTTTTATCCGAAGTGTAACTTATGACCTTTTTTTGGTTTATTTCCATCTACGTTTCTCCTTTTTCTACCTAATTTTGTCGATGTTCACTTGCTTCTGCATGTTGAACATTAACGGATAAAAGTAAAATCCTGAATCAGTCCCTTTTTTATTTTCAAAAACAAGGCAATCAAGTTGGCTTTGCAACTGCCCCGATATTTAGTTTTCTTTTCAGTTATTAATAATTCTTTTCGGAACTGCTGATTGTGGTACTGTCCTGTATGTACTCATGAAAATTAATAAATTTTCTGAAAGAAATTCAATCAATACATTGTTTATCAATCTCAAAGTAAAGAAAATCATGCTATTGATGTAAAACAAACATTTTAAGCATAATGGTTACATCAGCTTCAGTCCGCCCCAGGAAACTATTTTGTTAAAAAATATCGATTCAAAAATGATACAAAAAAAATTCCAATCAATTAAGGAATCAATTTCAGCAAGTTTGTCTCCAACTGGCTGGAGAAATTTTTATTTGTGTTTAAGAGCAAAATTAGTAAGAGTTTTCATAAGTAAAAGTTGATACTACTAAATTTAAATTTTGCAATGCTCAAATATATAGGATTTATTGAAATTCTCAATTATATGATATGAGTTATAACAAACAATGGTATACTTTTGGAGCCCAAATTTAACAGATTAGACTAATTAGTACAGTATTATTTCACAAAAAACACTTTTTATAGTCATAGAATCAATAGGAAAAATGAAAAATCTCACAGAAAAAAAGTAAGATATAAATTTGAATTGTATGAAGAAAAAAGAGCTATTTAGCTTATTTATGAAATACGAAATTTATGATTTCTTCAAATTTTGATTATAATTTATACTTTAAATAATGGAACTTTTTGCGTATAATATATGCCATCCAATTCTGGTAATTAGATTGTTTTTATGAGTCCGATAAACCAACCTTCAGGCAATGGTTAATTACACAATCATCCATAGGCACCGAACACAGTTCTGAGAAGTACTGAAAGACAGAGAATTCACATGCATAATAAAATGAGTTAAGAAAAATTTAAAATTAGCTTTTCTAGATGAATTCTTTCATTAGCAGCGTCTTTAAGGAGAACATCTGTTTCGGAAATTTTGATAATAAGACGAGCAATATTTTCATCATTTTCTCCTGAATATAAAAGTGCTTCGGCAAGTCCTTCAAGAATTTCAACTCCTAAAAACCCTTTTTCAACTATCATCTCATCAATAAGTTGGCGTCCTCTAGTAAAATTTCCTGTGAGAGCTGAATTGAGCAGTTCGTCTACAGTTTTATCCACAAACTGCATTATGGTTTCGTAAACCATCTCTTCAGTAATCTCAGAACCCTGTGTGAGCAGAGAAACAAACTGGAGAGTCTGGACAGCTTTTGCAACGTTTCCTTTCGCAAAATAAAGAATCGCATCAAAAGCTCCATCTGAAAGATGTATATTTTCAGCACAAGCAACTTTCTCAAGATGTGGTTCCATAATAGAATCAGAAATATATGTGAAAAATATTTGAAGACACCTTGAACGGAGAGGAGAAATGAGTTTAGAAGGCTTCGTAGTGGAAAGGATAAATCTACATGTTGTACTGTATTTTTCCATAATTCGCCGGAGCGCGTTTTGTGCATCTGGACTCAGGGATTCAGCACTACCTATGTAGATCAACTTATAATCAGCATCAATAGAAGCCATCCCAGCATAATCATTGATAATTTCCTTAAATATATCTATTACACTTTTGTAAATTTTATTAGGCTCATCAATCCCCAGAAAACGAACAAAACGTTTATCTCGGATAAGATAACGTTTTCCCTGGTCAAAAAAATCAGACGCATTGAAATATGTAAAATTGTTTTTCCATGTACTTCCATATATTTTCCGGGCAAGGGCAACAGAAGCAGTCGTTTTTCCGGAATCTTCTGGGCCATAAAATATAAGGTGGGTGAGATTACCTGAATCAGCCAACTCGGAAAGCGTGGTTATTGAATGTTCGTTGCCGAGAAACTCTCCCAAGGTGCTTGGTCTATATTTCAAAGTCCAGAGATCCTGCATCTCTATTCCACCTTTTTTTTCATTTTTTGCCACCAATATCAAGGACTTCCATTTTCATTTTTCCGGAATACTTAATCAGCTAAACCTTCATTTCCTCTAGCTACTTCTACTCTTTTTTCAATTTCTCCTTTTGCTTCAAGCAGTTCCTTTATAACCACACCGTAAACGGGTCTTGCAACAATTACACCAATGAATACTCCAATGATAGTAGTAATGGCAAAACCTTTCAGAGTTCCGAAACCCATTACGACTAGTGGAGCCATTGCAATAATATTCGTGGAAGCTGCACCTATAATTATCACAAAAGCTTTCCCTATTCTGGAAGAAAAGGCACTCATTGTTGAAGGGATTGTGCCTTCATAAAGCACCTCATCTGTGATGATTATAAGGTGGTCAATTCCGGTGCCTATGGAAGCAATAATACCTGCAATTGATGACAAATCAAGCTGCCACTTGATGAGTGCCGCAACTCCAAGGATCATGATGATTTCACTTATGGAAGTTCCTACCATAGGTATCAAAATTTCAGGCCTCTTGTATCTGAAATAGACCACTGAAGCTACAGCAATCAGGGAAATCAGGCCCGCAATCACAGCTTCTGTTTTGAACTGCGCTCCAAGGCCTGCATCCACATGCCCTGAACTTTCAAGCATTACATGGACAGGAAGAGCCCCTGCTCGAAGGTGGACCTCAAGATTTTTTGCTTCTTTTTTTGCATCGTCACCTGTGCCTGTGGAAGCTTCCCAGGAATATATAGGAGTTCCTCGCAATCTGGTGGCTGCATCAGGATTCAGAGGAGCTCCATATACTTTTACTTGATCAAGGTACATATTCAGATTATGTTGTTCTGGATTATCAACTGCCCCTGTTTCGATTGCTGCTTTTTGGAGTGCTCGGGCTCCTGCTTCAGAAAGGGTGAAAGGAACATGCCACTGATTATCATGATAGCTTATAATTCTGACATCTTCGATAGTATCACCATAAACCACATGCTGAGTTTCATTTCCTGTAGTCTGGATCCTAATCTCGAACTTACCCTGTGTATCGACAATTTTCTTGGCTGTTGCCAGATCAATGCCTGCAAAGTCAACCTGAATATAATCTTCTCCCACGGTTCTAACAGGAATATCTTTCAGGCCAAATGCATTGAGCTTATCATTAAGTATATCTCGTGTAAGATCTCTTGTCTCAGTGCTGACTCCTTCTTTGTAAGTTGAAGTACCATCCTGATTTTTGACAATAAACCCTCCCACTTTCTCCATAAGGGCCTCGAGATCCTTTTCAGACATTGACTTTTTTATTTCGTAGCCAAGCACGTTCTTGTTGTTCGTTTGACTTACTTCTGTATCAAGAGATTTTGCGAGATAATTCTGGATAAGAAATTCTTTACTGGTAGAGGCTATGGTTACCTGAGTTATGCCTTTGCTCGGATTGTCCACGCTTACATTGGCTCCCAGCCCCAATCTCTCAATTTGGGATGCATTAATCGGAACAGATGTAGTAAAGGTTAGATATTTATTGGCAGATCCGTCGCCTTGTAAGTTATTATTTATGATGTTAATAGGTGAGCCAATTGCAGGCTCAACTAATGCGCTGACAATCTTTCCGGGATCTGCATCTATCTGAGCAAGCGTTCCCTCCAATTTAAGCTGAAGCCAAGATCCGCCTTCAAGGTCAAGCCCATAGTGCAGATGAGAAGTTGCCCCTTCACTGGTATAGACTGGATGGATAGCAAAGATTGCTCCAAGAACTGCTAGGATGAAGATGATTATTCTTGGGTTTTTTAAAAGATTTTTTGCTTTATTCATCTATTATACCTCCCTCCGAATTCTGGTTTCATTACATACCAGCGCAAAATCCCAGTATTCAGGAGCCAGGTATTCATAATGTCTGCAAACAGTCCTGCGATCAGCACTATCGAGATCTGGAAAGTAGAGGAATCTGTGTGAAGGAAGGAATAATCAGATAAAGATAAGTAGAGACTAAGTACATGACTACAAGTGCTACAAGAGCTGTGCTGGTCATTGTAACTCCTGTCTGTATAGCTCGAGAAACTTTCTCTTCTACCGTGCCTCGGCGTTTAAGCACTCTATTTGTAAGCAAAATGTCACTGTCTACGGAATAACCGATAAGCATTAGCAGGGCGGCAAGTGTGCCCAAGGAAAGCTCTACCCCAGCAATCTTCATGAAACCAAGGGCAATTGTGATGTCCGAAAAGGCAGAGAGTATTACTGCAAAGGACGGTACTGGACTTCTGAATAGCAAGAATACTACAATGGACATTCCTATAAAAGAGATGATGAGGGCCCTAATAGCTTGTACCTGCAGAGATTGACCGTAAACAGGCCCGATTTGGCTAATTTCCACATTAGAATATCGGCTCATGACATCTTTTTCCAGCTGGCTTTGTTTTTCATTGTCCATAACCCCAAAATCCATGATGATCCTGCTACCTGCCTGCCGAGCATCGATGATGTGGTACGACGAATACGCTTCTTTAAGCGCAGCAGGAGAATTGATCGTTTCTACAGAAATCTGTGTGCCGCCCTGGAATTCCATTCCCAGAGTTACCGGTGACCCACTGCTTAAAAAAGAAACCAGCAGTATAATTAGAGAAACTGCGAGTATCGCAAGAGGGAATGCCAGCAACTGGCGATTATCGTGATTTTTCACGAAATTATCTAAAAATTCGGTAAAACCTGTTGCCATAATTTAATACTCCGGATGCATATATCTATCTTTTATCAAACATATCCGAATAACTTTTCGAATCGAGATATATTATCACGTTTTATAATTCAGAATCATTGATATTTATAGTCAGATTTGTTCGATGATTCGGAATAGGTTTTTAATGATACTCGAATTCAAGTTTGGATATAATATTCTGGTATCGAATTTTATACGTAGGGTAATTTTTATAATTTTATATCGTCAAAGATTAATGTCCAATTTTTCTTTGAAAGGTAATTCTTCCCTATACACCGTTATTTCATTCCACTTAAAACTAACTCTTGAAAATGCTACAAGTTCTAACGTCACAGCTATATATACCAGTTACTGTTCATTAAAAATAATGACAGAAAGACCTTCCCTTGACGAATATTTCCTTGAAATTGCTTTCGTGGTAGGAAAACGGGCCACATGCCTCCGAAATAATGTAGGAGCAGTTGTCGTTAGAGATAAACGTATCCTTTCAACGGGATACAATGGGGCTCCAAGTGGTATGGAACACTGCCTTGAAATCGGGTGTATCCGTGATCTGGAGAAGATCCCTTCAGGCACTCGGCATGAGAAGTGCAGGGCAGTGCATGCGGAACAAAATGCCATCATTCAGGCTGCAATCCATGGGGTGAGCATATCAGGAGCAACTATCTATTGCACACATCGACCTTGTATTCTCTGCACGAAAATGATTATCAATTCAAATATCAAAAGGGTTGTATATGCAACTCTTTATCCTGATGACGATTCACTTGATTTTTTTATGGATGCATGTGTGAAAGTGGAACATGTACCTTTTGAAAGTAAATATTGAAGTTTGGCAAAGATTAAACTCTCAGGATTAATAACATCCCACTTGTACTCACCTCTGCAGAAGAAGTTCTCCGTAGGAGATACCAAATGATTTAATTAATTTTATGATTTATGGGACAAAGCTTAGAAACCATAGGGTCTTCAGCTGAGTGGTAGCCCACATCATAACTAAACTGACATTCCGTAGATATACACAGTGTACAATTTATTTGTCATTTGCACAACTATTACTCATCGAAAGTTAGATTAATTTTTAAGCTACTATCATATTGAGAAAATAGATGACATCCTTGCATACATCTGCAGGAAGTGAATTTAATTTTAATAATCCTAAATCATTCGTTTGATAAGATTTATTAACCCAAAATCACCAAGTATATACATTCATTCATAGTTAGTCAGGAATTTAAATTTTTTCTTTATAGAAAATTTAGATAAACCCCTCAATTTATCGTATACTTCGAAAAGTACATAAATGACTTTTGAAAATCAGAGGTTTATCGAAATCTTCTATATATAATTTGGGATTATTTCGTCATCTTATAGGAGACTTACTTTTGGGAACGATTAGCGAAAAAATATTTTCCCGGGCATCGGGTACAGAGGCAAAGGCAAATGATTTCGTGATAGCAAATATAGACTATGCAATGGCGCATGATGGTACGTCGGTTCTTGCAGTAAATGCTTTTAAGGAAATGGGGAGGGAAAAAGTATGGGATCCTTCTAGGGTCATAATACCTTTTGATCATATTTCACCTGCGAACAATGAGACTTCAGCTACCTTACAGAAGGAAATTAGGGGATGGGTGAAGGAACAAGATATCACAAATTTTTATGATGTTGGGGAGGGGATCTGCCATCAAGTACTCCCTGAAAAAGGCTTTGCTCTCCCTGGGAAACTGATCCTAGGTGCTGATTCTCATTCCTGCACTTATGGAGCTTTCGGCGCTCTTGCTACAGGAGTTGGGGCTACTGATATGGCTGAGATTTTCGCTACTGGTAAGCTCTGGTTCAAAGTACCCGAAAGTTTAAAGATTACTGTTGAAGGCAGTCTTAAAGTTGGGGTTTATGCAAAAGACCTTATTCTTTACATCATCGGGAAGATCGGAATTGATGGTGCCACCTATAAAGCTGTTGAGTTCTATGGGCAAGTAATTAGCGAACTTTCGGTTGCTGGAAGGATGACACTCTGCAATATGGCAATCGAGATGGGGGCAAAGTCAGGAATTGTCGCACCAGACGAAAAAATCTTCGAATTTTTAAAAAATAGAGCCATTGCTTTTTATGAACCTATTTATGCCGATCAAGATGCTGGTTATGTAGAAGAATTCACCTATCATGCTGATTATATTGAACCTCAGATAGCTTGCCCACATCAGGTAGACAATGTAAAACCTGTTGGAGAGGTCGAAGGAACTCATATAGATCAGGTATTTATCGGGACATGCACTAATGGGAGGCTTGAAGATCTTGAGGTAGTAGCAGCTATCCTGAAAGGGAAGAAGATTGCAGTTAGGACTATCGTAATTCCTGCATCCCGCATTACTCTCCTGGATGCAATCGAAAACGGGACTATACAAACTCTGCTGAAAGCAGGTGTGACTCTTGTAACTCCTGGATGCGGGCCCTGTCTTGGTGCCCATCAAGGAGTACTTGGGGAAGGAGAAGTCTGCATTTCAACAGCAAATCGTAATTTCAAAGGTAGAATGGGAAAAGATGGATTTATTTATCTCTCATCACCTGCAACTGCAGCAGCTTCTGCGTTAACAGGCGAAATTACTGACCCAAGAAAAATTTAATAGGAAACATTTTGGATCAAAGTATTTTAATCTGAGATATGTTGCAAGTTTTTATTTACTGATTTAAAAATTTGATTTAAATCCAGCGGGAATTTATAGCATGAACTTGCATATACCTGAACAGGAGGGACTAACTATGACTGAAGAATGTAGTCATGAAAATCTTTCACATTTGATTGAACACTGGATTGAACATAACGAAAGCCATATCAAAAATTTTAAAGAATGGGCTCAGAAAGCCAAAAAAGATGGTTTTCTTGAAGCTTCTGAAGACATCCTTGAAGCTGCCGATAAAATAGAGGAAGCAAGTGAGTACCTTAAAAAGGCAAAAGAAGGACTTTTCCACCTTCATTAAGATATACGAGAATTAGATTATTAGTAATCAACTATTTCATCTCATGTGCCGGAATTTTCTGGCACTATCTTTTGTTTTTCGTTTTTTATACGAATCATATTTTCAGGATACTCCTCAGGCCAGTGATTTCCTTTAATTTTTTAAATTTGGGTGAAATTTATAGTGGGCTATGATATGCTTGATTTCTAGACTGATTTTATTAAATACTGCTTTTCTCGAGAAAGATTACAATTTTAATCTTTCATACTAAATGGTCGTCCCCTATTAATGATTGATGTTTTAAAAGATCAAAATATCAGTAAATCTCATAATATCAACTTTGAATCCGTAATTTTATAAAGAATTTGGATAAATCTCTGATTTTCACGATTCATTTGTTTATTATTTATAAGCACATTAATTTATTATTTATAATATCTGAAGAAATTTAGTGTTTATTTAAATTCCCTTTTATTCTCTTGTGTGTATTTTTGCATTAACTTTTTTTCATTTTCATACGCTAAGATACCGTGTCTTCACAAGAGCTAAAGTAGGTGCAGTAAAGTATCATTAGATTTGTGTATAACTCTATTTTTTTAAATGAACATGAAATTCTTCGAATAACGGGCACAAACAAATAAAAGTACTTTCATCTTACCATTTTTATTGTTGACTATTAAAGGAGGAAGATCTTTCTAGATTTGTTTTTTGAAAACTTTCAAAAACTAATAAGTTGATTCGAATCGATGGCTAAAATAGACATTTATCACGGGTGCTAAATTAGTCTTTTAGGCAATTCCACTGCCAAATAAATTGTTAATCTAAATTGTCAAAAATAGTTAATAAATATTATGGTTTAGATATTATACTTCTTTTTAATTGCCACTATTTCTATGTATATCTTATGAAAAAAAGCTGCAACTCTTCTCTATATATGATTATGGAATTTTAGCTCGTAAAAGTTGGGTTATACAATAAAAATATCATGTTATTTAATATGAGTCAAACTTGATTTTTAGTTTCCTGTTATGATTCATTGATAAAGCAGCTACCTGTTATAGATAAGACACAATTTGAGCTTAATAATATTTATTCAGACTCAAGAGTTTTTTCAAAATATCATCGAAAATTTCGGTCTTATGTTCGGCTTCGGGGTAAATATAGATATGTTGACGACATTTAAAATAAAATGAGTACTTTGAGGATGGCGGGAGATGTATTTAAAATCAAAGAATAATGAACAGAAAAGGAAATAATCGTATGAAATACAGAAATTAGCGAGAAAGATTTGGACAGGATCCCAGGAAAAAAATATGGGTAAATCGGAAAGCTTTGTAATTAATATTATTGGTAAATAAATTCCAAAAATAAATGTCAAAATAATTAACATCAGGATTTGTAACTGCAAAAAAATAGGTGAAACAGAAAAATCTGCTCTGGATTCTGAAACCATGAAGAAGTGGGAATTATGGAAAAATTGCATATGTTCTTCATTTCCCATATTTCCCGTGCTTTCTGTGTTCTATCTTTTCGTTCGGATTAAAATCAATCAACAATGAACTGCACTTTTCAATGCGTTAACTACTATCATTTTTGTATAGATATGTGAATATTGCTGCGCTGACCATAATTGCAATCAATTCAAAACCAAAATAATAATAAAAAGTCTCAGATTAGTAGGAAAAAGTTCATAACTTTTATCCACGTTTGAAGCATGAAAAAAAGTACTATTGCCAACTAGTTCATTTCATTATGTTCAATAAATTTTAAAGTAGTTTATATATATTGGTTACTCATACAATGGAAATTGCACAGGATGTATAAAACTATTCTTCACGGATGTATCAAGAATGCCAGTACTCTCAATAAACTAGTTACTTAAAAATTAATCTAATTTTTCAACGAATAATAATTAACAAATAGCAAACAAATTCTACATTTGCGTACATATGCAGGATGTCGGATAAAAACACTTAAGGAGTTAACATGATCCCAAAAAAAGCATTTGTGACAAAAGGTACCGGGGTGCATAAGGACAGATTAGCATCTTTTGAGCTTTCACTGAGGGCTGCTGGAATAGAAAAATACAACCTTGTAAGTGTTTCAAGCATTCTACCCCCAAATTGCAAAATCGTACATAAAGATGAAGGACTTTTACAGCTAAAACCTGGTGATATTGTCCATTGTGTACTTGCAAGGAATGATACCAACGAACCACATCGTTTGATGGCTTCAGCTATAGGAACTGCTCTTCCGGTAAATGAAGAAAATTATGGTTATATTTCTGAACATCATTCTTTTGGAGAAGAAGAAATTATTGCAGGAGAATATGCGGAAGACCTGGCAGCAACAATGCTTGCAACAACTTTAGGGATAGAATTTGATGCTGAAATGGCCTGGCATGAGAGAGAACAAGTATATAAAGCTAGTGGCCACATATTTGACTCTTTCCACATTTGTCAGACTGCAAAAGGCGACAAAGATGGAAAATGGACAACAGTTGTAGCTGCAATGGTCTTTGTTACTACAAACTAAAAGTTAAACTAGTAGGCATTGTGCCTAATTTTCGATAAAATAAAAAATTTTAAATAATACGTTGATAGGTAAATTCAACATCTAAAGCCAAATTGCACACATAATATGAAAATTTAACTTGTAATTTACAGAAAATTCAAGAAACTACCAATCAGAAGGAATTAAAGAGAGATATAGTGGTTAGATAGTAGCAGACTTTGTACATTGTTCCCCCTTCAACTTTTTCAATATCACAATCATAAATTTCAATGTCTCCCCAAGCTGCAAACAGCTGGGTACATTCACACCCCAATCTGAATATTAAGAAATTGTTCAAAGTCAAATTACTTCACTTGCACATATGCTTTTTTTGCTTCATTTTCTAAAGGTTTATCAGCTTTTTTTTGCCTCAGATCTGAATGGATAAAAATAGAGTTCTGAATCATTCCATTTTTTTTATTTTCAAACCAAGGCAATCAAGTTAGTTTTGCAACTTTTCACATGTGTATTCTTCTTCATATTTATTCTTCTTTATAGTTCTAAATAATTCTTATTCTTAATGACCAAATTGTAATACTGTCTGTATGTACTTAGGAAAACCGAGAAATTTCCTGAAAGAAATTCGATCATAGGAAATCTTTTTTAAAAATATTCTGAATTCAAAAATGATACGAAAAGATTCCCAATCAACTTAATAAATCAATCTCAGCAAGTTTGTCTCCAACTAACTGAGGGGGTTTGTATTCTTGTTTAAGAGAAGAATCAGTAAAGGTTTTCATGAGTGAAAATTATTATCAAGAGGTTCAAGCTCTCCAATACTCAAATTATAAAAATGTATAGAGATCCTTAAATGAAATTTGATCGGGAAAGAGATCAAGTGCTTCGACCTCGATTAATGGATATATAAATTCAAAAATGCATTTCAAAAAAAATCGCAATATATTTATTAATACGTTAATCGTAAAGAAAAAGATTGTTCTAGAAATAGGATTTGAAGCCTGGTAGAAAACAAGCTTCTGAAAGCTCTTTCCCTCCTATTGTATAAAGAATCATAGAATAGAGAAATTTACTTTTTTAATTATTTTTAATAATATTGAACTTAGGGACAAGGAAACTCAATTCCTTTTCATGTAACTTAGTGTGCTTCTCGAGACTGGAAGAATATATTGGTATGACTCAATATATCGTTTCATGCCTGTAAAAACAAGAAAAACTTCAACCATTGGAAAAGAAGCCTATGGAATTGTCGATATTACAGAAATGGTTTCAACAGAAATCAAAAACTCGAAAATAAGTGACAGGACAGTTACAGTATTCTGTATCTAGTCCACCGGAGCAATAACCACAATGGAATATGAGCCAAATCTTTCAAAGGACATTACAGAAATTCTTGATAAGCTAATCCCTCTGTATAAGGATTATCATTATCTTGAGACTTGGGGGTTACAATGAAGGATCTCATTTAAGAGCATTATTCATAAGTCCTAGTCTTACAGTCTCTTTTGTTGAAAAAAAATGACATTGGGGAAATTATCCGAAATCAGTGAAAACTTCACAGATAAATAAAAAAATCATATTATAGTAATAGATTTGTTTTGTGAAGTAAAGTAGAATGGATTTCCAAAATGAAAATTTTCATAATCAAACAATTGTAAAACAAATAAAGGAAAGTTTGCACTGCTTAATATAATAAGCAACTTAATATACATGATTTACACTAATATTTTAGATCACCGTGTCAGAGCAAAGAAGTATACCTCTAAAAGAGCATCTATTAACCCTGAAGTCCTGCAGGCATGGAGGGCTAATCCAGGAAACTTCTGAGACTTACGGGATTCCTGAAAGCGAAATTCTTGACTTCAGTACAAACTTAAATCCCCTGGGAAATCCCTTTGAGAATAAGGAAAGCGTATTAAACTTTGATAGCATTCTCAAAAAGAGTCTCGGAAAACTTGAGGAGTATCCAGATAATAGGTATCTGGAGTTTAGGAGTGCTGCTGCAAGTTTTATAGGGCTCGGAGTAACTCCACAGAATATTATTCCAGGTAATGGTTCTACAGAAATCATCAGGCTTGTAGTTGAATGTGTGGTTGAAAAAGGGGATAATGTCCTTATTCCATGGCCCACTTTCGGGGAATATGAAGTTCAATGCCAAATCATGGGAGCAAGACCTGAATATCCCAAACAGGAAGACGTAGGAACACTTCCTAATAAGGTTCTTGAGAGAGCAAAAATCCTTTTTATTTGCAATCCGAATAACCCAACAGGAAAGCTCCGTACCAAAGAAGAAATTAAAGCTCTTGCAGAGCGCTGTAGGAATCATAAAACTCTTCTTTTCGTGGATGAGGCCTTTATAGAGCTCTCTGACCCTTCTCAGAGTGTTGCAGATCTAGCAGCAATAAACAACTATGTTTTTGTTCTTCGCTCCCTTACGAAGGATTTCGCAATGCCCGGGATAAGAATGGGCTTTGGAATAGCTTCCCCTGAAATGGCTGAAATCCTAAATTCCTCCAGGCTCTCCTGGAACCTTGGTACCATGGCAAATGCCATAGGAACTGCACTTCTTAACATCGAAGGCGGTATATACAATCCATATCTGGCAAAAGCAAGAGCTTTAATCAGAGAAGAAGGAGAAAAGCTCAAAGCTAAACTCGACAAAATTAGGGGATTCAAAGCAGGGGAAGTAAATGTAAATTTTATTTTTGTTAATATCAGCAAATTCATTCTTGATTCCAGCAAATTGAGTGCATGCCTTGCAGCTCGTGGGGTTCTTATTCGGGACTGTGCCTCTTTTCGGGGCCTCGGGACAGAATACATAAGAGTTGCAGTCCGAACCGCAGACGAAAGTGACAAGCTCGTTGCTGCAATAGGGGATGTTATTTCCCAGTGGGGCAAAGAACAGGCAAAGAATGAACTACAGAATGTGATAGAAAAAGCTTCTGAAATAGGAATCGAAGGTCGGAAGACCTGTGAATACTATCCCTGTCATTTTGAAGGCCAAAACTGTACCTTCTGCTTCTGCCCTTTTTATCCATGTGAGAACGAATGCACTAGGGGGAAATGGATAACTGGCTCAGGAGGCAACAAAATATGGAGTTGTATCGACTGCCATATTGTTCACAATAAGGAAATAGCCCAAAAAATCCTTGACAGCCTCATGCAGAAAGGAGATTCTGATGAACTTGTGAAAATAGCTTGGAAAAAAGTGGTGGAGCAGAATTTATGATCCTGCCAGATGGCGGTCACCTGGCTTTGGTGCTTTTGCTGGCAACAACTATAGATATCATTTTTGGGGAGCCTCCAGCTGCTGTGCACCCGGTTGTATGGATGGGAAAATTAATTAATTTTCTGAAAAATATAGCTCCAAAAATCCACAGAAAATTTTATGGTATTATAATGGTTCTCTGCTGTGTTTTTTTCGCAGCTTCACTTGGTTATTCCGTTCTATACATTGCAGCTCTTCCTGAAATTCCAAGAATTCTTGCAATCCTTATAGAAGCTTATTTCCTGAAGGCTACATTTGCTATTAAATGTCTCCTGAGTCCGGCAAGGGAGATTTACAAGCATCTTGAAGAAAACAGGCTTGAAAAGGTAAGGGAATTGCTCCCTATATATGTAAGCCGGAACACTTCCAAACTGACCAAGATCCAGATGTCTTCTGCAGTTATTGAATCTGTATCCGAGAATTACGTAGACTGCATCTTGAGCCCCATTTTTTATTATACTCTATTCGGGGAATTCGGGCTTGTCGCTGCATATGCATTCAAAGCTATAAGTACTCTAGATTCCATGGTTGGATATACTACCAAACAGTATAGAGAACTAGGATACTTCTCGGCAAAATCCGATGATGTATTGAACTGGATTCCCGCTCGAATATCTGTCATATTTATTTTTGCAGCAGCTGTTATAGTGGCTATGATCCCGAAAAAACAAGGAAAGATAAACCCCTTTAATAGTATAAGGAGTGCTCTGGAAGATGGCATGAAGACTCCCTCTCCTAATTCCGGCTATCCTATGGCTGCGACTGCAGGAGCTCTCGGAGTAAAACTCGAAAAGCCCGATTATTACGTTTTGGGAGCATTATACCCTCCCACTGAAATAAAGGATATCAAAAAGAGTATCACAATTAATAGCAATTGCTTCAGGATTCTCACTCGCTGCCTTTATGGCAGTAATCCAGATAGCAGGAATTCATTTATGCCTATGATCCCTTCCTTATTTGTAGAACCGTGTATTTTTACAATAGGATTTTGTGTTGAAATAAAACTTTGAGAAAAGCGGAATAAGCCGAAGAATACTACTCTACCAGAAGCCTTAAAATCCATCTATAAACAATAAATTTACTTATCATATATATACAAAAGAGTGCCATCCATTTTCTCAATATGACAATTAGCTTAAAAATCAATCTAACTTTCAATGAATATATGGTAGACAAACAAATTCTACATCTGTGTACGTATGCAGAATGTAGGATAAATCGTATGAATTTAAACTCGATTTATAGAATTAATAACTCACTAAAGTTGACCTCCAGGGTAAAAATCCTAAAGTGATCTTATGAAGTTATCAGATATTGATGAAAGGAACCTGAAAAAAGAAAAGCCTGACAAAGTAGAGGGTAGAGCTACTATTGACATACTCGATATCCTTTCTGAAGAGGGCATCAGTATTCAGGATCTTGTAGACACGGCTCTCGAAATGTATATCCCACATCCTGGGCTTGAGACAAGGGAAAAAGCCGAATATTTGTTTAAAAGAGAACTTAAGTATGCTCTTTCGGACCCAAACCTATGCATTTTGATTTATTCCGGGATTCTGCTTGAGAGGGAAGGCAGGGTAGGAAATCTTCCGAACATTAGCAAAAGTTCCTATGAAAAAGACATGAGTTTCATAATTGCAGACGAGGTTCTTGGCACAAGTATTGCAACTTATATCAGTGGCTCCAAAGGAGCATTCGAGTTTGTAAGGTATGACAAACAAAAGCCAGGAATCCTTTCAAACCTGGGACCATTTATTGATGATGTGATAGGGGGGCTTATAGGGGGGGTATCCTCCAGTATGTATTCAAGAGGTATGGTGGAACTAGGAAAAAAAGATTGGGAAACAGGCGAAATCCTATGAATTCATTTTTACTTGCTTTTAAATCCAGTTTGGGGTTTCTGTCCACTATCCCTGTGGGAATCAGCATGGAAGGGATCAATGAGCTTATGAAAAAAATATATTTATACCCAATTACAGGAGCAGTGCTAGGTTTTCTCATAGGGACAATAGCATACATAGGACAGATTATTATTCCGGAAGCAGTTCTTGCAGCCCTTATCATGGGATTCATCTATTA
>CAWKGG010000022.1:0-8042 GCA_963848985.1 uncultured Methanosarcinaceae archaeon
CTTTTCAAAGGTTTACTTTTTACTCTTGCAATAATGGCAGTTTTCGTTTCCCATGAGATGGCTCATTATTTGATAGCCAGGTACCACGGAATTGAGGTATATCTTCCCTACTTCATCCCTTTCCCAGCTTTTATCGGTACCATGGGTGCAGTAATTCGTTATAAAGGACCTCTCCCCAGTCTGAAAGCCCTTTTTGATATTGGAATTGCAGGACCGTTTGCAGGGTTGCTGCTTTCTGTTGCAGTTACTTTCATTGGATTTTGTCTTAAATTACCTTCATCTAGACATTTACCGGATTTCTTTATGTGTAATATAGGCCTGCCTCCTCTTTTTGTATTTATCCAGAACCTTGCAGATGCTAAAGGAGGGACCCTAAATCCTGTAGCTTTTGCAGGTTGGTTAGGGATGTTAGTAACTCTTCTAAATCTTCTTCCTGCAGGCCAGCTTGATGGAGGAAATTTGAGCAGGGCTATGTTTGGCAAAAAGGCAGGATTTTTTTTTAATGCCGAGTATTCTGCTTCTGGTAGGGCTCTATGTAATTTATTGGTTGAAGGAGGGTGGACTTATATGGATTCTCTGGGCTGTACTCCTATGGGCTTTCGCAGCGATGGGGCATCCATCTCTCCTCAATGATGAATTAGAACTAGATAGAAAACGCATCCTGATTGGAAATTTTATGTTTATTCTTGGGTTTCTATGCTTTATTCTGATTCCTTTTAAACTCATGACATGAGGAAAACCTGAATTTCTAAAAATAGGAGCAAAAAATAATGGATGTTTACTTTCGCTACACAAAAAAAAACTCCTATAGTTTTGCAGTCCTTGCTCCTTTGTTACCAGAAGCCTTGTTTGCAGATAGGCCGCTAAAAGGTATCATGATTTACAGTTTTACAACGCGACAAGCGGCAAATGTTTTTACGGAAGTCAAAAATGCAGAAATCGATTCGATTTTTATTGCAGGAGGCCCTCACCCATCAGGAGCTCCAGATGAAACGCTTGAATACTTTGATTATGTTGTCCTTGGAGAAGGTGAAGAAACCCTTCCAGAACTTGTGAAGATTTTGCAGGAGGGGGGAGATCCAAAAAAAATAAGGGGTATTGCTTATAAAGAGTCCGAAACTGGCAAAATTGTCACAACCCCAAAAAGACCCTATGTAAATCTGAATAGCTATCCCTGTTTTGACCCAAAAAAACTTCATGCTCCCATTGAAATAAGCAGAGGGTGTCCCTGGGGCTGTAAATACTGTCAGACCCCCAAGCTTTTCGGAAGAGAAATGAGGCACAGGAGCATTAATACCATCTTAAAAAATTCAGTATACTATAGAGACCTTCGATTTATAGCCTCCAATGCTTTTGCTTATGGAAGCGATGGAATTCACCCCAGATTTGAAGAAGTGGAAAAACTGCTGTCTTCCCTTCACAAAATGCCTAATAGTAAAATATTTTTTGGGACTTTCCCTTCAGAGGTGCGTCCCGAATTTGTGACTGAAGAGTCAGCTGAACTTGTGAGGAAATATTGCGCAAACTACAGCCTTAGCTTTGGTGCCCAGTCCGGAAGCGATCGCATTCTCAAAGAGATCCAGAGGGGACATACTGTAGAAGATAGTATCTCAGCCGTGGAGTGTTGCCTAAAATATAAAATTGTTCCAGCAGTAGACTTCATATTTGGATTCCCAACTGAAACCAAAGAGGATCAGGAAAAAAGCCTTGACATGATTAGCTGGATCTGCAGAAAAGGAGGAATTGTTAGGGTACACTACCTGACCTCACTTCCAGGAACACCGTATTCATTTGCAGTTCCAGCAGAAGTAAGTGACAGAGTTAGGAGTGAGCTCGGAAAACTTGCCCTTGAAGGCAAACTCACAGGGTACTGGGAAAAACATCGAAAAATATAAAAAAAAGAAAATATACGAATAGGTTTAACTCTTATTCTATTTATTAAAATCTTTCTCTTTGAAAGTCGTGTTTGACTAATTATAGTGAACTCGTGAATTGACCACAATTCAAAAAAAGATTTAGTTTTCAATGTAAATATTTCCATTTAAGCCATCTATTATTGTATAGTTACGAAAAATAAGAAGAAAAGAAATACTGGAAAAGCTTTTAAATTTCTTTCTTTTTTGTACTTTACTTCGTTCAACTTTGGATTTATGATTTGTGAATAGATGTATGCATTTTATGAGGGACAAATTTTTGTAAATATCTGAGCTAGTTATTTTTATTATGAAGCCTATAAAACAAATTTGAAAGATTGTATTAATTGATTAAGTTATTTATTACAAAAACTTATTTTTCACCAGAATGTATTTGTATAAAAGAAAAATTTTCAAGTCGAAGAAAATAAAATATAATTTTGAATCGTATTTTACATTCCGTAGATATACACATTAGAATGCAGGATTCAATAAAAGGTGAGATAATTCCATATAAGTTATTGTTTTTAATCCTGTTTCCACGTCGTCTTACCGACTTAGTTATCTGAATTTTATTCCAGGTATGTTTTCTTTTTAATCCACATTTAACCTATTGAATATTCCCATTGACTCCTGATCCTTGGATTAATTTCCATTTTCAAGTTGTTTTCGTTGAACATGTTTTTTGTTGGTCTTATATTACCAATTACTCCTTTAAGATGCTCTCAATAAATTCCCAAATTTCTCCATGTGCTTTAAATGGAATATTAAATGACTCGTGAAAATCAGAGGTTTATAGAAATTCTATAATTTTGATAGCATAAATTCCATTTGGAAGGAAAATCATCTTTTCGTCAAAAATGATTTTATAAAATTCTATAATTTTATTGAGGATGCCTCACATTTGTCAACTTTTAATCATAAAGCCTAAAAAATGGGATATGTGCATAGTTTTGTTCCATTTTAGCATTTTTACTACTATAATTTTTTACACAATATTAAATTTTTCCTCCGTTATCCATATAACTTGTTAAATTCATATCAAAAATTCTCTTAAAATTTGAAAAAAATAACTATCAATGATGTAATTGTCTATCAAAATAGAATTATAAAGAGTAGGTCGCAAATTGGTTGACCACAATATTAATTATTCATTCCTCTCAAGGATGAGATCTTTTTAGCATAAAAATTAAAATGTCAAATAGGGGTTAAATAGTTCTATCAAATCTTCGATTACTTTTTTCAATTTTGGATATTCACTTTTTCAGTGCATTAAGACTTCAGTGATGAAATAATTGTGGATGTGCGATGCTTCATGTTTAGTTTTATATTCCTCAAAATAGTTGCTATTAGGGTTTATTGCTATTTATCAAATATAAAATCATACTTATTGATAAAGAAAATACAATTTTTTGGGAAAAAAGATATTTATATTTATACTCAAAGTAAGAAATCACACTAAGAAAATTAAAAAATAAAGGGCTGGAAACTTAAATAAGGACACATGATAAGTAGTTTAAGATCCAAAAACTAACTTAATTCCTTCAAAACTTCAGATTTTCCAGTTAGCTATAAAAATTCATTCGAGGTTTGAAGTCTTCTCTGCTCTTATGACCATATTCCTACCTTCACGCATGAGTTCTTCTGCCCTTACTTGCTTTTTTGCCTCAGCAAATATTCTGACGATTGGTTCTGTGCCAGAGGGACGAATAAGAACCCAGCCATCTTCGTACCATATTTTGATTCCGTCTGTAGTATCTATCCTGAACCCAAGTTCTGAAGCTTTAAGTTTCACTCTTTCCATTGTAGCCTGCGTATTTTTAGAGGGGATTTTTGTCTTTGCGTTGAAATATTCAGGCACACTTTTAGCAAGCTCTGAAAGTCTCTTTCCACTAGACAAGATTTCAAGAATTTTGGCACAGGCCATTGCTCCGTCTCTACAATACTGATGCTTGGGAAAAATGAGGCCTCCATTGCCTTCTCCCCCGAATACTGCATTTATTTCCATCATCTTTCGAGCGACATTGATGGAGCCAACCGCAGTCCAGTAAAGTTCAACTCCTGCCTCATTTGCGATATCTGACATACGCTGCGAAGAGCTAATAGGGGTTACAAGAGGTCCGCTTTCATGTTCAAGCATATATTTTGCCATCATGGCAAGCAGAACTTCATCGTTTATGAAAACCCCATTTTCATCTATAAATACTATTCTATCCGCATCCCCGTCATGAGCTACTCCCATATCAGCTCCTGTTATTTTTACAAGTTTTGATAGTTCTGTTAGGTTTTCAGGTGTAGGTTCTGGGTTTCTCCAAGGGAAAGTTCCGTCAGGCTGAGCTCCAAGAGTGAGCACCTGGCAGCCTAGGTCACGTAGTAAAAAAGGAAGTGTAAGAGAACCTGCTCCGCAGCCCGTATCAGCAACGACCTTGAATCTACGGTTGCGAATATTTTCGGCATCTATTGAATTGATGATGTTTTTGGTATAGTACTCATTGACTATTGTATCCATTCTGAAGCTACCAGTTTTTTCCCAGGATACGATGCCATATTTCCCTGCGTAATAAATCTTCTCGATTTTTTCTCTCCATCCCTGGGAAACTCCGAACCATCCCCTGAAATAAATTTAATTCCATTGTATTCTCTTGGATTATGGGATGCGGTAATAATGATCCCAGCATCGGCGTAGTCGCGAACATAATACTGGATAGAAGGTGTGGAACAATTCCCACATCAATTACATTTAGGCCAGTTGAAAGTGCACCGGAAATTGCAGCTGATTTCAACATCTGTCCAGAGATGCGGGTATCACAGCCTATAGCAACCGTGCCCTTTGAGCCCATGTATGTACCAAGGCTTCTGGCTAAATTGAGTGTAAGTTCTGGATTCAGATATTCGTTAGCTATCCCACGTACACCGTTAGTTCCGAATAATGACATTTATGGTCTCCTTCTTAATAATTTAAGCGAAAATTGTGCTTTACGGCAAGATTACTCTTCAACTCTAATTGGATAGAATCATAAATTTCAGATTTTTTTGATGAACTCAAAAATGTTACATATGGTTATAAATGAATTTTATGCCTCTGTTTTCTTCATAAGATTCAAAGTTATATTTTAGGCTCTATTATTTTAACGTTTTTCTTTTTTTATAAATCCATTCTGTCAATACAATCATTTTTTTGTGATAAATACTGCATTATTTATTGTAAAACCTATGTATTTACTCAATTACATTCAAAGTTATTTTTCTATCCAGTTTACAAGATTTTAGTTATTCCTAAATTTAATATATAAAAACGTGAAAATTGGTGGATATTTTGGGATGTGAATTAAAGAGAAATTGCCCCTCATTCTCTGCTGCTTTGTGATAAATTTAAAATTCAATATAAACACATATTAAAACTGTATTTCTCAAAACTTGAAGTTTCAAAAATTTGTTGCCTTATGTAATATCACGAATTCAGCAAGCTATCAATATCTTCAGATTTTATCTCCTCTGCATAAGGGTGAATATTTTCTTCAAAGGTTTTTAGAAGTCTTGGATCAAGATCATCTATAATGTAAGTATCCATAATCAGGAGGTTTGAGATCTGCCCGTAGAAATCTGAAAGTTCTTTAAGCCAGTCTTGTTACTCTATAACTCGCTGCATACATCTGCTTATTGAGAAACATAAGGTAACCAAAAATGGTATTTATGAGATCCTCTGTTAGTTTGTTATCCGGAAATTTAATCGGAAAACGTCCAAGGACTGTAGGATTTGTATAATCAGAGAAGATCATTTCAGACTTACATAATGCGGGAAATAGTCTGGCGATCGGGCTGTTAAGCACTGCAGTAACATAAGGAAACTTACTAGAGTCTTTGAGAACAATTCCACAGCCGTTTCTAAACACGTGATTTCCAACAGCATTGTATGTAGCCTGGAGATGATACCCGCCAATTGCAATGATTTTAGGAACAAAAAGGTTCTCAAGGAGCTCTGTTCCTTTTATACTGTAGCCTGCAGAGTTTAGGGGAAAGGCATCATGAAGGAATTGATTTTTGAATTCCATAATTCTCCTATTAAGCTCGAAGAAACTTGAACTTTAGCTCTTCAGGAGGAATAATTTTGTATTCTTTATTTTTAATTCCATCAGACGCTCATAAGGCAGCATAAATCTATAGGGGGAAGGGAGAACCGCAAAGTTTTCAGAAAATGCTCCTGATGCATATGGAGATATAATTTCAGGTTCTGAAAATACAGGTTTACATAGGCCTTCACAAAGATAATATGATTCCGAAATGTCTTCCTCAAGAAAGAGAAGTCTATGCATCAGAATGTTTTTTGCGCTTACACCTTCAAAGATGCTTTTGGAGACATCTTTAAGTATAACTGGAATTATACAACTTTTTTTGACGATTTTAGTTTCTTTAGGCAACATCTAGTTTTCAATTCTGTAGAGTTCCCTCTAAGCTATAATATACAATTACTCAAGTATTTATTTTAAATTAATTATACAAAAAATAGTTTCTAAACGAAAAATACTTCCGCATAAGATTTTTCACAATCAAAAACAATAAAATATTGATAATGATGTAATTATTTGTGAAATTAGAGCTATAGAGTAAACATATAAATTTTAATAAAATGAAACAAGTTTTAATAATAATTAATTAATACTATAAAAGAATATCAAGTGTTAAAAAGTGAATTTGACATAAAATTATATATTATCTAAATCAAGTGCATTAAAAAAATAGGAGGGAAGCTTAGATGAATTGTATCTACTAACTATCCTTATGTAGTTACTTCGATTAAATATTGTTCCAGGTATATAATTCGAAATAAGATCAATATCTTCCAAGCAATTTTACTCGGTTGCTCATTTCATTTGTGCCGGTTTTCATTCACTTTTTTAGTCTGTAAATGACGTTGTACTGTGGTACCATACATAATTATCTGCATAGTTATTTTAAATTTATTCTATAAAATCTTGATGCAACCTCTGGAGAGTAATTCTATGGGGTACCTCATACTTGTCAGACATGGAAAGTCCGATTTGAAATCTGATAATATGTTTGTTGGTTGGATGGATGTTTCGCTTACCAGCAAAGGGATTGAAGACCTCTTGATTGCTCAGTCAAACTTAAATAAATAGAACTGGATCTCGCTTTTGTCTCAAAGCTTGTTCGGGAACAGGAATACCTTTTAGTCATATTGTTCGACTAGATTAAAAACAGTAATTCTTGTCTATAAAAAGACAAACGCTGAAAGCAGGATATTAAAGACTTAATGGTACTCCTGTCCCAAAAAACTCGATCAAAGTCTTATTCAGTATACTCTACAGCTGCTTTAAATGAACGTTACCATGGAAAGCTCCAGGGCAAAAAAAGCAGAAAATGGTAGAAAAATACGCAAAGGAAAAGCTTACTTCCTGGGATTTGGACTTTGAGCCAAGCCTGATTGAAGGGGAAAGTCTCAAAGTTGTCTATGAGCTTGCAGTGCCTTATTTCAAACAAGAAGTTCTGCCTGCAATAAAAAAGGGGAAAATGTGCTATCTGCGCTCATCACAGCAGCCTGAAGCTCTAGTCAAATAATACAAGAAATTTCTGAGAACAATCTAAAAACGTCAGGTTTTCCACAGGTGAGATCTTAAGATACCATTTTTCAGAAATGCAGGCTGATAAATGAAAACGCTGAATAGACCTAAAACAAAAATAAACTTTTAAGAATTTATCAGAAAATTAGATCAATTTTTGGTAAACGAATTATTCATAAATGTTGGAACAAAATATCTCAACTTTATCTTAATTTTGTTTTTTTCAAAATATGCCTGAAGGTTACTTATTTTTTTCATTTACTAGCCATTAACACGCTATAAAATGGGTAGTGTTACCTGTCTATATATGAAATAGACGACTAGTGGATTGTATAATTATGATAATCAGAGGTATTCTATGAAAAATAATCTCGATAAACTTGACATATATTTCGAAAAATAAGGATAACTTTGTGAAAGTGAAGCTATCAAGATGGAACATGTTATGATGGGAAAAGTATCTTGAGTATAGGTTCTAAAATATATTTAATATTATATAGTAATTAATCTTTCCATATATTTTATAACATTTCCAGAGTAATAGTCTTAT
>CAWKGG010000023.1:0-18409 GCA_963848985.1 uncultured Methanosarcinaceae archaeon
TCCAATGTAATTCACATCACTCCACAATTCACAACCAAAGAACTGTTTTTAATCTCAAATTATTCTTTAAAAATTTATCTTGCTAGGATACTTTTCTAATCTGTATAACTCTTGAAGTAGAAAATTTTGGTTCACAACCAACGAAAAGATGTACATAATCACAATCATAAACTATAGGATATCTTATTTTATGGACACACTGATCCACATGAAGTAGTTCCATCTTTATAGTGCAAAGGTAGCTTAAGATATAAATCAGTTAATTAATAACGTTTCTCGAATAAGTTTCCATTCTCAAAGCAAACTCTTGGTATTCGATGGAAATAAAATAGAATCTGTCGTGATCTTGAGTTATTGATCTCTTACAATATGTTATGGATTCTATTATGATTTAAGGGGAAGTAAACTTACTTCTGAGATAAGTTTTTCAGAATTTTGTTGCCGTAATATAACTATTCAGCCAACCTAAAATCAGTTAGAAAAGATCTATTTCAATGCAATAGATATTTTTGATTACTGGCAGATGAATTAAATAAAATATGATCCGTAGTTTATAGTTAAAGAAAATGAACACACTTAAATTTGATCAGTGAATCTTATTAAAATGGCTGTTAACATTGTTTTATCCAGGCTGAACAATTACGCTGGAAAATAGATCTGATTTTCAGTACTTCAACAACTAGCTCAGAAGCTCAGTAAAATTTCATCCATTTAAACAATTTAACATAAAAATACATGACTAAAATGATCCCTCAAATACTCTCTCAATCATTTTTTTCAAATAAAGATTATTCCACAAATTATTTAAATATGTGTATCAAATGAAAATATTTCAGTCTCATCAAATTTCTCTTTAGAATTTCTCCCTTTTGATTATCCTGTTCCATCTGTCATATATCTCTTTATTTGTAATAAGACACCATATAATTTTGGTAATTTTTAATTATAGATCAATAATTGCCTTTAAGTGTCAAATTGAGTCCTTTTTCCGGTTAAAAATTCTTTTAATTTGCTATTTTTTTGCTTAACTTTATGAGAAAATAACAAATCAGAGAAATGATTTTTGACACAAACTCTATTTTAAACTGTTAGCGAGAACCAAGCAATAGCTGTTGAAACTCTGAATGTTAAAGATATATTAAGAATCAACATTTCTCACAGTCTATAGTGATTCGGCATGGAGTAGTTTTGTAACAAAATTAGAATATAAATCAGAATGATCAGGAAAAATAATTCTTATGCTAGGTAAATTTAAAACACCATCTAAGATCTGTCATGTTTGTGGATACCATAACTCTGAATAACACTAAAAGATAGATAATGGAATTGTCTTGATTGCAAGAAAAAACATGATAGAGACATTAATGATGCAATGAACATCACAAAAATTCGCTCTTATTAATCAAAATTTAATTGGAATCTGATACTATGGAATGCGGATGATGAGCTTAGGGACTTGTTCTCAAAAGAGAACGGAATGAACCAGAAGTTACTTAATCTTCAGCTGATTGATAGTCCAGGAGTGTCAATGCATGTTCCAGAAAATTTTATAATTTTTAGATCCAAAAGTCTATATAGTTGTGATTATCAATCTATGTCCAGAGGGTTTTGGTAAAGTATATGGCAAAAAAGATATATAGCTGTTGTGCCACTGCATGACCAATCATAATTTAAAAAGATATTCCCTAACTTATGTTTTGGGTCAAGAAACAAGACTTTGACTAGATAAAAGGATCGATTGCAATTTAGGAAATTCTTTTAAAAATAATTATCTCCGATTATTAAAGTGGATTTAGGGGCTATCCTTCTCTTTAAGCATAAAATCGGGTGATTATCAGCACTATAATTTAATGATTGAACACAAAGAAATCTTATCAGATTTTTATTATTTTAGAAAATAAATCTGAAGAAGTACAAAACCCAGATTATGCGTGATAGCAATGGAGCGTAACTTCCCCATTCAGTTTGCAGATTTTGATAGGTTGGTTATGGATGATTTTGAAGGGAATCGGGTAGAAGTTTCCAGCATGTCTGACCTCAGTGATCCCTGTTTGTATACGGATCGCGAATATAGCTGGCTTCAGTTCAATTACAGGGTGTTAGAAGAGGCTTTCAACAAGCATAATCCACTACTTGAGAGGGTCAAATTCCTTTCCATCTTCGGGAGCAACCTCGACGAGTTTTTTATGGTCAGGGTTTCAGGAGTTCACAAGAGAATAACAGAAAGAGTAAAAGAAAATTTAAACGTTGAGCTCGCTCAACAGCAGCTTCATATCATCCGGGAAGAACTTATTAGGCAGCTTCCTCTCAATGACAGTTGCTGGAATGAGGTGCTTGAGCCCGCTCTTAGAGAAAATGGGATTAAATTTTTAAACTACTTTGAACTGCCTGAAAAGGATAGAGAATGGCTCAGAGATTACTTTGAAAAAAACATTTTCCCTTTACTTACCCCTCTAGGCTTCGATTCAGGACACCCTTTTCCACACATCTCGAACCTGAGCCTTAACCTGGCAGTACTTATTGATGATCCAGAATATGGAGAGCGTTTTGCCAGGGTCAAAATACCTCCAATGTTCAAGAGGATGATTTTAGTTCCTGCGGATAGTGGGGAAGAAACAACTTCAAGTTTTGAAAATTTTAAAACAGGTCGTTTTGTGTGGATTGAACAGCTCATTGCTGCAAATCTTGACATCCTGTTTCCTGGGCAGCATATCCTGGGAGCTTATCCATTCAGAATCACACGAGATGCAGACCTCGGATTCGATGAAGATGGGGATAAAGATCTTTTGACTGCCGTAAAGCAGAGGATTGGGATAAACTACTTTGGACCAGCTGTTAGACTTGAAATTGACTATACAATGCCCCCTAAAGTCTACGATATCCTTCTTAAGAACCTGGGCCTTACTGCATCTCTCATGTTCAAATCGGCAGCCCCTCTGGGCCTTTCAAGTCTCAATAACCTTGCACAGATCAACCGCCCTGAGCTCAAATACAAACCCTTCGAATCAAGGAAACATCCTCAAATGATTGATAAGAAAAATATTTTTGCGATCCTTAAAAAGAGAGATATTCTCCTCTATCACCCCTATGATAGTTTCGAATCGGTAATTGATTTCGTGGAAGAAGCTGCCGATGATCCAGATGTTGTTACAATCAAAATGACATTATACAGGGTAGATGACAATTCCAGGATCATTCAAGCTCTGATGAAAGCTGCAGACAGAAAAAAACAAGTTGCAGTTCTAGTGGAACTTAAAGCTCGCTTTGACGAGGAGAACAATATAGGTTGGGCAAAAGAACTTGAGCGTAAAGGCGTTCACGTTGCCTATGGTTTCCCTGGGCTCAAGACTCATGCTAAGATGTGCCTAGTAGTCAGGATCGAAAAAGAAGTAATCAAGTATTATGTGCACATGAGTACAGGAAACTATAACGCTGTCACAGGAAAACTCTATACCGACTTCGGCTATCTGACAAGTGACTCATTTATAGGTAAGGATATTTCTGACCTTTTTAATGCTCTTACAGGTTATTCGAGAAAAGATCATTATATCAAGCTCCTTGTTGCCCCTCAGGACCTCAGGCACCAAATTCTTGAGCGCATCAGGCGCGAGATTGACATGCACGAAAAGTATGGAAATGGGTATATGATCTTTAAGATGAATTCTCTAGTGGATGATCAGTGTATCCGGGAACTTTACAGAGCTTCTCGCATCGGAGTAAAGGTAGACCTTCTTATCAGAGGAATCTGCTGTCTCAGACCCGGTATATATGGACTCAGTGAACAAATAAGGGTTACTTCAATAGTTGGCCGCTTTCTTGAACACTCAAGAGCATACTATTTCAGGAACGGGGGTAAAGAAGAAATTTTTATGGGCAGTGCTGATCTAATGCCGCGAAATCTTGACAACAGAGTAGAAATTCTCTTCCCCATATCAACTGCATACATTCCTATTGTAAGAGATGTTATACTTGGTGTTCAGCTGAAAGATAATATAAAAGCCCGTCTGTTGCTTCCTAACGGCAGGACAGAAATGATTCACCCAAAGCCTGAAGAAGAAGAACTGGATTCTCAGTTGTGGATGCTTGAAAATAGTAAAAGCTGGGATCTGATTCCTCAGAAAAGCTGAAAAAAATATCTTCATGTCATTTATTTTTGCTTATTTATAATCCCACTGTAAAAATTTACACTTCAAAAACTTCGAAAAGCGTATGTATTTCAAGTCTACAATCTCCAGTAATCATAAATGCAAAGTTAAACGAAGGAAAGCATGGAAAAAAGGAAAATTTAATCCTTTAAGTCCTTTATTTCATGTTTTCCATAGTTATACAACGCCAAATTGCTTAAAATGTGAATATTTATATTCAAACCCTATATCTTTTTGAGAATTACAATTAATTCATGAGTTTAATATAAATGAACAATAACGAACTTCCATTATTTTTTACCGTCTCTTGCAGCAATTCCAAGACAACTACCCATAAGCTATTCAATCGTATTCAGTTTCAAGTACCGAAGGTTATTGTGAAGTTTTTAGTAATGAAATTGTCCATTCTGAACCTCCATCACAGAAAGTGTCATAAGCTTTTGATACCTTTTTTAACTTTAAGACCTGAAAATTTCAATGAATCTGCGAATTTTCGTACATTTCGAATTTTCGTTTAAAATTCCACTTCAAAGATCCTGTAGATGTTCCTTTTTTCTGGCAACTGTACAGTTTCCAGGAAAAGGTTAATGTTTACAAACATTCTTATAATCAACACAGACTTCTACCTTTCCTTAAAGATCTGAAGCTCTGCGTTTCTTCTTGCAAATCTCTAAGAATAAAAAATTTATTTCAGACAATAACATAATCAATTATTTGAGATTTATATGCCTTGAAATTGGTAAAATATACTTTTTTGAGTTTGATTCAATCGGTAATGATGATCATGCACATCTTTTCGTTTGATACTGAACCAAAATATTTTATTTCAAAATTTATGCAGATTAGAAAAAGTATCAAAATAAAAAAATCTTTAAAGAATACTAGTGATTAAAAAAGTTTTTAGACGAGGAACTGTGAAGTAATGGAGGTTACATTGGAACTGTGATGATGGTACAACTTCCGATTTCTTTAAAAACTATATTGAAAACAAAGCAAACAAAAAGAAAAAGAATCATGAAGCAGATGAAAATATTTGATTTTGAATTATTCAGTTATCCAGAGTAGTGAAATAAAAATATTAGTTTTCTTGACGCTTTGTAAGCAACGAAATTTATATTTTTTTTCTATCTCAACCTTTCTATGTTTAAAACATCAGATTAGCAGAGTTTTTTAAACTCACAATTTTACATAAATAGAAAGTAGAAAACCAGGAGAAAATAAATCTGAAAAAAAAATCTAAAATAGAGTGAAAATCTGAAAGAATATTATGAAACTGATTTTAGAGTCTCTTGACCCCTTCAATGAAAACGAAAAACAGGACATTCAGGTGGTAGTCAATGGAACCCAATACAAATTTTGAAGGCCGGATTGTTGCGTTTATAGATATCGGGACTAATTCTATCAGACTACTCCTGGTTCGGATTAATCCAAATGGATCCTACCAGTCTCTGACCAAGCAAAAGGAGACCGTCAGGCTTGGTGACAAGGAATTCATAGATAAAATTCTGCAACCTAAGGCGATGGAACGCTCAGTTATTGTCTGCAAAAAATTAATGGAACTTGCAAGGGCTTATAGGACAGAAGAAGTTGTAGCAGTGGCTACATCTGCGACTCGGGATGCAAGCAATAAGGTTCAATTTCTCGAAATGTTGAAAAAGGAGGCAAACCTGGAAGTCTGCACGATTTCAGGAACTGAAGAAGCCCGTTTGATCTACTTAGGAGTTTCAAGCGGGCTCAGGCTAGGATATTCAAAGGCCCTTTTCATTGACATCGGAGGTGGGAGTACTGAAGTGTCTGTCGGAGACCAAAGGCAATATTATTTCCTTGACTCCCTTAACCTTGGAGCCGTTCGTCTGACAAATATGTTCATCCCTGATGAGATTGGTCCTATTTCCGAAGATCAGTATGAACAAATTAAGCTTTATGTCCGAAGCCAGGTTGTAAATGTAATAAAAGAGCTTTCCAAATACAGAGTATGCTGCGCTGTTGGTAGTTCAGGAACCATAGAAAATCTTGCCAGAATCGCTTTTGTTTACCTTCACAAAACAGCCTATGAAAGCTATGAAAAGCTAGAGTATGAAGACTTGAAAAAGATTGTCAAAGATATGTGCTCCTTATCCCTTGAAGAGCGACGCAACTTTCCTGGAATCAATTCGCAGAGAGCAGATATTATAATCTCAGGTGCTGCGATCATCGACACTTTAATGAGCGAGCTGGGACTTTCTAAGATAATAGTCAGTAAACTCGGATTAAGAGAAGGCCTACTCGTAGATTACATCTCAAAAAGCGAATTTTCCTACATGATTACTCAGCTGTCTGTAAGAAAGCGTAGTATTATGCAACTTGGACTCACCTGCAACTTCGATGAAGAACATGCCCATATTGTCACTAATCTGGCCCTGGAACTATATGATAGTATTCAGACGCTAGGAATATATGAATTTGGGGATGGAGAAAGGGAGCTTCTAGAGTATGGTTCAACTCTGCACGATATCGGGACATTTATCTCATATGATACCCATCAGGCCCATGCTTATCACCTAATAAGGGAGAGCAATCTTCCAGGTTTTCAGCCTGAAGAAATCGAAATAATCGCAAATCTTGCTTATTTTCACAGGAAAAACATTCCGAAAAAAAAACACTCCAATCTCACTGGGCTTAATAAAGATACAATTAAAAGCATTCGAATCCTGAGTGCCCTTCTCCGCATAGCAGAAAGTCTTGACCGTTCCCACGCAGGTATTATCTCTACTGTTCGATTTTACATTGCCTCTACTGACAGCCTTGTGCTTGAAATACATGCCAAGAGAGAATGCCAGCTCGAGATATGGGAAGTAGAGAAGCATAAAAAGTATTTCAAGAAAATTTTTGGATACAGCATCCAATCCAAAGTCATTATAGAACAGTACCCTTAGGCTCAATTAATTATTGAAGGAAGTACATGACTTGTGAAATCTAGAAGTTAAAATATCCCCAAAAAATAAAAAGATTTGTAATTTAAGAGGATTTCGATAAACACCTATATTTCTTCATATGCTTATAAATGATACACCTATGACTCGTGAAAATAAGAAGTTTATTTAACCTCTCAGGATATGTGGCTATTGCAGGAGAAAAGTTTTACACTATGGGAAAACTTTATCTCTATACTGAAAAAAATATCTAGACCACTGAACAATTTTTGGATTTGAAATTTAAAATAGAGGAAAAGATAGGCTTTTTTGAATATTCTGTGAACTGAAAGAGGAAGAGAAAGGTGGACAGAAAAATAGAAGAGAGAAGAAAAAAGGCTGGAAGGGGTATTACTTCTGATTTACTGTAATTCCGAATAACACTTCATCCATACACTAAATTTTATTTTTATTGTAGTGATTGCCTTAGAGAATTCAAAATTATAGAAAATTTCGATAAACTCCTAGGCATTATGAGTATTGAATCGATAAAATCTTTTAACAATAATTTTTACTCATGAAAACTTTTACTGATTTCGTTCTTAAAAGTAAATACAAGCATCTTCAGTCAGTTGTAGATAAATGTGCTGAAATTGATGCCTGAATTGATTGGAAATCTTTGAGTAATTAATTCAATAGATAACAGAAGTCCTCACTAAGCCTTGAAATTTGAATCACTATGATCGCTAAAAAATATTTCCGGGAAAATATTGCCAGTAGAAGCAAAATTTAAAATCATAGTTAGGTTGTTTTGGTTGTGAGAATATGGAAAAATAAAACCGGGTGTCGATACTAAATCATTTCAATATAAAATACAAAAAGAATCTATAGGAAAGACTTAAAAATTAGTCATCAACGACAAAAAGGTACTCTGGAGGTATCTTTTCTGCAAGTGCTATGTAATCTGTTGCAAGCTTTAGGGAAAGCCCATCTTCATGGGCTTTTAAAGCGTCTATTTGAATGATCAATGGATTTTCAGTATGAATAAGAGCTACTTCTTTTGCCTTTTCATATGAAGTGCTGAGGTGAATATAGCGCTGTTTTATTGGAAAAATTCCGTTCTCCAACAGAACATCGATTTCCTCAGGGCTCACACCATAGTATAAATATGGTAAATTGCTTTCCGGATAATCTAGATCAATATTGACAGAGTGACCATAACGTGCCCTGATTCTGGAATCACGAATTTCATACCGACCCTTTCTATCTGATTCTACAAGAGCGTAAAGATATTCCTTCCTCATCCAGTTGTACCGCTTCTCTATAATTTCACAAAAAGAGTTTAGATTTACCCAGCCACTCTTGTCCATTTCAACTCCTACAGATTCTGGAAAATGCCTGAGAGTACCTGATATAAACCTGCCAAGCTTTTCCTCCCTACTGTCATCAAGCAAGTATCTGCCAGGATGTTTACACTGCAGACAGCTGCTTCCTCTAAAATAGCCGTGTACAGTGCATTTTCGAATCATAATATCCTGTACATAATAAAACTTTACTATAAATAAGGTTTCCTCTGAAAAAGTTGGTAAGCCTGAAACTTGAGTGCTATATACACCCCATCCAGTGGGTACATCTGTAATAATCTGCATTGACGAGAATATTAATCATATACTATCCAGTAGCCTGAATTGGAGAGGAAGTTCGATCAAATTATAAAAATTTTGAGATTTTTGATATTGTACTCTCATTTTCGTCAGACATTTCCCTGTTTATCAGCAAATCATTCAATATGTAAAGAACTTTTCTTTCGAGTGTAACTGTAGTTTTTTTGATCCCTCCTCAGATTATATTCTTAAAAAATCTGCAACCTTGAATCTTTGGGTCTTTATACGGCATTTGCAACCTAAAAAAGAATTTTTTTTATGTGCTTTGATATCTGTTTCGTTATGCTGCCAGTAACAAGAATATTCAATGAATGTGATACTAAAGACGTAAGTCCGCAACATGTAGCAAGCTTACTTCCATTTTCAAAGTCCTGAAGCCTCCAATATCTGCTGGAATTGCTGAAGCTGATGTAAATGCAATGCCAGAAAGACAATATAATTTTCAGATCCTCTTTAAGTCTTCGTTTCTGCTCATCATTCACGTATTCATCTTCTTGATTCTGTAGACATTACTACTATTAACATCTATTTTATCCTCAGATACAATAAAATATTGAAACCCAAAAGATACTTTTAGACCCAACATATACTGTTCATAGTTGCCCTCGATTAATCATTTACTGAACTTCAGGATATAATCAAGCATCATCGCAAATCGCTCAGTGGTTTTTAGCTCCATCTCTGAAAGAGTAATTGCTATAATGAGACTTTTTGTTAATATCCTCTCCATAAACCTTATTTTTTCTTTTCTCAATAGCTTTTTTACTCCTGAGATTGGATGATGTAAAATCTTCATAGAGAACAATTTTTCATATATACATTCTAAGAAGCAGTTATATATATATAAGAGTAGGAATGACTTTTTTGTCTCGTGGGACCAATGTCTCAAAACCTTAACAACCTTCACTGACCTTATTGGATATAAAAGATACAAAAAAGAGATTAAATTTTGTCATGTTTTATGAATGTAGAAAAGGTCCATGAAGCCTTGTTTTAATAAACTCTATCTTTTAAGATTATTTTATATAGTATTATTTTGTTTCCTCGATCAGATAGAATAGTTTATTATACCTTCATTTTATGCCGAAAAATGCGTTCACCTGATACAGCAATCTTTAGTAAAGCATATTGTATACCCTAGCACAAAATCTGAAGTACTTTTTGTGAGGCCTTCATCTTCAAACATCAAATTGAGTATTGTACCTAAAATAGATCAGTATGTTTTGCCCTTCAGTCGAAACTCAATTTCGCAGTTCCTAGGTACTGGATCTGGACTTATGTCAATGAACAGCATTAGGTTAGAACATTCAGAAGATATTGTAATGGCAAGGCTGATACACTGCCAGTAGAATGACTACTAAGGCAAAGATTAAAAAAGCATAAAAATAAAAATTGAAATAATGAAAATTTTAAAACTATATTAAAGACTTATAAGATAATATTTAATTCACAATCACTATTATTAACATTCATTAGAGAAAATATAAAGTTTGAAAAACGATTAACTGAGACTTTACCTGAAATTTCATCTGAAATGCCTTAAATTACCATAATAAATACTCAGCCTGCTAATAAAGGGGATAATATGACAGATATCGAATCTATCTACAAAAAGCTCAGTCATGCAATAAGTAGGGAAAATTTCCTGCAACGTGTCCAAGAAAAGGTCGAGAATATGGGAGGACTTTGCGATGAACTTATGGCTGCCATGCTGGTTGCCAACGAACTTGGATTTTCAGATGCAGGTAGAGATAGTGTAAAAATTAAAAGTATTACAGCTGAAAGAGGGCTGGTTAATTTTGTTGCAAAAGTCATTTCAATTTTAGATACCAAAGAATTTACCCGAAACGATGGAACTATAGGTAGAGTAGGGAACCTGATTGTTGGAGACGAGACCGGTAAAATCCGGGTGAATCTGTGGGATAATATGGTAGATCTGATAAAAGCTGAAAAAATTAAAGCAGGAAATACCTTCCAGATCAGTGGCTATGCAAAACAAGGATATTCCGGAGTGGAAGTCAATGTAGGAAACAATGGAGTCCTAACCGAAAGTGAGGAAGATATCGATGTGCCTGTGAGCAGCCAAAAGATAAAAGACATCAAAGATGGGATGGGCGACCTTAACCTGACAGGAAAAATTTTGGAAATTTCAGAAGTCCGAACCTTCCATAAGAAGGATGGTAACAGTGGAAAGGTAGGAAACTTGCTGCTCGGCGATGCTACAGGCACACTCAGAGTAACCCTCTGGGACGAAAAAACCGAGTTTTTGAACCAAATAGAATATGGAGATACTGTAGAGTTAGTCAATGCTTATGCTCGAGAAAATGCCTTTACTCAAAAAGTGGAACTCCAGATCGGAAACCGGAGCATAATCAGGAAAAGTGACTCAAAAGTCGAGTATGAAGAGCAATTTACTCCGATTATGGACATAAAAGATGATATGAATGATATTAACATCTCCGGAAGAGTACTTGATATTGCAGAAATCCGGACCTTCGAGAAAAAAGATGGGACCGTAGGAAGAGTGAGAAATCTCCTTCTAGGCGACTCTACAGGCAAAATCAGGCTTACACTCTGGGATGAAAAAACCTATTTTCTTGATGAAGTTAATTTTGATGAGACCTTAGAAGTGCTCCATGCCTATTCTCGAGAAAATGCCTTCAACCAGCAAATTGAACTGAACCTTGGATCCAGAGGGAACATCCAGAAGACCGAAAAAAAAGTTGAGTACAAGGAAAAAATCACAAAGATTGCCGATATAATTCCAGGAGAAAGTTACTCAGTCCAAGGAAAAGTCTCAGAAATGGGAGAACTCAAGGAGTTTGAACGAGAAGATGGAACCGATAGTGTGGTTGCAAATCTTGAAATCAAGGATGAAACAGGCAGTATCAGACTAACCCTATGGGGAGATCAGGCTTATGTGATAGAGGATCTGGATATCGACTCCGAAATCCAGATCATTGATGGTTATGCCAAGTATGGCCTGAACGAGGAAATCGAGCTGAGCATTGGTAACCGAAGTAGAGTAATTATGCTTTAATCATCTAAACTTTTCCTCAAGTTTTTGCTCTTTTGCTTATTTTTTATACATTTCACTTTTTCTTTCAAGTTTCTTTCTTTGTTATCATCTTTTTTAGTAGTTATTTTGTTATTGTATATTTTCTTTGTAGGACAAGAATACTAGGTTCAAATATAATTTCATAATACATAAATTTAAACTAACCGTTCCAGTGGAAATCTGGGGGTTTGAACAATTTCCTGCCAGAAAATCAATATCATTTCAAAAATAATTCAAATTTATCTAGATAACATAAATATTTTCATAGTCGAAATATTTTTTTAGAATATATCATCCTTCTACAACTGTGCCGACTTGCTAGGAAACCAATCAAATAACCAAATCTGTTGTAATGATAGAAACTTCTCTGAGAACCGTTATTAACAGACTGAGTTATATTTTGAGCTACCTTTTCAATGAAAAATAAACTACTCATGCTAACATTGTATATATAAAATAACCTACTTTCTGCAGATGCACACAGATATAGAATTTATTTATCTATTATTCATTGAAAGTTAGATTGATTTTTAAGATACTGTCATATTGAGAAATAGATGACATTCTTAGTAAATACAGAAAGTAGGAAATAAGATATATAAACGCCTTTTTTTTATGAAGTATCTTAAAAACTTCTCAAAGACAATGAAATCATTAACTATTTGAAATACATATGGTTTTTAGTAATGCCCCCAATACCTAAACTTTTATTTCGATGTTATTATAGTTTTCTAGCCATCAATTTATAGATAATCATTTAATATGATAGAAATAGTAATTGTGCAAATGCCTATGCTGAGGCATTGAAGATCAAATGAATAGCATAAATACTACACAGGCGATCATTATCATGCTGACACAATGTTTCAAGCCCATGTACACTGATCCCTGTCCCATCTTCCCAGCAACGAGTCCGGAAACGAAGGCCTGAATAAGTGTCGAGTGAAACATTAGCATTGTATACTCCTTCATATTAAAGGATTCATTTCCTATTCCTACATACCAAACTTCCTGAGAAGACCTTGTAAAAGAGACACTTTGAGGAAAAAAATATAAAACCAGAATATAGACTATGAAAACGAAGACAAAAAAAGCCACATATATGGTGACAACGTAGACAGCCATGTCTGAAGAGCGTTCTTTTTTCAGCTCTTCTTCACTTTTAACCTGTTCAGAGGTAACTAAAAGCACATTTTTAAGATCACTTGTAGACTCGTTTGCTTTTATAAGTGTATGAAGAACTCTGCTTGAAGTAGCTGTTTTGATGTTATTTCCAAGTTTCATAAGAACTCTTGAAGTTGAGGTTCCCCAGGACATATCTTCTTTTAGCTTTTTAAGTTCCTTTGTAAGAATGCCCATTTTGGATTCTGCCATTAATTTCAAAGAGTTTGAAAAAAGAATTCCAGAGCCATTCAGATTGGAAAGGTTCCTTAACAAATCAGGCATTTTCTCGTCAATTTTACGCATTCTCCTGGCTCTGATCTCATAAAAAATAATAAAGGGAATCAGGACAATGGAGATAAAGATAATGAAGTAATTTTGAATTTCGCTGATCAGCTGGATGCTGCTACCACTAATATGGGTAAAATTTAGAGCCAGGTGGAAATTAGAATTGAAATCTTCTGTAATATTTTTTGGGATGTTGGTAAGATAATATAGTCCAAGAGGAATTCCAATAAAAAATGTGTATATGGGCTCGTCTCGAATAGTTTTGTATGGGTTGAATAGCAGATCTTTGATATTATTAAGTTTTCTGTATAACAAGAACTTTTTACTCCTCTTTTTTTCCTCTTCCACACTAAGCCCTGAGCTGATCTCTGGAATATCGCAAAGGTCTATAGAGAAGCCAGAAACATTAGCTTTCTTCGTATCCATAGAGAGTTCTCCTATTGTATCCAGGAGCACTAGGAATAAAAGATTTGCAAGAGGTATAATAACGTAAATAAGGAGGTAAAGAATCTGTGCTGAAGCAGGCCGAAATAACTGCAATACAATAAGGGTTGTCATTATAAAAAGAGGACCCGCAACCAGCACTGTTACATAAACTTCGGCAAGAACATCGAGCTTTCTTAAAAAGTTTCTGTTTGCCATCTCTACCATATCCTGGTATTGCTCAGATTTGCTTTTTATGTACTCTATTATGGCCTTGTTGCTTGAAACAAGAATTAATCCATCAATAAAGTCCTTGAAAAGTTCTGAAGAGGTACGTTCCTTGGCAGAATTAAGAGCACTTATGAAGTCTTTGCCCAGATAATCCATGTCCCTCACAATATAGGATACTTCTTCTGCAGCTGTACCAAATATATGAGTATACCTGCTCAAGGATCTGAATACGTCATAAATCGATACACCTCCTTTGGTCAGAGCATAAATGTAAGTTACTGACGAAAGCATAGATTTATCTATGCAAGCTTGTCGAATATCTGCCTGAAAATAAGGAAAAATATATGCCAAGCCAAAAACGACCAAAAAACTAAGAAAGAACAATAAAAGGATGTTTAAAATTCCAAGTGAATATAGATGACCTTCTACAAAACCAGCATTTGTAGAGTTCAAAGAATGGATAAGGCGATAAATTGGATTCCAAAAGGCTTTCAGCCCCAAAAATGCGCCGAAAATTCCTCCAATAAGTCCTGCAATTATAGAATACATGCAGGCAGATGCCAGATACTGGTCTACTGGCATGGAAATATGGGATTTTCGTATTTTTACCTTTAAAGCCAGGAATTTTTCTTTATTTTTGTAAAAAAATTTCCCGAAAATTCGGTATGCCAGTTCATCCACAACAGTATAATCCATATACTCCTCTTAAGTAATCATATTCTGTACCATACTCTTTAGAGCATCATTTTTTACAGACTCCATAATCATCTTCGGATAACTCTGATATGCTTGGACTACAAGAGATACCTGTATATAACTTCTCAGTTTATTTTCATACATATATGTCAGTATTTTTCTCCGATTTTCCATCTCCTCTCTCAACTGACTGGCATCCAATCCTCGGGTATACATTATATCCTGTATGATATGGGAATCTCCTACCTTGATGAAACAATCTTCTGAAGGTTTCCAGCTAAAAAGCTCATTTATGCCAAGGTCTCCAGTATCAGGGTCGATAGTAAGGACCTCCACAAAGCTCCTGCTTCTTCTAACTCTTTTCTCCCCAACGTACATCTGTTCCTGTATACAAAGTACATCCAGAGACTGCAACATCATTTGAGGCACATTTATGGGCTCGTGTGTGAGCCTATTTATAACTGTCTGCACGTCGCCTGCATGCATGGTTGAACTCGTCGCATGCCCCGTTGACATCGCCTGGAAAAGAGTAAGTGCCTCGCTGCCCCTCACTTCCCCGACGATGATAAAGTCCGGACGCTGTCTGAGAGCAGCCCTCAAAAGATCATACATGGAAACTTCTCCCGTAGAATCGGAAGCAAAACTTTCCCTTGTTATTTCGGAAACCCAGTTATTGTGATAGAGTAATAGTTCTCTTGTGTCCTCAATAGAGACTATCTTAGCTGTGGAAGGCATAAAGAGAGAGGTGGCATTGAGCATCGAAGTTTTCCCCGAAGCTGTCCCTCCTGCAAATAGAATATTGTAGCCATTCTCGATGACCAACCAGAGATATATAAGCATTTCAAGGGAGCAGGTATTAAAACCAAGCAGATCTATAGGAGTTAGAGGGTCCTTCCTGAATTTACGGATAGTAAAAGAGCTGCCTCTGGGAGTGATTTCTCTTCCTAAAATAGCCTGAAGCCTCGAACCATCCTGAATTGTCGCATCCACTATTGGCTGGCTTACAGATATATGCTTATTATTCAATTGGCACATTCTGATTACAAAGGAATCAAGTTCTTCCTCTTTGAAGGAAATATTACTTTCGATATTGTAGTACTTGGTATGATAAATATAAATGGGAATTTCTACTCCATCGCATGAAATATCTTCTATATAAGGATCATAAAGGAGGGGATTAATTTTATCGTAACCTAGCAAGTTTCTTCTGAGGTAATATATTATCTTTTGAATAGATGATGCCGAAATTTTAGCCTTATAACGTTCAAGAAGGTAGAGAATTTTGTCCACCAGAAGTGCATCTTTTTCGAATCTGGAAGTTGTGACATTTAGAACTAGGATATCCTGAAAATCCTCATAAATTCTTTCTAAAAGTTTTTTCTCATACTTTGTAAGCGCAGGTTCAATAAGTTTATAGTATTTTGTTCTCCTGTCTTCCAGAATCGATGCAAATGTATAAGGTTCTTGAAGCCAATACCTTTCAATTTCTATTAACCCATCAGGCACTACAAACTCAACAAGAGATCCTTGTTTTTCCTGATCATAAGCCGGTAAAGTCCTCAATGATTTATTAAAATAACTTCTAGCCCTCTTTACGATTTTTGATATGGAGTTAATATCTCCTCTTTCACCTAATAACCCCGGGATAAAGTTGTTCTTCACTTGCAGTTCTTTTAATCCAACCATACTCCAGCCTTCAGGTTTTCCTTAAGTCATATAAGACCAACACATTATAAAAACTTATACACTTTACTTTATCAAAAGTAAATTTTAACCTTAGTTATAATCAATATTTAACTCCTTTATCTAGCTTCATTAGGATTTAAAAATTTGATTTCAAATAAAAATAAATAAATTTAATTCAAAAGTAACGAACATTATGTTTTATTATGAAAAAATTTAATATATTTAAAAGATATTGCACTTCAGATAAAATAAACCTATAATATGATATTCCAAGAAATCTATAATTTACCTGAAATGCAATTCTTCTGTTAGGATTACTCACACATTAAGTGATGGCCTTAGAAGCAATAATAGATATGGAATTAATCTGTTGATGGCTGCATGAAATCTACGCCGATTCTCACTTACAAACAATATCTTGTTCTTCACACAATCCATTTTAGCAGAAAATCATCGTTTTATCGGATATAAGGCCATCGGCTACAAAAACTACTTGATGCTTACTTATTGCTCGAAAATATGGTGCCTATGGAGTTGATCAAACACGTGAAGACAGCAGAACATAATTGGTAGAACTCACTGAAATCGACAACTATAAAATTTTTTCTTCAGGATATTAGCTTGCTTCATAGCTTGAAGCTGTTCTAATGTGTACCAATCCGCGGATAAATTTTACATAGGGAGAATCACAAAAATAAAATCAAGATAGCAAGGTGGATTCCAACGCAGATTACCCAGGCAGCCTGAAGAAAAAAAATAAAAAGTTAAAAGAGTTTTTTAAGCGAAAGAAAAGTCAATTGATCATGTAAACACAATTATTAATCTAGAAAAGAAAATTATCAAAATTTTATGGTGTCTTATTACAAATGATGAGATGTAAAGAAGATAAAATAGCGTAGAAAAAGGAGAAAATCAGAAGAGGACATTGTTGAGACTGAAAACTTTTCAGTTACTGACAGATAAAAACAATTAGTGGAGAATCGAAATTGAGAAAAAGAGAATTAGACGAGTGCATAAGGAAGATCCCTCTCATGTACTTCCACACCAAATCCCGTTATCATTATGTACCATTGACTCGTATATATAATGTAATAATAAGTGCATAAAAACATCCAAAAAGTACAAAAAAGGCCAGGAACAGGGAAAGAACAAAAAATACATCCCGAAGAAATATTTTTGACCCGAATTCGAATTTTAGAGAATTTCGATAAATCTCTGATTTTCACGAGTCATGTATAATATGCCCTTTAGAAGCATAATATGCCCTTTAGAAGCATATGACGAAATTTAGGAGTTCATCGAAATGTTCTTTAAAAAAATTATAGTTCAAGACCTTAATTTAATTGAAAAACTAAAACAATATGGATTATTTTTCACAGGAAACCTTCCACAAGAAATTTTCCAGAAGAAACTTGAAATTTGAAAAGATTTGGTACTTTAAATTGCCGGTTTTTAAAATACTGAAGTTAAAAGGGGATGGCAGTCAATGGTAAATGACCCTGAAAGAGAAGTAGGTACTGACATTCACAACAGAGAGATTGAAAGAGAGGTCTCAGTTGCTGAAGTCATGAATAAAACAGTCATAGTAATGGATATCAACTCAAATATTCAATCTATTGCTATGGAAATGGTCAGTTGTGAAGCAGGAAGCGTTATTATTACTGAAAACAGAAAGGCTATTGGGATAATAACTGAAAGGGATCTTGTGAAGAATATAGTTGCAGAGGATAGGAGACCAAGTGAAGTGAATGCAAGTGAAATCTTTTCAACCCCACTGACAACCATTGAACCCGAGAAAAGTGTCGTAGAAGCTTCCGAAATCATGTTGAAAGCAAATATAAAAAGGCTGCCAGTTCTGGAGAAGGATACAATAATAGGAGTGATCTCAACTACTGATATTTTGATGGTAACACCTGGGCTCAATACTATACTCAAAGATCTTATTGATATGAACCGTGAGACTCTACTCTCTATTCCCTCAGTTGAAGAGCTTTCAGAGGAATTCAGTACAGGAATATGTGAATCCTGTGAAACTTATTCATCTGATCTTAAATTTATGGACGGTAAGTACTTATGTGGGAAATGTCAACAAGAAGAAGGAGAGTACTACGAATGAAGTATATATTTAGCTATCAGTCAATGAATATGAGATCTCAGTATAATACA
>CAWKGG010000024.1:0-10125 GCA_963848985.1 uncultured Methanosarcinaceae archaeon
AGGCTAGATTTCACTCCATATTCTGCATAAAGGACTAAATATTCATGATCCTCCTTACTCCAGAAGTAATTAAAAGAAGAAAAATGTATAATTTTCTTGGGTACTCATTTTATCCTTTTTCTTCTCAATATTACCTTAACTTTTTCTTGAAATCCCGGCTGAAGATACGGAAGAATCAGGTTTTGATATCTTATTTTTCACTCCAATTATTTTAACAATCAACATGCTGATCTCAAAGAAAATTGTCATGGGCACCGCAAACATCATCTGGCTGAAGACATCTGTTCCTGGGGTAATGAGCATTGCAATAACCAGGATTATGACATAAATGTGCTTACGGTAGGTCACAAGAGTATCGTATTTTACAAATCCATTTCTAATAAGGATGGTGAGAACTATTGGAAGCTCGAATACCAATCCGAAAATTGCTGTTGTTGTTGCTATAAAAGAGATGAAATTGAAAATAGAATAAGTTGCAGTTACACCTGAGGCTGCTGCATCAATGTAGAGGAACTTAAGAAAGAGGGGCAGCATGAAAAAATAAGAATATGAAGCTCCTAGCATGAACATGGAAAGGATAGCTACACTCAGTAACAAAAATTGACCCTTTCTGCTATATATAGGAATTCGAACTGAATACCGCTTCGAAATGGTCCGATAAATATAAAATACAATAAAAGGTAGGGTAATGAGCAGCCCTATGATCATAGAGATCTTTAGCTGCAGCATCATTACCTCTAAAGGGGACAGATAAACCAGCTTTGCACCTTCTGGCAGAAGGTCGTGTTTCATTCTATTTATTAGAGGACTTGTAAACTGTAACGAGATTACAACACCTGTGCAGAGAACCGTAGCAATTACAAATAGTTTTTTTCGCAGGGCTAGTAGTATTACACTCAAATTTTCAATGGTTTCAGACATATGGAGTACCTATCCGGAAAAGCAAGAGGAAAAATTGTTGTCGTATTTCAGGAAACTCTATCCATTGCATATCTATATTAATGTCAATTTTCCTTTTATCTATTTTGTTTTTTCCTTTCAGTTTATTTTGTTTAGTGGAATTTTTCATTTTTTTCCTAAAATTACTTACAATCCAAGAAGAAATCCAATTGACGGAAACTAGTTATCTATTCAAATTGGACAAAAATCATTAGCTGTTGTATTTTAAGATTTAATGATAAGTTATTTTAAACGTTTTTCAGTGAGCAAATTTATATGGATTAATTTTATTTAACTGTCATCTATAGATAATGTTTTTGTTTCTCCATCGTTAGTAATCATAAGTATCATATTTCATCAAAATATATATCTTACAACTGATTTTTGGTAGGCTGAGTGGTTACTTCTTTCTTCAATTGTCGATTTTTTTTATTTTTTTTCTCAGTTTTTAATGGGTTTGCAATTACACATGTTTGGCAATTCAAAGCCAGAAACGTTATTATTTTCTAGATTTTTGATTGATTGCTGTCAGTTGCTGTAAAATTGATGATAAATTTTGGTTACATATAATATATTAAACAGCCTCCAAAAAAACATCACTACGCTGATTTATGATAGCTGAATAATTCAGAAACCGCTTAGCTATAGGTGGAAAACAATGGAATCAAGTGCCTGAATACGGTGAATAATGGTATATTAACTAAGTTATATTAATTTCTTGGGTAGATTGTATTCACGATACTTCAAGTGACATAGATATTCAGGTAATTTATATGTCAGATAGTGTGATATAGTAGAAATGTATTTTCAAGATGATCTGCAAGATGGATTTTGGATATATGCTTCATCTTACTATTGAGAATATATATAAGACCCATACTAATAAATCAACGTTATATTTAATTATCAATATATTCACCTAATCAGGTATAAAAGCTGAGAAAAAAAATGGATCCACAATACAAACCCAACGGAACCTCCTCTACAGAGGGTGCATTGGGAATGTCGTCTGCTTCTTGCATCCCGGGGGATACTGAAGAACCCCTTATGGCTCACTTATTTGAGCTTAGGGATCGGCTAGCAATTGTTTTAATCTGGCTCTTCCTGGGAGTCATTATTGCTTATCCATTCTCAGCAAAAGGGATGGTGCTAATCTGGAAGGAGTTCATGAACCCAATTGTAAACATGACAGCTTACTCGCCTCTTGAATGGATGCTCGCTCGCCTCCAGCTATCCCTAGTCTTTGCGCTGGCAATCTCTGTCCCACAGTTCTTCTTTCAGCTATACAGATTTGCAGGTAAAGGACTTTATCCTAATGAGAGGAGCTTTTTTCTCAAGGTTATCCCTGTATCTTTCCTACTCTTTATCTTAGGAGCTTCAATAGGCTACTTTTTAGTCCTTCCTGCAATGTTCAAATATATTCTTTTCTACTCAGGAGAGATGGCTACGGCGCAGCTTTCCGTCCAGAGTACACTCTCAGCTGTGACAACAATTCTATCAGGTTTTGGAATAGTATTCCAGCTTCCCCTTTTAGTGATCTTTGCCGTAAAAATGGGGCTAGTAAAGTACCAGACCCTCAAAAAGCAGCGGATGCTAGTCTACAGCGCAATTATCGCGTTTTCCCTTTTTCTTTCTCCTGATCCTACTTTCATTGCCCAGATTGTTGTAATGCTTTTACTGGTAGTCCTGTTCGAGTTCAGCCTATTGCTGATCAGGTTCTTTTGAACACAAATTTGTCGATTTGAGAAATTGAATTTTATTAAAAAAGCAGGCTTTTTAAAAAAAATTTCCAAATAGGTTTGTCTGTCAATCATTTTACAAGAACTTTTATATTTGAACGCTGATAGTAACAAATAATGATAGGCTATGCCGAATTGATCGTAATCCTGATTGCTGCTCTCTTCTTATTCGGGCCACAAAAGCTTCCAGAGCTTGCGCGATCTCTCGGGAGTGCAGTAGGGGAGTTTAAAAAAGCACAGCGTGCTAGTGAGATGCAACTGACGGAATTCGATGCCTACACTCAAAAAGCCGAAAAGAAAATAACTCTCAATGATAAAGAGGAGGGCAAAGAAAAATATGCAACTAACCTCCAAGAAAAAAGAGGAAAATGAAAAAAAAGAAAATGAAAATAACATAAAGCAATAAATTAAAAAATAGGTGTTTCCCACCAGTTACAGAAAACAGTGAACAAAGTAATCTCTTTTCTTTTCCCCAACTCAGTGGGTTGTATTCGTTTTTCATAATTTATCAATGATTCATGGACGCGCCAAAAATCAAATAAGGAAAATACATAAAGGGGATTATCAATAAATCCTAAATTTTGTACATGCTTATATATTGTGGGTAAATGGCTGGTGAAGATCAGAAGTTTATCAAATCATATTAAGAAATTCATCTAAAAATGGGGAAATTCCAGAACGACTTGAATTCTGGGATAAAGCTAAAATGAAAATTTATTACGACGGAAAAAGTAAAAAGTTACATATAAAGGATTAAATATGGTATAAAATATTTCCAAATAATAAATCAAAATAAGATGTTTCAAAAATAGGAACTATACCTAATTAAAAAAATAGTAATGTAACTTGAAGGTGTCAATAATTCTCAGATTAGAAATCAATTGTCTAAAACATTAAAATTATTTGAGAAAACGAAATATTTGAGGTTAATCTATGATCGGATCAACTGAACTTATAGTGATTTTTGGAGTAATTATACTTCTTTTTGGGGCAAACAAACTCCCAGAACTGGCCCGATCCATGGGAAGTTCCATGGGAGAATTCAAAAAAGCCCAGACGGAATCCGAAAGAAACCTGAGAGAGTTTGAAAAATCTTTAAGTGATCCCACAATCTCAAAGAAGACCAAATTGCAGGAAACAGCTGAAAAGCTCGGAATTGATATAAAGAATAAAACTGACGACCAGCTTCTTGACGAAATCCAGAAATCCGCTGAGAAGCCAAAGGAAGTTTCGGAACCCTGAGAAATGCAGAAAAGTAGGTTTATTTTTTCTTTTAACGGCATTTCATTCAGCTTTAATTGTTTATACAGACATTCCACAGATGTATATGGATGTATAGTTGATTTACCCATTTTCCCGCTATTATTAATTGAAAGTTAGATTAATTTTTAAGCCATTGGCATATTGAGAAAATAGATCTCATTTTTGCTTACATCTGCAGAAGGTGGGCTTATAGCAGCTTTTCTTATTTATTCGAACCGAAATTATTTATGTTCTCAACTGAAGTAAGATGAATAAATAAATTTACCTGGGGAAAAATATATTGTATCTTATACTTAGAGGAATCAAAACTATGTGATTGATTCTCGGACTATACTCATGGACAAAGTTTTTTAATTACAATTCTTTTCATATTCCGTTAAGGGATGATTGATACAACTTCAGATCATGGTGTCAAAAACAAACTCACCTTACAAAGAAGCGATGATTTAGAGTATCTAACGAAAAAAGAAAGATGTGAGGATTCCTTCTATCCCCTGTCTAAAGAACGGTGAATTCGTGATCATCCCCAATCCAGAAGTAAGAAAGAAAGGCAGACGAGATAGATCCTTAAGGAGAACAATATACGTAGTGAATAATAGATTCTGAATAATTCCCCACAAAAGATTCTTTAGAATATTGTTATCGATGCAAAGTATATTAGATAACAAAAATGAAAAAGCGATATGATTCTTGGTTTTGTATTTTTTAGAGTCAAATGATATCCAAAGGGGGTCAGTACGGTTTACAGAAGAAGATTTGCTATTGAATCATTATACAAGATAGGAAATGTATTTAAACAAAGAACTTTATCTAAAAATATTACTATCGTATATTTTATGCTATGATTTCTCTCCTACTCAAAAACATATGGTTATACCTCCAGAAGAAATATTTTACGTTTCTCGAATAGGACCTGAATGAGGACCTAATACAATAGATGATAAAAAGTTTAGATTTGATGCATTTGTACTTTCCATTGAGAATGGCTAAGAAGACATTTAAAGGTTAAATAGTAGTAGAATATATGAGGGTAAATGGATGGAGTAAAGGTATGGAAGAGATTTTAGTGAAGTATTAAAAATTCTTTCTAGAAAAAGTATTTTCCTACTGAAATATAGCTATACTTAATAAATTATTTTGGTATTTTTTTTACCATGTAAAATAAATAGAAGTAAAAATCTAATTCGCGATAGATTTTGGACAGAAATGTGAAGAAATCAATTATACTTTACATAATTCAAATTTCGTAACTAATCAACTTTCAAAAAAAAGGTTTGAGACATCTAATTTGATGCAATAGATACTTCGGAATTAATAACTCATGAGATTATAAAATAAATGATTAATAGCTGACAGCTGAAGAAAATCAGCCCACCTAAATTTGCTTAGTAAATCTTAGTAAAGAGGATATTAGAATTGTTTTACTAAGGTTGAATAATTACCAAATTTTATTCAAAAGTTTTATATCTTCGAACAAATGAAATAAAAGTATTGAGGATTCAGAAATATATCCTTTCAAGTTATATATCTCATCATCAGCTTTAAGTTATTGTAGAAGAAAAATTGATAATGGTCAAAACTGAAATTATTTATTCTCAGGGAAAGGACTTTGACTATAACCTTAATATCTCATTTCAGGAGTTAATATATTTTATGGACGAATTCTTATCTGAATCCACAGAAAGCGTTGTTTCTATCGAGAAGTCTAAACTTTCTGATAATTCAAGTAGAATGCCTGAAGAAACGGAGGTTTCTGTTCCGGTGCTCACAGTAAAATCTGAGAAGATTGATGAAAGGCTTTATAATAGCTCTGAATTTCTCTCAGAACATCTTCCTGAGTCGGCTTCGGAAATTTCAATTTCTTCAAGTACAAAATCTCTAGATGGGCACCAATGTGAGTCTCAGGTTTCAAAAATCGTGCTCATAGGTACAGCCCACGTTTCGGAGAGGAGTATTGCCGATGTTAAGGCTGTTATCAGGAATCTGAAACCAGATGTTGTAGCTGTTGAGCTATGCAGAGGACGTTATGATTCTCTAGAGGGAAATGAGCAGGAAGAACAGCTTCTGATTAAGGAACTTCTTTCTGGCGGGAAGATCTATTACTATTTTATTCACTGGTTACTTGCTCAATTGCAGAAAAAAATAGGGGAAGATATGGGGGTAAAACCTGGCGCAGAGATGCTTTTAGCGATGGAGGAAGCAAAGTATATCTCTGCTGAGGTTGCTTTGATTGACCGAGAAATTCAAGTGACTCTTCAACGTTTTTGGGGAAAGATGAAGTTCTTGGAGAAAATAAGAATGATTAGCTCACTGATAGGTGGGCTTATAGAGATCGGAAAAGGAACAGATATCGATATAGAGCATATTACAGAACCGGATTTTGTAGCTGAACTTGTTAGTGAGCTCAGAGGCTTTGCCCCTACTGCAGCCAGGGTTCTAATTGATGAAAGGGATGCATATCTTGCGGGAAATATTATTGGAGCTGCTGAGGGTGGGAACAAAACTGTCGTTGCGGTAATAGGAGCAGGGCATAAAGTAGGAGTGATGAACTATCTACAAAATCCAAAAGATATTCCTCCCCTGGATACTCTCATGGAAATTCCGAAGAAAAGCTTTGGCATTATTAAAATAATTGGCTTTATTTTTATTGGCCTTATAGTTGCATTTTTTTTATTAATACTCCTTTCTGGCATCCCATTTAAACTTTTTTTGATAGCTTTTGTATTCTGGTTCATTATCACCGGAATCCTGAGCGCATTGGGTACTTTGCTCGCTGGAGGCCATCGTAACTCTATTCTGACTTCCTTTTTGGTTGCAATAACACTACACCCAGGTTGGTTTGCTGGCCTGGTGGAAGCGAAATACCAAAATCCCAAAGCATCAGATATAACATCTCTGTTAGCAGTAGAATCTTTCAGTGATATATTCAAAAATAAGATAATGAGGATCCTTCTTGTCGCTAGCTTATCAAATATAGGAAGCATAGCTGGCGCTTTCCTTGGAGGGTATATCATAATGCAAATTACTGGGGTTGATCCCAGGGATGTTCTCTCTGCCGGTTTAAAAACTCTTGGATTCTGATAACTCTAAAAAGCTTTCTATCTAAACAGTGTCTCATGAAGTCTCCGAAGAACTACCATGGAAGCCAATTTTCCCTTGCATTTCATGTCCTTATACTCCTGTATCAATTTGCTGTACAAATAAATTATTTTGCTGTTATGATTTAAAAAAAATCCGAAATTCTGCAGATATACACAAACTTAAAGAGGATTCAGATAAATCCCTATATTGTAATATACTTATATGAGGTTATAAATTAATGGTGGAAGTCATAGGTTTATCGAATTCCTCTACATTCTAACCCAATTTCAAGGTAAAAATTATTTATAAATATGTTTTTTCCCTCCTCTGCGATGTATACAATAATTCCATATATTTTCTCAAAGACATTTAATATGGCTTTAAACAAGAAGAAGAATGTAATGTCAATAGAAGCATTTACAAATATAAAATTATTAAAGGAGGAACTGAATTAATTTTTGGGAAAGCATGTATTTAAAAATAAAATGTAGTCTTATTTAGAACGGTTATTGTATATTGGTATTATTATATTTCATATTGTAGAGATTTTTGATAAAATCCTATGCTTTTGAGTATTTGAGAGTTTAAATTTTTTGGCAATAATTTTTACTCATGAAAACTCTCATTAACTTTGCTCTCGTAGAAAAATATATATGTCTTTAGTCAGTTGGATACAAACTTTCTGAAATTGATTCCTTAATTGATTGGAATATTTCATATCATTTTTGAATCTATAACATTTTAACAAAACTTCTCCTAGAGGCGGATACAAAACTTATTTAATCATTATTTTTTAAATGCTGTTTTTACAACACCTGAATGGTCTTTCAAACTTTGAACTTCAGAAACAATATATTGATCTAATTTCTTTCAGGAAATTTCTTGTTTTTCCTGAGTATATACAATATAATAGTAACAGTTTGGTCATTCTGAAAACGAATTATTGATAACTATACAGAAGATACAATATAAAGACAGTTGCAATGCTATCTTATTGCTTTGGTTTGAAGATAAAAAATTAAATGAGTTAGGAAGCTACTTTTATTCATTAAGATCCTGTACCTGCAAAAGCGAATAAATTCCGAAAACTGAGGCAAAAACAAGGAGAATCAGAGACAGAACCTGAACAAAAAAGAGAGCTAATTAAACTTTGGATATGAATTTCATAGCATAATAGACAAGGATTATGAACTGATCAGAAGATTAAAAACAACAACTTCATAACTTAATGATTCTCAGGTAGATTTATCAGGGGAAAATGAACTGGATTATATATACAGAGTATACCTTGGAGCAAAATCAAAATCTTATTATTCAACAATGAAAAAGAGCAGTAAAAGAGTATCCTCGGGAGATGAGTAATATATTATGAAACAAGCTTATCAGCTCAAAAAACGCTACCTTGGGAAGAATTTATGCAGTAATTAAACGGATATTCAAAGTAGGAATATATTCTTGTCACTACTGTTCAAAGAGTTAATCTAACGATATTATGTAAAGCTTTTTGTTATAATTTCTATAATTGAGGAGATTGGAAATAAAAGGAATTGTTTGAGGATAGTGGAACCTATTTTTAAAATCAGAGAATAGTGAACCAGAAAAAAAATGGTTCAAATATAACAATTGGCGAGGAGGATTTGACAGGATTTTCGCCTAAACAAATTAGAGGTCAATCGAAATCCGCAATAGTAAGCAAATAGGCAAACCAATTCTGTATCTGTGTCCATATGCGGAATGCAGGAGGACAGTAAACAAATACTTAAACTGTTGTTTCAGTTGCCTAGGTTCTGTTGCCTAGGTTCTGTTGCCTACGTAAACCAGATTAAAAATATGAACATCAATCAGATAAAATTGTTTTGTGCTTCCTACAGTTTCACGCCTGGAAAAAATAATAGTTGATTTTTAGTCACAGCTTTCTGTTCCTATCTTAAAATGGTCTTGTCAGGTTCCAAGAAATCATGGCCTTTTGATCTCTCGTGTATTAAATATTATATATGAAATTATTAAAGATTTGAAGATTATGAGGTGAATTTTCTAATAAACTTTGTGAAGAAAGACATAAAAGATCAAGAGAACAACCATAAAATATATCCTAATATTAACAAACCTGAAAAGGGGTCACAGAATTTGGGAAGATATTAGGTGTTTGTAGGAATACTTCTTTGAAAAATCAAAATTTTGTTGGCCACTCCGCTGCAAGCAGTGGTGTATGCTCGAACCACCGAAACGTTGATTTATTTCCTGACTTTTGCATTGATTGCAGTCAATTGTCAGTGAGATTAATGGTAAATTTTTATGATCTCAGAAGATATCAAATGTATCAAAAAATTGTGACAACAACTGTTATTATCCTTGAAAACAATCTCAAATTGGGATTTATGTGATCAAAGAAGCGATGTTGTACGAAAAGCTCGAAGACAATAAGATACACTGCAGTCTATGTGCTCATAGTTGCAAAATTTCACCCGGAAAAAGAGGTTTTTGCAAGGTCAGGGAAAACAGGGGAGGAAACTTGTACACTCTTATATATGGTAGTGTATCAAGCGAAGCAGTTGACCCTATCGAAAAAGAAGCCGCTGTACCATTTTTACCCGGGTTCTTATGCTTATTCAGTTGGGTCCATAGGATGTAACTTCCGCTGCAAACATTGCCAAAATTGGTCGATTTCTCAGGCTTGTCTAGAAGATTCTTACACAATGGATATTTCTCCTGAAGAGTTGGTAGAAAGGGCACTTATTTCAAAATCAAGATCAATTGCATGGACTTATAATGAGCCTACAATATGGCACGAGTATACCTACGAGTGTGCAAAGCTAGCAAAGGCTGCAGGGCTTGCTACAGTTTATGTGACAAACGGCTATATGACTCATGAAGCACTCCTTCATATAGGGCCCTATCTAGATGCGGCTAATATAGATATCAAAGCATTCAATGAAAAGTTTTATCGCGACGTTGCCAGCGCAAAACTAGGGCCTGTACTTGAGGCTTCTGCTTTTGCAAAAAATTTGGGGATCCATATCGAAATTACGACTCTTATTATTCCTGGAATCAATGATTCCTTAGAAGAGCTCAGGGAGCTTTCACGGTGGGTGTACAAGAATAT
>CAWKGG010000025.1:0-25680 GCA_963848985.1 uncultured Methanosarcinaceae archaeon
TGGTGTTTATGTAGTCTGCTTGGTTCAGTTGGTGCTTGCTTAGGTATCTAATAAGAGAGCTGGACTTTCTGCAAAATCAAATGTCATAAAAAGAGAATTCCTGCATAATCCCGACTCAATCTTTACCTTAACAGACTAGATTTTGAGAAGTATTTCCGTAAGCCTCAGTATCCTCTTCCATTTGGAAGATCCGGGGATCTGGCAAAAGTTTCAGAAATAAAGGAATTGGAATTTGAAGAAGAAACTGGCAAGAGATTAGGCAAAACTATTTTTCCTTTTGGAATTAAAGGTACATACTTTTTAGTACAGGTTCTCAAACTCACTTTACTGACACAATTCCCAGAAAAGTTATAGGAGCAAAAACATACCTTCTTATGGACGATTTTTTCACTTATCCAGCCTATTCATTTTGGTTTAGATATTTATGTTGGAAAACAACTATAAAAATATAAATGGCTTAGGACCTATGCAGTTATAAGCTCAGCATATTATTTTTTCCTTGTTCGCCTTTTTTTCAGTATCCTCTATGTCTCCGTTGGACCCATAAATCTAGCTAGCCGTTTTGTTTCATCAAAACTCTCAAGTACAATCTTCAAATATCACTGTGAGTGGTATGAAAAGCAGCGCACCTGCAGTTCCAAGCACATAATTCCAATGGATAAGAGACAGAAATAAGATGCCTGGAGATAATTTCAGTTCCTTTCCTGTAAGTGAAGGGAATACAACGTTTTCTGCAAGCATATCGACAATCGAGATAACGACGATAACGGCAAGAGCACCTACAGGTCCATACTTGAACAGTGCAAGCATTTGGGCGGAATAGAAACTGAAAAGAGACCAATGAAAGGAATGTAGCTAAGTAGAAATATAAGAACTCCCCAGGGGATCATAAAGTCTATTCCTCAGATAAGGAAAAAGATAACAATTCCAACAGCAGTGATAAAGTTTGTTTCTGCTTTAATGACAAGAAACCCTATACCAGATTCTTGTCAAATTTACTAATACTCATTTGAAGTTTGGATTGAGTTTCAAGTTCTGAATTTATTTTCTCAGGAGTATTGGCGGCATCTACTAACAAAAATGCTGTCGTAAGGATTATAATTCCAGCTGTTGTCCCAGCATTCAAAAGCCCCTGAATAATATTTGATATAAAAGAGATCATAGTTGATGCAATACCATGTAAAATAGAATTCGCAGAAAGCTCTTCTTGTGAGGAAATATAACGTGTGAGAATATTATAAACTCCATTAACCGAGTTTGATAGATTGGGATCTGGTTCATAACTGGATTGCGGCTCCAGCAACCACTACTCCTAGGACTGCGACGATTAAAGTAAATAAAAGAATCACTAGAAGGACACTCAGTCCATAAGGAATTCCCTTTCGTTTGAGCCACGGATAGGAGGGGTAAAAATCAGTGCAACAAAAACAGAAAAAAGAATGGTTGTAAGTATGGTAGCGATCTCCCTCATTCCAGCAGTCAAAATAACAACAAAAGTGATATACACTAAGATTTTGGCAGGTACATAATTGCTACTAATGCTCATTATTTGCGACTACAATCTATATATTTACAATAAGCTGAGCCTTTTCTTTCATAATAAGTTGATGCCTAAATACCGTATTCATTAAAAGTTAAATTATTTTTTAAGCTATTGCTATATTGGGAAGGTTAGATAATTTTTTAAGCTACTCTATATTGGGACAATGGATAACATTTTTGTGTATATCAGCAGAAAGTTGGTAATAGGGTCGTTGTCAGATATTATCTATTATTTTGCTCTTGAATAATCTAAGCCATCAATACTCAAAGTTCCCGTAGCAAATACGATCAATAAGTCGTCAAGATGCAGCAATGAGAAACAAAATAGACCTCTTAAAGCGGGTACATTAAGAACCAGAAATAGGCCTGAAAACACTCCTAAGAGCATGTATCTTATGCTTTGTTTTCTGAATGCAACGTTTTGATTATGCTCTGCGACCAGGAAAGATTTGCCACGATTAAAGTAAGATTGCAATTACGAGAGTAGTGAATGTAAATGTGCGTGCTTCGACTTCACCCTTGCCCATATATAATGCGTACAAGAAAATGAAAATTACGCCTGCAAGCATGCTTGCGCCCTGCAATAGAATAAGAGTAAGATTCTTCCTACCGAACAACCTTTCTTGCAAATTCTTGGTGGTCTATTCATAATGTATTTCTCTTCAGGCTCAGCCTCAAAGACCATCGAGCAGGCCGGGTCAATTATCAATTCCAAAAAAGCTATATGTCCAGGCAAAAGGAATAGGTAGATTAAACAGTATTGGAAATACTGCAAGCCCTGCAATAGGCATCTGGACTGAGAATGTGTAGCCTACTGCCTTCTTTATGTTATCTAAAATTCTTCTACCTAATCTGACAGCTTCAACTATGGAAAAAAAATCATCATTAAGGAGGACAATTGCTGAGGACTCACGAGCCACATCTGTACCTCTTCCTCCCATTGCAATTCCAATACGAGTAGATTTCAATGCAGGTGCATCGTTAACTCCATTCCCTGTCATCGTGACAATTTCACCATTTAATTTTAAGGCGTTTACAATTCTCAGTTTTTGTTCAGGCACAACTCTGACGAAAATATTTGTTGTTTTTATTTTCTCTGCAAGCTTATTTTCACTCATTTTGGAAAGCTCTGGACCGGTAATGTATTTCTCAGGATCTTCTAAAACGATCTGTCTTGCGATATGCTGGGCTGTACCTGGATAATCTCCTGTAATCATAATGACTCGTATTCAAGCTGTATAGCATTCCTTTACTTATTGAGCGACATATGGTCTTCGGGTCGATAAAGCCAAGTAATCCTATAAATTCAAATTCAAAATCATGCTGTTTTTCAGGCAACGAATCTTTCTGAAAACCGGCTTTACCACCCCTAGGAGTCTCAATCCCTTATCTGCCATCTTCTGAACCTGGGCCAGCATTCTCTCTTTATCAGCCCCATTGAGTTGGCATAACTCAAAAATAGTTTATGGAGCGCCTTTTGCAGCAATAACATATTTACGTTTGTCACTAGACTCCCATACATTTGATATTGCAAGCAAGTTTTTTGAGAGCGGATATTCTTGAATAAGTTTCCATTCGCGGTGTATATTTTCATGGTCTATATTAAAATCATCTTGTTCAGTTTTAAAGTCCTTGTTTTATCCCCGCACAATACTGTCGAAGAGCCAAGAGCCTCGATAGCAGGCATGCGTCGTATCAAGACATTCCTTTTGGACATGCGCCATGCGCCCATACTCAGGAATATAAGCAAAATAACTGAAAATTCTTCAGGGAGAATAAACATGCTCAAACTTAGTCCTACAAGCAGGCTATGCAACCAATCTCCTCTGGTTAGTCCGTAGACTATCACTACAAAAGCACAAAATATTCCTCCTAGAATAGCAAAATTCTTTACAATTAGGACAGTTTCTTTCTTGAGTAAAGAGTCTTCTTCGGCAATAGTTCCCAGAGCCTTCCCGATCTTGCCTATCTCAGTGTGTATCCCTGTTGCAATTACCTGAGCTACTCCGTGTCCTTGAATCATTAGCGTTCCGGAATATACAAATTGCACATCATCTCCTCCGTTATGCCAAGACTGCAAAGACCGGATTAAGTCATTAGATTCGGATTTCCTTCCTGCAAGAGACTCACCTGTAAGCAGAGATTCGTCAACTAAAAGATTCGTACAGGAAAGCACAACTGCATGTGCAGGGATACGATCTCCTTCTCTTAAAATCAGTATGTCATTTTTAACTACTTCCTACCTGGAATTCTTTTTTGCTCCCCGTCTCTTATCACAAGAGCCCTGGGATTGAAAGATTTTTGAAAGCCTCTAATGCTCTCTCTGTCTTTCGTTCCTGGTTAAATGTTATGCCCACGACCACAAACACAAACGTTAGTAGTATCAGAGCATCTTTTACTTCACCGAGGAACAGATAAATCAGACCTGCGCCTAAAAGAAGAAGCAACATAGGTTCTTTGAGAACATTCAGTAAAATTGAAAACAGGCTCTGTTTTTTTTGTGATGGTAACTCTGTATAGCCTTGCTACTTAAGTATTTAAGTAGGCTCTTTTTCTTAAAGTCCAGCTATGTTTTTGGATTGGATAGTTTTACATTTTTGAACCCATCGTAATTCATTGGATATCTGAAGCAACAAGAAAGTAAAGCAGAAAATTTGTTGTGAAGGCTTAGAATTGATCGGATTTTGAAGTGGAGTAAAAGAACAATATTACTAGAACTGATTCATGTAATTAAATCATATGGGATAAAAAATATATTAATATATTTGCATACTTATGTCTTTAACAGCACAGGTGACCTCGCGAATCAAATTTTAAAAGGATCCCAGGATAAAGTTATTTTTTCATAATATTGCTTTATAAAGTTGTGAATCTTATCTGAACGATATTTAATCTATAAGGGGATATAAATTTGCATTAACTTTATTACTCGAAATCGTTATTCGGCTGTTTAGGGTTTGTTTTTAAAGTGGGATCCCTTCATAAAAAATGTCACACAACACAGTTCCAATTGGATTAGTGCTTTCGATGAAAATTAGAATTAACATAAGGTTTGCCTGAACAAAATTTTCGAAAAAGTATGTGGAGCTGATATTCTACATCTATATAACTGAAAATGAGTTTTTATTTCAGCTTCCTAATGTTTGTCAAGATATAGAACATGACGAAATTTATGGGTTTATCAAAATCTTCCATATTTAAGTATAAAAATTTATAAGATCATTTGCATATTATTTTTTAAAGTATGTATAAGGGTTGCAACTTTAAGTTTGGATAAATATATACTCAAAATAAGTGGACAGTGGATCGATAGATGGAATATTAAAAGACCTAAAAAATATCCTATTTATCGAAGGATAAAAAATGAAAATTAAGTAACTATTAAATCTACAAATTGGATTCATTTTGTTTAGATAATAATACTTCTGTTGTCTAAAGCTTTTGAATTCTGCGGGTTAATTTCAATTGCTTTGTCATAAGCTTGTATTCTTTCATCACGTTGGCCCGACTTCACAAGATTTGCTCCTTGATTGTCAAAAGTTTCGCATGCTTGGTTATCTACTTTGATTGCTTCATTGCGCTTATATGATTTAGATAAAAAGTCGCCTTTACCGATCCAAGCATTTTTGTCCAGTCGGTCACTTGTAATTCTTTGTCATAGGTTTTTATGGCTTCATCGTGTTGGCCTGAGCTATAAAACCTGTTTCCTTGATCACCAAAAGTTTGTGAGTCAGTCGATGCGCTAGCGACTGCTGATATTAATGATATAAATACTATCATAAGTCCGATTACAATTAGTTTCTTAGACATAATACTGATAATATAATTATAAAATAAATAAATATTTGCAGAATAAATATGTTAAATATGATCTAGTCATCTATATCTCGTAGAAAACGCACTGTACCCCCCATTAAAATGCGAAATCCCATTTTTATGGTATGTAGAAGAGAGACACAGAACCCAGCAAAAACGTGCAGAACTTTTGGCACACTACCCAAAGAAAATTACACAATTATAAAACATAACTGAAAATTAAACTAATTATTTAAATTACAAATTGGATTTATTTTGTTTAGATAACAATACCTTTATTGTCTCAAGCTTTTGAATCATAAAGTTTAATTTCAATTGCTTTGTCATAGGCTTCTACTGCTTCATCGGATTTAATTAATGCTGATAGGATGTCTCCTTTGTGACCCAAGCATTTTCGTTCTGCGGGTTAATTTGAAGTGTTTCGTTCTGGTTTTTTAATTTATTTCCCAAGAAATTCTTTGCAAAATAGTCACCGGAGTTAGGAGCGTTGGAAGATTGTGCTGCACTTGCGATATTCACTAGCATTGAAAGTACCAATGAAGTAATTCCTAAGACCGTTATGATGTATGATTTTTACTTGCTTTATTACTTTTAGCTTCGTTTATTTTCAGTCTCAAGATGTTTGTTCAGCTGTTAATACTTTAAAATAACTACAAAAACACAAATAGATAATGCTTCACTTTACAAAGAAAAGTTTTCTACTTAAAAAACATATTTACATATTAACTAAAATAGTGAGTATGTTACTTTTCCTAGAATTTAAAGCTCAACTCACTATTTTGGTTGTTTGAAACAGTGCCAATGTACCAGCTTTGATCATCTCAGTCACCAAAATAATATACTAAATATACAATCCCAAACCCTTAACACACACATTCCATATTAAACCATTTTAGAGACTCTAAGATTGATATTATAGGGGCAGCATTCCAATGCATTGCTATCGAATATGAACCCTACTCTGAGCCTATGGGCGGCCTATTTCCGTACTATATTTACGATTATAATGTTATTAACCCATGATGTGTAGAATAACTAGATTAGGTGATGTATGAGATCATTAGTTTCCTCATTTTGTTTACACTATTATTCGAAGTGCACTTCTCATAAATAAATTTGCACGGAAGTCATAATTGTTGAATTCACGTCGCAAAAAATTAATACTTTTTAGTGCTTTGAGGGGTTTAAATATTCCGAATTCATTTACTTTATTTCTCCAGTTTTGATTTTCTTAACATGAGGACGGATAAGATGTATATTGTGAATGAATTTGGATTTAATTCGAATGAAAAAACTGCTTCCTTTCCATATTTTTTGTATTTTTAACTATTCAGTCTGCAAAAATAGTTGGATTATATCGATTTCGACGCAATAGAAATTTCGGATTAAAAATTAGTGGGAGAATTGAAACTATGATCAATAGCCGACAGTTAGAGAAAATAGGCCCACTTGAATTTGCTATGTGAATTTTAATAAAGATCATTTTCTATCTTGTTTTTCCCAGGATTAATATTTATTTTTTGATTTTCTTTTAGGTTGTTCATTCTAAGCTTTTCTGGTAGCTTAAAATAGGTCCTCTAGAATACTAACAAATATGAAAATGCAGATTAACGGAAAAGCCGTAGATTCTTTAAGTGGCGAGTCTTTTGATATTTTTAATCCAGCAACTGGTGAATTGATTGATCAAGTTCCTAGAGGCACTAACGAAGACGTGGTAACAGCTGTTGAAGCCGCATCGTCAGCTTTTGACAGCTGGGTTTCCACATCTTCTCAGCAGAGAGCTGGGGTTCTTTACAGGGCTGCAGAAATTGCAAGACAGAAAAGAGATGAACTTGCTGTTCTGCTTACTAAGGAACAGGGGAAACCTATTGCAGAAGCTAAAAATGAAATAGAGGGTTTTGCCAGCGTTCTTGAATATTATTGTGGCCTTGCACATAGTCTTCGAGGGGATTTCATTCAGGTTCCTCAAAATGGATATGCTTTTACAGTCAAGAAAGCTCTGGGGGTCTGTGCCGCCATAATTCCTTGGAACATGCCTGCTCTAATTATGGCATGGAAAGTCGGTCCTGCTATGATTTCTGGAAATACGCTTGTACTGAAGCCTTCAAGCAACACCCCTCTTACAAACCTTACCCTTGCTTCTATCCTTAGGGAAGCAGGTCTGCCTGCAGGCGTTCTTAATATAATAACAGGTCCTGGAGAATTTGTGGGAGAACCTCTGGTTAACAACCCTAAAGTAAAGAAAGTTTCTTTTACAGGGGATCAAGCTACCGGAAAACGTGTAGCTGAACTTGCAGTCAGTGGAATAAAGAGAGTAACCCTGGAGTTAGGAGGAAGCGATCCCATGGTGGTCTGTGACGACGCGGATATTGAAAGCGCAGTTATTGGAGCCCTTAGAGGGAGATTTTATAATTGCGGTCAGATCTGTACTGCTGTCAAGAGGCTGTATGTTTTTGAATCCGTAGCTGAAGAATTTATAAGAAAGTTTGAAGCTGCTATTCAAAAATTGAGAATTGGAAATGGTATGTTTGAAAATGTCGATATGGGTCCTCTCAACAACCAAAGGCAATTGGAATATGTGAAAGACCTTGTGGCCGAGATTGAAGAAAAGGATGAGGGTAGAATAATTACAGGAGGTAAGTTTACTGCAAATAGCGCCTTTAGTAGGGGATATTTTTTTGAGCCAACTCTTGTTTTGGATGTTTCCAGGAAATCCAGAATCTTAAAGGAAGAAGTATTTGGTCCTGTGTTGCCTGTAGTCAGAGTCAAGGACCTTGATGAAGCAATTGAAGAGGCAAATAATACTAGTTATGGCCTTGGGGCATCTATTTGGACAAAAAATTTAGATAGGGCTCGTGTAGGGTGTGAGCAATTGAATGCAGGAATTATATGGATAAATCAACATCTTAAGGTAGCTCCGGAGGTGCCTTTTGGGGGAATTAAAAAAAGTGGAATTGGAAGAGAGAACGGACCTTATGCTCTTTCTGAATACTTGGATCTAAAAACTATAATGCTAAAAACTTGAAAACACTTCGCAAAGAGAAAACTTTATCTAATGTTCACTTTTGGAACCATAACATGTGTATCTATTTTTGATGAGCCAATTAATTCATAGCTTCTAGACTCTTTTTTAAAAAAATAATTTAAATAAGCTGCGGGCTTAATTTTTATATTTTGGTAGAAGTTGCATGAATTCCGAAGCTTCCATAACAGGTACGCTGTCAATAATGCAGATATCTGACCATGGAAGATTGAAAGCTCCATACGCCTCAGCAGTTTCTGCTTCGTAAAGAATATAATAACGATTTCCTGAAAGGTCAATCCACTGGTTAATGATATCGATTCCCTCTGGAACCCTTATTTTTTTAAAGTGTTCAAGAATCTTATCGCGGTTCGAAGGGTCCCAGGTACTAACATCCATGAATAACATCTTTTATCCCTCACTATTTTACAAGTTGTCCAATACACTTTTCCGGAAGCTCGGCATCTTTTTACAGCGTCCGTGAGTCTTCTTGAAAGCTCGTCTTAATAGGAAACTAATATGTATATTTCATAAGATCTGAAATGCAAGCTCTCAAAACGCCTGTTGAAGGCAGGAATCTAGATTTTATTATCTGCTTGTAGTTATATTATCTATCCATGTCAAAATTTCAATTAATGACAAATTTGGAAAGAAAGTTGGTAATGCAAAACTCCTTCCTGCATTTACAGACGTTAAATTATTATCCTTTAGACTATATTAATAGTTCGTCTTAAGCGACTATATTGATTCAATAGCTTTTTCCAATATAAAATGTTGTAATGGAAACCCGAGAAAAACCTTCTTCAAAAAGCCAAAGTTGTCTCAATTATCACTTTTTTAATGATTAAATTTCCAGATTTGAATATCGCTTTAACTTGCCCTTTAGGTGGGATCATCTTTACACTTTTCCGAAGATCATGCCAAAAAGTGGCGAAGCATGTTGTCCTTTCTCACTACCTGCAAGAATATTGTCGCGGTCCCTATGAGGCTCAACGTATCTATTATGTTTCATGTACAGTCCTCGAGAACGAGACCGGATGCTTCAGGTATGGTTACTCAAAGCACCTGAAAGAAGCACTAAAAGAGGCACTTGATGCAGCAACTCAAATTCAGGATGAATGTTATCGGGCAAAAACATTTGCTGGACTAGAGTCTCTCGATATGAGTATTTTCTTTTTATGTTCGCTCTATGTTATCTGGATGAAGATACTTCAGGGATCTACACGTAGTCGTAGAGATTATTTACAAATCTCGAAAAACTAGTGCCATTTATTTATTAGTTGGGTGGAGAAAAAGCCATCAATGAAACTTTTTTTTCTATCAAGGATGTTGCCATATGGTGGCCATAAGGACATTTTATTAAAGCACTCCAAGTTATTATCTAAAACGTATGTTTTGAAGACAGTAAACTAAAATAGAAATCTAAACACGGGAAATCAATGGAATCAAAAACAGTAGTTTTCCATGGTAAATATTTATTATCCATTTCTTAATGCTATAGCAATGTCTGCGTTTAATATCGAATCAACTGGGGCCGGTACGAATTAGTCTAGCTATTTATTGATTATAATAACAAAATTTGTTATCTTCCTAGTCATCCATACAATTCTGGATTATAGAAAATCATAGATTCCAAAAATAATTGATATGACATATACAAGTAAATACACTGTATATATTTTTTGTATTGAAATATTTTTAAAAAGCATCTTCAAATTAATAACACTAATTTTATATTTTTAGATACGATATCTTGATCAGTATTTGCAAACCGTGAAAAAAACTGAACATAACAACTTTTTGAATTTAAGTTAACAGTTTATTTTTGTGGTTTAGTGATGAGTAGATTTTAAGGTAAGACATTTATTTTCTGAAAATTTTAGGCAACAAAATACATGTGTTCTATTAAAAACAGTGTATTAATAACATAACAAAACTATGCTGTTTTTTCAAAAGAAGTGCAAAATTATGGTTAATCTATGTCTTTATGGAAGTCAGCAAATATTTTCTGTTGCAAAAAAATTATGTGAGGATACTATGAAATAAACTGTAATTTAGGAGTATATGTATGCAAGTAAATACCTTTAAAGGAAACACATATCTGAGAGGTCATCTTGAAAGACACTGAACTTGATGACCTTAATAGAGAAAAGAAAAGCTTAAGTATTATTGAAACGCAAATCTCAAAAATAAAAACTAAAATAAACATACCCAAAAATTCAATTATTCTCTATCACAAGCCCTTTAAATTTTTATTGTAACTTTTGGGCTCTTCCCTTCCTGACTTTCAACAGTAATCATCTCTAAGCTTTCTAATTCGTGGGGAGCCCTAATGAAAGTGCGCTTATCCATTTTGTAAAACCGATTTAGTCCACTACTTGAGATAACAAGACTTTTTTTGGTCTCTTTCACACCCTTTTGAAACCAAATATAATGTGCTACCATGAAAGTGGCTCCCCCTCTTGGAGCCTGAAGTTTTTTGATCCAACTCCACGGCATAGCAGGGATAAAAAGACTGTTAAATTTTTGTTTTTGTGTGTTCCTGCTCGATTTCTTACCATTGCTTTCTACTATATACATAATATACGCCAATAAATACAATATATTGTACAGTGTAGACATTCTTGACACTAGTTTCATTGAAAAACGAGATCAACAGGATTATCATCCTAAAAAATAAACTGGTGACAAGAATGCCTACCCCATAGGTGGTGACGAATTTGTCACCAGTTAGGTGTCTAATTTGTCACCAGTTTGCACATGAGATTCGACAAAAATGCCATCGTTTAGCCTTCCAACTCTTCTAAAATATTTGTTATCCTGTTCCAGTTTTCTGTGTCCCTTTTATCGGTAAATCTCTCAGGATATCTTATTATCTTTGCTTCTGTTCTGATTTGATGTCCAGGTCCCAAAACGATAGTGTTAGCTCTTTCCATCAACTTCTTAGCAAGTAACATAGTCTCTTCAGCCTTTTCTTCATCACACTCTATTAGAAGAGCATCGTGAACAGGTGCAATAATTTTCATTCTGTTTTCCATTACAAGAAAGAAGTCATGCGCAGGATCTCGGCGCCTGTAGCCTGACAGGGGAAATTTGTTATAGTTCCTGCATCTTTTTTCGCATTCCCAATAACATGCATTTGCCAGTCATAGCAGGTAGAAATTCTTTTGAAAAGAAAAAAAGTATTTAAAACGTGATCACACCATTCCCAATATTTAGGATAGATTTGCTTGTGGGGCCTTAATAATTCTTTAGCATATGGGGCAGATTTCCCAATTCTAAGAGCCAATTTATCAGCTCCCATCCCATACTGGACACCTAAAACGCATTGTTTAAAAAGATCCCGTATGGCGTCATGTGATTCTTTTGTAGCTTCAGGCGGGATTGCTTTAGCTCGCTTTGCAAATGCTAAATATGGGTCCCCTGTAGCATAGACACTAAGCATTTCAGGATCTTGAGATAATATAGCAGCTATCATAAACTCCTGTTGCTCATAATCTATATATGCTAATACCTTCCCTTTTTCGGGTTTTATTAAACTTCGAAGCCAAACAGCAGGGCCAAAAATATACTTTGAAGTACTAGGTTGATTCCTACCAGTTTTTGAGCCGAAAGGAGAAAGTAAACAACGATTACGCCCATCTGACCAACAGGAAGTTCTGAAAGTCTAAGTTGACCCAAAATATAACTAAATCTCTCAATTCCTGTAAGTTGAAAGCTTGATATTTAATAGAGAAAGGCTCTGTATAACTATTTTGAATTAAATGACTCTCATTAATTCGGGACTACGTACTTGAGGATCCAAATCAAATACAATAAACATTATAGTTTAATTCTCATTCCAGACAGTTCAAAGGTTCAATGCTATTTATTTTCCAATTCAACTGAGTAAGTCTTATATGATATTGGTTGAAAAATGTTTGAAGATATCCTTGATTGTTCTCTCAAGTACCCAACTCTCAAAATCTAATTCCTTACTCATTTTAGTTTTTTTAAAATATCTGTCATCAAAAATCAAAGTACCAGAATCCTAATCGAGGGCTCTGAGAATTTTATCCGTTTTCCGTACCAAGCCGATTCTTTTGAATATGAAGTTTACTGCTGCATTGTGCTGTTCCTCAGATCTTGAGGCCATAGCATCCTCGGCAAAAATCTGACGAAATCCGTACTCATAGGCAAACCTTGCTGTGCTTTCAACGCCGAAATCTGTTGCAATTCCACAGAGCACGATCGTATCAATCCCACGTCTCCGTAGCTGTAGTTCGAGATCGGTTCCGTAAAATGCTCCCCACTGCTTTTTAGTGATAACGATATCTTTTGAAGTTGGAGCAATTTCAGGTACAAATTCAGACCAATCCGGAGAAAGGGGTGCAGGATGTGAGAAAGATTCGTCGCTTTCTGGGTTGAGAATCGTCGCTTTTGTTAATATGACATGAACAAGGAATACAGACATCCTGTTTTTTCTGAATGTGTTCACTAGCTTAGCAGCATTCTTTATAATATTTTCTGCAGAATAGGGCTTCGTCGGCTGTGATGTTATCCCTTTCTGCAGATCTATGACCACAAGAGCTGTTTTAGTTTTATCAATAAATAGTTCCGGCAGATCATCACCACTCAGCATTAACATCAGATAATATTTAACTACTACGATGATATGCTAGGTATCGTTGATTAGAAACTAGCATAAATTCCTAAATTGTTAATCTAAGATAATCCTATTATGTTAATATGGGTAATTCAGATCTCTTAGGATATTATTTAAGGAAGTATCGCGCAGATGGCTTGAAGGAAAAAACAATCGCAACTGCTGAGAATACCCTTATACTATTCATAGAATAGTGTGGAGATAGAGAATTAAAGGAGTTTACTTCATATGATATTTACGATTATAATGTTTATGCACCTATTACTATCATCTCATAATATGTAGAATAACTAAGTTAGGTGATTTATGAGATGATTAGTTTCCTTATTTTGCTTCCACTATCTTGTATAGTTTCCTTTATGGATACTCCTATGTACTGTCCAATAGGAAATTTCTGAACAACTATATTATTACCATCCGAACAACTTATCCGGACAAATAGTATTTAGATAATATTAACCGTTTAAACAGGAAGCTCAACTGAAGTAGAGCTAAAAATTTGGATTTCAATACTGTTGCATAATTTCATGGACCTGTCTACCCAGGACTTTCAATCGGCTATAGTGTGACATTACTAGCTGCCAATTACTTTAAAGACCGGAGCAAAGCTGAAGGAATAGTTGCAATTGTGGAAAAAAGATCCTATGCTATTGATGCTATTCTGGTAATAAATAGCTGTACTTGCGAAGAGGAAATCCTGATTTTAATGATCTTTGGAGCATGTTTACATATATCCCAAACAAGGCGATAAAAAAACCACCGGGTTTTTCTTGAGATCCGCTGTCTTTCACAGGACGAGAAGGTTTCAAACTTGTCCAGAAAATAGGTATAAGAATTCTTCATGTATCTTCAGTTAAGACACAAAATGTCTAAAGAAACATCTATTGATTGTTATTTTTACACTAAATTTCTCAACAAATATTAGCCGAATCCTTTACAGGTGTACCTTTTACTTTTGCCCCAATTTTTGCTCCTTTTTCAAATAACTTACATGTTTTTTCGATATCTGCGACAAGAATTGCTGCCATATCAGAAGTGAAATTTGCTCTTATTACAATGCGCATTATTTCGATATCTTCCGCATTTTTGGGCAAATAGTAAGCAGGAACTGTCCAACCCCTTTCTCTCAGTTTATGTGAAAGCTGCAGCAAAGAATATTCAGTTACATTTTTTTGCTTGAAAGCAATTATTGGGAGCTTTTCTCCTTTGTTCAGGATTTCGAATCGGCCTAAACTTTCAAGCCCTTTAGCGAGTTCCTGAGCTACTTCCAAAATATTTTCCATTATCTCGGTATATCCAGCTCTACCAAATCTTAAAATATTGTAATATTGAGCCACAACCATTGCACTGCCTCCTGAGAAATTAAGTGTGTAAGTTTTCTCCTGTTCCCCAAGGTAGTTTACAGTGAAAATCAGATCTGTGGGGAGGTCTGTTTCATCTTGAAAGATCAGCCAACCAAGACCTGGATAAGTTAATCCGTACTTGTGCCCGGAAATATTTATTGATCTCACCCTATCCAGTCTGAAATCCCATTCGAAATCAGGATCTGTAAAGGGTAATATGAAACCTCCACTCGCAGCATCTACATGGATGGGTATATTCCAATTTTTTTCTCTCTTGCATTCCAAAAGCAAATCATTAATTTCTTTTATGGGATCTATCTCGCCTGTATAAGTCGTTCCCAGTACACAACCAACACAAATAGTGTTCTCGTCAATATGCGTTGAGACAGCTTCAGCTGTTATTATACGCGTCTTCTTGGATATAGGAATCTTTATGGCATCGACGTCGAAATATCTGGCAAATTTGTCCCAGCTGACGTGAGCATCTGCTCCGAAAATTATGTTCGGTTTACCTGTACCACGCCCAGAATTTTTCCAGTTCCATTTGTGAGCCAGTAAACCCAGCATTATGGCCTCTGAAGATCCTGCTGTTGCCGTACCCATGAATTCGGTATTGTGCCCGTTAAAAAGACGACCAAGCGTGTTCACGATATTTTGATGAATAACCCTGGAAATTTGTGGATATTCAAAGACATCTATGATATTTTTGTTGATGTTTTCCATAATAAGCTTATCTGCTTCGGGTTCCATCCATGTATTGACAAAGCTAGCTAGATTAAGTAAAGGATTACCGTCTAGACTCAGCTGATTATGTACTAGCTGATAAGCTGCTCTTGGGCTCATTCCCTCTTCAGGGAATTCGTATTTAGGAATTTCTGTTTTGGTTCCCTTTGGGAGATTTCTTGCATTAAATGCTCCAACTTGACATTGTATTGACTGATTTGGCTGTTCCAGATTCACTTTCTTTGAAATCATAATTTTAACCCCTAGATATATATCACAAAATCCTTTGCCTTACCTTGTTCTCACTCAAAAACGAAGGAAAAATAGAAATTTTTGAGCTAGGGTTTAAACTTCTCATAGTTTACTTCCCATTAATCATCTTGAATATTCCTTTTCAGGAATTTCTGGGGAAAAGCTATGTGAAAAATCTATCTAAACCGGCTTCAAGAATTGAACATGTATATCAAGCTATAAGTTCAAATAAATGGAAATTCGTTATTCCATATGATTTTATAAACAGCCTATTTTTATAAAAACATTGTGGATTTTTCTAACTATAGAACTTCTACTAACCATATTCTGACAACAAAGTTAAACCCGTTCTTATAAGAATTTACTGAATAAAAACACCATTTGTTTTATCCATCAACTGTTGACCAGATTTGGAAAAAGTTTATATCCCTTGAATTGGGTAAAATGTAGAGAAATTTTTGTGTATATATTTTTCAGTACATATAGATATCTGAATAGATATTAAATTTTAGAAATTTAACCCTTCTTATGTTTAATTTAAATATATATATATTAAGAGCATTCAATTGAGAAATATTATTGCAGGATTAAGCAAAAAAGAGATCAAAATGGCAAGACCTTCAAAATTGACTAAAGAATTATAACAACAAATCGGTAAGAGTATAGCTTTAGGACTCATTTATGCTTTAGCAGCAGCATCCGCAGGAATAACGTATCAAACATTTAATGACTGAATGAATAAAGGTAAAATTTAAAATCTGGGGAATATTTTGAGTTCTATAATCTAACATAAATATCTATCTTGTTTACAAGTTTGTTTATTATTACTTGAAAATCAAATAATATTTATTTAGTAAAATATAACAAATATATATTTATCTGTGGCTTTGCAAGACAGCAAGTAGAATATACCCATTCAATATATCTTTGAGTTGTGAATGTCTGCCTGACTGCACAATTGGTTGCGGTCTGGATGTATTCTGATACAAAATCATAGGATTGATTTCAGTTATATCTCCACGTGAACGAACACTTTAATAAATATTCGCTTTTCCCTAATATCAGCCATGATAGATTAAAGTTTCACCATCCTTCAACTAGTCCATGCATTTGAAAGAGATTTCGCTTGCTTCAAAAGGGCATATGCTTATAGCTCAGATCCTATCCGAAAAGTCATTTAATGGTATGTTGTAAAGTATTTAGACAGAGGATTAGGGAACATCTAAATAAATTTGTGAGCTCATTAGAAGCTCAAAGTGAGACTTAAATCATAGAGTTAATAGGTTATCATTAACTTATTAAAAATTATGCCTTGGTAGAATTATAAGATTATGTTTTATAATTTATTTTATATATAATGCTATATTTTCAAAATATCATAGTCGAGATTTTTGGATGCCAAGAGTAGTATTCTTAAGTCAGAAAAATTTGATCCAATTTATGAGACTTGTTTACTAGACAAACTTAGATAAAATTCTAAAAGTATTTTATGCATTAAAAGTTGGTTTTTGAAATTATCGGGACGAGTCAAGAAAAAAGCACTATAAAAATTTATCTAACAACGTAAAATTGCAGTGTAACTGACTAATCAGTCAATTATAGAGATAATACATGAAAGAAATGGATGCCATTAAAAAAGCCAGCTTTAATCTTTTTGAACGCTTCTATAATTACATATTAGCTAAATAAGAGTCTGCCATAAAGCTGGTCAACAAAAAAGCTAGTTTATCCCCTGGAAGCCGGTATAAGATGCAGATCTTTTCACACTTATTGTATCAAGTTTTATTTTTTTATGAATTCGCACTCTAATTCTTCGTTACATTCAAAGCGTATCTTTCCATAAGCATTATTAATCGAGTAGAATCCGAACCAACCTAAACCCACTAAGACAAAACTAAATATAAAGAGCAGATAAAGCTGGATAACCATCCATTCTTTGTGAATTACCAACTGCTCTCTTATGGAAATCAAAGTTTTTATAATAACTATAGAAGATACCCCACAAAGAAGCAAAAAAATTGAGAGCCAGAAAAGACCAAACTTTAGTTTGGATTCAAATTCTTTCTTTTCATCTGCTTTTACTAGATGGGAATAATACAAACCAACCTAAACAGAATAAAAAAGGGATAAATACAAAAAGGATGGAGACTTCGATAACTACCCAGGAAGTATAAACTAGCAACCTCTGTATTAACAAAATCAAAGCAAATATTGAAATTAATATAGATGGTCCCAAAAAAGTCAACTGAACTAATGACCAGAAACTATTTTCTCTGTAGGTTGCATATGGAATAACGTCTACCATCTTAGCGTGTTCCCACCCCATTAAGTATCTATCTCCTAGCATTTCCTTGACTTTGGATTCAATTTCCTTTCTGATGTATGTTTCAATTCCTAGAATGCTTAAAGCATAATTTCGATACCAAGAACCAAATAGTAATGACTCAATTGGAATAAGAAACAGTAGCCACAATTGGGCATTTTTATATAAAATGCTCCAATAATAGTAGTTAGAACAGTAATATGGATCTGTAAAAGGCGACTTTGAAACTCACTTTTATACTTAATATCTGATCTTAATGAATTATACTCTGCTAACATAACACGTAGTTTATAATCTATCCAAGGATCTGATTTTTTAGTTTCAGTCATCTGTAAACTCCATATCTGATTAATCGTTTAATTTCCAATTTTTTACCTAATACTTGCTGGTATTGTTATTTTACAGAAAAATTATAAAACCTTGTACTAAATGGTCTGTAAAAATGACTTTTCTCCATTCCTGTTTTATTTCATTCCAAAAAATAGGATTTATTGTTTTTACTTATGTAGAAGTTTTCATACAAAACCTACCTATCTCATGGTTAGATAATTCAAAGTTTTTAACCAAAACTATACAGATGTCCAATTATTTCATTATAAAATCAAAGTACGCACAGCACCTATGATAGGTGATGAATTTCCACAGTTCCATCCAAAGAGGATTTCGATAAACCCCAATTTTGGGCTGGTTGTTTATAAAGTGTATATACGCAATTTGTTGGAATCGAAGTTTATCGAAAATCTTTATAACAAAAAACAGAAATTCGCAGAAAAGATTTAACCAGGATTCTCGTGAAAAAAATTAGAAGTAAATCGAAATCCTCTATAGATTTAAATAGAGCAGTATCATAATAGCAATTAACTATATTATGGATTTGAGATATCAATGATATAATGGGTGAAAGAAAAGTAGAAAAAGGACCTCTGCAACTGGATATAGGCATAGTTTTATCAAGTTTTGGAGGGAATTCCAATCATGATAGGGATCAAGTCCATGGTCTTGTTTCCTTGTTTGGCATTGATTTTGGAATCTATGTTGGACCATCGTATAATCTTTTTGAGACTATAGGACCTAGTGTGGGTATTGGTTTGCTCATAGGGTCCAATGGTTTCTTGGCTGCAAAATTAGGCATCCATTTCAGAAGAACATTTGGTTTAGCTATGCTAGTTCCTCTAGTACCTATTTATGGTACGACTGGAGCGAACGTTTTAGCCACATTGCCTATTTCAGAAGGAGCTAAAGCTGCGTCAACCATTCCATTTATGTTAGTACCAGCAGCTTTTGCATACCAAGAAGAGATCAAAGAATTACGTAGGTATGGAACAGAAACTTTAATGAAATTGAGGTCATATATGCCAGGAAAACTATGATCACCTCTAGACACAATGCAATATTATTGAGGATTTCTATTAACATCTGATTTTCACGAGTCAATTCTCTATATTATTCTGGGTGCTATGTCTATAATTATCAATTGTCTAGAGAAGTTCTCCCACTGTCTGGACACGGTAAGGAATTATTCTAAGTGCTTGGGATGATATATGTGAATATAAAATGAACCTAGGATATCCCCCTTCTTCCCATTGTCACAAGCAGTTCATTATCTCCGAAAATGGCATTCTGATATCTGATCAAGGTATATCTCTTTTTAGTCACTGGTCTACGCCAGAGAATGCCAATGAAATTGCATGCTCGCATACGTTTTTTCCTGTAACTTTGCAGCTAATCTCTCTTACACTGATATTCTTCCCAATAATCTGTCAGGTAACCTGAAAGTAGCCGCTCATAAAGGCAAAACAGGCTGGTTAGCTGATCCGTAAACATCGGCTATGAACGAGTCTTTCACAGTGATTTTTCCTTTGATACCTTTTGGATTCGAGAAAATACCTTAAATTGCCCCACAATCGATCATTTTTTGATGTCAAGACTCAAAACCCTTATGGTATATTTCAAAATATTTTGTGGAAAATGAGTAATGGAAAAGTGAGCATTATATATAAAATATATTAATACATAATTAATATAAAATTGTTGTTTAATGTCAAAATATTCAAGTAGAGGGAAAAAATTGTTTAGAAATTATTTTTTGTATAATTATTTTTAAATAATATTTGTAAGAAAATCTATACCATAGGATGGTAAAATAAATCAACCTAGAAATAAATATGAAGCAGAAGAGGAGATTGGGTAATGACAACTTTAACAGTTCTTAAGTTTGACACCGCTAAAGGTGCCGAAAATGAACTTGAAATAATTGAAAATTTAAGTAAGAAACAGCTGATTGAACTACAAGATGCTGCTATAGTCACCTGGCCTGTGGGAAAAAAGAAACCAAATACAAAGCATTTGACTGATTTAACCGGTGTAGGTGCACTGAGTGGTGCTTTTTGGGGCATGTTATTTGGCTTGATATTTTTCATTCCGTTATTAGGCTTGGTCGCTGGGGCTGCAATAGGTGCAATTTCCGGTTCCATGACCCATATTGGAATCGATGAAGATTTCATAAAATCTATTCGTAGCAAAGTAACTGAAGGCACTTCAGCTTTGTTTCTAATGACTAGCGACGCCGTTGAAGATAAGGTAGTAGAAGCTATGAAACAAACAAAGTTCGAACTCATTGCTTCTAACCTATCAAAGGAAGAAGAAGATAAACTGCGTGCAACTTTTGCAGAAGAATAAAGTTAGCCAACAACGACTGATGATGGTAAAGACGTAGCTGTGAAAGAGTAGGCGTTATGAAGACCAAGGATGGTAGCCTAAATCATTAGAAATAAGAATACATCATATTGTCTTACTGTTTGCAGTTATTTTTGTAGTATCGTTGACAACATTAGCAGCTGAAGCTCACATGGACAGCGGCATGCACTGGCTATCATCAATTTTTTGTCAACAGTATGTTTTTCAATTTAACTGCGTACTTTTCTAATCGGATTAAAATTATATCTAACTTAATAAAAATCGGAGTAGAGACTGTTCATGAATAATGAAGGACGCAAGGCATACTTGATCGGGTCAGGAATCGCCAATCTGGCTGCCGCTGCCTACCTTATCAAAGACGGCGGCTTTTCAGGTGCGAACATCAACATTTACGAGGAGGAGAGTTTACCGGGCGGATGTCTTGACTCAGCTGGCACTCCTGAAAAAGGTTACTTCATGCGCGGCGAGCGCATGTTCGATGAAAATTACGTCTGCATGTACGATCTGCTTTCTTTCATCCCCCCACTGGATGACCCGACGAAAACGATCAAGCAGGACCCCCTCGAGTTCACTAATGCCGTCCGCTGGAACAACAAAGCTCGCCTGGTCGCCAACGGTAAGATTCTGAACTCCCACTCTTATGGTTTTAATCAAAAAGACGAGTTGGAGCTCCTCGCGTTAACTGCCAAACTGGAAAGTGCGTCGAACGATAAGCGTATCAGCGACGTCTTCTCGAAGCACTTCTTTGAAACGAATTTCTGGCACATGTGGAAAACGCTCTTTGCCTTTGAACCATGGCACAGCGCCATTGAAATGCGACGCTATCTGCTGAGATTCATGCATCTGTTCCCGGATATGGCAACTCAAAACTTGCTCCACCACACCAGGTATAACCAGTACGATTCAATGGTGCGCCCGATCATTAAGTGGTTGAAAGACCGTGGTGTGCAATACGTGGGGAAGACCCGAGTGACCGATATAGACATCGAGAACGACAATGATGGCGAAATCACCGTCCGCATGATCACGATGGTCCAGGACGGAAAGCAAAAGAAGGGTGCAGTCAGGCCGGAGGACATTGTCATAGTCACGCTGGGCTCGATGGTAGCAAATGCCTCCTTTGGTTCGAATGATTCTGCACCTGAGCTGATCACGTCGCCGACGCATGAGGGGAAATGGGCACTTTGGGAGACTCTCGCCCGAAAGCGCAAGGACATCTTTCGTGATCCTTCGGTCTTCACCGGTCACATCGACGAGTCGTCATTCACGTCATTCACGGTGACCCAGAAGAACCGGTGGTTCTTTGATTTAATGGAGAAATTCAGCGGGCAAGAAGCCGGTAAGAACGGGATCACCTCGCTTCCAGAGTCCAGCTGGTCGCTGACTTTTATCCTCAACCATCAGCCGTATTACCAGAACCAGCCAGCAGGCGTTTACTTGTTTTACGGCTTAGGTCTCTACGCCGACAAAATCGGCGACTATGTCCGCAAAACAATGGGTCAATGCAGCGGAAGAGAGATTCTGGAGGAGCTGGTGCGTCACTTGGGATTCGACGCCGACCTGAAGCAGATTCTGGATTCGTCAAACGTCATACCCTGCAGGATGCCTTTCGTCACAAGCCAGTTTCTGAAGAGAAAGGTTACTGACCGACCGGATGTTGTTCCGAAAGGCTCAACTAACCTTGCCGTCACCGGTCAGTTCGTTGAAGTGTCAGACGATTGTGTCTTCACGATGGAATATTCGGTGCGCACAGCCCAAATAGCGGTCTTCAAACTGCTGAATATCCCCAAAGAACTAACCCCGTTCCAACGAGTAAGTACCGATATTAGCGTCATCTGGAACATGTTCAAAACGATGCATCAATCGTAGGAGAGCAACAACTTTTTTGGATATTTCTTTTTATTATTGTGGTTAGATTAACTATTTCCTATTTTTTCATGAGTTCTAGATGTTCCAGGAACCCAGCAAAGACTTCCATCATACGAGCATAGAGTTTCTTTTCCTCCTCAGGTGAGCATTGGTCCCAGAGCTTGACATCCGGGTCATGACGAGATAGTTCGGTTTGTTTTGGAATTATACCAAGTCTCTTCTGCTGGGCTAAGGTTTTCTCCCGGTAAACGTCCCAACAATCATCGAACTTACTTTTGTATTTATCTGCCCACTCCTTAGGAACGTGGTGAGGAGCATGCATAGCTCCTGGACAGAAGTACATGAACAATGGTTTGGTGGGTGCGACTTTTTTGGAGTCAGCAATAAATTAAATGGCCCGCTTCACGATATCCTCATTCAATGTGTAGCTTTTTCTGGAGTTTGGGGAGGGTCTATGGAATGATTATCATATAACAGTCCCTGTCCCCATTCCGTCTCTCCGCTAGTCTCTAGAGGACCGTTTGAGTCACCCGCGGAAGGTTCTTGTGTATCGCGACCGTGAGCTCGTTGTCGCCGAGTTCGCCGATGAACCCGTAGTCCCTCAGCAGCTCGCCGATTTCGGTGTTCGCCAGGTACGCCTCGATCGCGTGGGGCAGCTTTAGCTTCTCGCCATCCCGCAGCACGATCGCCGAGTTGAGCAGCGCACGAATGTCGTACTGCGAGCCCCACGGCTCCGGCACGCCCCGCTAGATGTCCAGCAGGGTGTAGACCGCCTCCATCGCCGTCCGCACGGAGTATTCGACGGTGAAGATGACGTCCCGCGGATGGCTCTCGGCGAGCTGCCCCAGGAACCCGAAGTTGACCGCTCCCTCGGGCACCACCTTGGGACGGTCGCCATCACGCCGGGGCAAGAAGAAGGCCGTGATGTAGGGCATCATGCACGGATGTACGATCACCGACTTGGCCGCCAGCTGGTCGATCTGATCATCAGGTACCCCCAGGTGGTAGAGCCATTCCCGGGCGATCTCCTCGCCAGTGCACTCACGCATCGCCTTGTTGACGTAGTTGCCGGGCCGGTCGAGGCTGTAAGTGCCATAGGCGTGAATCATCAGCTGGTCCTTTGGCGCGTCCCTGAAGTGCGGTTTGCGCTCGACGTTCCACGACAGCAGCCAATTGGAATCGCGCACGGTCACCAAGCCGCCGGTGATGGGGCTCCAGTCGAAACTGTACGGGTCGCGCTGGCAGATCCGCTCGATGTAGAGCGGAATCTTGTCGTCGAGGGTGATGATGCATGCCGACTCATAGCTGCTCTTGTCGGTGTGAGTACAGAACTTGTCGGGCCGACCGAAGGCGGGGTCCTGGGCGGCGATGTTGCGCCACATCGCCCAGATGCTGCCCTCCTGGATGTCCCTAATCCACTTGGCCGGGGTGTGGTGGTCCCCCCACGAGGTGTTTTCGACCGCAGAGCTGTTGGTAATGAGGACGAGATCGTTCTTGGTGACGTCGCGTCCTCCGCGCTTTCCGCCCTGGATCCACTCGATCCGGCGAGCGACCTTGTGTTCCGGGGTGATGTCGAACACGACGTTGGTGACCTTCGTGTCGTACACATTAGTGACGCCCTGCTGCTCGAGCCACTTGACTAGCGGGAGGACCAGAGAGTCGAACTGGTTGAGGCGTGTGAACTTGATGGTGCTGAGATCCGCCATCCCACCGAAGTGCTGGACGAAGCGGTTCATGTAGAGCTTCATCTCCAGGGCGCCGTGCCACGGCCCGATGGCGAACATCGACAGCCAATACACCCAGAAGTTGCTGGCGAAGAACTCCTCGCTCACGAATTCTTCGAACCGCCTATCGAATAGCTCTCTTCGGTGGGTGTAGAAGAGCTTCATCAGCTCGCCCTGCGCCTTGGGGGTCAGGAGCATCTTGCCGTCGGTCGGGAAAGGCTGCCCGCGCTTGTGAGTGGTCCGGCACAGGGAGTAGTTGGGGTGGTCCTTGTTGATCCAGTAAAAGTCTTCAAGGACCGAGGCGTCCTTGACATCGAGCGACGGGATCGAGCGCATCAGATCCCACAGGCACTCGTAGTGGTCCTCCATCTCGCGCTCGCCTCGGAAGAGGTAGCCCTCCTTTGGGTGCTTGATGCCGTCCAGGCAGCCGCCGGTTATATTGCTCGCCTCGTAGATGGTGATGCGTTTGCCGTCCATCTGCCCGTCGCGGATCAAAAAGCCCGCCGCCGCGAGCGAGGCGATGCCGCGCCGATGAGATAGGCAGACTTCCCGTCCACGCCCTGCGGCTTGCGGGGACGAATGAACGCTTCGTAGTTACCATTACTGTAGAACATATGTTTCTATCCTTAGTAGGTTGTCTTTTATCAGTTTTGCAGTTTTCATTTTTGTCCTTTGATCGTGGCCTAACAAACGCATCGAGCCAATGCGGGTTACACCTTTCTGTTTTTGCTTCGGATTGTTGGTTGTTTCACGGTTTCAGTTCCGCATGGCTCATGCGGAGCGTTAGCTAGTGCTTCGATTTCAAAATATGTCCATAAACCCTAGCTATAAATTCACTATCGATAAATTAATTCTTACTTCAAATATTGATCAATTTTTGAATAGATGCACTAGGTCGATATCTACTTCTCTCCAACTTTCGCAATGATCTGAACGCTGTCCTCACTTTTGAGGTAACGATTCAGCGTATACCCGTGCGTCAATCGCTTCCAGCACTGCCACTTCGGCTTCGTCAATTGCCGTCATGGCAAAATTGATGGCAGCCTCTGCATACGCCTCCGCATCATCCGCCCGTCTTGTTGCTTGTTTTGCTTCCATAGCCTCTTTTTCGGTTTTAATTTTATTCTTGATTTGCTGAACCTTCTGATGAAAATCTTCCTGGAGTTCTTGCCAATGCATAGCCGTCGCTTCCTGGCGCTTTTTGACGTCAGCTTTGAACGATTCCTGCCTTGCTTTAGCATCTGCTTTTGATTTCTGGATCGAGGCTTCTACCTTTTCCTTGGATGCTTGTTCGACGGCCGCGACTTTCTTTTCTGCATCCGCCACATGGCCTGCGAGCTCTTGCAAATCATCGGATAGCTTTTTCATGATTCACTCCTCTATTTTTGTTCTTTGCATGCGACTTATTTTCAATAATGACGAACTCGTGTATTAACTTAGAGTTCTTTTATAAAAATGATATTTTAAAACTAATAGAGAAACATAGTTAAGGACAGTCCTGATCAATCATCTTCTGCAATACCTTATAAGAGGTGACGGCTTTGCCCCCCGCGTGGATTAAAATGCTTAGCATCTTAGCTTCTACCACCCCCATTGTGAGCATGCACAATATACCATTGATGCATCGCTCAATATACCATTGATGTCACTTTCGGCTAATTACAATATGAAATAATCCGTTATATCAAATTAATGAGCTGAAAAATAGTTTTTGAATAAAATTT
>CAWKGG010000026.1:0-17454 GCA_963848985.1 uncultured Methanosarcinaceae archaeon
CTTTACTCCAATTAAAGGAGTTTACTTCAGATGATATTTACGATTATCTAGATTTTATAAATGCATATACGTACATGAAAGCTGGTAAGGCAGTTAAGTACTCGTCTGGTACACAACAAAGAATTCGAATGATTTTAAAAAAATTTTTGACCTTTGTAAATCATGACCTTGGAGCCGTAATAAAGTTGCGAAAATTAAAAGATGGGAAAATCCCCGCAGATATCTTGACTCGAGAAGAAATCGAGAAACTAATCGATTCATGCCTAAGTACCAGAGATCGGGTTATAATTGCTACCTTTTATGAAAGTGGAGCTAGAAGAGGGAAATTACTAGCGGTTCAACTTAAGCATGTGACTTTTGACGAAAATGGAGCAATACTCAATATCCAGAGAGGGAACACAGTAAGTTGCCGCGTTAGGCTTGTATTATCTTCATCTTACCTTAAACAGTGGATTGATACGCATATTGCTTCTTGTGTATCCCGGTAACCTACAAGCTTTTTTGCGATTGTGTTTAATATATAGTCTATAGGGTCACTTTCTCTTAATATCCTGTTTGCTTCTTCTTCTGCCTGCTGGATAAGTTCGGGACTTAGGTCCACTTCATCAAAGTCTGAATTCAGGGGATTATCTTTTTGAGCTTCTGGCACAGGGTTCTTCTGGTTACATACCTGTTTTTTCTGCCCTCTGAAGGTGCAATCATCATATTTTGAGTTATTGGATCGGCAAATGTGATGCTTCATAACTCTCTCTGGATAGTTTCACATTTCCCAGGGTCTTTTATTTTGCCGCCATCTACACCCAGTTCATAACTACCATACCTAAATTCAAACGCACTGACGGCAATGTTACTGGCACTTACTGTTGCAGCCAACTCAAAAAGTCAAAAAAATTACTGTTAAAGATCCATAACATTTTTTATGTTTGCAAACATTGTTTTACTTATTAGTTTGCTCTCTATCCAATATTTTTTTTTGATTTTCAATTGTCATGGATTAACAAATTTTATGCACATCTTTGAATACATAGAGATATTTCGACGTGATTTTTAGAAATTGATAGGACTTATGTAGTTAAGCTGTAAACCCAAGGGCTCTAAGTAAACACTGCGAAATAAACTAGACAGTATTTTCCAAATTTATAAAATACCTTCCATTAGAAAGATAGCTGATTTAATTTTAACTAAATTTTTCATTGCCTAAGTTATTTCGTTAAAGATACTAAACTTTCAATTGTCTAAAAAATAGTATTTATGATAAGCTCTATTGTGCTTGATTTCCATCTTCAAGTGAGTGGATCCAATTGTTACAAAAAACGAAATTATGTCGTAATTTTCAATCAGATACAAATGATTTACTTTTAAACCATTTGATACAATTAAACAGATTTACTATTTGATCCATTCATTATCAGAGAATTCATTTTTTTTATAGGACTCCATCACTTGATTCACAAAACTAAGTTCATTTAAGCCGGTTATAAACACCATTTTCTAGAATATTAATAATTTTATAATATTACATGTCTAATTACCCTCACAGTTCAACTACACATATCTCTTTTTCGATACTCTAGCATTCTTGCTGGAATATTAACAAGATGTTGCATTGGTTTTAAATGTAGTTGTTTCCGCCGCCTGCGCCGCTGTAACTCCCGCCGTTGCCACCGCAGCTGCCACAGCAGCAAGCACTCACTATTGTAGCTGCCAAAGAAGCTACAAATAATGTTACTAACAAAATAGTTATTGTTTTTTAAAAAATAAAGTATGAGCATAATAACATGCATATATATTATATACAAAAGTCATACTTTTTAAGATCTAATGTCACACTTATTTGGTATGTCCCATGAATTATAGTGAAACACTAATTAGCTGAACACTAAATATCTTAATGGTTCATTCCTTCTCTTTTGATAACAAGTCCCTAAGCCCAACACCAAATTCCAAATGTGCCAGATTCCAATTAGATTTTGATAAAGAAGAGTGAATTTTTTGATGTTAATTTCAGCTTTAATATCTCTATCATATTTTATCTTGCAATCAGGACGTTTTCATTCTCTATCTTTCAGTGTTAGCACGGATTTATAATAGTTACAGACATTTACGATCATTCGAAAACTGAAACAAGAGACAACAATTAGGCTATGGAAAACTCAAAAAGAGTATTGGGAATAATACTGTTGGGAAAACATACACTATGGATTAATAGATATTTAGAATCTCTTATCTACACTATTAGCAAAGAAACAGCTGAAAATTACATACTGGACCAAGCAAAGAAACAGCTGAAAATTACATACTGGACCAAGGTTGAAGTCGACACTTATATACACTGGGATGAAGCCCATAGGTTTTACCTTCACTATCTAAAATGTTTCTATAGTAATCCTAGACAATAGAAGAAGTTAGGTAGAAGTTCATTTATTTTTGGAAGAGCCATTTATAAATTAAAAATTTAACTCTAAGTCAGTAAATCAATTCCTCGAGGATATCAATCCTATATAGAGGGAGAGCTCACTTAAATCTATTTCTTAAATTAAATTATAAAACTTATTTCCTAAATTGAATTTCATTAGTTACTTTAAACTATTAAGAGCTATTAAATTTGGAGTTCATATAAAAAGCTAAAAATTACTCATCTGAATATTATATCCTGAATAATCAATCGAATTTCTGATCATTGAAAAAAGTTCTGAAACTTTGCTAATTAGGGAATAAATGAATTTTGGAATGAGCTTTTAAATTGGTGCCGTAGCACTTTAATTATAGAATATAATACCTAAATAGCTTCTTATCAGTCCAAAGGTTCCAAAACTTATGTAAATAATTAACAATTAAATTGATAAAAAACACAAGTATATTTCAGGAGAGACACTAGCAAATTTCGAAATTTACCACCAAATTCCAGTACTATCTACTGACAAATAACCAGCAAAACAATTTGGAAAAAAAGATCTGTACAGTTAAGCTACGAGATCAATAATATAAAACAAGTAGAATAAAAACTTCAACATTCTAGATTATGATTTTTTTTTTAGCAGGCTTAGTATGCTTCGTTTTGTGAATCAAATTCTTAAGTCTTAAATTAAAGGGGTAAAAAATACTGGGGGTTCGGAGTCCGAGTAGTAGTAAAAGCTTCTATGTTATCATTCAATTTGGCCACGATACAGCAGTTAAACATATGAAATAAATAAGAAAAACTAAAAATCATAGCTTGAACTATTGAAAAATAAATGGGGTGAAAGATGAATGGGATTTAAAAAGACAATGACTATTTTATTAGTGATATCCTTTGTAGCTTCTTTGACAGTTACAACAGTAGGTGCATTAGTCATCGGTGGCGGTGGTCTTAATTAGCATAGGAATTACGCACGTGGACGAAGAATAATTTTGTTTTTTTGTCCTCCTCTTTTTTCAATCAATCAGTATCCAGAAATATCTACTGCACTAAAATAGGTATAGTGACTTCGGTGGCTAAATCTAGCCATCTAAATTTTAAATCACTTTATAGCACTTTTAGACATGAAATTTTTTAATCCCTCTTGGATGCCCAAAATTTACCATTAATTAAATGGCAATTGACTGGAATCGGTTAAAAAAAGTGAAAAGTAACTAAGAATCGATAAAATTTTCCACAGTACTAATCTAATGAAAAAATATAATATCAAAATCAAAAATGAGGGAGCTATTATGCGTAAGCTTATCATAATCCTATGTTTTATTTTTTTAATTGCAAACGTCGTTTCAAGTTCGATTGGTTCAACGGAAGAAAATTCAAAAGCAAATGATGCAATATCAGCCACTTCAACAATAGTCGAAACGCAAGATAAAGACTTTAGACTTGAGCCAACAGTTACTGTTCAATCTTTTAATTCTGAAATTGATAAAAAACAAAGTGGAACTATTGAATTCTTCCTGAAAAATCCAAGTCTCAATGTTGTGACATTGGAAGTTGATATGGATATTAGCGTTCCGTCTGACATAACCTATATATATTCAGAAGATGGTAGTCTCTCACGAGGAGTAGGGGCTGTAAACAAGCATTTTTCCGTGCCATCCGGAACGTCAAAAATAGTGACTTTAAATTTCACAGGAGAGAAAACAGGCACTCTCTCTGTACATTCCAATGTAAAATATTGGCCAGGTAACAATAAAAATGATTTGAGTACAATGAGTCAGGATAGTTTAGTTAAGATCGAGTCCTCAAGCAACACACAAATAACTCCTGAGCGCATCCATGATGCGCCTGGATTTGGAGTAGCAAGCATAATATTCATATTAATTATGGTATTGATCTTTAGAAGAAAGTAAGATCTTACATGCTAATTATGATACCTTTTGATGATTAGGCTCCCTATGTGGACTGGTGGATGGTTTCATTTTCCAGCTTTTGAGCTCTAGTTTATCGTGCTTTCATATAGAAATCACTTTTTTTAGAATTATAATATTTAACATTCTTCTGCTCTTATTCTCAAGAATTTTTTTCTTAACTGAGTATTTCGGTATGTACCGATCTGCAAAGCTCTAGTGAGTCATTAATACTGTTTTTTCAACTTTTGTTAGATATAGCTTATAGCTATACATTTTCATTAGCAAAGCTCTAGTGAGTCATTTAATACTGTTTTTTCAACTTTTGTTGGATATAGCCTATAGCTATACATTTTCATTATAAAAATTTTCCTTAATACAATATGAATATATATTATAATATGTTATTATATATAACTATATCTGTATATAAATACCCAGTCTATGATACATAAAACATGCTACAAATCCAGATTGTTATCGTTTGTTAAATGTAGATATATGAAAAAAGATAGCAGATCGAAAAATACGACCAAACGAGTATTTATAAGCTGGAAGAAAACCAGTTGATAAATACAAAATTAAACGATTTATTAAGAAAATAGAATGGGAAAGAAGTAGATGGCTGTATTTCTCCATTGAAATGATAAGGATTAGTATTCTATAAACAAAACATCAGTGCACTGAAAATGTTGTAAAATCTGATTGGCTCTGTATCGGCAATGTGCGGAATTATTCAATAGAAGGTGGCATACTTTCAAAGGTAGTTATGTTTCTAAAAACTTCAAGCATTTTTGTGTATTTGTTTGTTAAGAAGAAAAATACTCTCACTTGTTCTGTGAGAAGTGAAAATTAACTTTTAGGATTTATGTGGATGAGGGACAAAATAAAGTATATACGACCTTATGATTATTATTGAGGTTAAGATAGTTAAGTATTTATTGATGTTATTTTTCATTTAAGCTTTGTAAGTCTTAATGACAGTACCAGCTGTAAGATCTACTCAATCTGCCAGACCATCGTTTGCTACACTTACCCATGCTCAACATTCAAAGACTCGCTCTGAGATGATATGTTAAGCATACTTGCAGGGATCATCACCTGATAATCAGACAAATTTTGTAAGTCTGTTGGAGTAATTTCAATTTGAGTGTATGCTCCCATATTTTTTACGGCTATTTTTGGTGTGTGCCCTGTTTTATACCCCCAAACTTCATTGACTTCTCTTTTGACTCCGTGACTTTTTGGGGAATCTCCTTGTGATAACATCCATTGCTTTGGTGTGTAGAGATATTGTGTGTTTTGGGTTGTCATAAGAGGTGCATGTGGAGTTGTGAAATTTCCAACTGTCCATACACCATTTACCTTAGTTGCTTGCGTGTAAAACACAGTCCAAACTCCGAGAGTATCTTTCGCAGGGATCCAGAGTTTCAAAATGTTTCCAACATCGCTAAATATGCCTGCACTGCGATATAATTGAACATTCTCATGTGTTGCAGATGATGAATCCTTGACTTTTAGAAGTGGTGAGCTTTGAACTGTGAAATTATCGGTGTAATTGTTTGCAGTCGCAATATGTAGATCGTCGTTGAATCCATTGTTACCATACAAAGTAAATAACGCATATAGTGTTGATTTTCCTGGATAATTCATCGTATTCATATGCCAGGGGTAGTAGTGGCTTGATTGATGCACAACTTGCTTATTATCAAAATGTATCCCATCAGTGGATGTATATCTGTATATTACATGCGGTTGAAGATTGATATCAACAATCCACATGTAATAATTTCCTGTGGAATTATCATACAAAACAGCTGGTGATATCCCATGAGCTGTGACATTCATTTCAGATGAAACAGTGCTACCATCATATGTTCTAACTTTCGGGTTTTTTGTGGTTACATTACCAACGACATCCCCAATTACATAGTAGCATATGAGTTTTCCATTATTAGGGTTGTATATGAGATCCGGATCAGAGCCATATGGATCAGAACCGTGTGGATCAGAACCGTGTGGATCAGAACCATAAGGATCAGAACCATAAGCTTTTGAGTTATACTCAGACTTTATTGGCGTTCCAATCGGATTTTTCACTCCTGGTGGTACATTCCAAACTAGTCCATCATCAGAATAATACAAACATGCATTTTCATATGTACCGTTCGAGTATGCATATGGTGTGACAAACATCCACCATTTGTGACCAAATACCCCAGTCTCATTGAAATATATAGATGGGTGATTGAACTGGTTATACCCGTATGGATCAGGGATAGATAAGGGTAGACGATTTTGAGTTACATTTAGCATATACATATTTGCATTACCAGAAGCATCATATCCGTATGTCACTGTATGTGGAATACCTTCTTCTATATAATCACTTAATCTGATTCCTGGAGTGGGTGTACTAACATCCGAACTGTTTGAGTTTACCCAAATCATTGCATCATATATTCCCTGGCTTTGGAATGACCCACCACCATTAGCGAACCTTGTATGCCACCAATCTGTTCCCCTGATCCCACCTACAAGTGCTCCGGAACCAAAAGAAACATCTGAAAATGTACCCACGTCATGAGTACCCCCTGCTAATGTTTCATTGACCGCCAATTCAATGCCATTTGTGAATGGTTTGTTCAGCACAACATTTGCAGAAGATGTTTTGCCAGAGCCTGACAACATCAAATGTCCATTCTGTATTTCTACTGTTGCGTTATTGCTTCCTTCTTTGTAAGCTGTCCACTTTGATGTATTTAAGCTGCCTGAGCTAAAATTATCGTATGCCCACATGACTTTTTCCCCGTTGGGCGAGTAGCCAGGTTTATTGTACACCTTAAAATGTTGTGTGCTGCCATTCATGTTGACTTTGAGCCACAAATTATGGTGGGGATCAATGTAATATGGCTGTGAAGCAGACTTCCAGGGTGTAGATGTTGCAGGTGCAGTAGCTGACGAGAAAACCATGCTGATCAACACAAAGAATATTTTATATATCATTTTCATAATATGTCATCTTTTAAATATTATATTTGCAGTATTATTGAATAATGGTTCAGTTCCAAAATATTTTTTTTAATTTCACGTTTATCTGCCCCAAAACCATGAATTGACATTAAAATTTTCACATAGCTTTTATTCTTTCCATAAGCATAAATAAAAATTTCTTTCCCTAAAGTTTCGATTTCATAGTCAAGATGTTTTATAAGATTCAGACAGGAAACATTGTCGCTGTCATAGTTCTCCACATATACATTTTTTTATTTTGGGGTGACTGCAACTCCTACCGGTCTCTTTCCTACAGGCACAATGGCTGTAACAGTATTAGTATCCGTATCAATTACAGAGACATCATTGCTCCACAAGTTAGTCACATATACCTTTTTTCCATTTGGATCCACTGCAACTCCAAGAGGATAGATTCCTACCTTCACCGTGGATGTAACTTTGTTTGTTGCAGTGTCAATTACTGAGACATTTTGGCTAAAGAAGTTAGTCACAAATACCTTCGTTCCATCTGGATCCACTGCAATTCCTTCAGGGTTATTTCCTACCTCCATGGTGGATATAACCTCGTTTGTGTTTGTATCAATTACAGAAACAGTTCCTGGAACATTTTGACTACTTGAATTCGTCACGTATACTTTTTTTCCACCAGGGATGACTACAACTCCCGAGGGTTTTTGTCCTATATCTATAGTGGCTGTAATTTTGTTTGTGCCTGTGTCAATTATAGATACATTGTTGCTACCATAGTTCACCACATATACCTTTGTTCCTGTCGGGTTGACTGAAATTCCACGAGGCCCTACTCCTACATTCACAGTAGCTGTAACCTTGTTTGTGTTTGTATCAATCACAGATACAGTTTTGTCGCCGCTGTTCGCTACATATACCTTTGTTCCATCAGGAGTAACCCCAACTCCCCTTGGATGAGCTCCTACAGGCACATTGGCTGTAATGCTATTTGTGGATGTGTTAATTACAAAGACGTCGTTGTCGATGGGGTTTGTAAAATATACCTTTGTTCCATCAGGTGTGATTGCAATTTCGAAAGGAAAATGAGGAGATTCTAAATTTACCGTAGCTGTGATTTTGTTTGTGGCAGTGCCAATTACAGAGACAGTGTTGCTGCCAGCGTTTGTAATATATGCAAATGGCATTGCGCCTGAGATACTCATTAACATTGGAAATAACAGTACTGCTGTTCCTAAAATCTTTATATGTGCAGTCACTTTTTGTATTTTATTCTGTTTCATTTTTTTCATTTTGAATCTCAGCACATTAATTTTTATTGAGTTATATATAGGAAGTTTAACAGTAATAGATGTGTAATTGTGTATTAATTATCTTAAACCACTATATTCAGATGTACACAAGAATGGGCAATATCGCAAATTAGATTTAAATTTGAAGTCGTATTTTAGTTTATTGCATGCACTTCGGTCTTCTGATGTGGAACTTCTCCACCCCCATACTTATTGATAGTTGTAATTTTACCGAAAACGTTGGGTTTCTAAAAAGGTGAAGGTATTTAGCTTTTGAAAAGACAAGCATGTTCTTTTCTAAATAAATCGATAAGCTCTTCGTTAATGTTGCCTTAAAGAGTGTTTTCACTTTAGATAGATGTTCAATTGTTAATTGTTTAGCTCCTTTAAGATGAGGTTCTTCAAAGTTATCCATCATTTTTGTGGGATGAAATAGTTTTTATATTGAAATAAGAACACACCTACAAGCAAGCAATAGATATCATAACTCAAAATTTACTTCCCGGATCTTGTATTTCGAATAATCGATCAAATCTTGATCATGAAAACAATTCGGAAAGTTTTTAAGATTACGCGAAGATTGGTTTAAGGAGGATCAGCTTGCTTGTAAGTATCTTATCACTTGTAGTGTTACCTATTATTTTTGTGGGATGAAATAGGTTTTATATTCAAATAAGAACATACCTACAAGCAAGCAATATCCCATTTCCTTGTGATGCTATATATAATTTTCTTTATGTGGATATTTGTCTCAAAAGTAGTTTTCTGGGTTGAACTTTGCAACGAATTTCGGGATTCTCAAAAAAATTGATGACTATGCAACAGATATGTAATTCTGCGTTAACAGAATTTTGCAGAGATTTTGATCAAAATAAATAAAGCTCCTTTTTATTTGGATTAAGCAATTTAAAATCACCTTTTAAATGTGATATAATATATATACTTTAATAATGTATAAAAATATTTTATGTGAAAAATAACATTCCGAATCGATAATTTCTCTTTGGTTTAGTTACTTTAAGTGAGAAATTATTTTTAAATCACATAAAACAGCGAAGAGCAATCTTCTTAATGTATATCTCCTTTGTATATCTCCTTATTATTTGCGGTAAACTACGTATTTGCCGTTTGCTTTTTACATATCTAGCTTTAAGCCTAGTCTTCCTCCACATAGCTTTTCGATAAACCTTTGATTTTCACAAATTATTCATATACAATTTATGAGTATATGACATAATTTAGGGATTTATCGAAATCCTCCAAAAGAGCAAATTTTGAGCTTTGGGATTGGCTATCTCAGGACTTAAGCACTGGAGCTACAAAACAAATGCAATAAAGATTACTGTTAATTTATATCTGGCTAATTAAGCCCTTAATTTTCCTAATATTTCAGTTCAACTGCATTAGCCCTAATATTTTCATGCATTCTATATTCCAAAAATACGCACAGATTCCTAATTTATTTGTCTATTTATCCAACGTTGTCCCTCACAGGTTGAGATTCATTGTTAAATTATCACCTTGCTAGAAATTATATGTCATGTATGTGGACTTTTGGGAAAGTTGGATTTAATGAAGAACAAAGTATTTATATCGAAATCACCATACGACTTCCGATTGCTTCCTATGGGATTAGAATAAAATTTCAAACTTAAAATTTCGAACTAATACAACAGCTGTGAACTATGGTTTCGAACTATAAATTTGTACTTGATTCATCCGATGTTCAATAACCACCGAAAACAATGAAGAAGAAAAAAATACAGAATAATTTTTCCATATGTCTGTTTTCAGCGGTTCATGTTTAGGTTAAGATTAGTAAAGAAATTTTGGTACTTGATTATGATATGACAACACCAGATATACTTTCAGATAGTATAATGCTAATCCTTTTTTTGGTTCTCTTAACCGGGGTGGCATTTCCTTTCAGCGGTTTCATTGTTCGTGTTTTTGACGGAAGTTTGTCCAGAGGAATTCCGGGACATCTCGAAAAGGTAATATACAGATTAATCGACACTGATCCTGATAAAGAAGAGGGATGGCGGGGCTACACCCGAGATATGCTCATTTTCAATGGAATAGGTTTTGTAATTCTCCTTATAATTCTTCTTTTTCAAGATTCTCTGCCTCTAAACCCACAAAAATTCGGGGCTTTTAACCTGAGTTTTGCTATCAATACCGCATCTAGTTTTGTCACTAATACAAACTGGCAGGTCTACAGTGGTGAAACGGCAGCAAGTTATTTTACTCAGATGGCTGGACTTACAGTTCATAATTTCCTTTCCGCAGCTACAGGTATCTGCATAGCGATTGCAGTGATGAGGGGCATCACTCGCCAGTCGACCTATAAGATCGGCAATTTTTGGGTAGATATGACTCGCTGCACTCTTTACATCCTTCTTCCAATAGCTTTCATTTTTGCTCTCGTGCTTGTTTCCCAGGGAGTCATTCAGAATATAGATCCTTATATAAATGTCACAGGGTATGGTTCGACGGGTGCCCAGACAATCCCAATGGGGCCAGTAGCTTCTCAGGAAGCGATAAAAATGTTCGGTACTAACGGAGGAGGATTTTTCAATGCCAACTCTGCACATCCATATGAAAATCCAACGCCTTTGACTAATATTATAGAGGTTTTCCTTCTGCTCATAATATCTGCAGCCCTGCCTCTGGTCTTTGGAAGAATGGTCGGAAGCATGAGAGAGGGATGGGTTATCTACTCTATTATGTTAGTGCTATTCGTATTGGGATTCAGTGCACTCTATGCAGCAGAGCTGGCAGGAAATCCACTAATTAAAGAACTTGGCGTTTCCGGAATATCCATGGAAGGTAAAGAAGTCAGATTTGGGTTATTGGGATCCTCGCTCTTTGCTACAGCCACTACGGCAACATCATGTGGGGCAGTCAACTGTGCTCATGATTCACTTACTCCACTAGGAGGTCTGGTACCTATGTTCCTGATTCTTCTCGGTGAGGTTGTCTTCGGGGGAGTAGGATCAGGATTCTACACTATGATCGGATTTTTGGTGATTTCGGTCTTCGTTGCAGGACTTATGATCGGACGAGTCCCTGAATACCTCGGGAAAAAAATAGAGGCATTAGAAATGAAGATGGCCGTCATAACAGTTCTTGTACCCGGAATTCTTGTTCTACTGTTTTCGGGCATTGCACTGATTCTACCGAAAATTGGAGATTTAATGGGAAATCCGGGTCCGCACGGACTCTCTGAAGTGGTATATGCCTTTGCATCCATGTCTAATAACAATGGTAGTGCCTTTGCTGGGCTTGACGCAACAAAGCCATTCTTCACATTTGGAGGTAGCATAGCAATGTTGCTAGGCAGGTTTATCCCTGCAGTTGCCGTGCTAGCAATAGCAGGATCAATGGTGCAGAAGAAAAAAGTTCCATCAAGTTCAGGAACTCTTCCCACAGCTTCGGTTTCATTTGCTAGTTGGACGATACTAGTAATCCTGATCATCGGTGCTCTTACATTCTTCCCACTATTCGCTACTGGACCAATTATCGAACACCTGATTATGATGGGAGGTAATTAATAATGCCGCGAACGCAATCTTCCCATTTAGGTGCTTTTGATTCAAAACTTATTCGTGAAGCACTCATCAGTTCAGTGTTGAAACTGAACCTACGTCAGCAGATCGAAAACCCAGTAATGTTTACTGTGGAAATAGGAAGTATTCTAACCACTATAATTTTTCTCATCAGCTTCTTCTCTGCTACCACTGAATCCTCTTTCTTCATCGGCTTTATCTCTCTCTGGCTGTGGCTAACAGTTCTCTTTTCCAACTTTGCGGAAGCTCTGTCTGAGGGACGTGGAAAAGCCAGAGCAGCGTCTCTTCGGCTGTCCAGAACCAGCGTTCCTGCTAAAAAGCTCACAGCCGAATCTTTCGATAGTCCTTTCACTGAAGTGCCTTCCTCCGATCTCCAGAAAGGTGATCTTGTCCTTGTAAAGACAAACGAAGTAATCCCTGGGGACGGGGACGTGGTGAAGGGAGTCGCATTAGTTAATGAAGCCGCAATTACCGGGGAATCGGCACCTGTTGTGCGTGAATTTGGTGGTGATCGGAGTGCTGTGACCGGAGGAACCACAGTTATTGCCAATGAGATAATCATCAGAATTACTGCTGATCCAGGGCATACTTTCCTGGACCGCATGATCGCCATGGTGGAAGGTGCAGAGAGACGGAAGACTCCGAACGAAATAGCTCTTAGCATACTACTTATTTCGCTGACAGCTGTGTTTCTCGCGGTTGTGGTTAGCATGTATTCCGCTTCTGCGTATAGCGCTGCTTCAAGCGGAAGAGGTTCCGCAGTGAGCTTCACAGTACTAATTGCACTTTTCGTATGTTTAGCGCCCACAACCATTGCAGCCCTACTATCAGCAATCGGAATAGCCGGAATGGATCGTTTATTCCAGTTGAATGTTATCGCTCTATCAGGAAGAGCAGTTGAGGCTGCAGGGGATGTAAATGTACTGCTGTTAGATAAAACAGGCACAATTACCTTAGGTAACAGACAAGCAACTGAATTTGTGCCAGTAAATGGTCAGTCACCTGATGATCTGATGGAAGCTGCTATGCTTTCCTCTTCTGCAGACGAAACTCCAGAAGGTAAAAGCATTATTGATCTCATCCAGAAAAAAACCGGAAAAGTTCCAGTTCCTTCAGAAAATGTCACTTTCACACCATTTTCGGCATCTACAAGGCTTAGTAGTGGGCAGTGTGGTGAGACGATCTACCTAAAGGGTTCTTCAGATGCAATAATTAAGTTCGTTCTCGAGCGTGGAGGTACCATTCCATCGGATTTGAAAGCAAAAGTGAACGAGATCGCATCTACAGGAGGCACACCACTGGTTGTAGCTCGCAATGAGACAATTCTTGGAGTGATTTTCCTCAAAGATATCTTAAAAACTGGTATTCGAGAGAGATTTGCAGATCTGCGCACGATAGGAATAAAGACGATTATGATTACAGGAGATAATCCTCTTACAGCTGCTACTATCGCAGCAGAAGCCGGAGTAGATGATTATCTGGCAGAAGCAAAACCTGAAGATAAACTCACGATGATCAGGGACTACCAGAAGGAAGGCTACATGGTCGCCATGACAGGGGACGGAACAAATGATGCTCCTGCTCTTGCCCAAGCCGACGTAGCCGTGGCCATGAATAATGGCACACAGCCTGCAAGAGAAGCTTCAAACATCATTGATCTAGATAGCGATCCAACCAAACTGCTGGACATTGTCGAGATAGGTAAGCAAATCCTGATGACACGCGGGGCTCTGACCACCTTTTCTATAGCTAACGATATCGCAAAATATTTTGCAATCATTCCTGCTGCTCTGGTAGGGATATATCCGCAGCTTGAAGTACTGAATATAATGGGTCTTGCAACACCGCAGTCTGCCATTCTTTCTGCGGTCATATTCAATGCTGTGATCATTCCAATGCTGATACCACTTGCATTAGCCGGGATAAAGTTCAAGTCTATGTCGGCGTCGAAACTTTTTGCCTATAACCTGACCATCTTTGGTTTTGGAGGAGTTATCGCTCCCTTTATAGGAATCAAGGCAATAGACCTAATGTTGGCTGGTTTAATGCATATCTGAGGAGGTATTGATCATGAAATCTCTCAAAAAAGCCACGTTGCTATTCGGAGTATTATTTATAATCACAGGACTTGTCTATCCCTTTGCTGTAACGCTAGTCTCAGAGGGCGTATTTCCTTCCCAGGCTCATGGGAGCCTTATTATGGACAGTAACAACACAATTATTGGCTCGAAGCTCATCGGTCAGAACTTTACTGCACCTCAGTATTTTCAGAGCAGGCCTTCATCTAGTGGAAGTGGATATGATCCAACCGCGTCTGGAGGGTCTAACCTAGGTCCAACAAACCCTACTCTCCTAGGATCTGTAGCCAATAGGACTAGTGCACTAAAGGAAGCTGGTGTTACTGACCCTATACCTTCTGATCTGGTTATGGCTTCAGGAAGCGGGCTTGATCCACACATAAGTATGGAATCCGCACTTGTACAGGTACCTGCTGTGGCAAAGGCACGAAATATTCCGGAAGAAGAACTCAAAAAACTGGTGCTTTCAGAATCTATCGATTCTCGATTCACTGGAACTTATGTTAATGTTCTTTCTCTCAACCAAGCACTTGATAAGAAAGGGAGCACTTAAGAGGAAATTATGGGAATGAGTAGTCGTGACGCAGAAGGAAGGCCACTGGCTGAAGATTTGCTCTGTATTGCTCGCCGTGATGAAAAAAAAGAGCATGAAGGAAAGTTGACAGTTTACTTGGGCTATTCTGCAGGTGTTGGAAAAACATACTCAATGCTTCAAGATGCACTTCAACGGCTACAGGAAGGGAAAGATGTCGTAATCGGCTATGTTGAGATCCACGATCGACCTGAGACAAACGCACTGGCAAATAGTTTTGAGATTATTCCAACAGTCTCTATTGAGCATCATGGTCTCTCCCTGAGGGAAATAGATCCCGATGCAATCATTAGGCGTCATCCTCAAATAGTCCTGGTAGATGAATTAGCCCATACCAATGCCCCAGGCAGCAAACATGTGAAGAGGTACCAGGATGTCGAAGAGATCCTGCAAGCTGGAATATCAGTTTATACGACCGTCAATATTCAGCATATTGAGAGCCAGAACGATGCCGTTACCCAAATAAGTGACATCCGGGTTTCTGAAATCGTACCAGATGCTTTCTTTTCAAATGCTGATGAGATTCGGTTGATAGATATCACACCAGAAGAGCTAAATATTCGCCTCAAAGCCGGGAAAATTTATTTAAAAGGTATGGCTGAAGCTGCTATACAGAGTTTCTTCAGAACCGGAAATCTCCTTGCACTAAGGCAACTTGCACTGCGATATATGGCAGTGTATACTGACCAGATGATGATTGGTTATATGAGGAGCCGTGCTATTCGGGGTCCATGGCCTGCAGTAGAAAGGCTTCTTGTCTGTATCCGACCCGGTCCCACAGCTGAAGCCATGGTAAGGGCAGCATACAGACTTGCAACCAGATTCGATGCTGATTTTATTGTGCTTTCAGTAGATATAGGTAACGATATGGCTTTATCTTCTATGGAACGTGTCTGGCTCAATCAAGCTCTAGAAACATGTCGAAGGCTGGGTGGACGGATAGTTCGTTACCGTGGAAACGATATAGCTGACGAAATTATACGCTATGCTCGGCGGAGCAATGTCAACATGATTATGCTTGGAAAACCCCATGGCATAGATGTGCTCTTTTCTCCGGTATATAGGGTCATAAGGAATTCGCAGGGTATTGATATCCACCTTTACGAGCCAAAAGGAAACGGCTTGCACATACCTCTTCAGCGACGAATTCCACTATTTTTCACAGTGGAATATGCAATTAGCCTCATCCTGATTATAGCAGTAGTGAGCGCCAATTTTCTTCTTAAAGATCATATCGGACCTACGAACTTACTGATTATTCAGCTCTTGCCAGTCCTTGTATCTGCATTTTTTTTCAGGCGCAAAGTAGCTATTTTTACGGCATTTGTGAGCATTTTAATCTTCGATTTATTCTATTGTTCATCCTTACTATATAATTGGTACTGATGACTTACAATACTTTATTGCTTTTATAGGATACATCGCTATTGCTCTTATAATCAGCAGCCTTGCAACTAAGTTACGTCATCTTCTACCTCAGATCTGGACGAGCGAAGCTCAAGTGGAAGCAACATCAGGCCTTTCCCGTGAACTTGTGGAAGCAAAAACACGGCAAGAAGTTTTAAAAATTCTCTCCGATCAAATGCACAAATTTGCACCAGGTACTTTTGCAATACTCGTATCCAGCTCCTCCGGGCTTCAAATCGAGGAAGGTGATGCTGACTACCCGCTCAAGGATAAAGAGAGTGAAATTGCTCGATGGGCTTATAACAATTGCCAGACAGCTGGATACGGAACAGATAATCTTCCCGCAGGAAGAGGTCACTATATCCCACTCAAAACACATAGGAAGATGTTGGGCCTCATGGCATTTGCCTTTGAACAGCCTGAGATAGCTCTGACTCCAGAAAATAAAGAGATATTTGAAACAATGGCATTTCTTGGGGCTCTTGCACTTGAACGCGTCTGATAAAAGCGCGGACTTCATCTAAAGTAGAAAACTTTGCATGCAAGTGTTTTGTTCTTTTGCGAACCTCCGATCCCTTCTGCTTTGTAGCTAGGAAGATACTTCCTGGTTCAATCATTTCTTTTATAAGAACATGTTCCCAGGTTTATTCCCTGAGTTCCATAGGTGTCTGATTAAGATCAGATTTTGATCTTGAGGAGATAATTTCTTAGTATTAATAGCAGTATTGATATCTTATTATGATTTGTTTTACATTCAGAACATTCCCATTCTCTATATTTCAATGTTAGTTCTGAGTTATGGAATCCACAATTATTACAAATCTTTGTTGATGGTTCCAACTTTCCTATTTTTAGTATAGTTTTTCCAAACCATGCCGCTTTATATTCTAACTTAGTTACAAAACTGCTCCATGCAGAATCACCTATTGCCTGAGCTGAATGATGATTCTTAGTCATACCTTTTACATTTAAAGTTTCCAGCGCAACAGCTTGATTCTCGCAAACAAGTCTAAAAGATAGTTTATGCTGGAAATCATTTCTTTGGTTACTTATTTTCTTATGTAGTTTAGTAAGCTTTTGTTTTGCTTTTTCTCTATTGTTAGAGCCTTTTATTTTTCGACTAACTCTTTTTTGAAGTACTTTTTCACGCTGAAGAGAATTTTTGAAACATTTAGGGTAACTGATCTTTTCTCCTGTGGAGAGTACCGCAAAATTCTTGATACCTA
>CAWKGG010000027.1:0-7462 GCA_963848985.1 uncultured Methanosarcinaceae archaeon
TTCTTATTTAGGAGTCACTATTTTGATATACTCTTTAGGACCAGTTTTTGCTCTTTCATTGGATATTACTATACATTCTTTTGGGCAACTGCTGACGCATTCAGTGCACATAATGCATCTGAATACATTAAGTTCCCACGTTTTCTCGTCTTTAGTAACTGTTATTGCATCAGGAGGACATTTTTTTTGACATATCCCGCAATAAATACAGTTTTCAGGACTGAAAATAATTCTTCCCCTAAAACTTTCATAAGGCGCCCTTATATCGAAAGGGTAAAGCCTGGTAGGAGGTTTACTAGAAACATTTGACAGAACAAGGTTTAACATACCCATTATATCACCTTTCTTATCTTTCAGTGCAACTAATACATGGGTCGACAGTAAGAACAACTACAGGAACATCAGCGAGTTTGATGCCTGGTAGCATCTGTAACAGTCCAGGTATATTTGCAAAGGTAGGCGTCCTTATTTTAAGTCTTTCCAAATTTTTTGTACCATTACCTTTGAGGTAATATACAACTTCACCTCTAGGCTGCTCTGATCTTGAAATAGCTTCAGTTCCTGCAGCAGGGGAACCCTTTACAGGTACTGAAATTTCACCAGCAGGTAATTTGGAGATCGCATTCCTTATCAACTTGAAGCATTCGTATAACTCATAAATTCTTATTTTAGTTCTGGCATAGCAATCTCCATCATTTTCAACAACTGCTTTAAAATTGAGATCTTTATAAATACTCCAGCTAGGTGATTCTCTTATGTCACTGTGAACTCCACTTCCTCTCAGTGTAGGACCAACAGCTCCAACATCATATGCAAGTTGTTTTGATAATACACCTAATCCCACCAGTCTTTTCTTTACTGTGTAATTATTTACAAATACTTTTTCGAGATTTTCAACTTGTGGTTCCAAGGTATCAATTGCTTTTAGGATTATGTCAATATGTTCTTTAGACAAATCTTTGGTAGTTCCTCCGACTTTACACATTGAAGTTATCACTCTGTTTCCAGTAGTCATCTCCATTATATCCATTACTGCTTCTCGATACTTCCAGCATTCCATGAAGAGACTTTCAAATCCGAAACCATCTGCGAATAACCCAAGCCAAAGGAGGTGACTCTGAACTCTTGCTAGTTCACTCCATATCACTCTTAAATATTCTGCTCTTTCAGGGATCTCGACATTCATTAGTTGTTCGACCCCCCGTGCATAAGTTATAGAATGGATGGCACTGCATATACCACATATTCTTTCACAAATATAGAGTGTTTGATTATAATCCTTTGTATCGATAAATTTTTCAAGCCCTCTGTGCACATAACCTAGTGAGGGAAGTGCTCCAACAACAACATCATTGTCCAGTTCAAGTTTTAGCTGTACTGGTTCTGGTAAAACGGGATGTTGAGGACCAAAAGGTATTACAGTTGTCATAATGATTCTCCTCTCAAATTGCTTTAAGCTAATGGAGTTTTTGGACTGTTTGGTGTCAAATACAGGTGACCTTTAAAGTCTATTGCCAGACCTTCAAAAGTTAATCCAAACAAATCCTGGTATTCATTCTCGATCAAAAGTGCGCATAAATAAATACCTGACATACTCTTTGGTTTCTCAGATGGCTTCACAAAATACCTTAGAGTTTTTAGAACGTAATCTTTGTCAAGAACATATATCAATTCATGACCATCGTTAGCTTTCAAGCATATCATTGTCGCATATCGATAACCATCATTTTTTAATTCCTGAACAGTTTTTAGCAGCTCAGAGCTGCTTTTTATTTCTACGTTATTCTCAAGCATTTGATGGCACCTCGTTTCCTTTGAGTTTTACATCTTTTCCTTTGATTTTTCCTTGGCTCTTGCTTTCAAGTACTGAAAGTGCTGCAACTACTCCATCGAGTATAGCTTCAGGTCTTGGGCAACATCCGGGGACATAAGCATCTACCGGTATTACCTGATCTACTCCACCTATTACATTATAGCAGTCATGGAAAATCCCACCTGTAGATGCACAGGCACCTACAGCTAAAACTACTTTGGGATCAGGAATCTGGTTATAGATGTTCTTAAGCACATTCACATTTTTGTAATTTATCGAACCCGTAACCACCATTATATCAGCTTGCTTGGGAGTACCGATGTTTAAAACACCAAATCTTTCAGCATCATATAGAGGAGTAAGACAAGCCAATACTTCAATATCACAGCCATTACAACTGTTGCAATTCACGTGTATGATCCATGGGGACTTTGCCAATGCCATAAATTTTCCTCTTTTAAATTAACTTAATCTTAGCAACGTACAGATATAGTACATTTATGACTGAAATTATCAATAAAACTGTCCAACTTAGTTTGAGCATCCATTGCCAGTATACTCTTGCCGTAATATTGTCCATTATAATTACAAACAAGAAAGCAATCAATGCTATAAGCAAACCAATTATTATGTTTACTTTCCAGAATATGAACATAAGTCCTAATAAAAACACGTATTCATAGAAATGGCCAATCTCAATTCCAGCTAACCCTGGGCCTGAATATTCGGTAAGCATACCTTTAACCAGTTCCTGATGAGCATGATGAGAGGTTGAATAATCGAAGGGTGATTTTTTAAATTTAATATTCATAACAAACAACATTGATATGAATATAAGTGGTATGTACATCAGGAGAGGGCTCGATACATTGTCCAGCGCAGATAATTTAAAAGTACCAGTAAGCAAGTATATTGCAAGAGCGTATAATATTAAAATTGGCTCATACGACAATATAGCCATAATTTCTCTTGAACTTCCAACTCTGGCATATGGAGAGCCAGTGCTCATTCCCCCTACTATGAGAGCTACCGAAGAGACTGTATAAACAAATACTATCATCAAAATATCTGCATCAAAGACTAACATTAAAAGACTCAAAATTACAAACACTACGTACATGACTACGTAGAGATTTTGAGATTCATTCACAACCATATTATCTTTTTGGAAAAGTTTCATTACATCATAATAGGGTTGGAGAAGAGGTGGACCAACCCTACCTTGCAACCTTGCTGTAAGTTTCCTGTCAATACCTGCAAGTAAACAACCAAGGATAGGAGCACCAATTAAAACAAGAACAATTTTTGCAATATCTAAACTGTTCATAATACCACCACTTCTACCAATGCAACTACGATAAGCAATATGGAAATTACATATCCAAGTGTTGTAAGTTTGTTTTCTCCAAAAATATTTTGAAGATAAATGTTAGAGACACTGCTTTTATCGTAACTGCCAATTCCATTACGAAACATCAATTTATCCTTTTCAAGGTTATTTTCCCCGCACATATAATACCCAGCTAGACGGGGAGTGAACATGTTTTTAGTAGCGAAGTAGATCAGAATAGCCAAAGCAAACACTATGAATATTACTGCATAAGCAAATGCTCCTATCTCTGATGTAAATTGTCCACCTTGCCCTGAAACAGTAGGGACAATATTGAGCAAAGTCGCAACCTGAGGTTTAATGAAATAGTCATATATTGAAAATACAAGAATACTTGTAACTACAATACATAATCCAAGGAAAGATAAAGGAAAATAGGTTTCCGGTTTTAAATGGTGAACAGCATTTTTATCCATAGTTGAGGATAATATTGTTCCAAGCCATTTAACGTAATAAACTGTAGTAAGCGCACTCCCGAGTATAAGGAATATCGATACAATAGGATTGCTTGAAGCGACTTCCATTGATACCCATTTAGTAAGTAAAACCCCAAAAGGAGGTAATAGCATGGATATCATTCCTAGAGATATAAGCATTGTAAGAAGGGGGGCTTTTTTTATCAATCCGGACATGTCTTCAATATCTCTGCTTCCTATTGTATGTTCAATTTCGCCTGTACAGAGGAACAGCAGGCATTTGGATATTGCATGGAATATAATAAGCATAATAGCAGCAGCTACAGCTAGAGGCGAACCTATTCCAGCACTTGCGATAATTAATCCCAAATTTGCAATCGTAGAATACGCCAGCACTCTTTTTGCATTTCTTTGAGATAAGGCTAAAGCTGAACACATAACGAAAGTAAAGCTTCCGTAAACAGCAATCGCTATTCCGAGAGGTGTGTTCGCAAAAGCCGGTACAAGTTTGACAATTAAGAAAACACCTGCATTTACCATCGTGCTTGAGTGGAGTAAGGCAGAAACCGGAGTGGGAGCTACCATCGCACCTAAGAGCCAGCTCTGGAAAGGCATTTGGGCAGATTTTGCAAAACCTGCAATACATAGTAAAACTACCGGAAGAGCAACAGCAGCAGCCGTTGAACTAGTCCCGATTGCAGATAGGTTGGATATATCAAGTTTAACGCTAAGCATAATTATGGCTAAAGAAAAAGTAATTCCGCCAATCAAGTTTAAAGCTAGAGCTCTGAATACCATTTGTTATGGATTCTTCATCCTGGTTGTATGCGATCAAAACGAAGGAACAGAGAGTAGTGATTTCCCAGAAAAGATACAGCCATCCTAAGGTGTCAACCATGACTAGCCCGTTCATAGCTGCTAAGAAGAAGCTCATCGTAAAGTAAAACGTTTTTTGTCTGTCCAGATGCCTATGTTTTTCATAGTGATCCATATATCCTGTTGCAAATAATATAATCGCAGTACCGATTATATTCACAATTAATATCATGACCTGAGAAAATTGATCAATATTAAAAGAAGCACTTTCAACTTTTGCAACATTCATATAGGAATAAGCTGCGATGACTGTTTGGATTGCAATTAGTGCAAGTGTAGGCCAACTTTTATGTTTTGCTGACACATAGAATACAAATAGTATTACAAGTACCTCAAGTATAAGGACAATATTTTCGAATAGTGCAAAACTTGATCCAGCAACCTCAACTTTCCCAGTTCCATCTAATACTAACATAATCGAAGAAACTGCTCCTACTATGAAAAAAGCCCAGGCGAGGAATTTGTATAACGATTTGCCAAGAGCTAAGAATAAAAAAGAAAAAAGTATAGGTGCTGTAATTAATAGCATAATGGTGTTCTTCAACATATAATATGTCCTCCAATCTACTGATTTCTATCTACTCCATCGATTTATCTTTCAATCTGTATATATTCTGTCTAGTTTAATCCTCCGATTTGTCACTAGGAGGACTTACGCAACTGAAGTAAAAATTACATGCAATAGGCGCTGTGAGTAGGTTGACATTTTGAGATGTTACAAGACTTTTGAGATCAATTTTTAATTCCAATTGCGTAATTCCTGAGCATATAAGAATATGGACTTAAATAGCCCACAAATATTAAATAGAATTTCGATGAGCGCAAATTTTTGGTTGATTGTTCATAAATTATAAACGAAAGTAATTTGTTGACATCAAATATCTATCGAAATTCTCTATCAATTCTTAAATCAAAATTACAAGAAATAATAATACGCAAATAATATCGATATGATACCTACATGTTACAAATATAACAAAGGCATATTTAAAGATAGTGATTTTTTTTCTATTTTTATATGATGCTCCCAAAATAGAATTTTGATTTAAAAATCCATCCTTTTTCTCATCATTATGATGGTTACTTGTTTTATCTTATAAAGATAGATATAAATAATATAAAATTTGCCGCTTTTGTGACGAATATACGATGTTATAATAAGCTAGTCCTTTCCAAGAACTACATGTTAAAAAAATTAGTTATTTTTAAGAATATCCAAAGTAGCAGAATTTTCGTGAACTTAATACTCAACTGAAGACTAAGTAGCTTCTTGGATTATCCCTTCTCATTTGAGAAAAAGTCTCCAAACCGCATCCCCCACAGTCCAATGGTATCAGATTTTAATTAGATTTTAATCAATGAAAGCGAATTTTTTGATATTAATTGCAGACATTAATATAGCTATCATGTTTTGTCTTGCAATCTGGACATTTCCATTCTCTAACTTTTAGTTTTAGCTCACAGTTTATGGTATCCGCAAACATGACAGATCTTAGATAATAGTTCAAATGTATATCCTTAAGAATGGTTTTTCCTTACCATTCTGATTTATATTCCAACTTTGTTACAAAACTACTCCACGCCAAATCACATATAGCCTGTGCAAAATGGTGATTCGTAATCATGCCTTTAACATCCAGAGTTTCAACAGCTATTATTTGTTCTCGAGTAACAAGTTTAAAAAAGAGTTTGGGTTTAAAATAATTTCTCCGATTTGACATTTTCTCATGAAGCACAGAAAGTTTTTGTGTGGCTTTTTCTCGGTTTTTAGAACCGTTTTTTTCGACTAACTATTTTTTGGAGTATTTTAAGCCTATTCAAAGAGTTTTTCAAGTACTTAGAATTTTCAACTTTTTCTCCAGTTGAAATAACAGCAAAATTTATTCTACCAACATCTACACCAATAGTCGTAGATTCAGAAAACACTTATTTAACTAGAACTTCTTTTTCATAATCTACTAAAATGTTGGGGTAGTACATTCTTGTGAAAGATTTCAAAATTGTAGCGTTAAATTCCCCTTCAAGTATTTTGTGAAAAACTGCCTTGATTCCTCCAATCTTAGGAAGCTTAACAGTATTGCTTTCAAAATCCAAATTGCAGTGTTGTAGTATAGGGAATGACTGAATTGGATTTGTCTTTGATTTAAATTTAGGAAAACCATTCTTTTCTCTGAACAATATAGTGAATGTAGATTCTACCTGTTTAGCCATACTCTGGAGTGATTTGGAATCAGTTTGTTTAAGTCAAACCTATAAATTGACTTCCCATTTGCTCATTTGTTTTCACTTTCTGATCAAGCGCCCAATTATAGACAAACCTACAACTACCAATATGTTGATTAAGCTGTTTAGATTGGTCAATTGTTGGATATAGCCTAAACTTGAATGCTTTTATGATACACGACTTAAGAATTATTTAATAACATATACATTTTTTATAAATCTGGGGTATGGACATAGGAACCATAGTACATTTTTGTTTATGTATCACATTATCTTTGTATGCAGGTATCTAAAAAAGATATTAGAACAGATTGAGAAAGAACTCAAACAAAGAATTCATGACATTGAAAAATGGGCGTTTTTGAAATACTATAAATGAAAACGACAAAGACCACATTCATCTACCTATTAAGAGTGAGCCAAAAGTCTAGACTCTTGCGATCATTCTAAAACTGAAAAAAGAGACAACAATTAGGCTATGGAAAAATCAAAAAGAGTATTTGAAAAAATACTATAGCAAAGAACCTACACTATGGAGTGAGGGATATTTCGCATCTTCTATCGGCAATGTTAGCAAAAAAGCAGCCGAGAATTACATCTTGACCCAGGTTTAAAGTGGACACTTACATCCACTGGGCTGAGTACCCAATGGTTTTACGCTTTCTCCGATAAATATGAATATTACAAAAGCAATTAATTTGGCATTAAAATGATGACGTTATCTTGCTCAAGTACTCTTAAAGT
>CAWKGG010000028.1:0-21352 GCA_963848985.1 uncultured Methanosarcinaceae archaeon
TACTCCCGGAGTTCCATCGTCCTAATTTTTTCTGCGGTTTCCTCAAGTTTTTGCATATTATAAGAAATAGCTAGAGTCGATTTATAGCTATCTTCTAGTATTTCGGAATCTTCTAAAATAATAATTCAAATTTTATTTATTATCTCATAGATATCTTTTAGTGAGGAAAGAGATATTCTCCCAACTTAAGGAGACAGAGTCGAAATAAATGAAATATTCTCTATAATCTAGCATTTCAGCAGAAAAAGGCAAACTGATAGACAAAACACGAATATGATCAGCAGTAGCAACTCCAAAATTATGATAGCGTTTCCCTGAGATATGTAATTATATCTTGCATTAGTGCGCCTATCTAGATGCAGTTTCTATGACCATTTAAGCCTGAAGGTGAATACAATTCAGTTAAAGCCATTTAGTTCCCGCAGTCCTTAACTTAATTAAAAATATAATTTAATAAGAAATTAATTATATCACTATCGAAATAAGTAAAAAAATTATATGTAGTGAACATTCAGGCTGATAGTGTCTCTATAATTGACACAGCAACGAATACTATTATAGCCAATGTGGATGTAAGAGAGTCAGAAGGATTAGGCGATCCCATAGAAATAGCAATCACACCAGATGGAAAAAAAGGTATATGTGACGAAATCGAGCCTTAAAAATACATCTAGTGGTTCCAATATCAAATCTCTTCTATGCTGGATTGTACATTTCTGAACTTCAATAATTTTTCAGATGAGAACGTAACAATGGGAAATAAAAGTTGACTTGCAGACGCTACTAGCGGCCTATAATTTTTGCTATTAAACTGCTTTTTCTTGGATTCATTGCTTGAATAAATTCTTTTTATTCTTTAAAACAATACCTATTTGCCGTTCTCGTCAAAATTAATGCTCAGATAAATCACAATTTTAGATATAAATTGCAAATAAATCCCAAAATTGATTCTATTTAATCAGTAAAAATGTCGAATAATACCGGATTAAATAATTAACTGGCATAAAAAGGATGATATAAAGGTGATGAAAGAAACAGAAATTTAACTTTTAGTATAGGTGCGGGAAGCAAGACAACCACGAGAAGCTTCCTGCTCATATACTTATAGCGGTTTATTTCACTATCCAATACAAGCTACAGTTCTATAAATATTATAGAATAATTTATTCTAAATAATATTCCGAAAAAAATCAAAGGTATAGAGCATAAACATCTCTTGCCTTATAATCTTAATATGAGACAACATTTAGTACCAAATTTGCAAACATAAAAGAGCTTGAAAATCAGGAAATTGCCAAATAATACCGAATTAAATAGATTAATTAGTATATAATGGCTGTAATTGGCGAAAAATCATAAAATAACTCGCTACAGCCAACAAATCCATGAAGATAATCATTGTCTATGTCCTGCTCTCTACCACGATTATTGCCATATTCACCATGGTCACCAAAACACCTTAACCCACGAAGTCCACGGAAACTACTTTCGCGGTTCCAGAAACGATTTTGTGATGGCCAGCTAGTCTCCTTTGCCAACGAATGAGAACACTACCTTGTGCCTACCAGTGACTTATCACTTATTTATATTCACGACTATAATGTTTATGCACCTATCTTTATTAACTCATAATATGTATAATAACTAGATTAGGTGATTTATGAGATGATTAGTTTCCTTATTTTGCTTAAACTATTTTAGAAAATTTATTTACAAAATAATGGTTAACTGCCTGGAAATGTAGAATACGAATAAATAAATCTCAGAAATATCCCTATTTTGGGAATTTTTTAGTGTGTAGATTATATATAGTCATATTCTTTTGAATATATCAACAATTATTTGCCTTTCAAAGTTTGGTGTTTACCCAACTTATTTGATGTTTTCGCTAAATTCTGAAATTTTGATCAAAAATGAATTAATATGTCAGAAACTCACAAATTTGCGATTATAATGACACGACATGATTATTTTATAACAAGAGTTAGAGATGTTATAACACTCAGAGTCAGGTTGATGAATATTCCCAATAAGATGGGATTATCTTCGAATTATTCTTATTCATAATATAGGGAAAAGGGACTCAATGCATGATCAATAAACAAAAGTTGTGTTCGATAGCCTTAGTTTCAACAGCTATGATTTTAGTGCTGATGAGTATCACAGGAGGTACACCATTTGCATATATTACGAATTCCGGCAGCAACAATGTATCAGTAATTGACACAGCGACTAACACTGTTACAGCCACTATGTCTGTTGGATATAATCCTTTAGGAATTGCCGTCAGCCCAGATGGAACGAAGATATATGTGGTAAACGAATACAACAACACTATCTCTGTAATTAACCCAGCTACAAAAAGCATTACATCCACCGTGAATGTAGGAAATGATCCTTGGGGAGTTGCAGTCACACCAGATGGAACAAAGGTATATGTGACGAACTACGGCAGCAACAATGTCTCTGTAATTAACACAACAACTAACACTGTTACAGCCACAGTGAATATAGGAAAGGAACCTATGGGAGTTGCAGTCATACCGGATGGAACAAAGGTATATGTAACGAACTACGGCAGCAACAATGTCTCTATAATTGACATAGCCACAAATAATGTCACAGCCACGGTGAATGTAGGAAATGATCCATGGGGAATTGCAGTCACACCAGATGGAACAAAAGTATATGTGACAAACTCGAAATTTGACAGTAAAGGCACTGTCTCTGTAATTGACATGGCCACAAATAATGTTACAGCCAAGGTGAATGTAGGAAACAATCCTATTGGAGTTGCAGTCAGTCCAGGTGGAACAAAGGTTTATGTAGCAAACGAATACGACAACAATGTCTCTGTAATTGACACAGCAACAAATAATGTTACAACCACCGTGAATATGGGGTCCTTACCTTTGGGTATTGCAGTCACTCCAGATGGAACAAAGGTATATGTGATAAACCTGAATAGCAACAATGTCTATGTAATTAATACAACAACTAATACTGTTTCAGCCAGTATTCCTGTAGGAAGCCAGCCTTATGGAGTTTCAGTCACCCAAGACGGGAAAAAAGTAGATGTAATGAACGAAGATGGAACGGTTTCTGCTATTGACACATCCACAAATACTGCTGAATAGACACAGTAAAAATAGGATCCTATTCTGTTGTATTCGGATAGTTAATATACTTTGTTCCAGCACATCAAGCCCTTCCTGATGCAGACTTCATTGATATAGAGCTTAAGCAGTTGCTTGCTTTTCAGGCAATTTTCAAGTTTCAGACTTTTTTGATTAAATCACTCAGTTGTCCATAAAATAATTGTTTGTCCAAAATAAAGAGTCAATCAAATTTTACATAGCTTTCGGGATACTGGCTACCTAGGTGATGTACCGAAAGGTTTGTAAAATAGAATAGGAGCACGTCTCGAAACGGGGAAAAAATGGATGGAAATGATAGAAACCCAGACACTTTAACAGCAGCATTATGCATAAATAAACTTTATAAAATATTGATATTTTTTTGTAATAGTTGTTCTAATAGTCTAACCATTTTATGCTATTCACACCTCAAAGGCAAATGGAAATACCTTGTACCAATGAACTGTAGCATAGTTTACTTTTGATATTAAAGACTATATTTAATCAGTATAAGTTCTGAATATTATAATTTCCTCTGAAAAACTTCGGTATCAAATGAAAGTTTTCCATGAGCATTGCCTATATTTTTGATAACGTAATGATTCTATAGCATATAGGAAGTACAATTTTCTATCGATTAAAAGCCCAGTAAAGGCAAAAAATGCATTAAACTTCCTTTGATGCCCATTAAAGGAGTCAATTTTAACCTAATTTCCCAAGATCACCCTTATTTTTGGAAAAATCAACCCATTTAGAGACCCTATAATCTATTTGGAGGGAGTTGACAACTGTCATTGCCATCAAATGAAAACCTTATCTTGAGCCTATCAGTGGCCTATCCTTTGTGTATAGTTATCAGCGCTAGAGAACCTAAATTGAATCAGTGGCCAGCAGATATTATAATCTCGAAAATGAAACACCATTTAGTTTCCCATGAGAGATGTATAAGAATGATCAAAAGACATTATTAAAAGCTATATCAAAAAAATAAAAAAACTGTTATATATATCGAAACTGAGATATCTATACCAAATTAGTCTATGAAAATATTTTCACTAGTTCTAAGCAAATAATATTTCTCAACGTTGTTTGGATCTTTTTTGCTTTGACATTGGAGCAGGGTAGGAGTTGATGGACAAGTACCAATAAATTGCCCAAAAGCAGCTCCACTGGATTGTGATATTTAGCCATAAACCCATATATATTTAACAATGGTGATCAAACAATAACGACAAATCCAAGTGGCTAGAATTCGATTGCTAGGGCTTAAGTATGAGTATAGTTCAAAGACATTTGATAGTTTCGTTAGGCCATCAGGATATAGAAATTGTCAGATGTGAGATATTGAGACAAAAATAGTATACATAGCAAAAGGACATTCAACTAATACTCATTTACAATCTAATGGACTATATGGTATGGATCCAAGCTTTAAACAAGTTAACCATTATGGAAATCACAGTTTATCATTAATTGTTTTGAGAAATACTGCTGATGCTGCACACATAACAGTATCTTATTTACTTTATGAATGTTATTTATCTGTTCTGCAACATAATATTGATTCCCGTACTTTATAAATTTATTCATGGTTTCTTTTTTTTAAATTTGGCTTTTTTTTCAATACAACCCACAAATGCATTTTCTCAGCATTACTACAGCACTTTTTGGTTTTTTGATTCGTTTATTTTTGACAATACTCTATGAGTATCATTTATGGATAAGATCTCTGGGATGTGTAAGTAGAAAAGACTAAATCACGTGTTTACTTTGTAACAATCAAAATAAACGACTATCTATTTATATGGAAGCTAAATTTTGTTATATTCAAAGAAAAAAAATTAAGTTGGAGAAACAAAATGGATCAAAGAAAATCAATCAAAATAGGATTTGCTTGTGTAATTTTTTGTTTAATGGGATTTTGTTTAGTAGGGTTTGTAGGCGCGACACAATCTACAAATATTTGGGTCCATAAAGGGAGCGAGCTAATGAGCTCAGAAAAGTACAATGAAGCCATAAAAGCATATGACAAAGCAATTGAGATTAACTCTCAGGATTCAGATGCTTGGTACAATAAAGCAGTTACTCTAAATAGATTAAATAAATCCGATGAAGCAATAAAAGCATATGATAAAGTAATTGGCATTAACCCGCATAATTCAAAAGCTTGGTACAATAAAGGACTTGTTCTTGATAATTTAAACAAGTATGATGAAGCAATAACAGCATATGACAAAGCAAGTGAAAATCACCCACATAATTCTGCAGTTTGGTACAATAAAGCAGTTACTTTAAGTAAATTAGGTGATTCCGATGAAGCAATAAAAGCATATGCTAGAGCAAATGAAATTAACCCATCGGAATCAGAAGCTTGGAGTATGATGAAGCAATAACAGTATAATGACAAAGCAATTGAGATTATTCTGCAGAACTCAATAGCTTGGTACAATAAAACAGTTACTCTAAATAAATTAAAAAAATTCTATTTGTAGGTTGAATAGTTACTTATTTTTCATTCATTTTTCCTTCGCAAGATAAATATAGTAACTTTTTGGCTTTTGAACATAGCATACATTTTAATAAAAAATAGGCACTTTCTGCACAATCAGGTCAAAATGTCCTATGATTTTGGCTGAAAAATGAGATAAAACATAGATTTTTGACACAAAAAACCAGGTAGCTGTGGTTAAGATAATCCAAACTTTTGGACTAAAACTATACCGCTGTTTAATTATTTTATCATGAAACCAAAGTACTCATAGCACTTATTACAGGTTAAGAATTTTCACTGTACCCGTGTTGCCCGATCTCCTGCCTGATCTGCTTCTTTCTGACAAACATAAGCAACGCTCTTGGTGTTCCCGTACCAACGTTGACCTTTGTAATGATAGATACCTGTTGGAAGATTCAGACAAAAAACAGTATCTTTGGGCAATGCAGTTTGGCTGATTGCTCTGTATTGAATAATTGCAGTCCATTGTTGCTGTGATGGGATACATCCGCGCTTATTGCCGGAACTGTTACTGTTGCTACAAAAAAAGACTAGTAAAATACCTAATATATTTTTTGTTTGGTTGAATGTTTGTTTTCCCATTTATATTAACTCCAAAATTTTGTTTGATTTTATTAGTATAGTTGTCTTGTCCAAAAAACCATTATTTATTTAGCAATCGGAGACTTGGCAGAACTTGAAATAACATCTTTTAAAAATTACTCCACCAGCAATGTCTATGTCTAGCCAATCTCGATGTCCCTAGTAATCACTCCAAGAATGATAGTTAGTATGTCAAACACTGGTTCCAGATCGATGATGATTATCCAATGACTAGACCAATAATCTGCGTTGATAGTCGACGTCAGCACTTTTTCAAGTAAAAAACTAAGAAACCAATTACCTAAATTTGTTCATATATACATTTGAAAAATATAATTAATAATTTAAAAAATGGTGGAATAACAATTACTTTTAATTTATTAGGCTGTTGTTATAATATTCTTAACTCAGTAAGTCTAATGGTGCATTATTTTTTACTCCCCTGCACAGTCATTTTGGTGTAAAACTCGCTTTATTTAGTTTCCTTATCCACTAGCAAAATACATTGCTGTAATGAAGTCAAAAGACTCACTTTAGCGCTTCAAGACACCAGAACCTATTGAACTTGCACAAATAAAAACCAAGTATGAAGAGTTAGAAAAGCATAACAAAACTTTGAAAGCGGAACTTAAGAGTACAAGCCAGAGAGAACAAGATCTTAAAAAGATATTTGATAATTATATGTTCAAGTTCAAAGCCTAATAAATCAAAAGGCAATTGAAGTACCAGGATCTAAGAAACCTTGGTGGCGATTTTGATGAGTCCGACTACAATTACATCAACGGATAAAAATGAGTGAAAATATATTTCATATTAAAAATGTATCAAGTTAGGATGAAAAATCCTAATAAGTTGATGACTTTGTAATTCTCAAAACCGATCAAACTTCGCTAAAATTTGTTTTCGAATTTCATCGACATTATTGACAATTAACTCAACATTCTCATTCTTGTTGTCTGAAACTGAATTAATTTTTATATATACCCGCTTTCCAATTTTTTCAGGAAACCGTCGTTCTAAAATCCACATACATATCAGACTATCTCCAGATTCTGCTGCTGCGTTTAGGCGTCCGAGTAGTTTCCTAGCTCCATCAGCATTACATTTGTTAATATGTTCATAGAACTGACAATATTTCCCAGATTTAGCTGTCTTCCCCTTGTTCATATAAACATTAAAAGTCTTATATGTGAGTCCTGCAGCTTCGGCAGCAAGAGAATATGTGAGTCCAAAAGCAACATTATCACCAATTAGTTAGTGTGCGTTTTCATCATTTTGATTGATTTTCAGAGCAATTTTATACTGTTCTTCAGCTTCTTTGTTGCGCTCCATTTCAGCTAGTAAATCTCCATAACTACAGTGTATATCTGCATCATTTGGGTCGAGATTCAAAGCAATTTTATACTGTTCTTCAGCTTCTTTGTTGCGCTCCATTTCAGCTAGTAAATCTCCATAACTACAGTGTATATCTGCATCATTTGGGTCGAGATTCAAAGCAATTTTATACTGTTCTTCAGCTTCTTTGTTGCGCTCCATTTCAGCTAGTAAATCTCCATAACTACAGTGTATATCTGCATCATTTGGGTCGAGATTCAAAGCAATTTTATACTGTTCTTCAGCTTCTTTGTTGCGCTCCATTTCAGCTAGTAAATCTCCATAACTACAGTGTATATCTGCATCATTTGGGCCGAGATTCAAAGCAATTTTATACTGTTCTTCAGCTTCTTTGTTGCGCTCCATTTCAGCTAGTAAATCTCCATAACTACAGTGTATATCTGCATCATTTGGGTCGAGATTCAAAGCAATTTTATACTGTTCTTCAGCTTCTTCCCATCGCTCCATTTCAGCTATTAAATCTCCATAACTACAGTGTATATCTGCATCATTTGGGTCGAGATTCAAAGCAATTTTATACTGTTCTTCAGCTTCTTTGTTGCGCTCCATTTCAGCTAGTAAATCTCCATAACTACAGTGTATATCTGCATCATTTGGGTCGAGATTCAAAGCAATTTTATACTGGTCTTCAGCTTCTTCCCATCGCTCCATTTCAGCTAGTAAATCTCCATAATCACAGTGTATATCTGCATCATTTGGATTGATTTTCAGAGCAAGCTTAAATTGTTCTTCAGCTTCTTTTGCATTCATTTCTTCCATAACAAAATCCTCAGTTTAAATTAATATAGAGACGGAGCTTATGCATAAATATATACCCTATTTTTCAAAAATTATAGCAAGAAGAATATTCTTATCTTGATACTTTATAGTAGAGATATCATATAACCACTATAAAAATAAAAGTAAAATAAAAAAAGATAACGTGTACATTTACACATAATTTATATAGTTTGTAATTAATACATCGAACCAATACATTCCAAGTAAAGAATATATGTTGACATTACTATTAGAGTTATTAGAATTAATAAGTTCTAAAATTTCTCGCTATTGCACCCAAATACATATGAAACTCCTTTTTAGTCTTTGATATATGACTCTAGAGAAGTTCGAAAGGTAAAGTTAGATTTTAGAATAAGCCCATTTATATAAAATTAAACGAACGTGAATAAAATTTGCAGATCGTATTTTAAATAACTCACAAGGTAATCAAAATGAAAAAGAATCATAATATAATAACTGATGTATATGTAATAAAAGAAATATCAATTTTTATTGAAGTTCTGATTTTGTTCTTAGTTATAAGTTCATCAATAGCAATGGCATATACAGAATTTTCAGAAGAAAACATATCATCTAATATTCACAAAAATATTGTGAATAAAACTAAACTTTCTCCAAAGTTTGAACTTGCACCAGAAAATCCTAAATTGATAGAATACATAAAAAACAACAGGTACAATCAAGCAATTATCACACCTTCTCCTATAAATTTTAGTTATCTCAAAAATATTTCCAACCCAGGCTTAAATGTTTTAGCAAGCACACCTATTCCGGCTTCCTATGATCTGCGGACATTGAACAAAGTAACCCCTGTAAAAAACCAAGGCCATACAGCTACGTGTTGGATATATGCAACTTACGGATCCCTTGAATCATATCTTATGCCGGAACAAAACTACAACTTTTCAGAACAGAACATGAAAAACCTTCTTTCTGAGAACTACACAAATGGGTTTGATCGCCGTTCAAACGGCGGAGGGAACTATTTAATGACAAGTGCTTATTTAACCAGCTGGAAAGGACCAATGAACAGCCTGGATGATTCATGGAATCCTAAGGTATATACTTCACAAATAGGACTCCCTATACAAAAACATGTACAAAATATAACTTATCTTGCACTTAGGACTAATTCTACAGATAATCAGGAGATAAAAACAGCGATTATGAATTATGGTGGAGTGGGAACTTCAATTTACATCGATTCCAACAATACCACTATTTGTAATAAAAATACTCATAGTTGTTACTATAATGGAACTTTAGATTCCTATCACGCTGTGACCATTGTAGGCTGGAATGATTCGTATAGTAGAAACAATTTCTCCACAAACCCACCCGGAGATGGAGCATTCATCATAAAAAATAGCTGGGGTCCGCAATGGGGTGATAATGGATATTTTTACATCTCCTATTATGATTCCAATTTAGGAAAACAGGGTGAAAACGCAGTCTTCAGTGCTGAACCACTTAATGATTATACAAACATCTACCAACACGATCCTCTTGGATGGACCGGATCATTAGGAGAAGGAAATTCCATCAATACATCTTGGGGTGCCAGTGTCTTTACTGCAGGATCCAACGAAAGTCTCAAAGCTGTAAGTTTCTACACACCAGTCTATAACTCCAATTATACGATTAGTATCTACAATAATACGGGATCCAACCCTACTAGTATATATGGTCCTGTTGTTACGCAGACTGAAACAATTCCCACAACTGGCTACCACACAATCCCCCTGAGATTTGGAACTAATCTCCAGGCTGGCCAAAATTTCTCCGTAGTATTGGAGCTTACAACCCCTGGATACACTTACCCAATATCAATATCAAAACCAATCCGGGGCTATAGTAGCAATGCAAACGCAACTGCTGGAGAAAGTTTTGTTAGTAGTGATGGAATTACGTGGTACGACCTAACATCGTTGGTACCAAATGCAACTATATGCATCAAAGCGTTTACTGATCCTGTAAATGCATCTCAGATCAAGCTTGAATAAAATCAAATTTTACTTGGTTCTCTATACTAGTAAGCTTGTAAGTGTTAGGGTATAGTGCAGAAGATTGTAATAGAAAGTTGATATTGACAAAATAAGTGTTTTATTTCAAAACCTATGTATCAGTACGAAAAATAAATACAGATTAAACGAAACATAGAAAAAAATATTTCTGGAACGGATCAGGAATTAATTGATTTCAGGACAGCAATTTCGCTGCAGTCTGGAAACTTTGAGCATCTTATGCAGCCGGACCAAATTTTTCTGGGAAGACAATTTTTGTCCACTACCTTAAAACCCAGAGTCACAAAAAAATCAGGCACATAAGTAAGAGCAAAGACCTCTTTCATATCAAAGTATTTGGCATCATCAAGGCAGGCCGAAACAAGCTTTGTACCGATTCCTCTTCTCGAAAATTCAGGTCTCACAGCAAGGGCAAGTATCTCTGCAAGGTCTTCCCAGACCACATGGAGAGCACCACATCCCACAACCTCTTCATTGATCTCATATACATAATAATCCCTGATATTCTCATATATCTCACTAAGAGAACGGGCAAGCATGAGCTCATCCTTGGAATAAATACTGATAATCTGCCTCATTACAACAACGTCATTTACCCTGGCTTTCCTAATCAATTACTTTTCCCTCTGAAGTAACATTGTATTTTCCAATGATCGATACTGTTCTTGACTTTGCTTTTTCTACAATCCACTGAACAAAGCTATGAAACTACTATTTTTTCAGATAAAAAATTTTCCTATAGACTACAGAACATGTCTCCCTAATTTAGCAAAATTTACTTCTCCTACTAATAAGATACCCGATATTTAGAACGTAATAGTCGATTGAAGAGTACTTATTTAAGGGAGAAGCTGGAGAAAACAGATTAAAGGAAATTAACGGGCGCGAAGGGATTTGAACCCCCGATTCACAGCTTAGGAGGCTGGTGCCATATCCGGGCTAGGCCACGCGCCCATTATACAATTCCATAGAGAATTCAGCCAGATAACTGTTTATTGAATCTGCATTTCAGGTGAAGTATCATAATAGCGATATAAGATATATATATAATTATCTTTCAGAGAACGAGCGAAGTTCACCTGAAAAATAAGAATGATTTTTTGGAGAGTATAATAAACAATGCAAAACCATCTAACTTGATCATGTTAATAATACCCTGATATTTTATGAGACTTTTCAATATGAGCTGGGATTGACAAAATAACATTAATTCCACTGTAATTGGCTTCAATCAATCCAAAAACCAAAAAATATAAAGGCACCATTTTAGTGGATATCTATCATATTGAAGTTAATGGCTAGAGTTTAGGAGTACATACTCGAAGCCCAAAAAATCATTCTTAATATTTTATTCTATTTTGATTGTTAAAATTTTTATGCGGGATTATTTTTCGTTTAAAAGCTATTTTTCGTATAATTAATTTAAAATAATGTAGAACATATTGTACATTATAGCTTAAAGTGAACAGATAAAGAGTTAAAGAGTGAGGAAGGGAGGAAAGATTGATAGGATGTATAGTACACAGAGCGTATGTACAAGTATATGGGATAATTGTAGAGAATTTTGATAAATCTCTGATTTTTAACAAATTCCCTACACTCGCTTTTGCTCTATATTTTTAGTTTTGATCATGTACAGCGACAGCTTAGAGATTATTCTAGTTCTTCATAGAGTAACATTATCGTGCTACCCATTTATTATACTAAATTTGAATTATTCTTAATTAGGTTATATTAAAAAGTCAATAAAGTCAGTATTTCATGATAACAGAAAGAGGCTAATGTATGATTGATCTTGGGGAAATTAACCTTCTTAGAGCTAATCTCAAAAGAATTAACCTTAAAAAAACTAATCTTACAGAAAATAACCTGGAAAAAGCTGATCTTAATTGGGGTATACTTGCAGGAACTAACCTTATGGGGACTAAACTTGAAAAAGCTAATCTAAAAAAGGGGCGCTCAATTTATCAATTGACCACCTGTCTAAAGTAAGAACACTTTATAATGCAAAACTAGATGAAGAATTTCTCATCCAACTAAAAGAGGAGTATTCGTTCCTTTTTAAATCATAAGAGCAGCAGTTTCTAGAATATCAGCACAACCTTTTAGGAGCTATCTCCAATAATCTATAGAAAAACTAGGACTATATAAGATTTCGATAAATCCTTTAAAGAAGTACGGAACTAAAATGTTTATCGGTATAATTCTATGTTGGTATAATTTTCTGGAGTGCAATTATATGGGTTATCTTATACTTGTCAGGCATGGAAAGTCCGATTTGAAACCCGGTGATAGGTTTGTTGGCTGGCTAGATGTTCCCCTTAGCAGGAAAGGAATTGAAGAAGCTCTTGATTGCGCAATCAAACTTAAAAATATCGAATTGGATCTTGCTTTTGTCTCAAACCTTGTTAGGGCACAGGAAACTCTTTTCGTAATATTGTCCGGGCAGAAAAAAACAGGAATTCTTGTCCATGAAAAGAAAAATGATGACAGCAGGATAGGGAAAATTGAATGGTATTCTTCACCCGAAAAAATAAATAAAAACTTTATCCCAATATACGCTACAGCTGCTTTAAACGAACGTTACTATGGAAAGCTCCAGGGCAAAAAGAAGCAGAAAATGGTAGAAAAATATGGAACAGAAAAGCTTACTTCCTGGGATTTGGACTTTGAGCCAGACCTGCTTGAAGGGGAAAGTCTCAAAGTTGTCTATGAGCGTGCAGTGCCTTATCTCAAGAAAGAAGTTCTGCCTGCAATAAAAAAAGGGAAAAATGTGATAGTCTGCGCTCATCATAACGGCCTGAGAGCTCTAGTCAAATGCATAGAAGATATTTCTGACAACAATATCAAAAACGTCAGGTTTTCCACCGGTGAGATCGTAAGATATCATTTTTCAGAAGGCAGGCTGATAAAGGAAAACGCTGAAATAGCTCTAAAACGAAACTAAACCTCTAAGAGTTTGTCTGAAAATCAGATCAATCGTGGTAAACAGATTGTTCGTAAATGTCTGAATCAAATGTCCCAACAAGAGCTTAATTTTGCTTTTTCTAGAATCGACCTGAAGCTCACCTGATTTTTCCGTTTTTTTTCAATATTAGGCAGAGCCTAATCCTATCTAATAGTAACATTTTAGCTTTTCATTATTGTGACTTCAATAAAACCTTTGTATTTACTTTAAATGGAGATAAAAATGAAATCAATCCTATAGTTTTGTTATATGAAACCGTAACCAGACTGTAACCAGTCACATACTGTCAAAAAGAAATTAATAAATTAGAGAGATATTGAATGGGATATCAATTGCTGTCTGCGAATTCGCAGAATAAATCAGTGTTTATTATTTTAATGAATAAATACTATTTGATTTTCAAGTGATAATAAACAATAGCTGTAAACAATATAGTTATTTATGGTAGTTTACATTAAACTCACTCTCTAACTTTCATAAAATTGGAAGTATAATCATTTACCAGATTTGATCAATGATTCGAGTAACGGTTAAAATCCTTAAAAAAGTAAAAATTAAAAATATTTAGCTAGCTGAATAAAAAATATGGAAAAGGAGCTGATCAAAGCCACCAGCCTTCATGCAGGTTGATGGTTGATTAAGCAGCTTCGATGCCAATTAGATCCCCTGTCCAATAAAAGGTCCGAATATCATGAACATTAAAGAGAACAGGATCAATATAGAAAATGCTGATGTGACAGAGCTTGATATCTTTTCCGACATTGCTTCATTCATTGTAAGCCTATATATAAAAGAATAGATAGAATCTTTAAATACATACCCTCCATCCAGGGGTACTGCAGGTAGACAGTTAAAAAGTCCTACATAGAAATTCAGCCAACCAACCCAAAGCAAAGTATTTGCGATCCAGAAAATACCAATCCCTAATGGTTCTGCCCAGCTCACAGGATGATAAAATTGCATGATCAAGCCTGAAAATCCGCGGAATCCTTCACCTGCAAATCCATAAATAGGTAATCCGAAAAGGATAACCCAGCCTGCAGGAACTGCGAGTAAGGAAGGTATTTTCTTTAAGGCTTCAAGATATAACTTTGCCTGTGGCATCCATAAAGAAATTCCAAGCATAGGGCACTCTATGATCGATTTATTCCCGTAGCGAACTCCAAGGAAGCCGTGTTTACCTTCGAAGGAATTAGAAGATAGTTTCACATCAAAGACAACAGTACCATTTTTATTGATGTTGCCAGTATAGTTTTCAGGAGGTCTCAGTTCAACTTTCAAAGTCTGGTTTGCCTGAGTTGTCTTCATGAAGTTTACGAAACTCGCAATGCTGACCATTTTAACGTCATTGATCCGAACCATTACCATTCCGGTCTCAATTCCTGCAGCTTCTGCTGGACTTCCTTTAATAGCCCCTTCTACTAGCACTCCATTAAAGTAGTTTTTTGGAACTGAAACTGTGTTTAAATAGTACACAGAATTAAGACCATCTTTTTTGGCATGAATGCGTACAGGAGCCCCGGGCGTGATCTTTTCAAGATATGTCAGAAGGTCCAAAGATGTAGTGATATTAGTATCATCTACCTGCGTGATTATCATACCTTTCTGAATCCCTGCAAGACTAGCTGGTGAACTTTCATTTACTTTTAAAACCATGGAGTCGCTCAAAGGAGCAATTGCTCCAAGCACAGGCCCGAAGAAAAGAAAAAAAGCTATAAAAGCCACGGTAAAATTGGCCATTACCCCACTTGCAAGAATCCGCGCTCTTTGAGTCCTTGTTATAGCTTTTTCAGCCTTTAAATCTGTTTTTTTAGCTTCAAATCCTTCATTTTTTCCCCATTCACCCCATTTATTTCCTTTCTGCTCCCATTCCTCGATTTCTTCAATAGTAGCTGTGAGAGGCAGTTCTTTTTTTACTTTCTCCTTCTTTCCGAAAAGCTGTTCATCATCAGGTTCCGCAAAACCCCCGACTGGAACCAGAGCAAACAAGATTCCCATTGATTTAACCCTTATGCCTTCAACCCGGCAAAGAATCGCATGGGAGTACTCATGCACAACAAGAGCGACTATTAGAGCAATGACTCCCCATGTGAAAGGAATGAATTCATTTACTCCAGGGATCAGAAAAATGTTTTTTGGGGAATTGTACTTCCCAGGCTCTGGCACATTTCCATTCAGAAAGGAAGCATAGAGTGTGATGTCCGAGAAAAGAATGATCAGGAACATTGAAAGCATTCCTGCAAACATTATCAAGATTCCAAGGTTTGCAAAGTTTCTCCAGTAAAGCTTAGGACGAGCCAATACCTCCAACATTTTGAGACCCTTTGTTGTCCTGATCATAAGAATGGGAAGTGGTCTGAAAGTGCTTATGTTATACTTCTCAAGAGTACCCTTTTTGTCAAGAACGGAGACAAAGAACCAGTACAGTAAAAAAATGCCCAATGCAATGTTTGTGCCATTCAAGGAAATTCTCCTAAATTATTAAGCTGAACAAATATATAGAGGATTTCGAGGCTCTGTAGAAATCCTGAATTTAATGTAAATTATTTTTACTATTCTTTTATTTGATTTATAAACTATCTGTTTAAGTTTTGCTTCCATGACTTGATTATTGAATTTTCTTGCCCGAAGTACTGCTCCAAACTACCTTTTGACAACAGAAGACGTTATCTCCGCCTGATTTCTTTGACTGTATTTAATTTTATAAAAGATTAAGTTTATTGTCTTCTATATTTTCTCAAAATTTTGTTTCTCTATCTTCTCCTTACATGTATGATTTAGTCTGCTTTTATTTTTTCTCTAATTAGGGAATGGATTTTTCCTGAATCTTTTTTTATCCATCACACAACATTGAGATTTTCTTATCTTATTTGATTGTTTTATCAGAGCATTTGCATGTTTAATTTCTTGATATGTTTTTTTACTAATTTTTCATCCTAATACACCTTTTATCTGTGTCAAATAATATTGAAAATTTCAAGAAGCTCCTTCGTAGTGTCCATGTTATGTGGGAATAATAATAACTTGTATAGTAACTTGTAAATCTGTTGAATTAATTGTCGTAATAGGGATCATTTCTTCATGTGAGTAAAACAACTTTAGAGTTTTAGACAAAAGAAGTTTAAACACAGATGAGGAAATTATGGATACAAATTTTTAAAGGTAGTGAAATGGGAGTCTCATTAAGATCAAATTTTTCTTTTATGTTGTTCCTTAGGTCAATAAGTTCTACAAAATCAAGATATTCAGTGCTAATATACTCCTTCAATAAAAACAGAACAAGAAATTGATGCTAGGTTTAAATATGTTTGGAATATTTCAGGAATAAATGTCCATTCTGGAAGATTAAACAGCTTTAGGGCTGGTATCAACCAATTTAATGTACTTATTCGATTTCAATATTGTACGTTTTCGTTCTTTTTTGTGGGAAATATTGGAAAATATTATGGCACTACATTTATAAAAATATAGGGGAATGCACAACTTAGAGGATTTCTACGGAGCGAAAATTTCATTGTTTTTCAAAATTGGAGAAAAACCATGAAGATCAAAAAGATTTCTAATAACATTAGATAATACCAACTGAGTGAAAATATGGTACAGTTATTTTAGCTGGTGCTACAATTATCTATTTCTATCTTACGGATCAATCTCCTAAAAAGGTGTGATATTTTTGAGTTTCCTGGACAAGTTATTTAAAAAAAAAATCGAGGGAAAAACCGTCGAGGAATGGTACAGGATTGCAGTAGATGAAAATGATCCTGGAAAAAAGATTAAGTACTTTGATAAGGTTCTTGAATTGAAACCTGGTTTTGCTGGGGCTTGGAACCTTAGAGGACTTGAATTTGTTATCCTGAAAAAGTACGAGGATGCAATTGACTCTTTTGATAAGGCTCTTGAAATACAGCCCAGCTACTTGGAAGCAAAGTATAACAAAGAAGACGCAGAGACAGAATTAAGAAAGATCAAGACAGCAGAAAATCTTGGTGAAAGGGAGGAATAAAAAACAGAGGAGATAGACCCGACTAGCTGAATTTTGGCGGGAGACGCGTGTTTATTTCTTTCTCCTATTAATAGCCTGCAGCCCCATTTTCATAGGCTCAGGAAGTTTTCCACACTGCATGATCTTCATTTGATCAGGAGAAATGAGCTTTAAAGCTGCATTCATGAGGGTATCGGACTTCATGATCCCATCCATGAACCGCCTTATATGTACTGAAGTCTCAATAGCATTTCCAATCTGAGTTCTCCATTCGTGGTCGTATTCTTCAAGTCGACATTTCCCTGCAGTAAATTTTGCTGCAGTTTCACCTGCCACTTTTCCGGCAATCATAGCAGTGGGGATTCCACCTCCGTTTGTTGCAATAATCTGCCCAGCTGCATCCCCTACAATCAGCGAGTCTTCGGTTGTAGTTCTCTTCGGAGCTCCATCGACCGGAATTATACCTGCAATAACGTTCAGAAAGATACCGTTTTTCAGTTTTTGGCTGGCGATGGGGTGATCCTGAATGAAACGATTTAGGTACTCTTTTGCAGATACCCCTTTTTCCGTCATTCTAATTCGGATCCCTAGCCCTACATTGGCTCTATCTTCCCCCTCGGGGAAAATCCAGGCGTAGCCTCCGGGAACGAAATTGTTCCCAAAATACATCTCAAGAGAATCTGGGTCTATATCCACATTCCTTACCTGATATGCCAGAGCCACAGATGTTTCTCTTTCTCCAGGCTTGAAAGAGAGACCTTTGGACTTTGCAACCAGAGAGTTGGGACCATCAGCCCCAATTATCGCCTTTGCTCTGATAACGTGTTTCCCATAAATTCCTTTCGTTTCTACAGTTGTGCCTTCCACCTTTGTCAAACGAGTTTTGATCACCAGTTCAACCCCTTTCTTTGCGGTCTGCTCAGCTAGAAACTGGTCATATATGCGCCTATCGAGAACAGCACCGCTGACAGCGAATTCTTTCACACTGCAATTTGGAGAGATAATACGCTGAGTTTTGATACGCTGGAGTACGCAGGAATAAGGATAGTCTTTTAGGGAATTTGGCAGTTTCGCATCAGGAAGAAGAGCCTGAATTTCCGAGGCATCGGGAAGAAAGCCTGCACACTGAATAGGACTTCCTAATTCCTTTTTTTTATCAAGAAGAAGGACAGATGATCCATTTTCTGCCGCATAATAAGCAGCAGTAGAACCTGCGGGGCCTGCGCCAATAACGATAACATCGTAATAATCTTTTGGAATCATAAAGGGATATTCCTGTTGTTTATTTAGCCACTGTAATTTACTAAGGAATTGGTTATTAAACCTTTCTTGAGATCCAGACTAATAATCGTTTAACATTTTGATAAATCCTCCAACTTTTGGCTGATTGTAGATAAATCATATCTTAGAAATTATTTGAACTATGAAATTTATCGAAATGCTCTATTCTTGATAGGATTAAAGAATTAATTCTCGAGAAAGGAGGGGATTCAGGAAAGGGAGATCGAATTAGACATTCCTTCGAAAGAAAAACTAGAAAAGTTGCTATATCAAGATTATAGATTGGAAGATGCTAGGAATGTAAAACCTGCACCATTATAAGGGGCTCTGTTTTGTTTACCCAATTGTCAATTGACTCGATCAGATATTGATGCATAGTTTTATTCTTTCCAAGATCCATAAGATTCGTAAAAGCACATTCTTCTATTCTTAGAACCAAATCACCAAGTTTGTACTTAAACACATATCCACTGCCTTCTTTCAAAAATATATCTCCGCAATAATTAACTTCTCACAATAATTCCAGACTCTGTTAAAAAATTAAAAAACAGATCGGTACTTATAGGTTGCAAAATATATATATTTTACAGGTAATTTCTATAAATTAACCGGCATTTTATATATTGTATGCCCAGGAGATATATTGTGTGATACAGTCAGATTCGAAAGTATTGCCTAAAGCTGATGACGTTAACGCAGAAAAGACAGCTGAGCCGATCTTAAAAATAGACCCTTCTGCTAATTCTGCTAACGATATTAAATACAACATCAATTACTTTTTTCTCTTGATAACCCTTAATTTTTAAGGAATATTATCTATTAACGGAGATATTAAAACATGTGCAAAGAACACTCCATAGTATGAAAGGGTCAAATACTATAGGCTGCGATGTGGGAACTTTTGACTGTAGAACAGAAAAAGAAAGTTGCAGTAATGAGAATGGATAAGCTATAAAATTGATGGAATTAAATATAAGTGCTATTAACAGATGACCGTGTTAAAAAAAGAAGTTATAGCTGATGTTCAACAAAAAAGTGATAATGAAAATTCAGGCTCTGTATAAATTATCTTAAATAAGAGATTTTCGTCACTATTCAAGTAGCCTTCTAAATGCTATAATTTTTCTTTTTTGGGAAATATTGCGTATTATTAAATGCGTCTATTAAAGGCTAACGAATTTTAGACACGACTTCCTTCCAAAAAGTTAAAATTAAGGAGTTAATGACTATATGGCAAAACAAATTCAACAGATACTCACTGGTTTGTTGCTAGTGATTATAGCAATCTTGACAGCTTCGGCAGCAGTGACCTCAGCAGCAGCTTGCAAGATGAAAGAATACTATGCTAGTTACAAAAATAAAGGCAAGAGTAAAAGGATGTAGATTTTCCATATTTTTTCATACTTTTAATTTTGAAGCTTAGTACTTGGAATCAAAAATAAAGTTCAGTAAACATTTTTAGTTTAAGTTATTGTAATGCATGGTAAAATTTTATATAATTTTAATTATAAAGATCCAAATTCTTATTTTGATCGTATGAGTCCTATTCAATATATAATTGCTAAATGCCCAGTTTTTTCTATAAAACCTATGAATCCGTAGAAAAGATAAATCACATTTTACAGGATCTTTGGTATACTACATTAAAAATGAATAGCAAGAAAATTTATTGAAATTTACCTATATATGTTTTTTGCTATTTTTTGTATTTACTGGATGCAATCGATAGAAACTTGGATATTCCTATATGTGATGGAATGATTGAGTTTATAGACACAGAGTCAAGAATCTGACTCTTCACTGTTTTCATCCCAAAAACTACATAAAAAGACTTGTTCAAATCCAATATTTAATTCAGGAAAATGGTAGGTTAAGCACTAAGCTGCTGTCGGATAATGTGAAAAATCTTTGCACTATCTGAAAGTTATAAAAGGTAGTAATTCTTAATCTGTGCTTTTTTGTGCAATCAAACTTGTTAGATATAGGACTTGCACACATGTGGTATAAAATCAAGTTCAAAATAATTTGTTGATTAAACTTTGATTTCAGAAAATTAAAGATTTAATCCATTGATTTTTCAATTCAACTAAATAACTCAGATATATTGTTGAGCAGATGCATTAAATGGACATATTCTTACTTTCTTAAATAAAGTTCAAAATAAAAATTAAAAAATGCATTGGAAATCCACTCTGGCCTTTCCAGCAATTTGTCTCCAAAATGTGTCTTCATTTCATCGCGAATACGATTAATTAATTAAACAAAACTACTAGTACCGTTCTTATAGAGATAGATGTTACCTCGGAGTATCAGTTGATTATATGAGAAGATTTGTAGATTATACAAGTCAATTTGTTAGTTATTACAGTAAATCAATATGTTATACAAGGTGATGAATAAGTTACATCAAATTGTCATCCTTGTTTTTTTCCACCTGATTTTTGTTCACCTGAGTGTTTTCTGCCTTTGTGTTGCTCACCTGAGTTTTTGAACTGGGCGTTTTAGGTGCAGAAGGTCCATATGTCGCATCGGATATTAAACCTGGAGTTACTGGTGTTGCTAAACCTGGTGTACTTATAGCTGGTCTTGCTCCCAGGGGGTATTTTTCGCCTTGGTTTTGTTTACCATGGTTTTGTCCACCTGGATATTGTCCATCGGGGAATTGTCCGTTTAGGTATTGTTCACCTG
>CAWKGG010000029.1:0-7815 GCA_963848985.1 uncultured Methanosarcinaceae archaeon
GGGAGGACTATAAATAGCAGAAAAGTAAAATAATAGCAGAAAAGTAAAATCATCTTTTGTTCAACAAAATCTCTGCAATAAGATCACAGAAAATTTCTACATAACTCCAATTTCAACAATAACAGATATATGTATTATGGACAAACACCCCAAATTGGAGTCCCTCAAAGTCCTATTTAATCCCTGAAATACCAGAGTAAATTCTTCATCAAAAGGTGATTATCATGGCAAGAATACTCTCAGAAACAGATATTGCTATCCTGAAAACAGTTGCTCCGGAGTGTAAGGAGTATCTTTGTTCAGGCTCAGGAATGACCTATCGTTCAATCCTCCCACCTCTGGCAAATCATTATTCAAAAAACGCAGCCGACTTTCTTAGGAGAATAAAGTTACTATCTAAATCTGATCTTGAATATCTTCTAAGGCTAATTATATCAGACGAAGAAAGCCTGAGCTGCGTACCAACTGAGTACATAGATCTCTTCATAGAAAATGTATCTGAAAGACTGGGGGAAAAAATGGCTGCTCAGGTCAGACGTTCTTATAATAATTCAGAATGTTCGGATTGAATTTTTTTAATACAAATATCTTTTGAGTTTTTTGATTTTTTTGTTCTTTTGGAAAAAAGTCTGATTGACTTGTATCCTTTTTTTTCCATCACTAAAAATATACAAAATCAATGTTTAACATCTTCTCACTCATAAAAGATTATTTTTTTAATTAGGAAAATGGAAATCAACATCTAATTACTTAATTTTTAAACCTTTTAACGGAATCGAAAGCCTTCTTCAATATGGGCTAAACTTTATAGAGGACAGATTTCAAGACAGATTTCAAAAAAGCTAGCATAAACAATTACAAACCACGAAATCTCCGAAATAAATATGGAGAACTCAAATTATCAACGCCTCAATTCCACGAGTTTCCCTTTTATAACATATTTTTCCGAGAAGTATTCGAGAGTTGAAAAAGCAATCCTAACTAAGTAGTTGAATCTTACCTGCAAAGTTTTTCCACACGAAGGATGGAAGAAGCAGAGTTATGGTAGCATCCCCAAACAAGAAATCAGTATTAAGACTAGAGTCCCAAGGAAGATCAATAGAGGATCTAACCGTTTATAGCAGCGCTTTTGAAATTGATCCTGAAAACCTTGGGATCAGTGCCTCAAAGATTTTGCCTTCATTAAATTAAACAAACTAAAAAGTTGATTAAATGTTATAAAGAAGTCCTGAAAGCAAAACCTTAATATTTGTTTTTCTCCTATCAGAATGGATCAGCCCGGGAAAATCTTAGCAGATATGGGAAAGCGATTGAATGGAATGACAAAGCAACTGAAATAAATCCAAATGACACTCTTATCAAGGAACAAAATGAGGCTTCTAAGATTTATATATAAAAAAAGGAACTTTGTCTAACACCCCTAATATATCTTCAAATAAATTTTAAATATCTTGAAAATTGTCAAACCAAAAGTTAGCTGTAAAGTATAAATTAAAAAAGAATTGCAGGTATTTTTATAAAATCACTGCATACATTGGCAAAAATTGCAGAAATGTCAAACGAAGAATAAAAAAGCTTGTTTCCAGCCTTACTTTTTCTCCCCTCCATTTTTTCCCCGGATATCTTTAATTACTTCAAGAAGTTTTTCCTTGATTTTTACGATGGCATCCACAGCTTTACCACCTACCTCAATTGGAGCTCTTTTTTCCAGGTCTGCCTGCATCAGCTTTGGATCAAAGGGTATTTCTCCAAGAACCTCAATACCCAACTCTCCAAGTCTTTCATTGACTTTCTTGGAACCTCCTTTGTTGATAACAGCAGCAAGGTTTTTTATCCCTATTTCGGAGGAGAGATTCTTAATTCTCTCAGCTGTTTCAAGGGATCTTGCCCCTGGTTCTACTACAACAATCATGAGATCCATTCCTCGAGTAGTGCCTCTTCCAAGATGCTCTATCCCTGCTTCCATATCTAGGATTACTGCACTCTTTTCCTTAAGCATGAGATGCCTAAGAAGAGCTCTGAGGAATGCTGAAGCCGGACACATACATCCACTCCCTCCACGGTCCACAGTGCCCATGACGAGCATTCTTACTCCATCTGGTCCTAATACTCCATACTTGCACGCGATATCATCCACTTTCGGATTGTAGACAAAAGCCCCACCTTCAGTACCTGCCCTTTCCTGAATAAGATTTTTAAAATCTGTAAGGGGCCTTGGGGGGTTATCTACCCCGAGAGAAGATGCCAGGTTCATATCTGGATCTGCATCTATTGCCAGAACCTCATATCCATCCCTTGCAAGCAGTCGAGCCAGAGTACCTGAAAGAGTTGTTTTTCCAACGCCACCTTTTCCGGTTATCGCTATTTTTATGAAAATTCCCCCTGAACACTAATTCAGATCAACTGTACTTATTTTTAATAAGGAATATAACAGCCAAAATGTTTATACTTATTCATTTGTAATCGCTTTTTTATTTAAGGATTCAAATTAGCTCAAAGTCTCAAATTTAATTTGAGAATTTAATTATATTTTTCTAGATGTAGAGAATTTTCAGAAAAATTTTTGGCTGAAGAATTTATCATTTGTTGGCCAGAAACTACGGAGCATTCCTGAAAGAGACACATAAATTGTTTTCCGACCTTCCTATGAAAATCCCGTTTCTGTTATTTTAGGATCATCTAATTAGTATGAGACTAGATAGGTGGGGTCAATACACGGATAGTTCAAACTGCCCTTAATCCACTTTCATTCCATCCATATGATCCGACTACATACTGCAGTGATAATCATGATTACTCCCTCTAAAAAAGAGGTCTAAAGGTATATAAGTTGTTGAATTTGCATTTTTACAGTTTCTAGCTCTATTTGTACAAAAACAGTTTTTTCCCGAAAAAGGTGTTCGCTTTAGGGAGATAATAGATCACTCTGGATACTGCTTCTTTCATGTCTTTAGTACGCTTCACAGTATTAACAATGATATTATTGCGTACAACAGATGCAAATTAGTTTTCTTTCGCCGAATAACTAAAGGAATCTCGGGATACATTTGAACTACAGCAACATGATTGAACCATCAAATACATTATTTTTTATAAGTGTATCATGGAATCCATTTGTTAAGAAACCTCATACCCAGTCAATGCTTGGATCCATGTCAACGTTATTCAATATTTCCGATTTGCTGCAGTTCTAATGGCTATTCTTACTCTTTTACAACTTCCTTCATTTGTTCACAAGAAAAAACTTCATTTTTTTATCTGAATTTCATTTTTTTAATCGCCTCTAGCAAATTCAATATTTAAAATTTTTAAAGTAGAAATTCTGAATATTAACCCCAAAATATTTTGTTGTTTTTTCATACTTGGTATTCCACTTTCTATATATGTACACAACATAGGAACATGTGACTATTAAAATAATTGCATAAATTACTTTGAAGAAATTCAAAAAAACCATGAGAGCATAATTATAATTTAAATTTCTTTGCTTTTTCAGACTGAAACAATAATGTGACACTGAAAAATATTGACTTTTGAGAACTCGCAGATCACCTACACTAATGGAATATACTGATTATTAAGTGCAGATGGAGTGAACCTATTACATGTTTAGTTTCGTCTCAAAACCTATGTATTTGTGAGATGATAGGGAATACAAATAATAATAGGAGATAATGAGGATATTTGTACACTCCCTCTCTCAATACTTTGTTATTTATATTTAATTCTATATGTGAATGTCGAATAAAATTGTTCCGACTTATATTTTGACTTATTAAAAAAATCCCTCATTTATGATGTATCAAACATTTTAATTGGTATACAGCACCTAGTTTCTAGATTTTATTAAGCCTGATAAGACCAGTTTAAAGAGGATTTCTATATAGCCATATTTCGGTATCATATTTTAAGAAGAAAGATATAGCTATCTTGACTATCATCGTTTATACGAGGCTCGAATAAGGAGATATGGTTTTGAAGTGACCGTCTAAGCGTTAGTAAAGTACCGAAATAAAGCAATGATATAGCAGCGAGAAAAGAGCCAAAAGAATGTTAACTTTAGCTTAGAGGTGTTAACAAATTTAGGAAAACATCATAATATTTAAAGAACGGCCCCAGATTACTGGAATCTAGGGCAATTTTTTCCAGAGAAACGGATTGTTAGAGGATTTTATCTAATTCCAATGCCAATACATTGCCCTGGGTCACTCCCATAAAACGCTTTACTTCAACCTCATCTTTCTGGATTATCAACGTAGGAACAGCGTGTATGCCATATTTTGAGGCAAGTTGCTGGTTTTCATCCACATCGATAACTCTGAATTCAACTTTATCCTTGTACTTTTTCTCGAGCTCTTCAAGAATCGGTTTTTGCATCCTACAAGGCCCACACCACGTTGCGGAAAAGTCCATTAAGATCGGTTTCATAAAATCACCTTTAGTACTTTAAAATGTTTGAGATATTCTCTTTTCTTATTTGATACACTCCGGAAAGCATACTAAGTGTCATACAGATATTGTTTTACGACAAAGCTACCGGGAACCTAATCCTGAATGATAGGCAACCTGAAGATGAAATTACCAAATACAGGTCGGGACTCAATTTATAGTATGTATTATCTTCGAGTATATATAATGCTTATCTTAATCTTATGGATCTTTTCAGTACTTAAAAATGAATACTATTGAAGAGCCCCTAGAAACTAAAGTACTTCAACAACTTGATTAGATAATAAGTAACATTTCATCCATCTGTTACTAGTTTTTTAGAAATAAGGTTGAATATTGATTTTTGTATCTATCACAGTATTCATCGCAAGTTCAAGTATGCTATAGAAATAAAAAAATTTTCAGTTAAAACTACTCTGAAAAAAATCTAATCAGCTTGTTTTTGAATGTAAAGAAAATAAAATAATCACTATGCTATATATATTAGATTTTATCTTTCGAGCTAAACTACGCTCAATTTTTTTTCATTTAGTCGTATATTATTTAGCATAGAGTAATCACTACATTTGGAATTAAAAAAAGATTTCTCAAGTCGTTCCATAAAATCGATTTAAATTCATGAAAGAGGAATTTATTCTTGCCAATGTTTTTGTAACGCCTTTTGTCTCTTTGCAAAATAGGCCAATTGAAAATATGACCTGCCAAATTTTAATTAAAGCCTACATTACCGTATAAAGGTAGCAAACCTGTGGTCTTCGTTTCCTTACATTCTTAGTTGGGATGTATTCATATTCGATAAGAAGATTCAATTGAAAATCTTCAGGGAATTTCAACAAACCCATGCATTTGAGTAATGGAGAGTTTAAACCCATTAACACTAATTTTTACTTACGAAAACTCCTACAGATTTTGCTCTTAAAGAAGTATACACTTATTCTGTCATTTGAGACAAACTTGCTGAAATTGATTCGCTAATTGATTGAAATTTTTTCGTACCGTTTTTGAGTCTGTATATTTCAACAAAACAGTTTTAGGGGCAGATCTTAAGTTGAATTAATGATTATTTTAAAAGTGCTTTTTTCCACTGCAATTCCATGATCTTTCAGACTTTAAACTTGAGAAACAATGTGATGATGGGATTTCTATCATAAAATTTCTTGGTTTTCCGGAGTACATACAAGACAGTATCACGGTCTAGTAATTCAAAAAAATATTGAGAACTGCAAGGAAAAATAAATATAAAAACAGTTGCAAAGTCAAATTCATTGCCTTTGCTTGAAAATAAAAACGGAAACTATTCCGGGTACTAATTTTATCCATTCAGATCTGCATGCTAAAGCAGATAAATCTTAAAAAAGAAGCAAAAACAAAGATATATCAAAGATTGAATTTGGATAAAAAAAAGAGATAAGTCCACTTTGAGCACGAATTGCATAGCATAAGAAACAGGGATTATGCGCTGTTCAGAAGTTTCAAAACAATAATTGCATAATTTCATGATTCTAAGATGTATTTATCAGAAATAAATAAAGTGGTTTATCGAGACAGAAGATACTTTGAGGCAAAATCAAAAGGTTATGATTCAACAATTGAACGAGGAGTACAAGAAAAGCCTCTGGGAATAAAGGATATATTTAGAGACAAGCGGATCAGCTCAAGAAGAGCTCCATGTGAACGAGTTTATGTGGCAACTAAACAGATCTTCAAAGAAGGGAAAGTCCTTGTCACATTGTTCAAGAAGAGCGAATCTGGCAGATGTTGTGTGATTTTTGTTTAATCTTCTTATCAATTGAGGACATTGAAAATAAAAGAAGTATTTTTAAAGATAGCTGAAGCTATATTTAAAATCAAAGAATAATGACCCAAAAAATAGGTCAAATACAGAAATTAGTGAGAAATATTTGGCCAGGACCCCCCCGCGAAGCAAAAAATTAGAGGTAAATTGGTATCTTCGACAGCATATTAAATGGGATTAAAATGTACAGATGAAGTTTTATTCTGTGAATCATGGAGAAGATTTGGAAACGAATAATAGTGCTCATTTGGAGCTATGGCAAATCTAAACTACTAACAAAACTAATTAATAAAATCATTATAATCGATAAAATAGTAAAAATTCAAATAACAATTTCCTTAATGCATAGATTACATTGAAATAGTAAAATGAATTGAATACCGTAAGTAGTTAGTCAAGATAAATTACAGGAAAATGAGAAAGCGATAATCGAAAACTATTCGATTTACCCTGATGAAAGAGAAGAGTTATGTTTCCTTCTATTGCAAAATCATCTTTGAAGGTGAATTTTGGTGGAAAAAAATCTTATGGATATTCTAGCTTGCCCTGTCTGTAAGGGTGACCTGATTTTGGAAGTTGTTGAAGAAAAAGAAGAAGAGGTCATTTCCGGAACCCTCTACTGTCCGCTATGCAAAGAGCAATATCCTATAAATGAGGGAATTCCTAATTTGCTTCCTCCTAACCTAAGGGACCGATGTGAGGGTTAAATTTGCAGCAGATATTCCAGAATGTTATTATCAACCGACAAGAAATAAATTCTATTGAATTTGAGGAAGATGAAAGCCTTGAGATTCCTCTTTATCCGGGAGGAGAAAAGACTTTTGAAATCCTTATTACAAATCAAGGATCTCCAACCCATATACATCTTTCAGTCAGTGAAGAGTTAAAAGGAATGATCACTTTTTTGCGAAACAATCCATACGTGCTTCAAAAAGAATATGTCTCAGCAGTTGCTAGAATCCCACAGGAAGGTAGAGTACTTACAAAAGGGCAGATCTTTGTCACAGCAGGTTATGGCTCACGAAAAAAAGGTTTCCCAGTACTGTTGGGAAAAGTTGAGGCAAAGCCGCAGGAAAACTTGGGGGACACAAGCCACAAAAGTTTAGATCCGGAGGAGCTGAATTCTCAAAAGCAATCATTTGCACATATAAAAAAGGCCTCTTTCCAAAGATCATGGAGTGAAGGACTTAGTTTGCTGTTCTCTTCCTTTCTTGAAGGTCTTAGAGGTAGCTTTTCAGCTTCCACTGGGAAAAGAGCCCAAAAAAATATGAGAAATGATGAGAGGATCCGTTTGAATATAGTATTTGGAGGCTTCTTATTGCTTGTAGTCTCATTCTTCCTATATTTTATTCTGCCAGAGAGCTTCCAATTCAAAGTCAGTTTTCCTCAAGCCCTTTTATTTTCAATCTTTTTTGTGATCTGTATAACATACATCTTGCTGAAAATATTGGAGAAAAATTGAGATCCTAACAAAAACTAATTGTTTGTTCCTTTTAACTAGATAAAAACGGATAAGAATATTTAGCTCGCTTTATCAGTAGCAATACGTAGTCGTCAGTGGTGCATAAAAA
>CAWKGG010000030.1:0-6611 GCA_963848985.1 uncultured Methanosarcinaceae archaeon
ATTAGAAACCTCGCGAGTTCTCTGCTGATGCGGCTACCATCATCTATAGGCCCTACCACCAGTGTTGCACCCGAGCTGAATGTTGTCCATATCTCTTCGAATGAGAAGTCAAAAGTAATACTCATCCCCTGGAAAACACGATCTAAGGACGAATATCATATACATCGGTAACCACATTAAGAAAATTAACGATGCTTGTATGTTCGATTTCGACTCCCTTTGGCCGGCCTGTCGAACCTGAGGTGTAAATGATGTCACACAATGTACTTTCGGGATAGTCAGGCAAAGTTATATGAGGGCGACTATTTGATAAAGTTGCAATTACTGTCTTTTCACGACCTAGCGGGACTTGAGGGCAGTTGATTACAGAGTTTTGAGCGACTATTAATTTGGTTGAAATCAGCATTTTTATATCGGCATCTTCAATGATATAATTGATACGATCAATAGGAAAGCTCGTGTCTAGTGGTATATAAGTGGCGCCAAGTTTTAGCACAGCAATGATTGCAGCATAGGTCTCAATCGAACGCTTCAACAAGATGCCCACTCTATCTCAAGCCTGAACACCTCTTGAACGCAAATGATGGCAATGCGGTTAGCATATTGATCTAAATCTTGATAAGAATACTCTTTCGTGTCATAAATAACTGCGATATGATCAGGCGTTGAATCGACTATTCTTTCAAACATCTGTTGTAGCATTACAGGACTAGCTTGCGCATCTTCCACATATATAGTGCCATCTTTGTGAATAATCGTTGGATGGAGGTTCATTTCATAAATCACTTTTTCAGGGTTTGATATCTGAGCGATTTGAGCCTCAGTTCCTCTATTATAAATTTAAATGCCTCCAAATTCGATAATTTAGTTTCTAATTACAGTAATTAAAAACCTAAAATATAAATCTATTATATAATTATCAAATCATTTAAATAATTCTAATCTTATGTAGTATTTCAATACAACTGTACCATGGTTTAGATTATCGTTGCAAATAATAGTATGATGAAGACTCATTTCAGGAATCTCTTTTCCAGAATTTGGAATTTAAGCTATTTGTGCTTCTATTTCTCCATTATGGACACACAAACTTCCAAATCCGATAATTTAGTTTCCGATTTCATAAATTGAGTATTAAGATATACTGCACTTTATTTTGAATTGATAAATGCATTTTATTTTAAAATAATTATACAAAAAAAAGTTTCTGAACAAATATAGTCCCCATAAAATATTCTAAAACAAAAAAATATTATATTAATTATATTTTAGTTTGCATGTTGCGGGAAATAAGATATATTCATCAATTATTATAATTTAATAGGGTATAATGATATTTTTTAATTTTAAATCCGTTATGTAAAATGAATATCAGGTTTTCCAGCAACTATAGCATCTGCAATTTTTTTTTGCATTTTCGATTGCACTTTTTGAAATTCCCCCCAGATCCTGAATTGAGGAAGGAGTTCGGAAGTTACTTTCAGATAGAGGATCGTATCTTCGACAACTTCTTTTCTTACAGAGTTGTAACAGCGTTGTCCTGTAAAATTTAATGTTCTCAACTTCGCACCTTCACATTCACAAATGTTAACGCCCATCCAGATTGTGACTATGAAGTTTTATCGGGTAATGCATTCGAATAAAATCGACAAATTTTTAAAAACGTGATGTTTTAGTATAGATACATCAATTCGCAGATAAATCCCATTACTAGAATTTTTTGCACTGATAGTAATATAAAGGCATATATAATATACTAATTCACAATTGTGAATATTGAAGTGTGATGGTGATTATGGAAACTCCATGTCAGAAAGCTGTATGGGATCTTGTCCCTGCAATAAGGGCCAGTCTTGCAATAGAACTTGTAAATAAAGGACAGTCACAAGCAACTTCTGCAAAGTTGCTGGGGATTGCGCCATCGGCAGTTTCTCAGTATATGACGGGAAAAAGAGGATATAGGATCGAATTTAAGGATCGGGCGAAGGAATTGATCGAAAAGCTTGCTCAGGACTTGATCGACAATAAAGTCGACGACTTTGTGGCAAGGATATGTGAGATCTGCGTAAATGCAAGAGGAATTGAAAGTAACTGCTATAGAAGTTTTGGTTCCGAAGAATTAGAGAATAAAGCAGTAGAACTTGATAAATAAAAAATTATCCAAGTCTATTACCCGCAGCTTGCTGCAGGGATGAAAGCTCTCTGAGAACTGTTATTAATTTATGGATTTAGATTAATCGTTAAACTTAGACATTGTTCTGCCAACATAGAGCATCTCCCTGATCATTCCAGCTGAATAATTCTAATTAAGTCTTCTTAATCCCAAAAAAGTTGACCGATTTTTGAGAACCCTAACAATATTAGCACTTCACATATAGAAGGGATAAGTCTGACAGTGCCTTACATGATTCATAAAAATGCATAAATTTCAGTAAAACTATTAAATTCTCAGAAGGCTTTTGATTTCTTCAAAGATATTATTACTTCATAAAAACTCACGATTCTTTAAAATGAAAATTGAATTTGAAAACCAGAAATTCTTCCTAAAAACTCCATCAACGGCGAAGAATAATTGATTGCATATGGAGTTTAGAGGATTATTAGCAATTAGAGTTCGTTTTCAATAAATTGGTGACACAGCTTTTCATTTCTTGATAGTAAAATCAAGAACTTTTTCAAACACTCTTTTATCATTCAGTCCGACAATTCTAGCTTGAGATCTGCTTCGGGTGACTTTTCCGTTCTGTTGCATGTAAAAGTATTTTCCATTTTCTGTACCCACGATCACAGAGAAGTCAGGTATAGAGCTTACTCCGAAATATTCAGCGAGTTTAGGGCTCTGGCCTACATCTGCAGCCATGATAGTCGCTTTCCCTCCGTATTCTGTTGCTAGCTCGTTAAGGATCGGCTTCATTTTCTGGCAAGATCCACACCATTCAGCTCCGATTTTCAACAAAACTGGACCGTTCTTGAGAGCTGTGTTTATCTGCTTTAGCTGGGCCACTTCTACAACAGTATTCTCTTTAAGGATTACCTTAGAGTTTGTGGAATTTGCCTGAGTTTTTTTGTAATTTATTGTAGCTTTTGGCGTGTTTTTTAATATGTCAGCTTTTGCAACTGGTTTATATGATGGTGTTATGCATGTACTACCACTGCAAGCTGCAGCTCCTGTCATTGATAGGACAAAAAGAACTAGTATTAAAATACCTAGCGCCTTAACCATATTTTTATGCATTATATATCCTCCATAGTATCCACTCAACCATAAATTATCCAAAGATACTGAAGTTAATTCAATTTCCAAAGCTCTTGTATATTAAATCCGATTCTCACTGACAATTAAAATATACTCTTTAACTTAAACTCCTGCTTTAAGAAGTAGATCTATTTTTATACGATTGAATGATTTTCATGCGTTTCCTTCAACAAACACTTAAAATTTATAAAATATTTCCTACAATTTTGTGTACTCTTCAACTTTTCAAAAGCTAGGCATCAATCAATGCATTTTTATTTGAGATACGTTGCAGTAATTAATCTCATAGTTAACTAAGATTAAAAGTTGGAATGTATGTCATAAAACACAGTGAAATGACCCCATACCTCACCATGAAAAAAATGTAGAAGTACCTTAGGTATAAGTGAATTTTCTGTTATAAAAAGTTATCTCGAGAAAAAATATGAAACTTTTTAGTTTATACACCTTTCACAATATTTACAAAGCTTGTTGGTATTAAAATTTACTATCAATAAATAGCTTGACAGACGATCACTCTATGTAAATAAATTGCATCATTATGCTTACTCTGCCCTGGCTGCGACCAGACACCCATAAAGATATTTAATTCATTCTATTCTGTGTGTTAATTCCATATTGGTCTTTAAAAAATCTGCCTTTTTTCAGTGTTTACGGTTGCAATGATAATCTTTCAGCAATTACTGAAAAAAATTACAATTTCGAATCAGTTGATTAGCGCTATTTTCATGATTTGTTAATCAAATTAGGATATTTTTCATCAAGTTATTTCCTTTAGAGGATAATTCTTGCATATTTTAGGAAATCTTTATAAAATCCAGTCATAGATAATTGAGTATATGACACAACAATCCGGGACACAGCAATTCACTCTCACCATTCAATCTGGAAAAAATAGATTCAGAGAACAGGAAGGATTTGACAATATAGAGATAAAACCAGGGGATACACTAGCTATAGTGGGTCCAACTGGCTCGGGAAAATCAGCCTTTATTAATGATATTGAAACCCTTGCACAGGGAGATACAGTAACAGGCAGAATGATTTTAATCAATGGTGAAGTCCCTCCAGAGTCCTTTGTACGGGAACCGGAATTCAAACCGATTGCCATGATAACCCAAAACACACGTTGTTTGGCAGACCTCACAGTCGAAGCATTTATATTAATGCACATCAGAGCACGGCGGCCTGGCAAGGAGGAGTTGCTTGCTGAGACAATTAATCTTGCAAATAAATTCACTGGAGAAAAAATAAGCCTTAAGAGTAGAATGAGTGCTTTATCAGGAGGCCAAACTAGGTCTCTTATGATCGCAGATGCACTTATAATCGGCAATACTCCAATACTCCTCCTCGATGAGATCGAAAACGCAGGCATCTTCAAAGATCGTGTGATGCAAGCCATTCGGGGAGGAAATAAGGCCGTGGTTCTTGTGACACATGATCCATATCTCGCTCTTACAGCAGATAAGCGCATAGTGATGAGAAATGGAGGGGTTTACTCTGTGGTCGAGCCTACTGGCCAGGAGCAAGATATTATTGAAGATCTTGCATTAATTGAAACAAAGCTCAATCAAATAAGAGAGAAAATCAGACTGGGAACTGCTTTATCTTCCGGTTCTTCGGAAGCTCTGATGATTGCAGTTGGACAGGGTGTGGCTTCGAAATGAAGCTTCTCATAATTGCAGGTCCTCCAAGTGGAGGAAAAACTGCCGTGATTCGCCAGATCATAAAAAATCTTCCCGAAGATGCGCTGCCCTCCTTTCTGAAAATTGATGTGGTACATGCAACTGAAGATGAGGAGCTTGCAAAAGAATTTTGTATTCCTATTAAAAAGGTATATTCCGGAGACGTTTGCCCTGATCACATGGGGATTCTGGTCCTTGATGATGCATTAAACTGGGCCAAAAGCTTAGCCAGAAACAGCCTGATAATCGAAAGTGCAGGACTATGTCTGAGGTGCACTCCTTATACAACGCAATCTCTTGGAATTGCAGTTATCAGCGCGATATCAGGAACAAATTCACCACTCAAAATGGCACCTTTGCTTGCTCTTGCAGATGTCGCAGTTGTTACCAAAACCGACCTTGTGTCACAAGCAGAAAAAGAAGTTTTCAGGGAAAGTATCAAAAAAGTTGTCTCAGATATTGATATTGTAGAGACAAATGCAATTCAGGGAACCGGGTTAAGATACCTGATGAGACGGATTGCAAACCAGCCGGATATGGGGTCAGAACCTGTAGTTCTCAGAGGCTCGCCTCCGCTTGGCGTATGCACGATATGTATAGGTAAAAAAGAGATCGGATGGAAAAATCACTTTGGAGTCATCAGACCACTGGATATGCCAGAGCCTATATACAGAGGTGACTGATGGTCAATAAATGGAGTCCACCAGGGAAAAATTGTGGAGCTTGTGGCTCACATACATGTTTTGATTTTGTTGAACGGCTTGGAGAAGGATCAGCAGAGCTAGAACTATGTCCATTCTACAGCAATGAGAATATCGTAACCCTGGAAAATTCCGAGATTCAGGCAAGAAACGCCACTTATTCTGGTATAGATATTACTGGAAAAGAATATGACTTCGTCCTTCTTCCTTTCCCGGGTGAGCCCTCAGCACGCAAATTTATAGTGCCATTTAGGGCAGATATTGTAGAATTGTGGGGAATTAAAAACGGCGACCTAGTAATTGGCCGTCCAGCAGGACCAGGCTGCCCTCTTTATCATGCTTTAAGGGTTTTGAGCGCTAACCCTGTAACAGGTGTACTTGAGTGTCATACCGTAGGTCCAATGGTCGCAAGAAAAAGAAGACTCACATGATGTCCAAGCATATCACGTCCACGCCTTCGAAGGGGTTGTCAGTATTATAAAAAAATCCGCCCATACTTGGAACTCGCCAGTATTTCTTGCCTAGTAGCTGTATGATGGATCTTGCGCATACTGCTCTTGTGAACATGATTTCCATAAGCCTTTTGGAACTCACGTCCGGCTTGAGGATATAAGGATATTATGAGAATATTGAAGATCATAGAAATAAATGAGAAAATTGCCCATGAAGAAGCAATAATTCTAACAGCTGCAGAGCTCAAATCAATTGTAAGTGACGGTAAAACGATAACTCTGAAGATGTGGATGCGGTTACTACAGGACATTTGGCATGATGTCAGGTACTATGGCAGTCATGATGGTACCTTTGCGGAAAAATGTGGTTTTGAGGAAGCGGATTCCATCTGGCTAAATGGTGTCCCTGCTCAGCCTGGCCCCTGTCCAAACGAACGTCTTGGAGTTGTGGACCTTGTCGTTAACGGAACATCGCATGCAGATGACCGCTATGGCGGAGGACATCTTTTTAGAGATC
>CAWKGG010000031.1:0-23849 GCA_963848985.1 uncultured Methanosarcinaceae archaeon
CGGTTGAACTCGCGGCGCACCGCGAACTGCTGCAGCGGCGCGGTGACGATCCAGACGCGGATCGCGATGCCGCATGCGAGAGCGCCTCGATGCCCAGGACCTGCGGCCGCTCGGTGATGAGCGCGTTCCACTTGGGATCGTGGTAGAGCCGTCGGCGACGCCGCGAACGACCTCGAGCGCGCGGTCGACGTCGCTCTCGTAGGCGACCTCGACCGTGAAGTCGATCCGCGACCAGGTGCGCGTAAGATTCTCCACGACCGTGATCTGGCTGTTGGGGATCGTGATGAGGCGGCCTTCGTCGTTGCGCAGCTGCGTCACGCGCAGCGTCAGATTCTCGACGACGCCGCTTTCGCTCCCGATCGCCACGATGTCGCCGATCGCGTACTGGTCCTCGGCCAGGATCAGGAACCCGTTGCTGACGTCTTTGATGATGCTCTGCGCGGCGAACGACGCCGCAAAGGCGACGACTGCCCCGAGCGTCAGCACCGAAACGGTCGACAGGCCCAAGAGGTCCAAGCTCAAGCCGGCGGCGACGAGGTAGATCACGAGCGCCTTGAAGCCCTCGAGGCGCGGACGATCGTCGGAATGCGCAACGCGCGCCGCGAGTCGTCCTCGCGCAGCCGGAAGCGCGTCTTCGACCAGGCGCTCGCGAGCCGGCGATCGTGGCGTTGGCGACCCGGTCGAGCACGCCCGCGATGAACCAGATCGAGATGAGCCATGCGAGTTGCGTCGAGAACAGCTCCGTGACCGCGGCCGTCGCGGGAAAGAGCGAGAGCATCCACAGGACTCCGCCGACCCAGATCGCGACGAGAATCGAGCCGACGATCCACAAGAGGAGCGCCGAAAGATCGACCCGCCGGTCGATCCGCGCCTGGTCGCGCTCGCCGCTCGGGACCGAGTCGAGCAGCATGTTGGCGCCGGCGCAGCGTGCGCCAGAGCAGCCACAGCACGACGCTGACCGCGGCCATCGCGGCCAGGAGCTCGGCACGAGCTGCAGGTGCCGGCGCAGCAGATGGGCTGCGGCTCTCCAGAGCCTGCGTCAGCGTCGCCTGCAGCACGCGCTGCCAGCGCTTGGCGAGGTCGTCGGGAAGCGTGCCGTTGTAGCGCGCGTCCTGGGCCGTGACCGTGAGCAGCACCACGTCGTTGGGATGGCTCTTGTCTCCGGCGACGAGCACCGGCTGGTCGCCGACCTTGGTGACGCTCACCTCGAAGGTGCGCGGTTCGTAGAACGTGTCGTACGCGCCGAAAAGCGAGACGGTGCGGTTCGGGTCGACGATCAGGACCTGCTCCAGATTCTCCTCGATCTGCGCGACCCGAACTTCGACCGGTATGAGGTTGCCGGGGTTCTGCCGATTGGGAATGACCGATCCCGTGACGACGAAGAGCTGCTTGTTCTCGAACGAGACCGTCGCGATCTCGACGTTGCCGGCGCGCCGCACGCCCGGGGGAAGCTGCTCGTTCGTCCCGCTCGTGAGCGCCGCAGGAAGCAGAGTATGATGGTTTTGTACAAGCGCAAAACAAAGCAACATTAAGTATTGATGGTGATACTGATGATGTTTATCAGGGTAGTAGTATTTTGAATGGACAATGCACGGTAACAAGTATTAACATTGGAGTTATTACGAATGGGCAACAAGTAGTATATACGCGAGGTAATACTCAAATAAATGTTACAATAACGAATACTAATATTGATGGAACTTATAATGCAATCGAGTCAAATGGAAAAGCATATACTAATTTACCTTCTTCTCAATTAACTTCTAATAATGGGAATTTTGGAAGTGTGACTATAAATTGTGGAAGTTTATTTTCAGGTAAAGGACTTACGCTTTCTTTAAAGCCTATTGTCTCTTCTTCTTCGCAATTGGCTACTCAGAGTTTTTCTATTGGGGAAACTGCAAAATATTTAGGCAATAATGCAACAGTTGTAGCAGTAAATCCTGACGGAACTTATAACCTTTCAATTAATGCAGTAAGTAATACTTATAATACTCCTCCAAATGGAAAACCTTACAGCTTTAGTTATAATGGAGAATCTTATACTTGGAATACTAACTATGATGATCAATGGGAAGGATCTAATGGGGATGAATTATCCGCAGTACCTTCTTCTAATGTAACTGTTACTCAGCAAACTGCTAATACTAATTTTGCTTCAAGTATTAATGCTAACCAATTAACTAAAATGACAGTTACTGGAATTTCTTTACCACCTACTCTTCAAGATAAAATACAATCTTCTTCTATTGAAAGTGCAGTTGATGATGCAATAAATCAATCTGAAATAATTATTAATCAATATCCTCAAGAAAGTGCAAATTCTAATGTCCAAACGAGTGCTAATCCTACTTATGGAGAAACTGTTTTAAGTTCTGCTATTAATTTAGCTGATGAGTATCAAAAATTTGCTACTGAAGCAACTTTAATAACTAAATTCATTAGTCTTTATCCCTCATCATCTTTAGCTAGTTCCTATCAACAGAAATTAGATAGTTTGTATCATGTCGATTCAAGTCTTGCAAGTAATACAATTTATCTTAATAATCAATATCATACTATAAATCTAGTTAGTTTGTCTGCGCCAACTAGTCAAGCTAGTGCCACATTTAGTATTGGGACAAGTCTTACTACAACCTCTTTGCAATTAAGAGGTCCTGCGGTAATTTTACCAAATGGCGCGGGTAATGTTAGCTTATATTCGTTGACAGCAAGTCAAGCTATTGTATCTGCTAATTGCCAGCAGGGAATTAATACTCAACTTGGTTCACTTACACAAGCTAGAACTCAGTTACAAATGATTACGTTTAATTTAGCTCAACAATCAGCTCAGGCATCTCAAACGGTTTGTGGAATTCCTATGTTTTTGAGTAATATAAATATGCAACAATTGGCACAAATAAAATTAATTCCAAATGCAGATAATACTCAGAGTGCTGTAAACTTAACAGTAGGTGTGGGTATTGAAAAAAGAGCTATACAACTTAGTCCTGCAAAAACTGAACAAGCAATTGTTAATCTTAATGCAAGTATTGCTAAATGGCAAAGTATTAGCACTAATTTAGGTAATGTTGTTTCAGGACTTCAGGGAGCATGTTTTGCTACTTCTGCTATTTTAACTGTTAAGAGCTTTTTAGATGGAATAAATGGTGCAGGTATTGCAAGACAACAAGTAATGGGTGGCACTAATGGATGGGATGTAACATGTCAACAGATGGTGGCTCAAGGAACTTATAAAGATCTAAACACTTGCTATAATGCAAATAGCGATTCTATTGCTTCTGATGTTACTGTTAGAACTTCAGCAATTAATCAAGTAAACAGTCAATTGGCATCCATTCCTGGTTGTCAGTCTCAAAGTACTAATACATTAAGCTCTTTGTTTGGTTCACCTAGTACGGTTGATCAAACTGCTTGCGCAAATGCATATTATAATCATATTGTAAGCACTTATGGAAGTAATCAAATTACTTTAGCCAATGGTACTACTACTACTGTTGGTCAAATGTTAGCTTTGCAATCTGGTCAAGGATATCAAAATGGAACCTATACTCTTGATCAATTGAAAACTATTGAACTTAGTATACAAAGTGAACAAGCTAGTGGAGCATCGTCTTCTATGATTAATAATAGTAATTCTGCTCTTCAAACAGTTTATCAACAAATTAATAATAATAAAGCATTATATTCTCAAGTTTATCAGGCTCAATCTTATACTTCTAAAGGCTTGGCAAATCCTATGAATCTTGGAACTAAGACTCAGCAAACTGTATATGCTAATTTGGTTCCTCCTTCAAAATTGAATTATCCTGGATTAAGTTTTACAAATCCAAGTTCAACAAGTACTGCGAGTGGAACAACTTCTGCTGCATCAAATGCTAATCCGCCTAGTGGGCAGCCATATGGTTTTACTTCTAATGGGGAAAATTGGACGTGGACTGGTAGTGCTGGAACTTATACAAGTGGCGATGATACTTGGCAAGGTGGAACTGTTTCTGCTTCAGCTGAAGGGATATCAAATGTAATTCAAACTAATCCTACTAGTACTGCTTCTTCGTCTACAACGACTAATCCCCAATCTTCACAAACAGTAGTTGAAACTGCGACGATTGCAGTTGGACCTGGTAATTACTTTACTACTGGTAGCGCTGGAGCTTCTGGGAATGGTGGTAAAGGTGCTACTCAGACCGCTATTCCTCAAGGTACTTATGTAGTAGGTCTTTCTCAACCTAATCCTACTCAAAACGTATATCAAGTTGCCCAATTAGAAAGAATAAATCCTGATAATAGTGTTACACCTATAACTGATCAAAATTTCATAAATCAATTTGTTAATACGGAAGGTCTTGCTGGAGGAATTGCTTCACAAAGTCAGGTGTCATACAATAATAAATATTTGAATCCTCAAGTTACATATTACGAAACTGCTCCATATAAAGGAATGCCTGCTATTGTTCCATTTGATATTCAACATGGTTGGTATGCTGCAACTCAGCAGACTACTGCTGCATTTGGTGCTCAAAGTTCATTTGATTCTTCTGGCAGAGTTTCAAGCTTTTGGTTGTGTAATGTTGGACCAAATGGTATTCAACAATTCAATCAAGGATTAGGTGATGACATTTGTGAATTAATTAATTTGAATAGTGGACAACCTATAAATCAATTTCCTAATTTAAGTCCTCAACAAGCGCAAACTCTTGTTACCGAAGCAATTCAAGCATTGAATTCAGCAGCAACTCAATATGGAAGCGGAAATGGTCCTGTTAAGATTCCTGGTGTTGATCAACCTTTACAAAGAGGTGCTCCAGCAGCAAATATTCCTTCAACTCAGTGTACTGACTTTATGAGTCCTGGAGATTGCGATTTATTATTCAATGTATGCGATCCAGTTATATGTCCTAGTTCAAGATGTAATCTTGGAGGAGCTTATCCAGTTGCAAATGTTGTTCAAACTGGAATAATTGGAAGTTTAGTTTTGTGTTTGCCTAACTTTGGTAATCCAGCTAATGGTGGAGTAGCAATACCTATTTGTTTAAGTGGATTAAATGCAGGTATACAAAATTATATTTCAGTTTTAACTGCTTCAAGAGATTGTTTACAAAATAGTCTTAATACTGGAAGCATGGTTGGAATATGTGATGAAATAACTTCGATATATACTTGTCAGTTCTTCTGGAATCAGATTGCTCCGTTTGCAAATCTTATTTTACCAAAGATTGTTGAATTAGCTTACAATGGTGGACAAGCTCAGGGTGGAGGAGAATATATGACTGTTATGGGTGCCTGGCAAAATACACAAAATGAAATTAATTATCTTACAAATACTTATGCAGTTAATGCATTAACGGCTTATAATATTCGTTCTATTCAAGATGTAGGTACTACTTTCTGTGATTCGTTTATTTCTGCAAGTGTACCTACTAATGTAAAGTCTTTACTTCAACCTCAAAGTCCTCCACAATTTAGTGCATGGTTTAGTAGTACTCCATTTTCAAGTGCAACTGTGCCTGCAACATCGCAATATAATGTTTATTATCATATATATGGGGGTACTGATGCTGGAACATACTTCAATGTTTATTTGGAAAGTAGCCAAAACTCTGGTTATTATTATCTTTCTCCAACTTTGACAGTTGATTCTGGATATTTGGCTCCAGGACAATCTGCTGATCAGACTAAAGATTTCACGGCACCAACAGGTTATCAACAATTATGTGTAAATATAAATGGACAAGCCCAATGTGGTTTTGGTCAAGTTTCTACATCATTTGGATTAAATTATCTTTCTGATAGTTATGCAGCTTCAGAAATAAATCAAACAAATATAAACTCTCAGCAAGGATGTATAAGTGGTAGTCCAAGTGCAGGAGGTTTATTGACTAGTCCTAATATTCAAACAGGTGTAACTAATGCAGTCACTCCTCAGAATTATAATAGTGGCATTACTAGAATTTGCTCAACGCAAAATCCTGGACTTACAACTAATCCTACTAGATATGTGAATGTTGGAAATTGCGGGAATTCAAATGTTATCTGTTGGCTTGATACTAATAGTGTGAATCAAGCTATTTCTGCATCTGATGTAGGAATAAAGAATGCTACTCTATCTAGCCTACAAGCTATTCAACAACAGCAGGCTGCTTCTAGCAATGCTATAAGTAGTAGTCAATTGTCTCAATATTTAGATTCTGAAAGCGTACAGGTAACTTCCGTTGAAAATGCAGTTAAATCTAGTACCCCTCTTTACGACTGTTCAATCAGAAGTTTCTGGAAATCTTTCATTTATTGATTCTATATTTGGTGCAAATCTAGAAAACTTAACACTTAATAATCAAAAAGCAGAAGTTATTTATTTGAAATCTAGATTAAAGATTGCTTTGGCACAATCTTATTATAACAATAATCCTCTGACTTCTCAGCAGAATACTCAAACTATTACTAGTACTCAATTTAGTGTTGGTCAAACTGTTCAGTATCAAGGCAATACTGCTTCGATTATGGGTATTGCTAATGATGGAACATATACTATTCTTGTTTGGAATCCTGAATCTAGTTCTTATGTCACAGATACAGAAATTGCATCAAGTCAATTGCTCCTAATTTCTAATTCTTCAGTTTCATCAGTAAGTACAAACAATAGTGTTAGCACAAGTCCTGCTTATGCATCTTCAACTTCTGATGTTACTTTCCAATATATTTCTAGTGGTGGATCTAATATTGTATTCTATAAATATAATTCTGGTTGGCAATGGTCGAATGACTCTTCATCATGGGCTAATTCATTATCATCCCAATTTAGTACGCCCGGCACTAATTATTATTTGGGAGTGAGTAATGTTGCGCTCATAACTTCATTATTACCACAAAATTTTGATGTTGGAGTGGCTAATTTAGCTAGTTCAGTAATTACGTCTGGTGCTGCGGAGCCCGATTCAATTCAACCTCAAATAACTTTTACTATCTCTGGTCAAAGTAGAACACTTTCTTCTACTGATAGTCTTTTGTCAAGTTTAGGAGTTGTTGCTAAAGAAGGAAATGATTCTAAAACTATTAATTGTTTGAATTATATTGTATTCAATAATAATGTATACAATTGTAATGCTTAAATTTTTTAAATCATAGAAAGCTAGTTAAATAGATAAGTTCTTATTTTTTTATGATTGCACAAAATATGACTACTACTGCTTTTGAATTAGATGGCTATAAGGTTGTTCAGGCTTTTGGTGTTGCTAGAGGCATAATTGTACGTTCTCGTTCGTTAATAGGTAATATTGGAGCAGGGATACAATCTCTTTTTGGAGGAAATATTACACTTTATACTCAGCTTTGTGAAAGAGCAAGAGAAGAAGCATTCGATATGTTAAAAGCAAATGCTGAAAAATTAGGTGCTAATGCAGTAATTGGTGTTCGTTATGATGCTACCGAGATTGCTAATGGAATTACTGAAGTTATAGCTTATGGTACTGCTGTAAAAGTAAAAAAATAATTCATAAATCTAATACGGTTTTTCCTCTTGGTACTATAATTATTCTTACATCTTTATATCTGCGTTCTTTCAATTTTTCTGGATGGAAATGTCCAACAACAATAGTATCGCAATTGTTTTCTTTAGCTAGTTGATATGCTCTTAATTTATGCTTTTTTCTAAAAATGGTAGTGCCGCCTTCGTAGACGTTTTTAAAAACTCTAGTTATAATGTGCCCAGTAATACCTACTCCTTTTTGTTTGTTTCTCCATTTTTCAGCTTTTTTGAATCCCCAATCAATTATATCTCCATGAATAAATAGAATATTATCTCTTATTGCCTTTTGATGCATTTCTAAGGGTTTAAGAGAGTGATTTCCTGAGATATAGATTCCTCCTACTTTTTTGCATTTTTCTATTGTTGCTTCTCTTTTTCTTTCTATGAGAGTTAGACACTCTTTTTTCGCATTTTTTAGGTCAAAATTATCTCCCAAAAAAACAGTGTTTTTGGTAAATATGAATCTTTTTTTTATTCCATATGCCGAACCCATATGTAAATCGGAATAAATAATATACCTCTTTTTCATATCTCATAATGGAAAATTTGATTAATAAATATACCTGGTTTAAACTGATTTTAATGTAATAATAAAATGCGGGTGCTAGGATTTGAACCTAGGAAGGCACTAAGCCACATCGGCCTTAACGATGTCCGTTAGACCACTTCGGCACACCCGCATAAGGATGAATATTCTATAATTGGATGTTATAAAAAGCTATTGATTAGATTATTCTTATAAGTGGATGTTTGGATATTCTTATTTTAATTATCTCTTTTTCGCTGACTTTGTATTCTCTTATTGAATCTATTGCTAATACTATTGGAACAAGAGGAATAATTTCAAACTCTTCATTTTCTGTTATTGTTGCTTTGACAGTTGAAAATTTTATAATCTTTCTAATGTAAGGTTCTCTTACAATCATTTCAATAAATTTTGATTGTGGACTAAATGGTTTTCCTCCTGCGGATTTGAACCATGCAGTTGAACCCGTACCTGTAGAAAAAATTAAACCTGATGAACGTTGCTCTTCTATTTTATCTTTAAATTTGATTTTATATTTTGATATAAGATAGGCTTTTTCATTTGCTATAAAAACTTCATTTAAAGATAAAAGATCAAGGGGCTTGTTGTTAATTAGTATCTCAATTCTTTCTAATTTCTCGTCTTTGAAATTATTTAGTTTTATATCTTTTAGTTTGTCTTCTAGTTGATCTATATTTATAGTCGTTAATGCTCCTTCACTAGTATTTGGAGAACAGTTGACTGCTAAAAGTGGTTTATCTATCAAATAGTGTGAAGCTGAAAGTACAGTTCCATCTCCCCCTATTGCAATTACAAAATCTATGTTATCTAATTGTTTTTTTGAAAGATGATTTTTCCATTCGTAAACTGGTTCAAAATATTTTTCAATAATATTAAGAATTTTAGATTCTCTTTCCCCTTTTGGATCTTTACATACTACTAATACTTTCATTTAGGATTTTTTAATTATTTAAAAATAAATTATTATTTAGAAGACTTTTCTGATGCAGCTACTTTAGCTTTTAGTTTATCTTCCAGTTTCAATTGATCAATAAGTTCTTTATATCTATTTCTTATTGTTACTTCAGTTATTCCTGCGACATCTGCTACTTCTCTTTGGGTCTTTTTTTCATCGTTCATTAGGGCTGCTACGTAAAGAGCGGCTGCTGCAACACCTGCTGGACCTCTACCTGAAGTTAATTCGGAAATATCTGCTTTCTTCAATATTCTAAGTGCTTCGTTTTGTGCTTTTGGAGACAAATGGAGAATGGAAGAAAATCTTGAAATATAATCTTTAGGAGAGCTAGGTGTGACTTTTATTTTTAATTTTCTTACGATAAATCTATATGTTCTTCCAATTTCTTTTCTTTCAACATCAGAAGCAGAAGCTATTTCATCCAAAGTTCTTGGGATATTATATGAACGACATGCAGCATATATACAAGCAGCAATAACTGATTCCATAGATCTTCCTCTTACTAGACCTCTTTGAAGAACGAAATTATAAACTCTAGATGCTTCGTCTCTAACAACTGAAGGCAAGTTTAGGAATGATGCTACTCTTCTTAATTCGGCCATTGCTAATCTAAGATTTCTTTCTATAGAAGTTGAAACTCTTTCTTGCCACTTTTTTAAACGTAAGAACTTTCTTGTATTTCCTGCTTCTAATCTATATATATCAGAAATTTCTCCTACATTAGTTGTAAGTCCTTTATCAAACTTTTGAAGAGACATAGGTGCTCCGCCTCTTCCTTTTTTATCAGATTTATCGAATTGACCACCAACATCTTGACCCGTGTCGACCATCTTTTCTTCTACTATTAGACCACACTCATTACATATTATTTCGCCTTTTTGGTCGTCGTATGTTAGATTGACGCTGCCACACTCAGGGCATCTTTTAACGTATGTCATTTGATTTAGATGGAAAGATTTAAAAATGTTACTGCGAGATTAGTATTTAAACCTTTCGACTCTATTGACGACAAAATTACTTATTTTCGACTAGAACTGCGTTAATACAACCTTCTTGAGAAGGCCTATTTGTTATTTTTGCTTTACCAAGTGAAGTATCAATTATTGCGCCTTTCATCAATCTGTTTTGTCTTGCGAAGAATCTATTTTGTGGTGTTTCAATAACGTTTTTTATTTCTGCTTTTTGTGTTTTTCCTTTAATTCCTGCATTTGCAATGTTTGATCTTAGAATCACAGTCTTTGTATTTCCACCTTTGACTCTAAGATTTTTTCTTTTTGAATCTCCTAATAATATATGCCTTTCTTGACCAGCATATTCGTAGAGCTTCTTCTTTCTATTGGCGTGATACTTTCCTCCAGATATCTTTCTTCCTTTGTTCATGAATTATGTTCAGAATGATGCTTTAAATAGATTACTAATTGAAAAATTTTTATACTTACTTCTTAAAAAGATTATTGTTTTTTACTTTATTTTTATATTAAATTTAACTTTTATAATTATATTTGATTTATCGTCGTTATAAAATTTATTTTTATTTCCAGTAAGTTATTTTATTTCTCTAAAGTAGCAGTTTAACAGACGATACATTTAAATATGCTAAGGATTGAGAGAAATCATGGCAAACGGAATCGAAAGACCTCTTGACCTTTTGAACGCTTCAAAGGCAAAAGAAGTTATAGTACAATTGAAGGGAGATAAGCAATTTGTTGGTACTCTTGTAGCGTTTGATATTCATGTTAATGTAGTTTTAGATAATGCAAAAGAAATGGAAGCGGGTTCTGTTAAGAAAAATATTGGTCTTACATTTTTAAGAGGAGATACTATAATATTATATTTCTCCTGCTTCAACTAGTTTGAAGAAATAATTATCTTTTAAAAATTTATTAGTAGTTTTATAATTCGAATGAATCAAAATCTTTTGCTATTCTTGTGTTTTTAAATATTTTTTTGGCTTCTTTTTCAATTAATGGAAGATTATGTTCATATCTTTGGGAAATATGAGTAATTAATAGTGCTTTTAATTTTGATTTTTTTGCTATCGTGGCAGCATCTTTCGCAGTTAAGTGTTTGTATTCTTTTGCTTTTTCAGATTCTTTTTCAGAAAAGGTGGATTCGGTTATTAATAGATCAGAATTTTGGCTAAGCTGATAGCTTTAGGATTCATTAATGTGTCAAGAATTATTGTTATTTTTCTTTCTGGTTCTTTGTAAGTTACTTGAGACGCTTAATTTTTTTATTATTAAATATTATATCTTTACCTTGTTGAAGATTTTTTATTAATGGTGAATTTGGTAGCTTTAATTTTTTTAACTTGTCACCTTTTAATCTAATTTTCTCTTTAGCTATAAATGAATATGCTAGGGACGGAATATTATGATCCATTTTTTTTGTTTCTATTCTAAACTCTTCTTCATCAACTACTATGCCTTCATCTAATTCCTTTACTTCTAGTTTTATGTTGATGTGCATAAGTAATTCTTTTATTATCGAAATAAAATGTATAGTTCCAGGAGGGCCATATATTTTTAATGTTCTATTATAATCAGCCATAGCCAATGTTTGAAATAATCCTGGTAATCCTAAAATGTGATCTCCATGCCAATGTGTTATAAAAATTCTTGTTAATTTAGAAGGAGAAATTTTGGCAATTTTAAATTGCCTTTGAATGGATTCTCCGCAATCAAATAATATGCTCTCATCTTTAAAGTTTATTAGAATTCCAGTATGATTTCTTATTTCTGTAGGTACTGCGTTACCAGTGCCTAAAAAAGTAACACTCATTTTTTGCATGGTTATTATTAGCAAATATCGTTTAAATAAGTTGTGAAGAAAGTAAGCTTTATAAGAATAGACTTCTATATCTTAAAATGAAGAAAAAGAAGGTAATTTCATTTTTTTTAGTTTTACTATTATTTGCTTTCGCTTTAACTTTTATTGAAGTTTTAGCTTATGGAAAGGCAGTAGGATTTTTTGGTTTTCAGGTCGGTAGTGCATCTGCAAACAATTTAGATATTACTAACAATAAGCAGGATTTATTCTTCTTTGGATTATATGTGCTTCTCTTTATTCTTCTCTCTGCGTTTGTATTTGATTATTTGGTAAAATATCGAAACAAGACTGAGCGAGAGAATCATACTGAAGTTCCTTTTAAGAAAAAAGTTATTAAGTTAGATTTGACTTCTCCGACTGAATTTGAGGAACGGTAACTTTTAAATAACTTCCAATTGTACTTTCTTTGAGCTCCCGTAGCTCAGTCTGGATAGAGCACTGGCCTTCTAAGTCAGTGGTCGCAGGTTCAAATCCTGTCGGGAGCGGACTCTTAAAATTTAAATTTACTCATTAGGCTAAATGTTTAAATAAGCTTTTTATTAGTCTTCTATTGTCTATGCAGAGACATTCTAAATGTTTTTGTACTAAAGATGCGCACGTGGCACAATGGTACTGCGTTCGGCTGCAGCCCGAATTTGTCCAGGTTCGATTCCTGGCGTGCGCTTAATCCTCTAAGTTAAGAGCGTATTCTGAGACCGTGGTTTAATAGCAAATAGCGATAATTGACAATATGGAAAGCATATACGACCACAGAAAAGCATTAGAAAACGTAATTGAAAATATTAAACGTAATATTGAGATATCTATGGAGAATAAAACCTTAATGTTTGAGTTTAGAGATGATTGTTTGGCTCAAAATATAGGTTTAGCGAGAATAATAAAATGTTTGTATATCCTAAAAAATATATCAATTTGGCACAAAAAGGACTTTGTTGCCTATAAAAACGAAGATGTTAAGGCCTTGCTAGCTAAAATTGAGGTTATGGATAATTATAGTCCTAGAACTAAAGTAGATTATAGGGGTGTTATTAAAAAGTTTTTCAAATGGATTTCTTGTAAGAATGTTGAAATAGACACTTCATGGATTAAGACTTCTTTCAAAAAGCATAATGATAAACTTCCTTCTGAATTGCTTACAGAAGAAGATATAATGAATTTGATTAATCATACTAAAAATTCAAGGGATAGAGCTATGATAAGTGGGCTTTATGAGTCTGGATGCAGAATTGGAGAATTTTTGAAAATACAATTAAAAGATTTAATCTTTGAAAAGCCAGGATGTATATTAATGGTAAACGGAAAAACTGGTGGAAGAAGAGTAAGAGTAATAAGTTCAGAACCCTATATTGCTGAATGGATAAACAAACATCCCGATAAGAATAATCCTGAATCATTTTTATGGTTAAACAACAATAGAAACGAAATGTTGGAATATCCTGCTTTTTGTAAAATATTAAGGGTTATTGCTAAAAGAGCAGAAATAAGGAAAAAAGTTAATCCTCATAATTTTAGACACGCAAGAGCAACATATTTAGCATCAAGATTTACTGAACAGCAATTGAAGGTATTTTTTGGATGGACTAGGGGGAGTGATATGGCTTCTGTTTATGTGCATTTATCTGGAAAAGATGTTGATGAAGCTTTACTTGGAATTTATGGGATCCAACAGAACAATCAAGAAAGTAAGATTAGCAAATTGAAACCTTCTATTTGTATGATGTGTAAAACTCAAAACGAGATAACTAATAAACTATGCAAGGTTTGCGGGTACATCTTAAATGAAAATGAGAGAATAGAATTCCAAGCTAAAGAAACAGAAAGAGAAGATGTAAACAAAATAATGAATCTTCTTTTCAAAGATAAAGAAGTTTTAGCATTAGTTGCTCAAAAGATAAATGAGGTTAAACTATGAATTTGGAAGACCAAAAGATTTATATATCAAATGATATACTAATTAATATGCAACAAATGAATCATAACCCTTTTGCAAGATCTCCTACATTGGAAACCATATTAATGGTAGAAAAAGTAATAGAATCTAAATCTGGAGAATTCAATAGGACAGAGCTTTGGAAAAACTTACCTAAAAAGGTAATGTGGCAAACTTATTTGGTAATAATTGATTATCTTGAACAGAATAATAAAATAGTTGCTGACAAAGATGGAAAAATAATCTGGATATGGAATCCTGCACTTGTTAGAAAACTTGAAGCACAAGGTCTTCTTTCAAAAAGACTATGAAAATAAATGAAGTTACTTTTATCGATACGAAAACGAAGTCGGCCTTCGAATCTTTGAAGGATGGGAAATTTGAAGACAAAGAATTATTCAACTTTTTAAGTAGGGCAAGAGAAGATTTGCTTAAAGATTATCTTTGTGGAACTAGAATACCTGAAAGGTTAATTCCAAAAGAATATGCTCAAAAATATGGCGTTAAGGCACTTTGGAAGTATGATTTACCAAATGCTTGGAGGTTAATATATACAATTGTAGGTAATGAAGTTAAGATTGTTAGCGTTATACTTGAATGGATGACTCATAAAGAATACGATAGAAAGTTCCATTACTGATTTATCCTAATTCCATGATAAGGAACAATCTCAATTAAACCCATATCTCTTATTATGAATAAAACTTCCCAACATTCTTGCTTAGGGATTGAAAAACAGGTACAAAGCTTTTGAAACAGAACTGGAAATGGAATAATGTTATTCTTTGTTTTTACTTCTATTTCTCTTATTCTTTTGAAGAATAGACCATACAATCCTTTAATTTGAATTTGTTGCATTTTGTCTCTTCTCCCTTGTTTTTTCCATTATTTTTAAGATTATCTTAATCCAATTTTCTTGTTCGGGGATTTCTTTTCCATTTTCAAACTTTATTTTTTCTTTCATATATTGGTTATATCAATTTTGTTTATAAATTAACTAGGGAAAAAAATTACGTAAAAAATTACGTAAAAAAAGTACCTTGTTAATTTAAATAGTCTCGATTTTCGGTAATTTTTGTCTAATTTGGATTATTTTCATTTTTTTCTGCTTTTTTATTGCATGATAAACGTTCTTTATTAGCAATATATGCCGACTAACATGATGGATAATTTAGAAATAGCCATATTAGCAGTATTTGTTGGTGGAGGAAGCATTTGAATGAGTGAACAAGATTCTGGAGTTGGAGGTTCAGGATGGATCATCGCTGCAATTATTATGTGGATGATTTTTGAAAAAATAATTATGCCTACTTTTGAGAGAATTAAATCTGATTTTATTTCAGCAGGAATTTCATTAAAAACCATATTTTATATAACAAAAGAAATGTTTATTGATGCGTATAACTCCTTTCTTTTTCTTTTAACGCAATGGAAGTTTTATCTTGCTTTGCTAATTATATTTTCACCTTTTATGATTTATCTTAACTATAAGATCCATAAAGTAGTTTTCAAATGGCAGGATAGAAAAGCAAGTAAGAAACAATCTTTAAAGGCTAGACAAGAATCTTTGTTAATGAAAAGAAAGGAACTAGAAAAACAAATTATACTCCCGATTGATGGACTTAGTTCTAACGAACTTAGAGAATTGAAAAATGTACTCAATATTAGATTAGATAGTGGATTATTTCCAGATATGACTGAAAATATTTTTAAAAAGATAAAAGAAATTCAATTTGAAATTCCTATTGTAACAAGAAAAGAGAGAATAGAAGATTTAGGATTTAAAGAAGAGATAGCAAAGGAAAAAATCGAACAGCTTGAAATTAGAATTAAGGAAAAAGTAATAGAACTTAGAGAATTTGAAGAAACTTCATTGAGAAAGATGAACGCAGATAATATTCCTGTTTTTATAGAATGCGATATGACTGAAAAAGAAAAAGGAATACTTTTAAAATACGGATATAAAAGAGCATATGAATATTGTTTAAATGAAGAAGATTATATTCACGTTTTAGTTAAACCAACAATGAAACACTCGGTTACGCATACATTTTTAGTTTGGTCTGCGATGAAATGGCTATTTAAAATTAAAGATATTACAAATATTATTGATTGGGATACAAGAGAAGCAGATATAACTTTCAAGTATTCAAAGCAATTATTTGCCATAGAAATTGAAACGGGAACTTTACTAAAAAAGAAACATCAATTAAGAGCAAAAATAGATTATTTGAACCGTAAATTCAAAAATAGATGGATGATTGTTGTTTCAAAGAAAGCTATTGCATCAAAATATAGCAAATTCGGTCTAGTATCTACTCGTTCAGAATTTCAAAAAAAGCTTAAAAAATTACTAAAAAATGCCTAGAATTTGCCCTAGTACATTGAGGGATGTTTTCATGTTTTGTGGTATATTATTTCGGCTAAATTGCTGAAAAAGCAGTCTCTTTATATTGTCCCTGCCTCTGAGAGTGCCCAAGGGCTAATTTTATTAATTATAATCTATTTTAGTAGATTTATACAATTCTTCTAATTTATTTGACTTTTTATCTTTGAATTGTTTCGCTACTCTTTCTACTATCCTTTTTCTAAATGAATATGTATTTGCCCATTGAGCATAACCAAACCACCCCTCTAATCTATTAATTAAGTCTTTATCGCTTAAAATATCTTCTTTGTAAAATTTTATATATTTTTCAAGTTTATTGGTGAAATGATCGCGATTTCTTTTTCTAAGTAGTTTATAATTATAAAAGATTCTATACCCTAAGAAAGTAATTCCTTTTTGAAGGGGAATAATATCGGATTTGTTTGGATGTAGCTTTAACTTGATTTCATTTAGAAATTCTACAATATGCTTTCTAAAATATTCTAATCTTTTTTTATTTCTATGTAAAATAACAAAATCATCAACATACCTTATGTAGTATTTGGCTTTTAATTCATGTTTTACAAAGTAATCTAACTTATTCAAATAAACATTGGCAAAGAATTGTGAAGTGTAATTTCCAAGAGGCATACCCTTTCCTTCACTTTCTGTTTTAAAATTATTTAATATCTTTCTTATAATCCAAGTTATTTTTTCATCTTTAAATTTACTCTTTATAATATTTATTAATGTTTCATGATTTACATTATCAAAATAGTGGTAAATATCTGCTTTGAAAACATATCCTTGTATATTATTTGAGGTGTTGTTCTTACCCCTAACGACTAAACCATTCTGTGAAACTTTTCGCTTGAATTTATCAAAACGGGTTATTGCAATATGTGCTCCCTTGTCTTTTCTGCTTGCATAGGAATCATGTATGAATATTTTTTCAAAAATAGGCTCTAAAATATTTACTAATACATGATGGACTATTCTATCTCGAAATGCAGAAGCGTGGATGGTTCTAGTTTTTGGATCTCGGACGATAAATCTTTTAAGTGGTTTAGGTTCATAGGTTAAATTAATAAGTTCTTTTTGTAATGTTTGCAGATTTTCTAGAGTTTTTTCTTCAAATTCTAAAACTGCTAACTTTTTAGCTTTGCCTTTACGTGCTTTTTCATATGCTTCTATTATGTTTTCAGTTGAACATAATTTAGTGTATAAATTTTTGTAAGTTTTCATGGTAATTATTGTGCCCTAGAGGACAGGGTTATTCCGAGAGCGGAATTCGTGTTAGACGGATTCCTATTGCAGTTCAAGTTAGCCCTGTCCGAATTAGCGTTGAACCTAGCGACAGCGTTAGCACAATCATTAAGTATCACCACAATTTTAGGTTTCACTCAAAACTTACCCAAGGTTTGTCATAATTACTAGCTATTATTGTTGAATTTCATGGCTCTTTCTTAAAAGCACTATGATTGTGCATGTAACCCTTTTAGTGTCCTTGGCAGGTATTCCTTTGGGAACGATAGACTACCTCTAGGGCAAGGCTTTTCAGAACTTTAGTCTTTTATTTTATATGGCGATAACTTTTAGTTATGTTGTCACTTTATAGTAACATAATATAGAAAGATTTAAATACCTTATATTCTGTAAAAAAATAACAGAAACTACATAAACAACATAAAAATGGAAAACAAACCAAAAAGCTATGTAATAACAAAGAGAATAGCCAAACATGGCAAGCAATCAGTTATACTTATTCCTAAATATCTTCAAGAAAATTTAAAACCTAAGACAATAGTCGAAGTTAGAATTGACATAATCAAGGAGGCAACAGAATATGACTAAAATGTACAAAAATACTACTGAACTTATGCAATTGCATGGCGTTCCAATCTATATGCAAGATATGGTTGATGCATGTTTACTTGGAAGATTGAACTTATTTCTACAAGGAGATACTGGAAATGGTAAAACACAATTAGCAAAAGATGCAATGACTAATTTTGGAGACAAGTCTTTATTCGTGTTAGGAAGAAATGATATGGATACTAGAGAATTATTCCAACAGTTAAACCCAGAATTCTTTAAAGCATTAAAAGATGGAAATTTGCAAAAAGGAATGGGGTATAAAGAATTAACTGATAAAATCGATACTCATTTAACTGTTGTAGACGAATTGCCAAATTGTGTTCCTGCAGTTAGAGCTCAATTATTTAACTTATTCGATGGATTTATAGAATTAAATGGAAAAGCTTACCCTATTGGAAATGGTTATTCTGTCGGTATTGCCACAGGTAACATTGGTCAACAATTTACTGAATCTGCAAATGAATTAGGAAGAGCATTGAAAGATAGAATGCACGTTACAATCGATACTGATTATTTTTTCCCAACTGCAGGAGATACTTTAGAAATCTTGGCTACTAATACTAATCCAAGAGTTGATTTTAATTCTAGTGATGCAAAAGATCCTTCAGCTTTAACAATTGAAAGACATGATAAATTGGTCGCTCAAGAAGTTCCACTTGAAAAATTGATTATTTCTAATTATTTACTTCACGGATTAGACTATTGTAGCAGAGGAAGTAAGAGAAAAATGAAATCTCAATGGCCAACTCAATTAGAGCAACATGAACAAGGTTCAGATGTTGGATTAATCTTACCCGTATCAACAAGAGCAGCTAAATCCATAATTAGACTTTCTCAAAGTCTTGATGAAATAGTTAGAGCTAAACATTTAGATTATTTAAGAAAGGAAAAAGGATTTAATGAAGAAAAAGCTCTAAATAATATTGATGAAGGAGTAAGTAAACATTATTTTGATTCAATGATGCAGGCATTCAAGTATGTAAGTGCATATTCTGGAGTATTGAACCCTGCAATGGTTGATGGAACATATCAAGGAGATAAGTATTCAGCAATGGATGCAGTAATAGCTACTACTAGAACTCAATTTGATCAGCAAAAAGACAATATTGCTGCTGTCTCTTAATATGGTTCAATCAGGAAAGATGAATGATAAGATACTTGGAAACTTCACTGATAGATGGAGTTTCATGAAGGACACAATGGAGGTTTTGAAAAACCACTATGAAAGTCAACATTCCTAAATATTTTCTTGGAAGTCTAGTTGAAGGTTCATTAGAAAGGGCATTGGGGAATAGCTCGCAAACTCCTATGTTTCGATTACTACTCAATCAGTTCCAACACCTGCAAACATCTCTAATCCTCAAAATTATATTATTTTACCTGCTGGTAAAATTGGAAGTAATACTATTTATCCCGATTTATTGGTTGCTATGAAAACAACTCATCAAGGTAAGAATTGGAAGGATTCACATAGTGCCTTGAATCAAGAAGGTGCTTTTATGCCTACCATTAGACAATTTGTAGATTTCTTAAATCTTTTACGTTCTGGTAAAGCTTATGATGGTAGAGGTAAATTGGTTGATAAATCAAAACTAGATGGAATATTAGATGAAATATATACGGTTAGAGATCCATGGAGAATCTGAATGGTTAGATGCTAATTTTAAATTTAAAGGTGGCAAACTTAATATGGAATATGATAATAGAGGTATAGGTACTAAAACTACATCTCATCTTTCTGTAGAATTGAAGAATTATTTAACTAAAGATAAAACTCCTGGAATAGACATGAATGATTGGCTTAGAGATGCAAATGATCAGGGATTGCCTAAACCTAATGTAAAAGATGGTTCTTTGTATTATTGGCAACCAGGAAAAGATAATAATTCTGTCGCTAGGTTCGGCGCTTATTCGGGCAGGGCTGGCTTGTGCTGCTGTAGGGATCCGTCTATCTCGTATTCCGCTCTCGGGGTACGTGCAATGCGCAAAAAAATTTAGGAGAATAAAATGAAAATAACAATACCAAAACACATTATGGGAAGTCAAATTGAAGGATCTTTAGAAAGAGTTCTGGCTGGAAGTGTACAAACTCAAACGCCCGTAAATCCTTCACAAGATCCAGTTCCTCAACCTTTAGCAGTAAATGCAGATTTATCAAAATATATCCAAGTTGGAATTAATGGTATCAATGGAAAACCTACACTTATTTCTCCTTTTGAGCTAGAAAATTATGGTGGTTTGAATTATGAAGATACTCATGTTAAATTACTTGAAAATGGATTGTATATGCCTACTCCCAAAATATTTATGACTTATTTTAATGGCGTTATGGCTTCATTCAATGGAAAAGGAAAATTATTTCATGCTGATGGGAGTGAAGTTAGAAAAGAATTAGTTCAAGATATGTATCTACATCTTACTAAAAATCATAAGAATGTTTACGGAAGAAATAATGTTGGTGCATGGACTTGGTTAAATGCAAAATTTGTAAGTGGAACTGGTAGCAATGATATTTATTGGTTAGAGAGTGTAACTAGGCATGTGAAAGGACAAGGAAATAGAAGTAATAGAACAGATTTAATTCTAACAGAGAAAAATTAGAAGATTGTCTTATGAATGATAGTTATATTAATTTTTCGTTTAACAAACAAGGTTTGGCTTCAAAGAGTGCTAAAAGTAGCAAACAAGATTATGTTCAAGGAAAGAATATTTACTTTTGGTATCCTAGAAAAGATAATGTCGCTGGGTTCGGCGCTGATTCGGGCAGGGCTTACTTGTACTGCGATGGGATTCCGTCTAGCACGGATTCCGCTCTCGGGGTATATGGATGCGCCGAAGGCGCAGGTGCGCAAAAAATTTAATGGTATAAACAATGGAACTACAACAAATTAAACAAAAACTGTATGAAAGAAAAAATAAGATTGGCTTAGTCGGAGGCACATTAAAAGTTGTCGAATATGATGAATCAGAACATAATCTTGCTGCGCATATTAATCCACAAGGTTGGAATATTGAAATGGTTCTTAGAAAAGGATTTAATCCAGTAAGTGACAGAAGACAAATTGCCTATGCTAAGAAAAAGAAAATTGAAAACGGATTAGAAACTCTTTTGACTGATGTATTAACCCATGAATGTGCTCATTGGGAATTGCCCCATGGTTCTCAATTGGGATGTCCTTATGATACTTATCATCATGATAAAATGTTGGAAGCAGTTACTAATAATTTGCCACAAGATAAACAAGGAATGGCTAGTTATGTGTTAAATGCGTTTGAAGATACAATAATTAATCCTAGATGTAGAGAATTCAATGGTAGTTTTAATGGTCAAGTCTTATTTTGGGATAATGAAGGTCTATCCATAAGGAAACAAGGACAAAAAGGATTTACTCCGATGTACGAAGCTTTTGTAAAACTCAATATGCATTTATTTGGAGATAAATTAGATGAAGCACTTTTGAAAAGACATTATTTAAATGATAAGAAAGTAACTAAAGCAGTTAATAGTATTGTTGCTGATTTGTCTTTGCCTAAAAATATTCAAGACACTAGAGTTCTTTTTGAGAAAGATCAATGGCCTCAAATGGCTGGAATTTTTGCTAAACATGTTGCAGATTTACTTGATGCTCAACCTCAAGAGAGACTTTCTGCATTTTCAGATTCAAATCAAGGTTCTGGACAAGGTCAAGAGCAAAAACAACCTGCTGGAAATGGAATTGAGCAAAAAGTAGGCACTAGAGAAGGAAAAGAAAATATTGCTTATGGAAGATATAAAGCAGGAGACGGACAATCCCCAAACTTTACAAGTTATGAACAATTGGACAGTGTTTATCAAAAATTAGCAAGAGCAATTCCTGTAAAAGTAGAAGCAATGACAAAAGAGAATAGTCTAAATATTTCTCCTCTTAATTTTAGACCTTTTAATGCAGAAAAAGATGACCCTGCAAAGATAAGAGTCTCTAAATTATATGTAGATGAACTATGGCATAAATTTTGCATATGCAAGACAACCAATTACTATAATTGCAAAATCAAAAGTTCAAAGAAAGAGTTTTCCTGATTTCAAACTTAGTAATGTTAGATAATTCTCTAAGTATGCAAGATGCTCCTGATGGATCTCATAATGTAGGAGACACTAATTTTATTCCATGGGGAGATAATAGTAAATACCATTACGCATTGCTAGGATTTTATGGAGTGGAAAATTTCTTACAAAATCAAGGTATTGCACAATATATCCATCATGGACTATCTTTATTCTCTTCTTCAAACAAGATATAAAGAATCAGATTTTGGAAGTCAAGACAAGTAGAAAAACATGCACTTTCACCAGATTGGGGCGGAACAAAAATTGATGCAAAAACATTAACTCAAGCTTGAAAGGAAGAGAAAGTTTAGTATCTATCTTTATCTGACGGGGATATTCAAAACTGGAATTCAGAAAAAGAAGAATTTAAAGAATCTGTGCAAAAAAATCATTATGCCCATATTCAACTTGGAGGTAAAACTGGATTTACTAATGATTTGGAATCATGGGGTATTCCCGTATTTTATGTAACTCGGGGAATCATTTGTCAAAGTTAATGGTGGATATTACTAAAAATACATATCAGAGGTTAACAAGCTCATGAAAATAACAATACCAAAACACATTATGGGAAGTCAAATCGAAGGATTAGAGAGAGTTCTGGCTGAAAATTCAAAACCAATCGTGCAACCTGCTCAAAATATTAATATCCACCTACTCCTGCAATTGGAAATTTTAATCTAAGCGATTATATTATTCTTCCAGGAAGAAAACATGGAAGTTATAGTTATCCTGATTTGATTGTAGCCATGACTCGTTTAGGATATGACTCAAATGTAGAATCTGCAGCAAAAAAATTGGGTATCAAGGTTGAAAATACTGCTCAAGAATATCTTGCAAGCAGATATATTGGAAATATTAATTGGGAACAAGCTTTGAAACTTAATCAAACACTGGGCAATATGACTTTAAACCTAAGACAATTTATTGATTTTAAAGAATTACTTGAAAAAGGTAGAAAAACTGAGATAGGCAAAAATAGTGGAGTATATTTTGCGGATGGACATCCAGTGCATCAGAATAGGTTAAGTATAATTTATGAAGAAATTTGTGAAGTAAGAAGTCCTTGGAGAAGTGAATGGTTAGATGCAAAGTTTAATGTTGAACCTCAAACTAGTTCTAGTTTTATTTCATATGATCATAGACTACAATCAGATGGAACATTGAAACCTGAAGTAAATATGGAAAAATTAGAAAATCATGTTAAAGATAATTGTTGGATTGATGAATCTAGTTTCAACAAACAAGGATTACCTACTAAAAAGTCTTCTAAACAAAATTTATATTATTGGGGTCCTTCAAATAATTCTGTCGCTGGGTTCGTCGCTAATTCGGACAGGGCTTACTTGTACTGCTGTAGGATTCCGTCTAACTCGTATTCCGCTCTCGGGGTACGTGCTACAGCTAGCAAAAAAATTTGAGAATTATAAATAATTTTATTTTCTAATTTATTTTTTTAAAATTTAGAATGACAACATTTTTAAAGTCGAGAGAATTAAAGATATTATTAGTTATATAAATTACAAAAAGGACTTGGAAATAAGCCCTTGACTTCTAGGACTAGCGTGTAGGGCGTGCGCTTATAATCCGTTACCTTGTGCGATGAGTTTTTGAATAACTGGTAATATCTACGGATATACTTTACTTTTTCTTTGTATTTTAGTATTTCTAAGTATTTGAGACTTCTCAGTCTTATCAATCTTCCGTGTCCGAGATGATAAACTTCACCAGTA
>CAWKGG010000032.1:0-8247 GCA_963848985.1 uncultured Methanosarcinaceae archaeon
TTCGAAAAAAATCGACTTTTAGTTCGCCTAACAATCCCGTCAAAAGAGGACTCATGAAGTTTCCCGCTATCTACGTAGTAGGAGCGTATACTCTCATTGTCAATATGATCGATGAAATTGCGGTAAGTATGGGATACGCTTGACTTAAAGAAGTCTCCAAGAAGCACTTCAAGACCTATGTACTGAAGCTCAGACATTCCAGCTGCTGCAATAAGCCAAGAATTATGCTCTACAAGGGAAAACGGAATTGTAAACTCAATTTGTTCAGCCCTTGTCTTATCTCCGAGATATTTTTGCCCATTTATCTTTGCTACAAACGCTTTTGTAGATTGAACCCTGCCATAAGCAACTTTTTCGGATTCAAACTTGAAATAATCCTCCTCTGTTAAAGTTTCATTATCCTCAAAAAGCTGGGAATATTCATCTTGAGGATCCATAATAACCAGGCAGGGATTTTTCCCCGCTTTATTAGGGGAACTACGCACCCTGTACCTGTTGTATTCTGTCATGAACTGGCGGAGAATATTTTTAGAAAGGAAGGTTTTTCCTGTTCCTGTGCTCCCGCAGATAAGCATATGCCTGAAAATAAGAGGATCACCCATAGAATAATCGTTTCTGAGGTAATATGCAACTGTTTCAGGCTCAGAATGGGTTTTTACAAGTTCTCCCCCAACGCTCAGGTGCCCGAGGAAAATACCCTCTTCAGGAATATTGAGCCCTGTCTGTACTTCAAGCCTATTCGTAACAGGCAGAATAGGAGTGTTGGGGCGAGGGATCCTGTCTGCCATCCTTCTTGTAAGTGTACCATCGATCTTCCGGTACAGAATGCAAAGAGGATCTAGACAGGCAAGAAATTTGTAGTCAGCTTCGTATATAGAACCTCCACGGGCACTGAGCATTCGCTTTGAGTGGATTTCAGTTGCGTCATCTACCACAAATTCTTGCCTGTATTGAAGTTTACCTACCCGAGCAAAAAGTTGTTCTCCACTCTCATAAGGCAAGATCACATAAGTCCCAAGCCTTATTTCATTCCGCCTTGAAGATGTAATGAAGCCAGTGATTACAGCTCCTGAGGGAGTGATTTCCAGAGGATCTATCCCTGTTGTAACAATCCCGAAGGCTTCTGAAGACGAGAAAAGATTTAAGGTACCTCTGTCATAACCTTCGAAGGTTTCAAAGGGGAAAACTTCTTTTTCAGATAATTTCATAGATTGGGATTCCATAGAAGGAGCTGGAAAAAAAAGAATGAGATTCAGATATGAACACAGTATCCTGATTTAAAGCGCCTTTAAGGGAATTCACAACCTTATCCCTCGTCTTATTTCCAAAATTATCCTCTTCAGGGATTTGCTCAAATTCTCCATTTTTTTCTGCACCCAAATTTATACTAGTTGCAGGTTCCTTTTTCGATTTGTCGGAGATAAAAGCCAAAATATCGGAATCTTCATATTTCAATAATATTACCCCATCGAGTATCATTATAATTTAAATCAGGATTCATATTTTCAAAGAATTTATCGATCTCTTGCCGCTCCACTTTCCTAATTTTTGAGAGATTATCTACTTTTGTGAGGGTAAGAGGAAAGCCATGTAGAGAAAGATCAAATAGCACTTTTTTGGTAATTTGCATGCGCAGGAAATTGTCCTTAATAAGTCCATAAGGAGTTTCTATCTTGAAGATCACGTCCTTAGCGGGGACATAAAGCATGAAAAAACAAAGGGCATAATCCTCAGGTGGAAAATTATGCCTGAGTTTTTGTTGAAGCGTATCACCGGCTGCAAGTGGTGAAGTTCCATTGAGCAGCCTTTCATAAAACCTATTGGGCTGTAAAAACCAGTTAGTATAAGTAATGTAAGTGTTCCTGGAACCATTATATAGGTTATTTTCCCCATTATTTTTAGAATTTCTTCCACCATGCCCCTGCCCACATTTACTACCAATTTTTTCTGGGGAGAGAATATTTCGGAAAAATTGGGAGTCAAGCGTCCATGGCAATTCAATAGCTTCCCTTTTCTTCCGGATACTGTCCATAATTTGCTTGTCAATAGGATTTTTCACAAATCCTATTAAAGGCCTCCGCTTTTCCAGGAAATTATCCATGATTTCAATGTAATTCTGGAGTATTTTTCGGGCATTGTCGTTCTGTCTGATTTTTACTTCCTTGTCACCCAGCACCATCCAGTACATGAGCTGCTTTGGATAAATCGGCCCGTCCATTATGAAAAAGCTTTCTGAGTTCACCCTTTCCTTCATAAAAAGGATATGCTCGGATTCGGCTAGGTACATTGCAAAATTATGTACCATATCAGGCGTTTTTTTTCACCTCGTCAGCTGCAATTGTGACCAACTTTGCCCTCCCAAACCCGTCATCAAAAATTTCCCAATCTTGAGTAGCCTGCATAGCCACTCTCTCTGAAGAAGAATACGCAGCACAAACAATTGTCCTGTATTTCTGGATATCAAGATCTGAAGGTGTTGCAGCCAGCCCACAATGGCAGAAGTCTACAAAAAGCCCGCTGTCATAAGTCCTTGGATTTGTGCTCCCACTGTCACAGGCATAAGTAACCGGATATGGGTCCATGCCCTGTGACATCAACTCTGTATTGACAATTCCTCGAAAGAGTCGGTCTATAGACTTAAGAATAACCTTTCCATCAAGTTTTAACTCCTCAAGGAGATTATAAATATCAGTAGCTGTCTTAGGATCTTTAAACTCAAATGACCGATCAATCCTTTTTGCAAATTCCGAGATCTTATGCATGTGAACGGGCTCAAGAGTCATAAATGGAAGATACTTTAAGGAATCATATATATTTGTTGAGTGAAGAAGAATATTTGTTGAGTGAAGAAGAAAAGATGTAGCACTTTTATTCGGTAAAATCTGTTCAGAAAATATGATTTTATTCTAAATTTATTTAGCAGAATTAATAACCTTTAGTAATGATTTTAAACTCAATATGAGATAAGTTATTTTGTGCCATTTATAGAGTTGACAGTTCGCCATAATTTGGCTGATTTTATTTTTAAAATGCATATTTGGCTATTATCCGGTCTTTTTATTCTGCCCTTCAGTGAAGTTATTTGGAGTAGATCTGCTTCAGTGAATGAGGACGAAAACATTCTTTACACTGAGAACTTAATTAGCGGAAATATGAAACAATTAATTAGGGACGATACTGAAGTTCTTTATAACTTCTGTTGATAGTGTCGCAAATTTTCTTTTTCGTGACATATGAGTCAAGCTCTATGGTGTTTTTCAAATTAAGGATTGATTTATACTTGTTGTTGATGAGAGAATATGTAGAGCAAGTCTTTTTTTATACCAAGCCATTGAATTTTGGGGATTCATTTCAATTGCTTTTTCATATGCTTTTATCGCTTCATCGGATTTATTCAATTTATACAGAACAAGTCCTTTATTGTACCAAGCCATTGAATTTTGGGGGTTAATTTCAATTGCTTTTTCATATGCTTTTATTACTTCATCGTATTTATTTAAACTATCTAGAGCAAGTCCTTTATTGTACCAAACATCTGAATCATTAGGGTTAATTTCAATTGCCTTGTCATATGCTATTATAGCTTCATCGGATTTATTCAATTTATACAGAACAAGTCCTTTATTGTACCAAGCATTTGTATGCTGCGGGTTAATTTCAATTGCTTTGTCATATGCTATTATAGCTTCATCAAATTTATTAAGTTTATTTAAAGCATTTCCTTTACTGTCCCAGGTATTTGGATGTCGCGGATTAATTTCAATATCTTTATCATATGCTTTTATTGCTTCATCGTACTTGCCTAAATCATCTAGAGCAATTCCTTTATTGTACCAAGCATCTGAATTATTCGGGTTAATTTCAATTGCTTTGTCAAATTCTGTTATTGCTTCTTCTGGTTTACCTAATTTCACTAGAGCTGTGCCTTTATTGTTCAAAGCTTTTGAATTCTGTGGATCAATTCCAATTGCTTTGTCAAATGCCTTTATTGCTTCATCTGATTTATTTGATTTATATAGAGCAAGTCCTTTATTGTTCCAAGCCATTGAATACTGTGGATTAATTTCAATTGCTTTGTCATATGCCTTTATTGATTCATCGGATTTATTTAAATGATCTAGAGCAAGACCTTTATTGTACCAAGTTAATGAACTCTGTGGGTTAATTTTAATTGACTTGTCATACGCTATTATTGCTTTATAGGATTTATTTAGAGCATATAGAGCATTTCCCTTATTGTACCAAGCATCTGAATTATTCGGGTTAATTTCAATTACTTTGTCATATGCTTTTATTGCTTCTTCTAATTTATTTAAGTCAGAAAGAACGTTTCCTTTATAGATCCAAGCATTTGAATTCAGGGGGTTAATTTCAATTGCTTTGTCAAATGCTTTTATTGCTTCATCAGAGTTGTTTGCTTTGTCATATTCTTTTATTGCTTCATCAGATTTATTTAGTTCAGAATAAACGTTTCCTTTTTTGTTCCAAGCTTTTGAATCCTGCGGATTAATTTCAATTACTTTGTCAAATGGGTTTATTGCTTCATCCGACTTATTTAAATCAGAGACATTGTTGCTGCCAGAGTTCTGTATATCTGCAAATGGCACCGATCCGGCGATGCTCACTAGAATAAAAAGCTCCAGCAAAGTGATTCCTAAAGCCTTTACGAGGGTATGCCCTCTACTTGCTTTATCATATCTCGCTTTTCTCATTTTCAGCCTCTTGATGTGTGTTAAACATTAATAATGAAAAATAACTATAAAAATGGATTTAATTCTTCACTCTGCAAAGAAAACGTTCTTTAGGGGAATTAAATTTTTATATTTATTAGAATCTTTGTTACATTACACCTTAATTGTCAAATTTATATAAATTTTAATAATATCATCAGAATAACAACATTTTAACTTGCAAAACAGCCATTTTGGGAAAAAATGAAACTGAATTCCGATACAAACCCCAAAAAACTACATTGCAAGGTAGAAAATAATGATCTAAAAACGATTGTGTGGAAATCATCAATTTAATGCAAATTATTTCTTCTATCTTTTTATTTACGTTATAGACTATCAGTTTAAGTTTTAATTCTTTGACTTGGTTATGAAATTTTCTTACCCGAAGTACTTTTTTACACTTCCTTTTGACAACAGAGAAGGTTGTCTCCGCTATATTCCTTTGGTCGTATTTAATCTTATCATAGATTAAGTGCATTTGTCTTCATATTTTCCCTAAATTTTGTTCTCCTTCTTTTTCTTACAGGTATGATTGAGTCTACAATTATTTTTTCTCTAATTAGGGAATGGATTTTTTCTGAATCATAGCCTTTATCCATCACATAACATTGAGATTTTCTTATCCTATTTGATTGTCTGATCATAGCATTTTCATGTCTGATTTTGACATATTTTTTTGGACTAATTTTCCATCCTAATACTATCGTTTTGTTGTTTTGATTGATATTGAAGTTTCCAATTAGCTCCTTCGTAGCTCCCCTGTTCTGCGGGAATAATAATAATAACTTGTATAGGAACTTGTAAATCCTGTTGCACCAACTGCCATAATAGAGATCATTTATCAATGTGAGTAAAAAAAACTTTAAAGTTTTCGACAAAATACGATTAAACAGAGAAGAGGGAATCCTGAGTACAAACTTTTGAAGGATAGTGAAATTGGGAATATTATTAAGATTGAGTTTATCTTTTATATCGTTCATTAGGTCAATAAAATATACAAAATCACGATATCCTATGCTGATATACTTCTTCAATAAAACCAGAACAAGAAGTTGATGCTGGGTATAATCATGTTTGGAATATTTGCAGGAATAAAGATTCATTCTGGAAGACTGAACAGTTTTAAGGCTGATATCATCAAATTTAATGTACTTATTCGATTTCAATATTTTATGTTCCTTCATTTTTTTTGTGGGAAATATAGGGATATTTGATAACATAATGTTTATAAAAATATGGGAAAATGCACAACTTAGAGGATTTCTGCAGAGAATAGTATCTTTTTCTTGTTCAATTCGATCATATAACATGCTATTGGAATCACATTTTGTAAGAATTTTTTTAAGGATTATGTCTAGAGGATTTTGATAAGCTCCTAAATTTTATCATATGTTTGATAGTGATTGATTATGGTGTCAGTCATAAATCCTTTATTTGAAATTATCCTCAAGTCTATTTTAAACGATTTGAATTTTCGGGCAAAAACTTATCAGCATTCAATTTAAATTTATTCTTGATGCCCCCCAAATATTCTACAGCTAATAATAACTCTGACGCTATACAAAGATTACAGGTTTGTTTAGCTATTCTTAAGAAGATGTACCCTGATGCAAAGCCTTCCCTTAATTACCGTAACCCTCTCGAGCTTCTTATCGCAACCATTCTATCTGCCCAATCTACAGATGTCCAGATTAACAGGGTAACTGAGAAGTTGTTTAAAAAATACAGTACTGCAAAGGATTATGCAAATGCAGACCTTATGGAACTCGAGAATGATATTTATTCTACAGGTTTTTACAAAAACAAAGCAAAAAATATCAAAGGTGCTGCAGAATTAATCGTCGAGCACTATAATGGAAAAGTTCCTGAGACAATGGAAGAACTTGTTTCTTTACCTGGAGTCGGAAGAAAAACAGCAAACATAGTACTTTCGAGGGCATTTGGGGTAATAGAAGGTATAGCTGTAGATACACATGTAAAAAGAGTCTCAAGGAGGTTAAACTTTACAAAAAATTCCGATCCTGAGAAAATCGAGGCTGATCTTATATCCATTGCACCAAAAGAAGAACTTGATTCAATCTCTATGATTCTAATTTATCACGGGAGAAAGATCTGCCAGGCAAGAAAACCTAAATGTGAAATATGTATTTTGGAGAACCTATGTCCTTCCAGTATGATATTTATGGGTAAGTGACAAAATGCTATTTTCTGAAGTTATAAGAGCAAAATTATTTTTGTTGATGCAGAATTTAGAAATGACTTTACTGAAAGAGTGCTATTTATACAAAACAGATTTATAGACGGCTTTTTTTATCCATATTTTAGGAAAGGAAAACTATGTTTCAGGAAGGAAATCCAAGTTTCTGCTCAAATTTTTTTGTTGGGAACTTTATCCCACCAAGAATTGATAATTACTTTTACAAATATCATAATTTTTTCAAACATTAGTAACTAATTCCTTTTCCTACAGTAATAGGTCATGCTAATACGGAACGAATGAAGAAAGGTAAGGTTTAAAATAAAAGTTTGTTCTGGTTTCGGCTTTTCTAATTTTCATTTGCGATACATATTCGTATGCACATACATATGTATGTGCATACGAATATGTATCGCAAATGAAAACTCAAGAGCCGAAACCAGGAACCAGACAGCCTGCCACAATGCATCTGCTGGAGCGCTTGTCACATGTATACGAGGAAGGTGGGTTCATTTAGTGCGGAAAAGAGAAGCAAAAGGAATGCGTGCGGCCTTTTAATCAACGCTTCCCGCATACTGCTTACGAAAAGTAATGTATAGTACGGTCAGCAATTTGGAGTTGACTGCTAAAGAGTCGAACGCTATGTCGCACGAACAATCTTGAGTAGCTCGAAACAGATGCTGACTTTGAGTAATCCGTATCAGTGTGAGAACACTATTTCGACAAAATAATGTCAAGCTGACCGGCTGGGTTTGCAGGCACTATATACTATGTAGGAAGCGCGGCTACACCACTAACTTATTTCTGTATACTGTTGCGGATCTATCCCGTGAGGTAGATCCACAATTGGGGAAGCACGATGGGTCGAGGCGTCGAGAGATGACGCTTGATCGCGGTCGTCGAAATACTTTATTGCGCAATAAATCGTACGTATGTCGCGTACGCAGCCTGCCACTCTACGTACGATATCGAGGTCTAGTAGTAAAACACTCAGTAAATGTAGATGGTCGACGGAACTGGCTGCCAAATCGTTCGTATAAAGATGCAGCCGTCGAAATAAATATATCTTCGTCGCAATATGTAATATATGTAGTTGAAACGCGAACCTCAATAGAACCACTCAACTACAAACTACGACCACTTGCCCTCAACGAGGCTCGCAGGCCCCTTTTATACCTACGCCACATAATAGCCATATCTAATCTATATACCTAAGCAAACAATAGATAACAATGCGCGCATTCATGCGCGGTGTCGTGTCTATTCAGAGTGCGCAGCGTGGGCCATTGATAAAAGAATGGCACACGTCGCACACAC
>CAWKGG010000033.1:0-198083 GCA_963848985.1 uncultured Methanosarcinaceae archaeon
TTCGTTGCTTTTCACAAAACAAATAGGATTTATCGCTTTACTAATGCACAGTTTTTATAGTAAAAAACTACGCGTAATCAAGGGATTCGAATTCAAACATTGATCCGGAGAAGAGAAGTTTAAACATTAAACTGTTTCCTGAAAATCTAAAAATAAATCAGCCCTAGTTGAAGTTCTGGTAACTAGTACCAAATTCTCCCATATTTTTATGCGCTTGTTAGAGGTCAGAATATAGAAAATGTATACTTTCTTCCCTTCATCATCAATTTGATAGAAAACGCGATAGTCTTCAACTCTCAGATTGTATGTCACATATTGGAGTTCCTTTGAGTTTACAATAATATAACTATTAATTGTATTGTACATTAAAAGAAAAAATTGAATTGGGGTATACAAATGAGTCAAAAAGAATCAGTAAAAATGACATTAAGCAGGATACTCTATTGAATACTTGGATTATTCTTTATAGTAATCGCTTTGGGAATGATTATAGAACATGAATATTTTTCAGCAGTATTCATGTTTATGGTAGCTTTTGTATCGTTCTGCCGATTTCAAATTTGATCGAATCAGAGTTGAATATTTCAGTATCGTGACCAGGGAGATTTTTGATGGGGATAATCCTTTCCGAAGGATCGTTTGCTGCAAACTACTATAAATATCTATACTAATTACAGCTATTATTTGTTATTATTTGAAAATTAGATAATATTTCTTCAGTAAAATGATAACTATATATTTATTCCATGACTTTGCAAGACAGCAAGCAAAATGTACCAATTCAATATCTCTCTGATTGACGAATTTCTGTTTGACCGTATGTAACTGTTTACGGTTTGGATAGGTTTGATTTTACTTTTATAGCCAGGTAAGGAATATATCTCTAGCTATTTTCTCAGGCACGTAAATTCAAATGTAGGTATCCAAACCTTATACTCGTAAATATAAACAAAGGATAGGACACTAATAGGCTCTAGGTATGGTTCTCATTTGATGATAATTGGCAATTTTCTTATTTCAAGCTTTTTTTATTCTATAATGGGTTCAAATTATTCTGCTCGTTTTTAATATATTTTTTCCACAGCATTTTTGAGTTCTTAGATTTATCTATTTCCTAATAATATCCAGCTATAAGTTCTGGATAAGATTCCGGAAATATGTAATCATAAGAGACTAAATTAAGTATTTACTTTGCAACAAACAAATAAAATATTGCCCAATTATATAAACTATAATTTATATATATTCAAAGAAAAATTTAGTTGGAGTATAGAAATGGAGCAAAAAGAACCGAAATGAAGCAACAATAACCAATCAAAATAGAAATCGAGGAACTGATTTTTGGTAGGCTTAATGTTTACAATATTTTGAAAATAACATTAGTTAAATAATAGGGAACAACATGAAATATATAAAAGTTCTTTTTTAATGATGAATTTTTTGACTTTACATTTTTTTATGGATTTTTGGTTAATTGCAGTCAATTGTCAGTGGAATTGATGTTAAATTTTGGTAATTCAAAAAAATGTTAAAAGGCCCCAAAATGTTAAGGTAACTGAATCATTAATTTGCTTCACGGTATTATATCAGTTTTTTTCAATGTTTGGTTACCTGCGAAATTTGTTACTGTTGAGCTATCAGTATATCTCTCAGCTTTAGTGAAGATGCAATTCTCAATGACTGCATCTTTAACTGATACTATCACCGAAGTCTCGATATCAGAATAATGTTTTAAGCTTGTACTCTCCCAGTAACGTACATATAGATACGATCAGAATCTGACCACACTATTACATTGTCTGAAACAACTGGTGTTTGTGCAGTGTTACCAGATGACAATTGTTTGCTTTTTCCAGTAGCTATATCGTAGATATATACATCACCTAATTCCATATTAGAAAGGTCATTGTGTTTTAAATAAACAATCTTTTTGCCATTTATGCTAGTTGCACCACCAGTATCATACCCTGTCATATCATCACCAGCTGTGACTTCTATCTGTTGTTCCGTACCAATATCATACATGCGTACATTGCCTAGCCTGGTGTAAAAATCTGACCATATGACTTTATTGCCAAAAATATGTGAAGCTACATTATCACCATATTGGCTAACATCTATTGCTTTTTTAGTGGTAATATCATACACATAAATCTGCGGTGTATATCCAGCAGAGTCAGAATCATATGAGACCTTATTACCATAAATATCAGGATTGCTTCCAGCTGCTATTTTAGTCTGTGTGCATGCAGATATATCACGTATGTAGACATTGGAATTTGCACTCCATACGATTTTATTGCCGTAAATAGAAGGAATACTGTTAGAGTCTACATCTTTTGTAATATAAGACCTATCCTTCGTCTTGAGATCATATACAGTAAGTTTCGGCGTTACAGTACTTTCATCATGCCATACCAATTTGTTTCCATAGATAGCTGGATGAGAAGCTGCAAAAGAGCTAATTGTAGTTCCTTTTTTAGTTGACAGATCATAAACGTGGATAACGCCACTATTTGTCCACACTACTTTATTTGCATCGACAGCAGGGTCAGATCCACTACCAATTTTTGTATATCGCACGGCTGAAACCACTGTAGATGCCAAAATCAGAAATATAAGAACTGAATATACCGGAAGCAATCTACTTTTCATTTTATACCTCTCAAAATACCATTTATAAAATCCAAATATTTTTTGACCTATTATAGAAGCTTTCTGTAAGCCTCTGCTTTTCATGAATTATTCAGATAGGAATTATAACCATATGACTAAATTGGGGTTTATAAAATTTTTCTATAATAATAAAACCTCAGATTAATTTAGATTTACTGGAAATAATTAAGTCAAGCTTTTGTTTTTTTTTGCTTCTTTTTTTGTTAATATAAGTATTGCCCAATATATAATTAGATAAGTAACTTCTCTTCTAATTTTAGGTACTTATCTATACAGGTTCTGAAAACTTAATAAGTTTGTATTAATCTATTGTCTGATTCCTTTTCATTGAATAGGATTTATTTGAAATATATACTTGATAAAACTCGCTTCCATTCTTTGTAACAATAGTTAATTATTTTTGATTCTAAAGTATAGATAGTATATATTACAAACTGAATAGATCTCATTGTTTTATCCCATTTCTCATCAAGCTTTGGCTAGGGTTACAATAAATTAATTAGTAGTTGTCTTACTAAACTCGAAATCTCCCTAAATCCGATATTTCGAGGAGCAAATAGTATAGAATTTACTTGCCTATTTACCCACGATCATTCCTTGAAAGTCAGATTGATTCTTAATTTACTTTAATATTATGAAAATAGATGGCATTCTTGTATGCACCTGTGGGAAGTGAGATGGTGAAGTTTTTTCTCTTGAACTATTGAGGAAAAATTGGAACATAGTACATTAACCTATTAAAGACTAAGTAAGATAGGATAATTTTATTAACAGGTAGTTTTATATAAGAGTAAGTCTTTATATTTATTGTCAGACTTTGTAGTCTACAGCCATAGTCCACCAAAATTAATCCTCCATGACTACCAAAAATAAAGAAATGGACACAAATCTAAATATCGATGGCGCGTCCCTTTGCTTGCAACGGATTATGTTCGCGCCATCGTTCTGCCTATAAATAATGATTCAAAATCAAATCTTTTAATTTGCTTATATGTTCTTTTTATTCATAGTTTTCCTGATTTTGAACATACTTTCCAAATAAATAGGGAGTTGCACCAACTCCCACAGTTTCAATGTAACCTCCATTACCCAATAGGTCATCATCTCATGACTATTTATTTAATCTTATAGTATTCTTTGGAGATTTTCCGTGCAATGACACTTTTGACAATTTGAATCGCTCTTGACGGAAAATATTTTACTTAAGAACAAACGAAAAGAGGTATAGAATGACCATAAATCTCGATTTCATAAACTCAATATAGTATCCTTCACCAGTTTCAAAGCCTATATAGTTAAAAATAGCTGGTGATTTCATTGTCTAAAAAAATATCCGATACTTCTACAAAATATCCTCAAATTCACAGAAAATGAAGACAAGATACTAGTATTCCCTATTTTATAGGTGGTAACAACGTCATAGAATTTATTAGGGCTCTAATTCAAAAATGATCGATTGTGGTGCGATTTTAGCCATTTTCTAGAGTGGTATGCTTCCCCTTGGGGAATTAAAGAACTAATTTGCAGGCCTGAGATGAAGTCAATTATTGACTGATAAACAAAGTCACAAATCTGTAATAATTCATTATATTGGGACATGTAATGTTAATACTAAATAGTTTAAGTTATTACTACATATTCAAAAAATATATACTAAATTAAATTTAATTATAATTTATATTTCTCCGTATTTTCAAGTAAACATTCGATCGAGCTGTAGGCATTTCCCCCCGCAAATCACAAGATCAACTTTTTGACATTTTAGATCAGCCGGATCAGTTCAGCTAATAAAAAGAAAAAAATTAGAGGCAAATCGGAATCCTCTACAGTTTCAAGTTTCTTTGCTGATTATTTCGATCTTGCTCATGTAAGGTCTAAGGACCTCTGGTATTTCTACACTGCCGTCCTCACGTTGGTAGTTCTCCAATATCGCAACGACGGTCCTGCCAACAGCGAGACCTGATCCGTTAAGCGTATGGACGAACCGTGGGCCTTCTGGAGTTCTGAAGCGAATATTCGCCCTTCTAGCCTGAAAGCTCTCGAAATTAGAGCAAGATGATATCTCTCGATATTTTTTCTGCGCAGGTACCCACACCTCGATATCATAAGTCTTTGCCGCTGAGAATCCCAGATCTCCTGTGCAAAGGCTTACGACACGATATGGTATCTTCAATAGTTTGAGAATTTCTTCTGCATCGACAGTGAGCTTCTCCAGTTCTTCATAGGAAGTTTCTGGTTTTACAAACTTTACGAGCTCAACTTTGTTGAATTGGTGCTGGCGGACGATGCCTCTTGTATCCTGACCATGTTTTCCTGCCTCACGTCTGAAGCAGGCGGTATAGGCTGTAAGAAATACTGGCAACTTTTCTATGTACTCATCCATGAAAAGATTAGTTACCGGAACTTCTGCGGTCGGTGCAAGATAATAGCCGTCAGAGCATGCGTACATGTCTTCTTTGAACTTTGGTAACTGTCCGGTACCTGTCATGGCTTTTTCGTTTATGAGCACAGGTGGGAGAACTTCTAAATAACCATTCTTTGTGTGTACATCAAGCATGAAATTTATGAGCGCTCTTTCAAGTTTTGCACCCATGCCTTTATAAACTGTAAAGCCTTGGCCTGCTATCTTTGCTCCTCTTTCAAAGTCAAGTATATCCAGCGTTTCTCCTATCTCCCAATGAGGCTTTGGAGTGAACAGAAATGTTCTAGGCTCTCCAATAACCCTTATAACTGGATTATCGTTCTCATCCTTACCTATTGGAGTCGTCGATGATGGAATATTTGGAATGCTAAGCATTATTTCATTTATTTTTGACTTACAGTCTCGTATCTTTTCATCTATCACTTTTATGAGATCATTGATACCCTGCATTTCATTTATTTTTAATAAGACATCTTTATTTTCTTTTTTAAGAGTGGCTATCTCATGGGTGACCACATTACGCTTATGCTTTAGCTTATCACCTTCGGCAAGACATTCTCTCCATTCCACATCATACTTAAGGAGGCTATCTATAAGCTCCGTGCCCATGTTTCTATCAATAAGAGTCCTCGAAACTATATCGGGGTTGTTACGTACAAATTTAAGTTCCAACATTTTAAGCCCGAGATATCCTGCATGCTTAACAATATATATTTTGCTATTTTCAGACTATAAGCCTGTTATGGGAAAAGTACTATGTTGATTTTTCTGCAAAATCATAAATCTAAAGAAATTATTGGATAGAGAATTCTAACTGAAGGAACCTTGCAGGATAACAACTTTAAGGATAAAAGGCAGCCACCGAAAAGAAAAGAATATACTAATATGAGTATTGTTTAAGCATATACATACACAATAAATTGTATTATCAATTAAAAGTAAAAAAGTTTGTTTAATTTAATACAAGTAATTAAACTTGTATTATATATTACAAAGAAATAACTTGTATTATTAATTATAACTAAAAAAGAAAATGATGGCGTTGTATCTTATGGGAAAGAAACTGTTTGTTGTACAAGGTGATATTATAGATTCCAGAAAAATAAAAGATAGAGATGAATTTCAATATAAACTGGAATCTGCTTGCAAGCACATAAATAAAAACTTTGAAAAAGATATCTACGGGAATTTAAAAATAATAAAGGGTATAGATGAAATTGAAGGAGTCTTGAAGAAGATATCAAGCATTTACAAAATAATCACCATGATCCAGAAATCAATTTCTCCGCATAAGATTCGCTTTACTGTAGTATATGGGTATATTGATACTGCAGTAGGTTCAAAGAATGTAGAAAAAATGGATGGCCCAGCAATGCATAAAGCAGCAGATAAAATTATGAAGTTGAAAAAATCTAGTTTTTTATTTGACATTGATACAGGAAACGCTATTATTGACCCCCTTTTGAAAGGGCAGATAAATCTTTTAACGTTTCATAAGGCTAGGTGGACACCGAGAAGAAAACAAATCACAGAAAATTACACTGTGCATAAAAAACAGGCTCTTGTCGCAGATGAATTGTCAATAACTCAGCAAGCTGTATCGGATTCTCTTAGAAAAATTAACTGGGAAGAAATTAATTTAATGGAAGAAGAATTAAATCATGTGCTGGAACTCTACAATGATTCCATATTGAACGAAGGAGAATTAGAAGGGGCTTGAAAATATTTCAGACTATATATATAATTATTGGCAATCTGTTTTGCTGATCTCAATATGTTATTTATTTCTGATTTTAACAAGTGGGTCTGTTCTTAAGTTCATTTTGTCTTATGTTTCAACAAAAAGAAAAAAAGAAGCTCAAGAAGATGTTATCCCTGCTGATTCAACGATTAGAGACACGGAAGTTATAGTTGGTAAATGTGAAAATTTACTTATACCCACCTTAATAATCTTTGGTGCTTACACAGCTTTAGCGATTATATTCACCGCAAAAACGATTGTTAGAGCTGAAGACATGAAAAATGAAAACACACTATATTTTTTAGCTGGTACAATGATCAGTTTTACCTATTCCGTCTGTATTGGAATTATTATGAAAATGATCATATATATCTACTTTGGATATGGTTGATTATAAATATCGAATTTAGAATAAATGATATTCTTATTTAATCAGGACTTACGCGATTGAACCGAAAATCAATAGTATAAGCATTCAACTGATTTGATTACGTAAATGAATTACGAAATCAAGTACAATCTACTTTAAGGTTGAAATAATTATTCAGTTGAAAAGTAACTGTACAAATAAATGAACAGCTATCTTGAATGTGATTTCTCTAAATAACTGTTTCCAAATATCATATATATTGTCGCATTTAGCAAGTGATTTTAAATTGTACTCGAAATAGCGAAGAAGCATATGTTTCTTAATTCGACACTCCAAATCACTTTCTCTGACATATTAAGTTAGGTGGTTTATAGATAATTAGTTCCCTCTTTTTGCTTATTCCAACCAAAGACATTCCTAAAATAATTTTTTAACCTTTCGCAATGCAAAAAGTGTATGAAAATGCTATCCAGTCCTTTTTAATTCGCGCATTGTAGAACATATAGTATCTATACTCAGTCACTAACGCTGCATGATAGATGACCTAACCATAGCCATGGATAAAGATGTTTTGTTCAAATACTGATCACATCCCCTGTGGATGAGGAGATCATCTCGGACCATGTGTCAAAAACAGACTCATTTTATAGATAAGCTATGATTTGGAGCATTACCTGAAAAAAAGGCGTGGATCCATTAATTCTCAAAAAGAACTGGATGTACGTGATCAATCAGACTCTCAGAGTAACAAAAAGTATATTAACTTGAGAATGTCGCGTTGTTAACAGAGGAACAAGGAATAGATCAGTTTTATTTTATTGAATAAGAAATTTTTGATAAAATGCAGTTTAATATCATTTTAAAGAAAATAAAAGTAGTAATTATAATAGTAAGAAGGGCAATTTCGCAGTCAATAGAGCTCAATTTTCATTTTCCCCCCAGAAATCCTCTGCTTCTTCCTCCATTTCTTCAAGCCTGTCATAGTAATCCGAAAACTCATTCAAATGAGCCAAAGCAATTTTTCCTGTCATTATAGGATCATCATTAGTAACGTTTGTTCCGAGGTCTCTGGTTCCGTGTTCCAACTCTACATCCATGCCCCTACGGAACTGGTCGACATCGAACTTATCCCATTTAATTCCCAGTTCATCCCCAACTGTCTTTGCTTCTTGTGCCGTAAATTGCTTCTTTGTCAAGCTGATTCCTTCGACCAGAAATTCAATTTTTGATTAATTATTTAATTTTAGTCAATATCTAATATGCATTTGTACTTAAAGATTATCCTACAAAAATATTTCTTATTGTGAGCTGCCGTCGAGCTATAAATGTAGAACTGTGGCATGCTAAATGACCGTCTGAGATCTCGATAAATTTGGTCACTATTATATAAATATATGAAAATTTAAAATATAGGATCCTTGATTCATATTTTCTTATGCTTGTTACAACACTTCCCTGTGATCACCAGGGAATCGTTGAGAACAAGTCAAAAGTCAGCTCTCTTGCGATCATTCTAAAATTGGAACAAGAGACAACAATTAGGCTATTGAAGACTCAGCGATTTTACACTTTGTCCTATAAATTCAGGAAAAATTTCACGTAAAATTCAATGAAAGGATCCTTCCCTTTTTCCCGACTTCAATTTCCACTTATTTCAAGCATCCTATCTAGCGCTTTTTTCGCTTTCGTCCTTATATGCGCAGGGACATGGAGCTCATATTCCATATTCTGAAGGCTGTTAAGAATGGATTCAAGTGTGATTTTTTTCATGTTGTAACAAAGGGCCTTCTCAGATGCAGGATAAAACTTTTTATCCGAATATTTCCTCTTCAGGTTCTGAACAATTTCCTTTTCAGTTCCGATTATAAACTCCTTTGAACTCGATTTTCCAACTTCTTTTATAATCCCTGAGGTACTGAGAATATTATCTGCAAGGCTCAGGACTTCAGGCCTACACTCAGGATGTGCAAGAAATTCAGCATCAGGATACATTTTTTTTAATTCTTTTATATTTCCATCACTAATGCTTTCATGAACGTGACAAAATCCGGGCCAAAGATGTATTTTTTTTTTAGTATGAAGGGATACAAAACTTCCCAGGTTTTTGTCAGGGATAAAAACAATTTCCTGATTTTCAATCGAATTTACCACATTTATTGCATTTGCAGATGTGCAGCATATATCAGATTCTGCTTTTACTGCAGCTGAACTATTTACATAGCATACAACTGCTGCATCAGGGTTTTTTTCTTTAAAAAATCGGAGAGACTCCACAGTTACCATATCCGCCATTGGGCATATGGCATCGGGAACTGGTAAAAGAATTAGTTTTTCAGGGGAAATTATTGATGCCGACTCTGCCATGAAATGGACACCTGCAAAAACTATAACTTCAGCTTTTGAGTTCAATGCTGCCTTACAGAGTGAAAGAGAATCTGCAACAAAATCTGAAACATCCTGAACTTCTCTCCGTGTGTAAAAATGTGAAATTAATATTGCATTTTTCTCTTCTTTAATTTTGTTTATTTTCTCAGCAATTTCCTGGTTTTCCATAATAATCTTGTTCCTCAAAATGCAGGAGTAAGCCTGCAGAAAATCTGGTTTTCAATCTTTTACTCTCTCTTTCCAATTTCACTTAATGTACCAGTCTCTGCCTTATCAATATTTAATTCGCTAAAAGAACAATAAAAACCACCCATAACAAGAGACTGTTTCCCATAAATGCTCCCTGCTTGGATAGGTATTTAATCGCTTATTTGCCTGAATTGTACTTATGCCCTTGGTATTGCCCAATATTATAAATATTTCTTTTTTGAAGTAATTCGGAAAATACAGCAAAAAAATGAGGTTTTTCCTGAGATTATTGTTGTTTCTGGCCTCAATGCCATTAGAATGCTCTGTGAATCAGGAGTTTCTTTTGCTTCATAGCAAGCTTTTCAAAATGTCCTTACATCCAAATTATCCAGCGCATCTATTTTTAGGTCATAAGTAGTAACTATTTAACTTGCATTCTCATCAATTATTTTTCCTTTGATTGTTTTTAATTTTATTTCTTGGATTGAAGAAAGCAATTTTTCCTATGTGGATTTCATTTTATATATCCCAATATGCAGTTCAAGGTGGAGAATTGCCTGTTAATTACTAGGATCCACTAATCAAAATATGCAATCATTATTTCCAATAACACCTGTAACCGTAAGGGAGGTTGAGATCGGAGAACTTAACTCTCCTATCCCCTCAACAAAGATATTTACTTTCCTTATTTTTTCTTGATCCGCTCACAAAAAACATTATTTTTCGAATATATTTTCAGCTATATTTTCTTCCCGTTATATCTTCTCCATAATTTTGATTCGTGACATTTTCAAACAAAAGGACTTATGCGATATAAGTCCAAAATTAGGCACAATGAAAATTGTTATTTTAGTTTATATATTAGACAAATTAATACCTGTTGCTACTTATTTATCGGTTAAACCGCACAAGTCCTAAATGAATCAGTTTATACAAGTCTCAAGAGAATTTCGACGAACCCTAAATTTCGTCATATGTATATAAATTGTATATAAATGATTGTGAAGATCAGAGGTTTATCGAAATCCTCAAAGTTTTTCTATTTGTAGCCGATTTTTTCTTGTATTCTTTGTCCATATAATAAATATTATAATTAAACCACAAAATCATCCTTTTCCCTCCTTAAAGAATATTTTTTAGGGTACTTTTCTCCTTGAAAGGTCATAAAAATATTTAAATAAAAATATACGATACAAAATTCGAATGCTTAAATATATAAATTTATACAGCCACCATCTTGATGGTGAATACTATGGCAAAATTAACTGAAGAGATGAAAAATGCTTTCTCGATGGTGAAGATCTTTCCTGTGGCTACTGCCTCAAAAGATGGAATTCCAAATGTAGTACCGATAGGGTTCTGCCGCCTTGTAGATGATGAGACAGTCTGGATTACAGATAATTTCATGATTAAATCGCTGACAAACCTGGAAGAAAATCCTGTTGTTGCATTCTATATATGGGGTCCAGATATAGGCGGCTGCTTCCAGATAAAAGGTAAAGCGGAAATTATTAATGCTGGAGAGAAATTTGAAAAAATGAAGGAAATTGTGCATGCAACAAAACCCGGACTTCCTGCAAAGAATCTAATAGAAATCAAGATTAAGGATGTCTTCCAGTGTTCTCCCGGCCCGGGCGCAGGTAAAAAATTGATATGATCTGAACTGAATACATAGCTAGACAGAGGTTATTGTAACTAAATAAGCATCTAAATGTATCTACATCGAAAAATGATAATACAGCCGTAAGTTTTTGAATAGCTGAAGTTAAAGAAAATCCCTACTTTAGAAAATCCCCTTTTTTTAAAAAAAAAATTCGCATATTTTACGAGGATGCAAAGAAAGGGGATGAAATTTGCAAGGCCTTCTAAATTAACCCCACATAAAACCGCGAATCGGTGATAATGCCGCAATGAGACTTCCATACGCTCTTGCAGCAGTATCCGCAGCAAACTTTTGCGGGCATATAATCATAAATGTTTTTTGTATCCAGGCAAAGAACTGGACATCGACAATTCCAATTTTGTAATAATATCTCTCTCACCTTATTAGAATGAAAGTGCAGTCCGTTTTCTGATTCATATTTAATGTTATGGATTGTTTTGCTTGAAGGCAATCTCTCAGACGAGTTTATTAGATATGCCGATGAGGAAAAAATGGATATTGTTATTATGGGCACTCTCGGAAAGACAGGATTGGACAGGCTACTTCTGGGTGTTGCAGGAAATCTGATCCTGCACTCGAGAGTTCTGTTATGGTTGTAAGGGAAAAAGCATGTGCTTAGGACTGATTTAAAGTAAACTATTGAGAATTTCAATGAACTTCCAATTTCAAAAAATTGCCTATTATAAGTATAATAAACAACCAGCTAAAAATGGGAGTTATTGAAATCTGATCTCCTTTACCACAAAAAATAAGATTTGTCGTGTGTATCAATACACAGTTTTTGTGGCTAAACCACTGTCTCATTCTCTTTTTTAACAAATTCCCCATAAGGTTAGATTATTTCCATCAACTCTGAGAATAGAATGCTACTTGCTAATATAGTTACTAACATTAAAACAAAAAGTCCACTTAACATGCACAAAAGCACTATTAATTTAAATATCATGAAATATTATAATTATCTGGAATATTTAACTTAATGAAGATTCATATTCTTATGACAGTTTCTGATGTATAGTCTTTGTATGAAGATTTCCGCATCATCAAAACGATAAATCCTATTTTTTGTGGTGCAAGAAGAAGGACATAGAGTCAATCAGATTTAACAGAACTTAAGGTACAATGCCCAAATTAAAAATCAATAGAAAGTAAATTTATTTGAAATTTGCTTACGAGTTTTCTTACTGTTTTTTGATATTCAATTCTTCTTCATATCTTTTCAAAATAGAATCTTCTTCAGTATTTTCTAATTATTTTTCATATAATTCACTTTCATTTAAATGTTTCCGGGAAGACCACACTTAAAGCGTAGAGAGTAGAAATGATAATTATAGTCAATATAATCAAAAAACCCCAAATATTTTGTGTTAAATTATTCTTATATTTCCCCATCATCTCTTCATTGTTGAGCAGAAGTAGCAAAAAAACTAGAGCTAAAGGAAGAAGAGTAACAGTTATCACTTGCACGAAAAGAGTTATAAGCACCAGTGGAGCTCCTGGGATTATTACAACTATGCCCGCAAAAATCAAGCTCAGGAAATAAAAGGCATAGAACATAGGGGCTTCTGAAATCTTGTTGTTAATAGAATGAGCCAATCCAAAAACTTCTCCCATAGCCCACGAGCTTGCCAATGATATGCATATAGCCCCAAGAAGTCCGGCATCGAAGAGTCCTATAGCAAGAGCAGAGCCAACGATCGGATAACTGTTCATGATAGCAATTGCAGCTTGAGCAGCGCTGTCTATATCTGTTCCGCCGGGCTTGAAGAGCAATGTACCTGTGAGGATTACACAGAATATTGCAACAACTACTGTAAAGAATGCGCCAACTGCCGTATCGAATTTCCCAAAGGAAATATCCTTCTCAGTCATGCCCTTATCGACTATAGAACTCTGCTGGAAGAATAGCATCCAGGGAGAGATCACAGTTCCTATGTTTGCCATAAAAAAGAAAAAATAACTACCTGTAAATCCAGTAATAGGAACATTTGGCATCAACCCTTTAGTAACATCGCTAATATTGGGATGAATAAGCAGAATGGCAGGGATATAGATCAGATTGAATCCACATAAAAGGAGTACAATCTTTTCCCATGTCCAATATCTCCCGTGTATGAATATAGAGATCATCAAGACGTAGACACCTATAATAGTCCATATAGGCGGCACGCCAAATATTTGTAAAGCAGCTGTCATTCCTATGAACTCAGTTACCATCATCAGAAAATCCAAAATACCCAAATCTATCAATGAGAACCAGCCCCAAAACAAGCCAAAAGCATCGAATATAGCTTCTGCATGTCCTCGCTTTGTGACTGCGCCTAGTCTCACAGTCATTTCCTGAACAATATATGCTACTGGGCCAAGTAGTATTAAGAGCCAGATTAAGTTAAAGCCGAATTTGGCACCTGTTGCGGTATAGGTTGTTATACTACCTGCATCATTGTCTGCTACCATCACAATTATACCTGGGCCAGCAAGTGTCAAATATAAACCCAGCCATTTTATGAACTTGCGATATTTGTAGTAATACCATGCACCTTGAATGGTTAATCAACTCTACAATTCGATTTTGTATAGAATTTTTACTCAACCATTATGCAACATACCAGAATAAAGGACTCATAGCTTGTTGAATACTTAGTAAATGCAAAAATAATCTGAAAAATATAGCCAAAATAGATTCACTTGATATTTATTTTATTATAACCATAAGGTAGGGTACCCATATCTGAAGCAGTGAGCATCCTGCATTATAATCGTAAAGATAGTACACCATTTAGTATTAAAGTTGTAACTAAAAAAGTATATTAAACTGGAAATGAACTTGTTGCTTAAAATCAAATGAGTATGATTTCTCTACATAGACTTGGTAGACTTTTGATAGTATGGGAATTCAAGGTGTATTTTGATTTTGTGTCCGCAGTGCTAGGTCCTAATAATGTAGAACATAACTATCGAAAAAACAATTCTGCATATGTTTTCCGATAAAATCTCTGAATTTCCTAAGTTCCATACAAAATAAGAAACTGTTCCTGATCTATGACTCCTGGAGCTTATGGAACTCCTAGAACATCTGGAGCTCGTGGAACATTTGGAACTAATTAAACTAAACCACAAGCATAAATAGAAATAAAAAGGCAATATCATTTCATCATCAATATGCACATTTAAAATAGCGATCAATAATACTAAAGTTGATTTGCTAATAAAATAAAATCCTGCCTAAGTGACATTATTTATTTTATGCAACCCTAAATAATTCACATTTGTAGCCATACTTTAAAAAGTGGAGTATTTAATCGATGTCCATTGTTTCTAATTTTCTTTTAGCTGTCGGAGTTGCAATGGATGCTTTTGCAGTATCCATGTCTAGAAGTACCACAATAAGACCTTTTAGGGTCAATGATGCTCTCAAATTTGCTATTTTTTTCGGGGGATTTCAGACTTTAATGCTAGTATTGGGTTGGCTTGGTGGAAACACAATAAAAAACTATGTTTCTACTTATAGTCAATTGATTGCTTCTAGCCTTCTGATTTTTATTGGAATTAAGATGATATATGAAGCTTTTTACAGAAAACCGGAAGGAAAAATTAGTTCTCTTAATTATTCGGTACTTCTTATGCTGGCAGTTGCAACAAGTATAGATGCCTTATTTCTAGGAATAAGTCTTACACTTCTCAAAGTGCCTATTCTTGAACCTGCATTCATTGTAGGCTGTGTAACGTTTATTATGGTTTTTTGTGGAGCGATCATAGGATATAGATTCGGTCACTTCCTTGAAAATGAAGCAGAAGTTCTAGGCGGCCTGATCCTTATAGGACTTGGAATCAGTTCATTGATATTGAGTAATTGATTCAAACAATAATCAATCAGAATGTAATGACTATTTCAACTCTAATGAACCCCATGAGCCAATTGTTATGCTAACCAAGTTATGGTTTTATTAATTCATTTATTCATAGTTTTTGTGGTAAAACCTATGGATCAATAAAAGCAACAAAAAATGAAACTTTGTCAGCAAAAATATTGGCTCAACATCCTATTTTTTAATAAAACAATATTAATATTAAATAGTTGTCCAATGTTAAAATATTTTATGGGGAAATTAATTTTCTTAATAAATCATTTTTTGTATAATTAATTTAAAATAAATATCGATCATTATAGATTGCAGCTTGTGATAAACCCCATATTTCAGTAAATTGCATTGTTGATCGAGCAATGATTCAACAACGTAATCTGAAAATGTCATTGTTGATTTAATAATAGGAGTGAAATAAATGTTGAAGCATTTATCTAGTAAAATGAAAAAGGTACTGGCTATTTCATTTGCAATGCTTTAGTAATACCATTGACACCTGTATTATCGAGTTTGCAAGGCTACTATGCTGGCAGTAACTATCATACCTACTATACGGGACAACCCGGTTACATTACTACCACTGATACTCCTGTATATTGAGACAAGGGTGTTCCTGTATTTAGCGAGCCACCCACTGGAATTAATACCTGCCAATTGAGATATTAAATCGTCGCAGATCACCAGGTACTCCAGAAGGCGGCTCTTCCTAAAATTGCGATTTATCCAAATTCTCACTATTTTTTACTTTTTCATGCACAGTTTTTGTGCTAAAATCTCTTCATTTTCTAAGTTCCACAAGAAATAAAAAATGTATTTAGTATATTTTGATGCCAATGAAAAATAAATAAACAACTCACCTGATTAAAATGGATTTGTGTATCCAAAATTGGAATTTCCATTAGATTCGCCACCAGAGTGGATTCAACCATTCCCAGCGCTTACTGTTGTAGCTGTCAATGACAGCAAGAAATCAATTATCACTAAAAAAAGTTGTCTTTTTAAATCTCTCTAAGTATTTTCAATAAACCCCAATTTTTGACTAGTATATTATAAGTTCTATATAGCATTTTATTGAAATCGGAATCTTATCGAAATCTGGTCTCTTCTTTCTCTTCGATGCATAGTTTTTGTGAGAAATATCTGCATCAATGAAACCAAAAACTCCTGTTTTTCAATGAAAGAACAGACTATAAACTAATACAATTTTACAGACTAAATCTAGAAGAGAAAAAGGTATCTTCCGTATATAGTACTATTTATTTTAGTTCACAATTGATTAGTGCGGCTCCCAGTGCTCCCGTGATCTGCGGGTTGGGGGGAACGTAGAGTGATATTCCCAACTCTTTTTCCAATGCTATCTTAATACCAACGTTTTTTGCCACGCCGCCCACAAAAGCCACGTTTTGGTTTAATCCTACTTGTCGGGCCATGACAGCAACTCTTCTAGAAACACTTTCGATGAGTCCTGCCGCGATATCTTCTTTTTTAAACCCTCTCGCTCTTAGTGATATAGCCTCTGACTCTGCAAAGACAGTACACATACTTGTTATGCTAGCTGATTCTTTTGAGCTTAGTGCCAAGAGACCAAATTCTTCTATAGGTACTTCAAGAGCCCTCGCAGTGTACTCTAAAAATTTACCTGTACCAGCTGCGCACTTATCGTTCATTAAAAAATCAAATACTTTGCTACCATTCACTGAGATAACCTTACTATCCTGACCTCCTATATCGATTATCCCATTAACTTCCGGATACAGGTGATAAACTCCTTTGGCATGGGCGGTGATCTCGCTTATAGCCCTATTGGCAAACTTTATGCTGTTTCTTCCGTATCCGGTTGCATACACGAAATCAACATTGTCTTTTTCGACTCCGGCATTGGCAAGCACATTTTTGTATGCCTTTTCTGACGCTGATAAAAAATCGAATGCTGTGAGCCTGATATTATAGGAAACAATCTTACCTCCAATGACCATGACTGCCTTTGTAGTGGCTGAGCCCGCATCTATTCCCACTGAGATCATGATAGCATCTCCAGAAAAGCATCCACACGAAGTCCGATCTGCTCTACATCAGAATCGTTATAGTCCGTTTCTATTGCAAGCATAGGTATCCCGGCCTTCTTAAGCGCTTGCTGTACCCTATATTTCTCTACATTGTACCCATGGCAAAATTGCAGGGTATAGTACACTACGCCTTCGACTTCAAACTCCCTCACGAGCTTCAGAATATTATCTATACGCCTATCGTTCGGACTCATACAGGAGCAAGGTATTTTGATATAGCGTTCAGCTAGCGCCAGCATCGGATCCTCGCCTTCGTCGACTGGATCCCAGAATGATCTCGTACCAGTGCAACTTTCCTCAGCGACGATAACACCGCCTTTTGTTTCTATTATCTCAGGTACTTTGGTGTTGCCTCCCGACATCGGGCAGCCGGAGATCATTATCCTAGGCTTGTGAGTCCAGTTTGCTCTAACCTGCTTCTTTTCAGATATGAGCATGCGAAGGGATTTTTTAAATTCCTCCGTTGATAGGAAATACTGTTTTTGCATGACCTTCAACATATCGACACCACTGATAGGTGGCGGGTCCGTTTTTCTCAGGTTATAAAGCCTATGAAGAAGCTTTCTCGTCTTATTCGAATATTCGATTTCCTTCTTTAATTTTTCAACAGTGACCTTATTGCCTGTCAGCTGTTCCATAGCGTCCCTTAACTTATAGAGCTCTCCCAAAAAATATCTTAGGGCTTCTGGACTGTTGGGTCTTTGTGGGAGATCAATAACATAGGTTGGAACATAATCTCTCAGTAATTCGTACATCTTTTTCTTACTATCACAGGTATTTTCTGCAACAATCATGTCTACCATGCCAAAATGAGAGCAGGATTTTATGCCCAAACAACCGTTATTAACTATCGAGCCAAATGAAGATTTGACAAGCGGGCAGATATTCCTGGGTAAATATTGCTCCGCTATGAATATAGTATCATCTTTGCCACCGCAGAGTATTATACGGTCAGCACCTGCTGCAAAAATAATCTCGTCAGGCACGAACAGACAAAAAGTACCAACTATTTTCTTTCCAGTTTTCCTTTCCTCAGCTATCTGAGAAATTCGCGCTTTATATGAATTTTTAATATAGTCAAGACTGTTTAACTGTTTCATTTTCTCTACAAATCATTCTTGATGATTTTATTAAAGCGTATTCTATTCCTGCAAAATAGTTCCGATTTTCTGCAGCTCTTCGGAAGCTTCAGACATCGAAAAATACTTAAAGTTCACTTATCCGTTTAACTAAATAGCTACGTTTTAGGGCAAAAAAGTGGCTATATGATTGTTTTTTATCGTTACGTTTTGCTCTCATACAGGCTAACAAAGCTACAAACGCGAAAAGCTATTAATTTATTGAATGGAAGTATTTCATGCAGAACAAACAATGGTTGATATTTATAAAAAACATAACGGAGAATGTTTTATGAAAGTTGGCTTAATCAGATGTATCCAAACAGAAGATATGTGTCCTGCTACTGCTTGTTTAAAGGTGATGAAAGAAAAGAGACTGGCTTTTGACGGAATTACAGAAGACATTGAAGTAATAAGTATCAATACTTAGGTATCAATACTTGTGGTGGCTGCCCAGGTCAGAAAGCTATAACAAGAGCGACAGAAATGGTAAAAAGAGGATCTGACACAATCGTATTAGCTTCTTGTATATTTAAGGGTACTCCTATAGGTTTTCCGTGTCCTCATGCACAAGCAATGAAAGATTCCATCGTTAGGAAACTTGGCGATACCGTAAAAATTATTGATTACACACATTAATTTTGGCAGTATACCGAAAGTTCTGTAAAATCTGATCAACTCTGCATCTTTTTCTTTCATTACAAAAAACAGGATGTGAAGTTAATGGTTATTTTAACAAAGTTATATCTCTATTGTTTCATTGATACTTTTCTTTTCTAGATACCGAAATCATTCGAATTATTGGCTTTTTATTTGTGGCATCAAACTAAACAGATACAAATTATATTATGTATCAAACAAAATTTATATAGGAATCCTTAATTAAAAAGCTTAAGTTCTTTAATTTATGAGCTATTGCTGCCCTACAGAACCCAAGAAAAAGAAAGAATGGGAAGAGAAAATGCTCCAAGAAATAGATTTTTTGGAAAATGACCTAAAAAAAGCTAGTGATATATTTAGTGCTCTTGGACACCCGATAAGACTAAAGATCGCTTAGTTTCTTTCTCAAAGAGACCAGTGTGTCTGTGAACTAATATTTAAGTTAAAGGTTAGACAGAACTTGGTTTCTCATCACCTGACGATTATGGAAAATTGTGGGGTCATCGAAACTTATAGCAGCTCAAAATGGCATTTTTACAAATTAAACCCTGAATTTGGAAATATTTTGAGCCTTATATCTCAGATCCAAAATAAAAAAGAATAAGGATTAGGCACACAGCTGAGAAAATATGCAAAGATAGGTAAAACTTGGAAATGAAAATGGATAGAAGCTTTTAATTTTTACAGCAACAATCGCAGTCATCTTCTTTTGCATTTTCGTCAGCATCTTTTTTAAAAATTTTGTCGTAGCAGTTTCAGGCAACATATCGTTCAAAAATGACATTTAATTTCCTCCGATTAATAATTTTAGATATTTTTCCACAGTGATTTCAATGACCAGGTCTTCTGCAAAAAGCAGAGTTCCATTGCATGCTACTACCTCGATTTTCAGGCTTATGCGTGTAAAGAAGATCTTCTTCATCGTTTTGTGGATTTTTCCTAGGATTTGCTTCTTCTAACAGCTTACTCTTTGATACTACTTTGTCCTGCAGCTCTTTCTTTGGCATCTTTTCCCTCTTTTTTCTATTCTTTATTTAAAATGTATATACACGCTCGCAGTTTTCCATTACGTCTTCCATAAGCGCAGTGTAAAAGTTATCTGGAACTGTGACTTTCTCTCTGCTTCTTATCACTCTGGCTTTAAGATCTTCTTGACAGGCATATACTTTGCATCCTGGCAGTTCTTCTATTCCGGCAAGTAAATGATAGACTCCATCTCCTAAAAGGTACAGTCTGGCGTTCTCCGAGCGAGCGGCTAGGTTGAGACATAAATATGATCTTGGACTGAAGGGGGGCTTTGTCAGCAAGAACACATCACATTTTTCTTGGTTCATATTTATTACTCCCGTCTGCCGCTTGTTAAATACTGTCACATTAAAGCAGGATAACATAATTCGAGTTTTCCATTGCTTCGAAAAAATCTTCTTCGTCTGTCAGTTCCAGGGTTTCGATCAGAGTTTCGCAAAAAAGGCCCCTTTCAACCAGCGAAGGTTCGTGTACAAGCACTCTCAACTCTCCATACGCATAAAGGATATCTGCAAGATTAGGTACTCCAAGCTTTCTGCTGTCCTGGCCGGCAGCTGCAAGATATATACCGTCCTCATAAAGGCCGAGGGTCACTTTCATTTTACTAAGGCTTACTACAGCTGCATTCAGTGCTCCAAAGGCTTTTTCACTTCCATATGGAGCTGTGTCCAGTAGATAGAAAACTGATTTCATTATATCTGAACCTCATATAACCTGCGCCTAATACCTACGACTATCTGATCTTTACAATCTTATCTTGACAATTAAATTACCCTGTCACTTTTTGTAAGCATTTCCGAGAGTTCATACAGGCTGGTGATTTTTATTCCAGGGAAGTATCCTCTGCAATTACTTCCTTCTATAATTTCATCTTCTAGAAGGTAGCCTCTTACAGTAGCACATCTTGGACAGGCTCTAATTACAGCTCCTTTCCGCAAGTACGGAAAAAAGCTTGCCTGCATTGGTAAAGAACGATGGATTCTGACCCTTTTTAGGAATGTGCACGGCATCCAGGTACAGGAATATATTCACCTGGTACTGTTTAAGTGCAGCATCTGCAAGTTTATAGGCAATCTCAGCGTATTCTGAAATGTAAGGGCCATCAGTAAGCACTATTGTTAGTGTCTTCAAAGCCTCCTCCAATTAAATGGTACATCAGTAATAGAGACTTAAATATATCCAGCCATAACCTGTAGATGCTCCTGATTGATTGCATGCTCAGGCTCTTTAAGCAGTATACACTTGTTCAGGGTTACCTGATCAGCCATGAGCTTTATGGCAAAGGTGTAACAGCCCTGTTAACCGCATTTACCACAGTTGGTCTGGGGCAGATATTTGTAAATCTCCATGAAATCTACCTTAATTTTTTCCCTTGAAGCCGGAGCAACACCTTTTGAAATAACTTCATTGATAGTGTTCCTAATGTTTTCAAGCTCTTCTCTAGCTTCATCCTCGTTTTTAATCATTCTCATGCTGACCTTTCCACTACCTTAAATCGTTGTAATAATTTCTCCTTTTTGAACTATCAAATTATCTTTTCTATCTGAATAATTACTTCTGGGGAAGATGGGTTCAAGGATTTTCAAGATTCCACCCAGGGGAGGAGCCATATTTGCAATTACCCTGAATTTAGAGGAATCTACTATGCAAGGCAATAGCTGCCTAATCCCTGCAATTTCTACTGGTTTTGCCTGGGAAAGATCTGCAATTTTCTCAGCATCTTTTTCTTTCCTACTTCTCAGAAAATTCTTGCCGTACTCACTTAGCTGCACAGTTCCTTCTTCTAACGCAATAAGGCTTGCTTGTTGCAGAATTTTGAGATGGAAGTCAAGCATTGCTTTCCCAACTATCCCACTGATTTCCTCAATATCTTTATCCCAGTTTGCCAGGAAGTTAATTATCTTCCGTCGGGTGGTATTGGCCATAGCGAAGTTCACAAGCTTTGTCCCACTCGTATTTCCTGGCATCCTTAACACCTGCTAGCTCTATTGAAGTAAACACTGTGGCAGTACTTACACATTTAAGATACAAAATAAAGTACATTAAACATTCTAGTTAAATTCAAATTTTAGTCAGTTGAAGGTTAATGCTATTGATTTATGAGGTCAACTTCGTAAGTCCGATATGGTTAACATCCTCAAAGGTTCCTTTGATTAAATGGTGCTTCATTTAAAAGTAGCTTAAATATAAGCAGTAAGAACCTGTAGATGTTCCTGATTGGTTGCATATTCTGGCTCTTTGAGCAGTGTACATTTGTCTAGAGAGGTTTCACCACTCATTAGCTTTATAGCAAAAGTATAACAGCTCTGTTCGTCGCATTTGCTACAGTTTGTCTGAGGTAGGTACTTGTAAATCTCCATGGGTTCAACTCTGATCTTTTCCCTGGGAGCTGGAACAACACCCTTTGAAATAGCCTCATTGACAGCACTTCTTAGATTTTCGAGCGCTTCTATAGCTTCTCCTTCGTTTTTGATCATTGTCATGGTGACTTTTCCATTGCCGTAAATAGTTGTAATAACTTCCCCTTTTTGAATTATCAGAGCGTTTACTCCATCTGAATATCTGCCTCTGGGAAAGAGAGGCTCAAGAACCTTCAGGGCTCCACTTAGGGGAGGAGTCATGTTTGCAATTACCCTGAATTTCAACGAATCGCTATGCAAGGCAAAAGTTGTCTGACTTCTACAATTTCTACTGGTTTTACCTTAGAGAGATCAACAATTTTCTCAGCATCTTTTTCTGCCTTATCCTTCAGGAAATTCTTACCGTATTCGCTTAGCCTTACAGTGTCTCCTTTTAATTCTATCAGGCTTGCCTGTTGAAGAACCTTAATATGAAAATCGAGCATTGCCTTCCCGACTGCTCCACCGATTTCCTCAGTATTTTTATCACCATCTGCTAGAAAGTTCATTATTTTCCTTCGGGTGACGTTGGCCATAGCGTTATTCACAAGCTTTATCTCATTAGGATTCCCCGGCATCTTAACCACCTATCCTAGTTATCAAAATCTATATTTCTATTTTCACAATTCTTTTAGTAGTATCAGGTAGCTTTTTCTAAAGATGAAGTCCAATTTCTCTTAATAATTATGGAATTTATGTCATAATAAACCCATAAGACAGGTATCAAAAAAGATTGATACGAAATTCTTTATTTCACAATATTGCTTGAGATTACATTTGAAGATCTCTAATTATTTTCATAACTCAACTGCTCTTAAATTTAATTTCAAAGAAATGTCTGACGGATCAATTCTTATGGCCGAGAATATCCCGGAAGAAATAATAAAGGACCTGCACTCTGTTTGTCAGCTACATCAGCAGGCAGTCTGCAACCACGACAAATGCAGAGAATTTAGCGCAAGCCTATCCGAGCTTCTGGTTAGACTTGAGGATATGAAGTATTATCGGACGGCTGACAGAGCAATGGGCATTCTCCTGAATTGTAACCCAAAAGAGGCTTCTCACGGTGAAAAAGCAAATCTTTTCGGAGAAATGATGAAGGAGATTGTAAAAGAAGCACAGAATGCAGCTGGAAGATGAGAATCAAAACCAACGAAATATTCTGGCCTTCCGAATCTCTGAATCCAATCAGAACAACCACAATTTTGATTTATTATCACGCTAATCACTAGCGATATGGTAACAAGTGCAAGATCACAGGAAAAAAAGAAAGTTCTCTTTCTGTGCACTCACAACTCAGCCAGGTCCCAAATGGCTGAAAATCTTTTAAGAGCTATGTATGAAGATAGATACGAGGCTTACAGTGCTGGAGTCGAGACCACATCTGTTAATCCTCATGCTATTGCAGTCATGAAGGAAATAGGTATCGATATATCCAGTCAGCATTCAAAAACTCCTCAAGAATTTCAGGATATCATATTTGATATGGCGGTTACTGTCTGCGACCGGGCTAAAGTGGCCTGTCCAATCTGCAGTACGAATTTGGAGCTCCCGAGCCAGTTCCCCAGAGCATGAGAAGTAATTCACGAAAGTTTTGAGGACCCTGCAGCAGCAGTAGGATCGGAGGAAAAGAAACTCAAGGTCTTCCGGCGGGTCAGAGATGAGATAAAAGACTGGATCTCTCAGACATTCGGAAACTGACGCAAGTGAATTGTTCCTGATTATTTTTGATGAATTTCATAAGCCAGAAGTACTTATTTTTTATTTCTCTTTAAGCGGTCTTGTAACCTTTCGTAAAATATTTCTTTCTCCAGTAAAGTGCTACATTCACAAGTCCGATCATAACTGGTACTTCAATTAAAGGACCTACTACCGCTGCAAATGCTTCCCCAGAATTTATGCCAAAAACTGCGACTGCGACTGCAATAGCCAGTTCAAAGTTGTTACTTGCCGCGGTAAAAGCAAGAGATGTTGTCTGTGCGTAGTTAATACCCATTTTTTTGGAGATGAAGAAAGAGATTCCAAACATAATTACAAAATAAATTAAGAGTGGAATTGCAATTCGTACAACATCTAACGGTAGGGTAACGATATATTCACCTTTTAAAGAGAACATTACAATAATCGTAAATAATAGAGCATAAAGTGAAATTGGACCAGTCCGAGGAATAAATTTATTATCATACCATTCGGCTCCTTTCGAAGGACGTAAGAAGTAGCGGGTTAAAAAGCCCGAAGCAAAGGGAATCCCTAGGTAGACACCAACACTTTGGGCTACCGCTCCCATAGATACATTTATTTCCATACCACTAAACCCCAACCATTCAGGCAGCACGGTTATAAAGAAATAAGCAAAAATAGAGTAGAAAACCAACTGAAATATAGAATTAAAAGCAACAAGAGCAGCAGCATACTCATTGTCCCCATCTGCCAGAGTGTTCCAAACAATCACCATTGCGATACACCTAGCCAGGCCAATTAGAATGACACCTACCATGTATTCAGGATATGCCCTAAGAAATATAATCGCCAGGATGAACATTAAGATTGGACCAATAACCCAATTTTCTAGTAAGGATAATCCTAACACCTTGTGATTTTTGAACACCTGACCTAATTTCTCATATTTGACCCGTGCAAGGGGGGGATACATCATAACTATTAAACCAATTGCAATGGGAATGGATGTAGTGCCGATAGATAAATTTTTTAAAAAGCCTGCAAACCCTGGGTAGACGAAGCCTAGACCCACACCAATAAACATAGCTAGAAAAATCCACAAAGTCAAATAGCGATTTAGAAAAGATAATTTTGGCACAACGGAGTCTTCCAAAACAAACACCTTCTACTACCACAATCCAATTAATTTAAGTGAATATAAACATATAATCCCTGATAGGATATTGATTGCTACAAGTTGACCTTTTCTTTTCTTCCATTTTTTCGCCATAATATGATTTACCCAATATGCCATCGAAGTAGCCAGCATTCCAGTCACAAAACCAACAACTACATCAGGAAACCCAAAAATTTTGCTGGCAACATACGCAATTCCTCCAACTTACACACAGGACAGACCATATTACTTCTCCTTGTCTTTAGTCTTTATATCAAGCTTACGAAGTTCGATATCCAATTGTTAGTGCTTCAAAGATTCCTCCAATTAAGTGATGCACTAGTAATGGCTTTATAAAAATCCTAAAAGCTTGTGATTAATGATTGGGTATCATTCCAGAACAATATTCTACCACTCTCCAACCATTGACTGCTCATTACTGTATTAAATCTAATAACTTTTCACCATTGATTTCATCTGCTGTCCACTCCATGATCGCAAAATTACCATCTGAGTACTTGTCAACTTCGTTAATCCATTCAATCTCGTTGCTTGCTCTCGCTTTGAGCGTTTTATTCGTTGTTTCAGTTGCATATAAGCTGGCATTGATTATCCACCATTTGCTATTGATTCCGGCACGTTTGAGGTCAGAATCAAGCCGCTCTGCTTCATACACCGGTGTAGTTTCTGCTAATGTAATGATCAGAACTTCGGTTTCGTCAGCATTTCTCAACATGGGTAACAAGTTTTTAACTGGCTCTGGGATATCACTTTGCAAACGACTGATTTCTCTATGATAACTTTGGGTTGAATCAAGAAGTAAAAGAGTATGTCCTGTGGGAGCTGTATCAATAACAACAACCTTATTTTTAGCTTTCTCTACAATTTGAGCAAACGCATTAAAAACAGCAATTTCCTCCGTACAGGGTGACCTTAAATCTTCTTCAATATAGGCAAGATCATCTCCACTCATTGTTTCCCTTGCTTTGCTGAGCACTTCTTCTTTATATTTAGCAAGCTCTGCTTCTTCGTCAATCCTACTTATTGCTATATCACTACTTTCGTCTATCACGAATTTACCATGCACTGCAGGATCTGTTGTTGTAAGGTGAACTTTAATACCCTTTTGGACCAGACCTAATGCAATTGCCGATGCAATCGTTGTTTTTCCAACGCCGCCTTTACCCATGGTGAATACTACTTTTTTGCCAGAAGCATATAGGTCATCTATAACATTTTTGAGTTTAGGAATCCGCTTAGAACTGATCTTTTCATCGCTAATTTTATCGTTATCCTGGTGTAAAAATGCCCTTACGTTATCTATACCGGTGATATTATAGGCTCTAAGAGGAATTTCATAGGTTACGAAATTTTTTAAATCAACGGGCATGCCTTTCAAAGCCTCTGGTTGTTTATCAAAAAGGCTTTTGGATACAATATCATCATAGCTTTGCAGCACGCCATTGATTATAAGTATTTGATTATTAATGCCTAAATCCTTAAGCTCCTGTGAAGCTCTTTCAGCCTCTTTAAGAGGTTCTTTTTCTGGCCGGGAAACAAGAATCAGAGTAGTCATGTATTTATTAGATAATGTTTCTACGGCTTGCTTATAAATTTCTTTTTTACTTTCAAGCCCAGAAAGCTGGCCTAAACAAGACGCTCCATGTGTACTTTCGCTTATGAAAGTACTCCAGGCTGAAGGCAACTGCATCAATCGAAGAGTGTGGCCAGTAGGAGCCGTATCAAAAATGATATAGTCATATTCTTGCTCTGTCTTTTCATCAGTTATAAATGCTGAAAACTCATTAAAGGCAGCTATTTCAACAAAACACGAACCTGAAAGCTGTTCTTCCATATTTTTAATTACTACTTCAGGCAGCTTCCCTCTATAGGGTGCGACAATATTTTCCTTATATTCTTGGGCAGCTTCTTCAGGATCAATGTTGACCACAATCAAATTGGGCACATCTTTTATAGAAACCCCTTTATTGTTTAACTCGATGTTAAATACATCTTGCAGATTTGAGGCAGGATCAGTACTAATCAGCAAAACTTTTTTTCCTTCATCTGCCAGAGTCACAGCAGTAGCACAGGCAGTGGATGTTTTTCCAACGCCACCTTTTCCTGTAAAAAATAAATATTTAGTAAGTGTTATTTTTTTGGGATTAAATGTTTCAGACAATATACTCACCTTATTAACCTAATGTTAGCAATTTCCATCGCTACAACTGGAATCCTTCGTCTCAGGCTTTTCTTTTCCCTTTATATAACTTTCAGGTACATCCAAAAATTTAAGCAACTCATCGTTTGTAGGATATTTCTTAGTTTTGACTACTTTATCGTCAACAATAGTTACGGGTAACACATCAACACCATCTCGGTTCAGTATTTCGTTTATAACTATGTTATCTACAAAAGCCTCCGGATTACTGTTAAGGTTATATCTTTCAACCTTTACACCATTTTTTCCAAGATTACTTATAACCGTTGATATCCTTAAAAGCTCCAAGTCAACTACAGGTCCACATAAACCTGTGGAACAACACATTGCAGGTTCAAAAATGATTATTTTTACCATAAAATATCTCTCCTTTAATTTTGATATTATTTACACTGATATTCTCTCGATTTGACTTTTTATTCGGCTATTTTGGTTTTAAATTCAGATAAGAAATTATTCCAAAATTTCAATATGAATTGACTTCATCGGAGAATATTTTATTTCAACTGTAAAATTAATTTTACTATGTTAAGATAGGCCACAAAATTAATTCTTTTCTTTTATTTAGTGATCCACTTTTTAACTTCTTTTTCATCAGGGATTTTGCCCACTGATTTCACTTCTCCATCAATGACAACTGCGGGAGTGATCATGACCCCTTAGTTAAGGATCGTTTCAAAGTCCTCTACTTTAATGACTTCGGCTTCAACACCGCTATTCTTCAATGCTTTTTCAACAACTTCCTTTGTGTTCTTACATTTTGAACAACCGCTTCCAAGAATTTCAATTTTCATATCTTTGGCCTCGTGTTTTATTTTCTATTGTTTTTGTCTTTGACATTTCCCTTTTTTTCCCAAGCTTCAGAACACTTTGATTTCATAGAATAATGTTAAATAGATATCCCATAAAAATGATAGATACTGTAATAGTTAAAACAAAAACTCCGATCAGCTTGTTTTTAAGCACTCTTTTCAGGATTATAATTTCGGGAAGGGAAATACCACTGACCGACATAAGGAAAGCAAGTGCAGTTCCTACTGGAAGCCCTTTCTCGATCAAACTTTCAACGATAGGGATCAAGTTATAACGTTCGAGTAAAGAGGTATCCCTATAATAACCGCAATCGGAACGGCAAACAAATTGCTTTTGCCTGCATATTTTGCGAGGATGCCTTCGGGCGCATATCCGTGAAAAATGCCACCTAAAGTGACTCCAATAATCACATAAATCCATACCCTTCCCACAATGTCCTTAAGACTGTTAAAGGCGAAATCAACCCGTTCTTTTATGTTCAGATCTTTTGGCTTTTTGACTTGACTCCCAATTTTAATCTCGTAAACTAAATCAGCTACGTATTTTTTCCATTTTCAGGAGACCTATAACATACCCACATAACACGCCAAGCAAAATTCCTGAAACTACATAGATTAAAGTTGCTTTCGGGCCAATCGTGGCCCACAGCGCAGCAACTGCGGCTTCATTTACAAGGGGAGAAGCAATAAGGAAGGAGAAAGTTACTCCTAATGGAATTCCAGCTTCCACTAATCCTATGAAGATTGGAACGGCCGAACACGAACAAAAAGGGGTGAAAGCTCCTATTAAGGAAGCAAAAAAAATGATATTGCAGTCCTTTTTTGCCTGCGAGTACTTGTCTCGTTTTTTCGGGAGTGATATACGTCCTCATGTAGGAGATTACAACAATCATTACAATGAGCAGGATTAGGATTTTCATCACTTCATAAATGATAAAGTCAACACTTGCTCCAAGGTGTGTTTCTGGAACAATCCTAAACACACCATATGTTAGTTTGTCAGCAATCCATTGAAGAGGATAGTATATATCAACCATTTTGGGATCCTTCTGTTAAAGCTCATTTATTTTTGTCATCATACATTTCATCTTTTTGATATATCAATATATATTGACATTATTCAGAGTTATATAACATTATCTTCAAAGCTTGAACTTTTTTTTAAACTAGATTCGTTTTTGTGTTGGTATCAAAAGATTTTTCAGACATTTTTGTTAAAAATATATTCTCTAATTCGGAGAACAGTTTATAAAAACATATGATGAATTTTATAAAATATTATTCCTGAAAAAATTGTAAATGTACTTAAACACGCTATTTTTGGAAAAAAGTTATCTGCTTCCGGCAGATTAACAAAAAATTAAAACAATATAGAATGATGTTTCTTCTGTAAGTCAACAAGACCCGAATTTAAAATGAAGTATAAATAAAAAAATTTATTTTTTAAGGACTCCTAAAACCTTTCGGACTTTATCGTTTTCTATAGAGTATAGCCTCATTTTTCCTTCTTTTCTTACTTTAATGATTCCCCAGTCCTGTAACTTTGCAAGATGCATTGAGGTGTTGGATTGGGTCTTGCGAATTATTTCCGGAATCTCACAAGCACATAGCTCTCCTTTGTAGCCATATTTTTTCTCTTTGCATTCACACTCTGCTTCAAGGAGAGCTTCAATAATTTTGTACCTTGTATCTTCGCTTAGAGCTTTGAAAATCTGTATATTTTCGTCATTAATCATATCAATAAACATTCATATTATAGTACTATATATATTTCCCTAAACCCAAATTTATGATGTCGAATTGGCTCTACCTTACTTTTAAAATCATCGAAAGCTATATCAGAATTCTCGTAAGTCTCGATTTTAATAGTTTTTGAAATTATTTTATTAATTAAGGCTGTAATAATCATGGAATCAGGAAGAACGGAGCAAAAAATCCCTGTCTGCTCGGGCGAAGGAAAAAAGCAATTTCAACTAGCTCCCCAAACATTATCTGTTTCTTAACTAATTGTTCAAGTTGAATGTGCTGCCCCTTAATTTGTAGAAGTCCTCCTACCACTATGAAACCTAGCCAAACTGTAAATATTACTAGAGAAATGGGCCAAAATTTTCTGGATACATGCATTTTTGTTTTCTCCAAAAAGGGACGTAAACCATCAATATCGTAGATATTTGAGTCTTTAGTATCGAATTCAAATCGTGAATTGACATTGTTTTTAGCTTCTTACTTATGTAGTTTGTCTGTCTTGTGCAAATGGTGAAGAATATGTTCCATCTATGACATCAAACCCTAGAATACTTTTGTATGAAACCACTAGTTTAGGTTTGTCTATAACATTGATTAGCCTGAGATGCGTGAAGATCCTATGTTTAGAATAAAATTTGCAGACGGTCATTTATCATTGCAGAGAATGAAAAACTCTCATTTGATGCCTAAGTTTAACATATAAAATTGAAAGCTAACGTTCCCATTGTCCAATTGTAGAAATTGTTTGAATTTTTAGACAGCCTCTCATAAGTTATGCACAGGCGATAGGTTTTGAGAATGGTAAAAATTGAACTATTTTCTGAAGGAAAACGTACCGATACCCATGGGGTTGTAGGCCCTGAGCTACTCTCCATGGACAGAGGTTTCTGTGCAGTTAAGTGGTCTTTTGCGGAACTGATGATCACAGCTCTTTTTCAGATCCTTGTTTTTTCTATTTCAGGGAGCACAGCCTTTATTACTGATACAACCCACAATTTTGGGAATGCTGCAACAGCAATTCCCCTAGGTTTTGCATTTATTCTATCTCGAAAAAAGCCGAACAAACATTTCACTTACAGCTACGGTAGAGCAGAAGACCTTGCAGGTTTGCTAATGATCTTCTTAATCCTTTTCAGTGTCGCTGTTGCGGTCTATGAATTCATTTCCAGGTTTTTTTCTCCAAAAACTATTGAATTTCTTTGGGCTGTATCCGCAGCTTCGGTTGTTGGCTTATGGAGAACTAATTAGTTGCAAGGTTCAGGATTAAAGTGGGAAAGGAAATCAAAAGTGTTGCTCTTATTGCTGATGGTCATCATGCTCGAACATATGGCTTTTCTAGCCTTGCCATGCTTTTCTGGGTATTTTGTGTCTGGCTAGGTCATCCACTTGCTGATCCTTTAATAGGGCTTCTTTTTACAATTGCAATTATCCGAATAGTCTGGGAAGTAGGTAACTCTGTATTTTCACGTCTGTTGACGGGTGAAACCCGAAATTGTTGACGAAATTCTTCAGGTCGTCAGTAGGGTAGACAATGTAAAGGATATGACTGAGATAAGAGTGCTCTGGCTCAGGCACAGACTTTATACGGAGGTGAATATTGCAGTAGATACACAGCTTTCTGTTGGAGAAGAACATGCAATTGCCGTGGAGGTGCGAAGATAATTGTTTTCTCCAAAAAGCCACAGTTTTTTAGTTTCCCCATAATTTATCTCATGGGAAACAACACAAACAGGTATGGGATGTTCGCTAGGCTTTGCAATAAATTCAAAGTCGATTACCTAAATATGATCAAAAAATGGAAGTGGGAACATTAAAGCTTGCCTCTGAGTCTCTTCAAAATAGGATGATTGTGTTCATCTATGAACTTGTCCTTGAAAGCTATCTCAATAGCTTTCATCATATTCTCCGGTTCCTCAGGCCTTCTGGATCAGGAAGTTTACTAATGGCCAAGACCATGTCGTAAGCCCCGATTAATTCATTTGTTTGAAGCTTTACCCATTGAGTTTCTGCGGCTGTGTAAGTTACCCTTCTGGTACGGTTAAACTCATTGTCCCTACCTTCTGCATCAGGTTGAGCTATTTCTGATATAAATATTTCAGCGGACCCTTACATGATCCCCGTGTAAATTATGACAAGCTTTAACTTTTTTGTCTCTATTACTCAGGATACAGAGCCAGATTGAGAAGGAATTTTCCTTACCCATCACCTTTCCCACCCAAATCTGGCATATAGGTGGGAAACTTCCATTCTGATCCCGGCATGATCCTGAAAAATTTCACACCAGATTTGGGCTTTTTAATGGGAATAGAAGTTACTACAAGTTTCACAACGAATCCTTCGAGTCTTCGCTTATTAAACTTGCTAACTAGTGCTCGAATATCAAGAAGTATAACGACAAATTTAGTCATTTTTCGCTTTTTGGGCATTCTCTGAACTACTGATCAAATCCTATATATGTAAAGAATATTGAAAGTTTAAAGCACTCAATTTCAGAGTTTGAGACACAGGAAGAAACAGAACTGAAGCAAATTCATAGCATAAAAACATTCATACAATAGAATTATAACTCTATAAAACAAGGAACTATTAAAAAATAAATAATGTATTCTATATTTAATTTTCATTTATATATTTTTTCACTCGAAAAATAGGTTCGAAACCTAATTAATCAGAAAGTAATTGAAGCACGAAAACTAGCAATTTATCACTTGATCAATTTTTTAAAATGGAAACACTTTATGATGCAAATTCAGGAGAATAATCCTTTATGCAAATTAAGGGAATAGCTAGTGATACTCTCAATTTTATACTCGAAACCAGCAAGTACATGGCTCCGGAAGAGTTTATCGGACTTCTGCAGGAAAATGACGGCATCGTCACTGAAGTTATTGTACTGCCTGGTACCGAATCCAGTGAACAAAACGCAGTTATAAAGCTTTTTATGATGCCGAACGTCAAAGCTGCAGGCTCGATTCACAGCCACCCAGGTCCAAACTACAAACCTTCAAAAGCTGATTTGCGATTTTTTTCAAAAACAGGAAATTGCCATATAATAGTTTTCTATCCTTATGATAGACAGAGCTGGAAATGTTACGATAATGAAGGAAATATTAGGGAACTCCAAGTTCTTGATGTGAAATTTGCGGATTTCGAAGAAGCTAACCTTGACGGGGCTAACTTTGAAGGAGCTAACCTTGAAGAAATTGATTTTAAAAAAGCTAATCTTGAAGAAGCTGACCTTGTAGGAACTAACCTTGAGGGAACTGACCTTGTAGGAGCTAACCTTAAAGGAGCTAATCTTAAAGGAGCTAACCTTAAAGGAGCTAACCTTAAAGGAGCTAACCTTAAAGGAGCTGACTTTGAAGGGGCTAACCTTAAAGGAGTTAACGAATTAACAATTGACCAACTTTCAAAAGTTAAAACACTTTATAATGCAAAATTAGATGACAAGCTTCTCATACCACTAAAAGACAAATATCCTGTTCTTTTTGAAAGACCAAAGCTATAGTTCTCAAGATCAAGCTATTCTATGACTTACGGTTCAATGCTAAATAAAGAGAACCTTAAATCAATGTGTAATAATATATATTGCAGGTTCAAAGACTCATTAATCAGAAGGCTATAGAATTTACTACTTAACTTAAATAGAGGAATGAATTAAAAATCAAAAAGTGTTTTTTGAGATTTCGACTCTAATTTTTTAGGAACTTCCTCTGCTTCAATATCAAAATTAGCAGATTTAAGCTCAGTAACTTTCTCGAAAAAAGTTTCTTTTTTTGCAGGGTTTTTCTGTCTTGAAGGCTCAGTAGAGATCTTGTTGTCTACAGGTTCAGACTGAGAAAAGACGTTCTTTTCTGAATACTTAAGATCTTCAGCTATAAAGTTATTATGTATAAGACTATCATGTTTATTACTTTCAAAAGGCTTATTTTCTCCAGAAACCTTAGGGGAAAAATTAAAGCTGAGATTGATCATCTTTTGCTCGTCTTCAGAAACTCTGGATTCGAAAATGTCGGATTTCCCAGAAGATTTTTCTTCTTTTTTCTCTTGACTTTTAACTGTGCAACCAGTGGAAATCTGCTTATTATTTTTTGAAGGTACAGGATTTTTGAAAAATTCCGGTTTTTTTGTTTCTTCGTTTCCTTCACAGAGTAATTCCTGTGCCTCATCATATATTTTCTGCATCTTTCTACTAACTTTTGTGCTTCCTGAGAGGTACATAAATTCCTCAAGTTCAAGCTTCAGACATCCGATAATTTCAACAGAAGATGTTTCATCGTTTACCATGTGAGAGTAAAGGTTTAGCAGGTTTTTTCGGGAATAACGCATGGATTCAAAGCTGTGTTCTCCAATTTTTGAAGCTATATTATCTCGCAGATCTCTTTTTGAATGGGTCTGTCCAAGTCTTCTCCAGAGAGAGGGCTGCTGGAACTTAATGAATCCTTGGTAGGATCTTGTTTTTGATATTACAGCTCCGCATACCATAAGCATACTGGCATATCTCCACATCCGATAGTTCTGACGTTTCTTCACGCGCCCAAGATAGAGGTCAGCCCTTGAGAGATAACCAAAGCCAGTTCTTATATCTCCAATTTTACCGTCTTCGCATGAATACTGAATAGGCAGATTCTCATCGATCCAGTGTACAAGATCTTCAGGACTTTCATCGAGACCGCGGGTAACCTCAAGGGCCTTTTTGTAGTCAGTGCTCTTAAATATTATCTGCATCGCCTTGAAAATATTTTTCCTAATGTCCCTGTATGAAGTGCTGATATCTGTTGCTTCCAGTACTTTCTTCCCGATAGCTGCAGCCTGAAGGTCATTCATTGCACTACGGAAATCTCCTCCAGCATTTTCTACAATCTTTTGGACTACTTCCGGGTTGCATTCGATTCCTTCACTCTCACACACTTTATTCAAAGCAGATACCATTGAACGGCTCTGTACGGATCCGAACTTTATTTCAAGGCAGATGTTCCTGATAGTAGGGTTTAACCCGTAAACATCGTTTGCAATCAGCACGATTGGCTGGAGCGTAGATTTTATAATCCCTGCAATAGCTCGCATCCCACCTCTATCTCCACTCCCATGAATATTGTCTGCCTCATCTAGGATAATCAAGCGTTTTTTCCCAAATAAAGTACTCATAAATGCTGCAGATCCTGCAATCTTCTCAATTACACCTGCCGTCCTCTGGTCACTTGCATTGAGTTCGATTACTTCCCAGGTCAGATCCCGGGCAAGAGCATGAGCACTCGAAGTCTTACCGATTCCTGGAGGTCCATGAAGGATCACTGCCCTTTTTTCAGGGATCCCAAAAAGCCACTCATCAGCCCATGTCCTCAAATATTGCACTGCCCGCTTGTTCCCCACGATCTCTTTGAGGCTCTGGGGACGGTATTCTTCAGCCCATTCAATCGCAAATGTCATCTTAAACCCTAACAATAAAAACTGAACTTATTATTAACTTTATATGTTTCAATTTTTTTGATATACAGCAACTATTTAGCTGGGATGAAATAACATCAATAGCCATACTCATAAGGGTTCAATGAGCAAATTTAAGTAGGCTGACTTTACCTCAGCCAAGTATCTAACATCTTGCTGCTGGGATGGAAATTTTCCCGAAAACCGTTATTAACTAACTTGTTCATATTTTAATTTAGCTTTACACTCTGAAATGGAACTACGTCATCCAAAGACTAGTATGCTCATAAAATAAAAATATCACATTATTTTTTTGTGTTAAGTGTTCTGACAAATTTCTTCTTAAACAAAGATATCATCAACTATTTGAAATATGTATGCTTCAAAACTGGTAAAATGTACTGTTTTGAGTTTACTGCAACCTATAATGATAATGACCAGGTACATCCTTTAGTTGGTGCTGAAACAAAATATTTTAGATCAAGAGTGATAGATTATAAAAGGTATCATTGCAATAAAAATTAAACAATAATCTGCAATTAAAAAACAATTATTTGATGGTGAACTTTGGTGAAGGTTATATTGGAACTGTGGGGACGAAACAACTTCCTATGTACTTAGAAACTATGTTTAAAATCAGGGAAACCATGAAAAAAAAGCATGCCAGTAAATAAAAATATGTGATTTTGGCAACTATTCAGGGTATAGTTAGTTTTACTCCCTTGAACACCGCCAGAAAACCTTCTATAATTGGGGAATTGCTTCTTTTGATTGCAGAAATGTAGGCTCTAATTATGTAGGAAGCTTCAACTCTTTTTGTATCCTAAAGTTCAAGATATCTTTTACTTTAATTTCATCATTCTGATATCCCTTTTCGCCTGGTTATTTTCACATGGAACTCTTAGAGCAGTAAGGATCCTGATTGGCTAATGGAACAATCTTTGAACTATTCTCAAGAATGCGGATACTCTATTGAGATTTAAGGTTGGAGCTCATGAGAAAAGATAAAGTTTTGATATTCTACTGAGAAATCTTATTTTTACAGAAAATCGAAGTCTATATAGCTCTTTACTTACTGTGGAATCTCAAATAAAACATATTTCTCTAAATCAGTGAGATCTCCAGATGATCCTAATATTCTAGCTTCAGTAATCTACTGTAAAAACTATTAGTTTATCGTTCATGAGGATTTCTGAGTTTTTTAATGATATTCTGAGGATAAAAATATGTTCTGAGGATAAAAATATGTTCTGCTCTCATAATTTGGGTAGAAAGAGGATTTTTCCTGGAATTTTAAGAGAACTTGTAAATATGATTCTTGAGAGGTTAAAAATGTTTCATATGTCATCTTTTGTGATGAAATAGGGATTAAATCAAAAAATAAGGACTTTAGATTAATGCATTTTCCAATGACAAATAAACATGTTGTTTTTTCCATCCAAAAATAAGATCTAAATCAATGGGAGACAGGGTAATTCTTCCGAAATTTCAAGGGCCAGCAGTTCATTGGGTGGAAATTCTGCAACAGAAACCAGAATGAATACAATCTTCCTGGCCAATATATTGTGTTGAGTCAGTAGACAAAACAGAATCGGGGAGAAAGTACTTTTATTCGTTTGAGGCTGTAATTTGAAGAATTTAATTTTTATTTAGGACTATATTCATACTTAATATAATAGTGAGGACCCATGGAGTTGTTTTCACAAATAAAAGGATACTTTTAGGCTTCGTTTATTGGGGAGTGAAAATCAGTGAAGTACTTAACTCAGAAAACTACTAATAATTTAAAGAAGCTGAAAAAAAGGGAGCTTTAAAGATGCCTTTTCATGTAATGATTGTACCTACCCTTGGTTGCCCTTCTAATTGCAGTTACTGCTGGAGTTCCGAGGAAAAATCTCCGATAATGAGCACTGAAACGATAATAGAAGTTGTTAAATGGCTTAAAAGTTTAAGGGGAGACACTGTTACTTTTACTTTCCATGGTGGTGAGCCACTACTGGCAGGCGCAGATTTTTATATGGAAGCACTACCTATACTTTTTAAAGGTTTAAACCCACGGAAAATAGCTTTTGCGATACAGACAAACCTCTGGAAGCTTACCCCAGAAATAGCTAAAATTTTTGCTGAATACAATATCCCCATCGGCTCTAGTTTGGATGGTCCAAAGGAGCTCAATGACTTTCAAAGGGGGAAAGGCTACTACACAAAAACAATGATGGGCTACGAAATTGCAAAAACTCACGGACTTAATGTTCGATTCATTACTACTTTCACTTCTCATTCAGTAAAGTTCAAGGAAGAAATTTTCAATTTTTATCTTGAGCAAGGTTTTACTCTCAAATTACACCCATGCTTGCCTTCTTTAAAAGGCGAAAATCCCAAAAAATGGACGATTGATCCGGAAGAGTATGGAGAACTTTTAATTTACCTTCTCGATAAATATCTGGAAAATATGGGTAGAATTGAAGTTATGAATATTGACCATTTGTGTAAATGTGTATTTACAGGAAGAGGGACTGTTTGCACATATGTTGATTGCATGGGAGAAACATTTGCAGTGGGACCCGAAGGAAATATATATCCCTGTTATCGCTTTGTGGGCATGGACGAATGGATTATGGGTAATGTATCTAATCATCCGACTATGGAAGACCTTTCCCAATCCAATGCATGGAAATGCTTGAACAAGTTTAAAGAATATGTGGACAAGGAATGTGGCAAATGTGCTCATATTAAATACTGTAGAGGAGGATGCCCATACAATGCCATAGTTCCCACAGGCGGTGAAATCAGGGGCATTGATCCTTATTGCACTGCATACAGGATGATTTTCGACGAAATAACAAAAAGGTTCAACGAGGAAATGTTCGGTTCCTGTGGAATGGACATTTTTTTGCCACAGACAATGAACTCTTCCAGGCCAAGCATAATGTCTCTCATGCGCAAGAAAATCTGAAATGCCGAGTTATTATCAACATTTAAAACCCTTAAAGTTCATCAGTTGTGTCTACGTGACCGTCGGTCCCTACAAAATTTAGACACCCTTTTAAGCACCAAGCTCATGAAATTATAGTCCTCAAAGTAAAAGGCTCTGGTCAGGTGCTCTTGAGTAGGGCTTAAAAGGTGATATGCAGTTTCTTGTTCCCAAATGGGGGTTTAACCCTGAGAACTGGTCAGAGGAATTCGGGAAAAGGTTATATGAGCTGCCAAAAGACTTCCTCTTCCATTAAGCTTTTTATTTTCACTCTTTATCAATGCATCAAAAGGATTTTGAAATAATGGAAGAACATATTACCATGGATGAGCTCAAACACTGCATCATATGTTCTTGAACTTTCCTCTATCAATCGAAATATGGAATAAAAGGCATAAGGTGTTTCTGACCGATTTATTTATATATGGAAATGATGTGTATAGTGATCCATAAGCTAGTTAGAAACAGCTAACTTCTGAGAATTTCTGGCCGTTTTCTGGATCATATTTTTTATTACAGGAATTGACAGCTGTTGCATAAATTGAGGGATTCAGTTTAGGAAACACGACGAAAGTTGGAAATTTGATATGGAACATGAGGAACTTACCGAAAAAACAAACTGCAACAAGTAGTGAAAAATTTGTGCCGAAGAATTCAGATCATTTATATATATTAATTAAGGAAAACTCACCTGAGCATAAAAAGGATAACTAAGTGACTTGAAGGCATGAAGGGGTATCCTGTAGCATATAATAAAGTAGTACCTATGGAAATCAATTTGGAGGGATCACTTGGCACGGAAGAAAGTACAGAGAAAGATCGACGGATGGAAATCTAAGGAATGGTATAATATTGAAGCTCCGGTCTATTTAAACAGGAGTATTGTTGGGAATACTATGGCAGGAGATCCTTCCTTGCTTATAGGGCGCAATGTTGAAACCACTGTTGGAGAACTTACCAACGATATGACCAAGAACAATACAAAAGTTATTCTCAGGATCAACAATGTCATCGGAGAAATAGCAACCACTGACCTAATGGGCCATGAACTAACAACCGACTATGTTCGCTCGATAGTAAAGAGGCAGACTTCCAGGATAGACGCCAACATTGAAGTTAAAACCAAAGACAAGTATGTCATTCGTGTAAAACCAACCTGTTTCACCATTAAGAGGGCACGCTCAAGCCAGATGCAAGCCATCAGGGAAATGATGGTTGAAATAGTCAAAAAACGTGCAGCAGAATCAGATTTTGAGAATTTTATGCAAGAAGCAATACTTGGGAGACTTTCAGCAGCCATTTATAGGCAGGCAAAGTTCATTTACCCGCTCCGCAGAGTCGAAATCAGAAAGACTCAGGTGAAAGCTATGCCACCAGTCGCACCTGCTTTATCATAGCTACTTTTATGGTTAAGGAGCAAGGGAAAATTTTTTAAGGTTTTTCTTATCTCACATTTATGATCAAATTGCTTTTTCAGCTTCATTCCTATAGTATTCTAGGAAATAATGCTACAAAAATTATAGATTATAGTCTGCACAGTAAAAAGTATCACTTCAAAAACTTAGAACAATAGATTCATAGTCAGGATTCTATATCATTTTACTAAACTCAAAAGCAAAATTTAGCCACAAAATCATGACAGCTGCCATATTTCCAATGGATCTGTAGAAATATTCTTAATAGTTCAAAGCAAATATTATTTGTCAACGTTGTTTGGATCCTTTTTGCTTTGACATTATAACTTTCTTTATTAAATTTTCTTGAAAAATTATTTTCTTTTCTATATAACCCACAACCTGTATTTGCTCAGCATTCCATAGAACTTTTTGGCTTTTTGATTCTTTTATTTTTGGCAATGCCTCAGGTATAATCCTTGGATAAGATCCCTTGATATGCACTCAGAAGAGCCTAAATCATTTATTTACTTTGCAATAATCAAAATAAATACAACATGTCTATATAAAAGCTACAGTTTTATATATATCCAACTGAATGAATTTAATTAGAAGGATTTAAAAAATGAATAAAGTTTTTTATCCCATGCTTTTGACGAGAAAGAAAGCGATTCTATACAGTTGTTAAAAGACGAACTAAAATCACATGTAGTACAAATATATGAAACCAACCATTTGGAAAAAAAGACGATATTATGAGTGCTATTCATGATTCTATAAAAACATGTGATCTTCTTATCGCTTTCATGATAGATAATAATCTTAATGTAGCTTATGATGCTGGATATGTAATGGCTAAATGTAAAAAAGTTTTAATTATTAGTGCTGATTATGTGAAATACTTTTTAACTTAAAAACGGCACCTATTATTTTTTTGCGTGATTATTTTGATACATCCTGTGCCATATTGAATTTTGTTGATAATTGTTGAAGGCAACAAGGCACCTGAAAATATCGAGCCTAAATAAGCAGTTCAGCCGTTAATCAATGCTCTAAAAGATGAAGATAAGCAGTTGATTGTGGTAAATCATTAACTTTTCATTAATTTCAATGAAGGAAAAAATAATAAGTGCTGCAGAAGACTCAAAATGAAATAGGACAATATAGATAACCTGAAGGGATGTCATTATTACCCTGGTAATTAGGTGACCAACCCATGTAAATTATAAATGGAGACTACATTATCAACATGAAATTAACGACGATAAAATATTGTTTGTGTAGTTAGTGAGATGATTAACTCGATGCTTTAAATCTTATTTTTCCTAACTGTTTAACTCGTTCTGCTAATATACTGAGCAATTTTTGTTTACGATGGTTGTGTAGGTCAATTAATTCCAAATGTTCCATGAGCTCTATATACTCTATAAGTCCCATAAGCTCCATCAGTAATAGATAAGCAATGTTTTCTTATTCTGGATGGAACTTAGGAAATTCAGAGATTTTAACACAAAAAACTATTCTCTGGGAAAGCGATAAAGTCTGGCGGGGGTAAAAAGAAATGAAAATTTAATGCGAAAATTGTTGCCACTCAGGTTTGCCTATCGCTAATTACCCACATATTAAATTTCTTTGATGAATTAACCGTTTGATGACCCACATTCCTAGAGATCTAGTTGGTAAGTTATCATTGATTATGTCGTTGCAGTCCTGCTTCCATTTAATGGGAGTAGAAATCCAACTATTTTTATCTACGTTACAAATGTGATTTTTTTCCTGTTTTATGGTTTTTGGAGTGATTTTTTTGTTTATGTTTACTCAAAGAAGCTTTAGCTTTGGAACCGTTTAATTTAGCCTTTTGAATATTACCACCTATAAACTGTCCGAAGGCAACGGGACGGGGGCCTACAGTTACATTAGTTGTAACCTTGTTTGTGGTCGTGTTAATCACAGAGACAGTGCTTGGAGAATAGTAACCTTCTCCCATGCTATTCCATCCTGCGGATTTTTCTCCACCATTTATACATATATCTTTGTTCCATCTGGGGTGACTGCAACTCCATGAGGATCATCTCCTACTGGCACCGTGGCTATAACTTTATTTGTTGACGTATCAATTACCGAGACAGTTTTGCCCCAATTAAACATATTAGTTTTCGTGATATATGCAAACGGCGAAGCGCCTGCAATACTCACCAGCATTAAAGCTATGGCTATTGAAAATAAGGCTATTGAATATAATTTATGTTTATTGATCATTTATTTCAATTCCTTTCCTATATCATTAGTTAGTAAAATTCAACGATTATTTCGTAAGATATGGAACATTCATCTACCTACTTTTGATTGTTATGATAAATTAAACTTTTAGCATAAATTCATATAGTAGAGTGATTATAATCACAGCATTTGTTAGCTTCTCAATCATCTATTTATTTCTGATCAAAATTCGATTCTTTAGTCGTAAATATAGTACGATATAGACAAGCAATAGGCTCCACGTAAGAATTTCATTTGATGGCAATGACGATGCTAATCACCATAAAATCAATCATAGAGCCGATAATTAATTGGGTTTTGAAAAAAGAAGAATGTTTAGATCGGATGTTTGTTAGATCGTATAGTAGCCTTTTGGATATATTCTAAATAGCCTAAGTTGAACTAGTTAATATTCAAATTACGTGATCTTTATCACATGAATTATAACATCGAGAAGCCTTCCCAGCATCCTTACTATTGGGCAGCATTCCACAGTTAACGGAGTAAAAAATTAGTGCTTGCTTTGACCGGTAGTGCATATTGTGGAGCACCTTCCTGCTCGTTTAGGTATAGTCATCTGATTAAATTATCCCACAGCTGTTTATCCTCAGCTAGATTCGATGGCATAGATTGATCAAGTGCTTTGAACAAAAAATTGGATGCTCTGGAAGAACATCAACTTAAAACTAAAAGCTAATAAGTATAAATGAATAAATGTTAGCTCATTATGGTGTATGACAAAAAATTTAGAAAATGATTGAACACGGAAAAAGTTCAAGAGATGAATTTTTGGATAGGAGCGGGTAATTGAGGAGTTGAGCTTATTAATAAAGTAAGCGAGCAAAAATTCGATGTTCAATTAATCCAGAAAAATGAAGCAAATATAGAGATAATACTTAAAATCGATTATGACGCTTTCAATGAGAATTTACTCAGTAACTGGTCGTTAGTACCTTATATCAGATATGGACATGTTTTTGGTCTATTTGCTTGCAATACCTTGAAAGGTTTTGCTATATTTGTGAGGGACTGGGAAAATCCCAAACTTGCTTATCTAGTGGAAATAGCGATAGAGAGAGAAAGTCAAGGGAAAGGATATGGATATTATCTCTTACTACAATCACTACTTCATCTAAAAAAGAACGGATTATCTACTGTTGTTTTAACAGTTGACCCAAACAATTCGCGTGCTCGACATATTTATTGCGATAAATTTGGATTTGAATTTGTAGAATATCAAAAGAATGAATATGGACAAGGGCGTGATAGAATGTTCCTAAGATTAGACTTGAGAAATTGGTTCAGTAATTCTCATCTTGTCTAACTCAAACTAACATAAATACCTATACTGTTTACAGCTTTTGTTTATTGTTACTTGAAAATCAAATAATATTTCTTCAGTAAAATAATAACCATATATTTATTCTATGACTTTGCAAGACAGCAAGTCGAATATCCCAATTCAATACCTCTCGAGTTATGAATTTCTGTTTGAACGCCTGTAATTGGTTACGGTTTCTGATAACAAAACCATAGTATTGATTTTACTTTTATCTACAGATGAAGAATATATCTCTAGCTATTTTCTCAGGCACATAAATTCAGATGTGGGTATCAAAGCTTATATTTACGAATATACCCAAAGGATAGGCCACTGATTGGCCCAAAGTACGGTTCTCATCTGATGATCATTTTGTTTGTTAGCCACCAAAAAATTAATAATAGAGTCGCTAAAGTGATTTACGTGGACTTTGTGAGTGAAGGGGTTTCAGATCGTATATTTGGAAGATTGTGAATTTTGACAAGCCTAAAAAATGTTAAAAATCACTCAATCGTCTACTCGATAGTGAAGCGCCTTTTATTTTAAATTTCTGGGCTGCTTATGCTCAGGTACTACAGGCAAATACGTGGTATTGATCAAGATGGGACTTTTGATATCCTTTGCCCTTTCAATCACTAATTCTTTTCCTTTTTGTGTCAAAGCAAAAAGTGGAATTGCAGCAGCTACTTGAACAAGGGGCTCTGCCAGCTCCCTAATATATTTAGAAGCACAACTAATCACAATATCTAAATTTTTTAAAAGAGTTTGAGCTTCTTCCTTATTGATGCCTGTTACGTGTACCCCAATGACTATAATGTCAATATTTAGTTCGTTTTCGAGCTCTCTTAGCTGTTTTGCGGTTTTGGAATCAGCTACAGTTACTGCTATCTTTTTATAACCAAGTTCTACAGCTTTTCTGATCCCACCTACAGGAGCGATAGCTGCTGTTTTAGGATAGAGCACTGTTCCACCTAGCTCTTGAATACCATTTATAACGCTTTCTATTGGGTCGGTTTCGATCAATCCTGACATCCTACCCCCAATACCTTGGACAAGAGCTGGATTGTTGGATATGACAGTTCCTGCTCCATCACAGGCAGTTACAGTTGTCTCAATGAAACCGCTACTCAAACCAGACATCATTATTTCAGAAGCTCCGAAAGCCACAAATGTATCATTTTCGATGAGTTTACGCCTGGATGTGAACATTCCAAAGTCGCTTATCTTTGACTCCATATTCTTTTTGACTTCATCTGAAATTATATTCTGTACTCCGTTCATCTTGGAAATTAGGGGACACCATTCGATTTCAGGCTCGCCGACTTCAATAACTTTGCCATCCTTTATGACTATTTTGGTTTTTCCCATTAATTCTACTATGTGAGACATGCTTACACCTTTTTAATTTGGTAAAGAATGAACTGATTTTGTAGCACTAATACATTGGGCAGGTCTGACTCACCTTTAACCAGGATTCTACCCAGGATGCAGACAGTATTGGTCGGTGATTTAATCATCTGGAGTCATGTGGGCAATTTGCCGGTCCAATTAGGTCCAACAATGGCAAACTTGCCTTATCTTGTGCCAGTGGTCCGTTACCCATGCTGTTGAAAGTATTCGTATATGCGTCAAGCATCTGCTGGACATAGTAACATCCATTGGTATCAGGTACATGCAGAACTATAGGTTCCTTCCCCAGTTCGAGACATACGGTGTTGTAAAGCGTATTTGCGTTAGGTGTAACGACATTTGTGAAGTTGGCAGTGACAAGGTTTGTAAAGTAACTCATCTGATTTACCGGAACGTGTCCTATGCCTGCTGTTGTGACAAAGCCTTCTTCAGTTCGCTGCATCATTACTGGAGCAAGACCATAGATGTAAGCTTGCCCACCTATAGTTTATGAATCATTCTCAATAGCTTGGTAATCTCCATTCGTTTTACTGCTGGCATTGGTTAACGTCACCACTGATAAAGAATAAGAAGTGTGCACGCAAAAATTTATAGTGTCATTGCTAACTTACTAAGGTTAGATTGTAGTCTTTCTGACACATATATTCCCTTCAAATCTTTAATGTGCCGAAATAAATTATGTGAACTTTGACGAGAGATGCTGCAGCCCATAGCCAGTATGCTCAAATGCATTGGAAAGACTTTAGGATACAGCTAAACATACTATATTATTATTTTATTTAATAATATAAAATCTAGTTTCTGAATAAAAGTCTACCGATCATTCATCAAACTTTTTGATCTGTTCGCTTTAAACTACCCTATACTTACGAGACTCAAAAAAATACCAGAAATCGCCCTATATGGCTCATTTTTGATTAATCCGGCCTACAGCCAGACTCGCTGTCAAAGAAACTAAGAAACTATAAATACAAAATTCATAGATATTTATTTTTAAGAGTAAAAACGGTGTGAAAATGGCTAGACCTTGTAAATTAACTCCTGAAAACAACAAAAAATTGGGGACAGTATTATTTTGGGACTTCCATATACTCTTGCTGCCAATGCTGCCGGAATCAAATACCAGGCATTCAACTACTGGCACAAGAAATGAAGAAATTCAAAATCTGGAGAATAAGTTGAGTTCTGTAAATTTATTTAAAAGTTAAATGCAGATGTTGCAAAGAAATGTCTTGAATGTCTTAATGAATCAGCAAAAACTGGAAATTGCCAGGTTTGCATGTGGATTCTCAGCCGAAAGTTTCCCTACGAATTTTGACGGCGAGTATATCGGAAAACAAACGTTGTTTCAGAAAATAGAAATGAAAATGTTGAGATAACAGTCAAGGAAAAAGATATAATTAGAAAAGAAATTTTAGCGATGTTTAATCGGTTTTGAGAATTGCAAAAGTCAACAACTGATTTGAATTTTTCATCATCGCAGCAAGCTCCTGGATATTCGAATGAAATCAAAGACAGGGCTATTAAAATTAAATTTATACTTTATACAGTTAATAGTTTAACATGTTCAACTGTGTAAGTATGACCCTCTTTCCAAGCTCTATAATTTCGTAAGTCAACACCAATTAATTTAGTCGCTATATAAAGCACAGATAGATCGTCTATGAATAGAACTTTTTTCATTTCTCTGATGAGGGATACACCGATACAAATGCCGATACCTACTAACGCAACTATCGTTTCCCACGGAAACTTTGGGTATTCTTTATTCATGAAGTCATGCAACATAGCAACTGTTAATTTGCCCTCTTCTAGAAGTTTATCGAGAAATTCTGGTATACCGTCAGAATTTCCTTTTTAAGAAATCCCATAATACCAGAAAACATTTGCTTCGTGTTTACTTCATTCATGAGATTTCCTCCAATTCTTCTTGATTATATATCTATTCACCTCACAGTTAAACAATATAACTTACATTCATAATGCTATATAATCAATATAGTTATTTATCAGATTCTGTGAGTGATTTTGTATTATCACACTTTGCTCAATCCTATCAATGGATCAAGCAAAAAAACACTACATTTTAAAAAATTATTAAAAAACTTGGTCGTGCATCATTAGCTGGTTAATAATTTAATATTAGAATAACTTTGCCCAACTGAACTAGCTTTCTGAGCTTATATGCGTCCAGAGAATCAAAACTACACAGCGAATAAAATGAGATACAAAGAGCAAGATGCAACTTTTTTGGACAAACATCAACTCATTATTAAGGAACAACCAAATTGTTTAAATTTCCAGACAGGTTCTTTGAGAACCTACGTTCTATCTCCCTGTTTTCGTTTTTTATTCAGGTCTATATTTCCATGCAGAGTTTTTGTAATAAAATCTATGAATCAAGGAAAACTAAAAATCCTTTTTTGTAGTGAAAGAAATAACTATAAACTAATACAATTTTACAGACTAAATCTAGAAGAGAAAAAGATATATTACTTATGTAGTACTATTTATTTTAGTTCACAATTGATTAGTGCGGCTCCCAGTGCTCCCGTGATCTGCGGGTTGGGGGGAACGTAGAGTGATATTCCCAACTCTTTTTCCAATGCTATCTTAATACCAACGTTTTTTGCCACGCCGCCCACAAAAGCCACGTTTTGGTTTAATCCTACTTGTCGGGCCATGACAGCAACTCTTCTAGAAACACTTTCGATGAGTCCTGCCGCGATATCTTCTTTTTTAAACCCTCTCGCTCTTAGTGATATAGCCTCTGACTCTGCAAAGACAGTACACATACTTGTTATGCTAGCTGATTCTTTTGAGCTTAGTGCCAAGAGACCAAATTCTTCTATAGGTACTTCAAGAGCCCTCGCAGTGTACTCTAAAAATTTACCTGTACCAGCTGCGCACTTATCGTTCATTAAAAAATCAAATACTTTGCTACCATTCACTGAGATAACCTTACTATCCTGACCTCCTATATCGATTATCCCATTAACTTCCGGATACAGGTGATAAACTCCTTTGGCATGGGCGGTGATCTCGCTTATAGCCCTATTGGCAAACTTTATGCTGTTTCTTCCGTATCCGGTTGCATACACGAAATCAACATTGTCTTTTTCGACTCCGGCATTGGCAAGCACATTTTTGTATGCCTTTTCTGACGCTGATAAAAAATCAAATGCTGTGAGCCTGATATTATAGGAAACAATCTTACCTCCAATGACCATGACTGCCTTTGTAGTGGCTGAGCCCGCATCTATTCCTACTGAGATCATGATAACATCTCCATGAAAGCATCCACACGAAGTCCTATCTGCTCGATATCCGAGTAACTGTAGTAAGTTTCGATTGCAAGCACAGGTATTCCTTTCTTCTTCAACGCCTGCTGTACTTTATACTTCTCAATATTGTAGCCATGCATAATTGCACGGTATAATACACTACACCATCAACTTTAAACTCTCTCGCAAGTTCCAAGATGTTATCGATGCGCAGGTTATTCGGACTCATACAGGAACAGGGTATTTTGATGTAGCGTTCTGCCAAAGCCAGCATTGGATCTTTATTTCCATCTACTAGATCCGGAATGATCTTGTACTCGTACAACTTTCTTCCGCGACGATTACTCCACCCCTACTTTCGATGATCTCCGGCACTTTTGTGTTGTACCTGGCATCGGACAGCCGGAGATCATTATCCTGGGCTTGTGCACCCAGTCCACCTTAATTGCTCTACTTCCCTAATAAGCATGCAAAGTACTTCCTTTAATTGATCCGGAGATAGGGAATACTGCTTTTGCATGACCTTCAACACATCGACATCATTGATGGATGGGGAATTCATTTTTCGTAAGTCATAGAGCCTGTGAAGCAACGGTCTAGTCTCGTTTAAGGACTTTATTTCCGTCTTTAATTGTTCAACGGTGACCTTATTGCCTGTCAGCTGTTCCATTGCGCCTTTAAATTTATAAAGCTCTCTCAAAAAATATTTTAGGGCATCTGAGCTGTCGGATCTCTGCGGAGGGTAGATCACATAGGTTGAGACATAATTCCCCAATAACTCGTATATTTTTTTCTTACTATCGCAGGTATTTTCGGCGACGATTATGTCTATCATGCCGAAGTGAGAGCAGGACTTTACACCCGAACAACTGTTATTAACAATCGAACCAAAAGAAAACTTTACAAGCGGGCAGATATTCCTAGGTAAATATTGTTCTGCTATTGACACGGTTTCATTTTTGCCCCCGCAAAGTATCATACGGTCAGAACCTGCAGGAAAGATTATTTCATCAGGCACGAACAGACAAAAAGTACCAACTATTTTCTTTCCAGTTTTCCTCTCCTCAGCTATCTGAGAAATTCGCGCTTTATATGAGTTTTTAATATAGTCAAGACTGTTTAAATGTTCCATATACTCTACAAATCATTCATGATGATATTGAAAAAAGGAGAGAAAGTATTTTCTATCCCACTTTTTGAGAGCTTTCGGGTTCATCTTCGGCGAGCTCTTTACCAGAGAAAGCCAGCATGAAATATTCCCCCTTCCTTAAGCATCTTCCATACCTGTTGTGCAAAAATGGGCCTTTCCTCATCCATCATTGCATGAAACAAGCAGAATCGATGATGACATCGAACTCGTCCCCCATGAAAAGGCGGTTCATCTGCAACACATTTCCAACTACAAAATTTACCTTAAAACGACGCTCTATAGTCTTTGCCTTTGCGCTGGAGATAGCAGCTTCAGCTAGATCTATACCGGTGACACATAGCCATTCATAGCTAACATTATCGCGTTTTCGGCTCTTGCGCACCCCTATATCCAAAGCTCGAACAGGTTTGATTTCCCTGGCTTTTATAAGTGCCTGAAAAGTGAGTTGTGGGTGATCAAGATCCCACGGTGCAAGCCCTTATACGCTTCATCCCAGTATTTTAAAGATGCATTTGATTCTTTCTTCTGGCTTCTCTAAAAAGTTGTCTTTCGATTGGAATTTTTCTATTACAGTCACTTCGATAACTTTTGCCTCTTATGCATTTTGCGGGTAGTTGTATCCACATATCCTTCGCTAATGAATACCTTTAAAGCGGCGTAGAATATTCTTTTTTCTATATCTGGCATGGTAGTAAAATTACTCTTTTCAACTATTTATGTTTACACTTTATGTACAACTTCTTTTTAGGTTGTATTTCAATTACTACGAGAGCTCTAAGGAGCATGAATACTGAGTATTTTGAACATATCTGGAGTTACTAACTTACCATTGATTAAATAGGCAATTGGCTGCAATTAATCAAAAACTCAGAATAAAAAAGTTTGTAACTATTCAGCGAGCAGCGTACCAAAAGTTCTGTAAATTCTAAATGGCTCTGTAGTGCCAAAATTCCAAGAAAAAAGAACTCGGAACTGTATTTCTGTTCAGTAATCTTGGAATAATATCAATTGACTACTAATGGACTTCCTCCAATTATGGGTAAGTGAAAATTAGCGAAGTGCTGAAAAATTGCCATGACGATTGATTATGTCTATACCTGCTAGTTAATCACAATTTTGTCTAGGTATATAAGTTCAAGTTTGCTGCTCAATAAATCTCTCCTGAACTCCTTATATCCTAATTTGTGGTATAGATGAAGATTTTTGGTGCTATTTGACCCTGTAAAGAGTTCAAATCGGGATACTTTTTGGTACATGATCTCAACTTTTGTCATCAAATGAGTACCTATTTTTCCATTATGCCACTTACGTATACTATTAGCTTGCCTATGTGGCAAGTATTGTCTATCGTACGAGCTCGTTACATATCCCACAATTGAATGCTTGATGATGGCTTTGAGAAACATGTGGGTACTAAACTCGTCTTGGATCTCTTTAACGGTTTGAAGTAAAGGTGGTATTGTCCAGTCATTGTAGATTTGAGCCCCACTCTGGATGCCAGCTTCTGAAGAGCTAAGATTTCAATTGTGTCCTCAAGGCTAGCCAGAATAATTTCAAGTTGTTACACCATGTTTCTTATCCATTTAAATTTTGAAATTAACAAATCAGTTCGGATTATACTCACTTGAAATACAAAACCGATAGCTTTAGACATACAACTCCCCAAGATTCAAACTTTAACTGTGACAGTCACCATACTTGATTTTGCTTCATAAGTGCTTGAGTCTTACTAATTGATTTTATCAAGTACGACATTATAATCAGAAATAAAGAAAGAAATTCTTAGGATTTACACGTTGATACCGTTATAAAACCTGGTATACTCCTATTATAACCATTCAGCCTGCAAAAATAGTTAATTGGTATTGATTTTGGCACAACAGATAAATGTGATTACTAATAAGTGGTAAATGGATAAATGCAATCAATAGCCAACAGTTGGAGAAAATCAGCTCACTAAAATTTATCAATTGAATCTGGATGAAGATGACTATAGATGTTGTTTTATCCGAGATTAATTTTTATAGAGATTGTTGATAAAGTTAACTGAGATAATAGAGAAAAGAAAACAAAAAAAGCAAATGTCCTAGTTTGAAGAAGAATTTATCTGGAAAATAGAGCTTCATTCCATATATCTCCTGCGATATTCATTACCTAGACTGCGCCGATAATCCGAACGGACCTGATTTCTGAATTTTTCTTCAAGCAGTGATTCCAGCGAGTCTTTTATCTCCTCTTCACTCCCACAGCGATCTTCTTCCTCTGTCATTTTCATGGCACTCCCGTTTGTATTTGTTTAAAGAATCTATTTAACACTAAAGTGACTAACTGCAAGAATCTATTTGTCTTGATTTGCATTTATAGGTTTTCAAAAAAAAATAGCAAAAGTAACACATTTCTTATAGATTGCATCTTAACCGAATAAAATTTTAATTTCAATGAAATTAAAATTTTATTGTTTTGCATGACTTAGGGTAAAAAGAAGAGTATCAAATTTAAAGACTAGAAAAGAATAAAAAATCTCCAAAATATTTCTACCAAATTATAAATCTTGAAGTTTAATCCACTCGTTTTTGTCGTAGGCACTAATAGTCTCGTTAGCAATATCATTCATAGTAAGCATATCTAAACTCATAATCAAACTGATATATGCATACCGCATACAATAATGTTGTATTATATTTGACGGTGATTATAGTTTCCCTGGTATATATAGCCTCAATTTCATTAGAGTTTCTTTTCCACGCCGACATAATTCTTTGATATCTTCTTGGTATGCAAAAGTTGCTGGCACTAACATAAAGGGAATAGTTGCCACAGCTTTAGTTCCTTCTGAAATTGGCAATGCAGCTAAAATGCTTGCTCCAGTAGCACCATAGATCGGAACTATAGGAATTAGCATAGCTAAACCAAATGTTCTCCTGAAATGGATGCCTAATTTCGCAGCTAGAAAATCATTATGCCCTATGAGCAAATAGATACCGATACTGGGTCCTATAGTCTCAAAAAGATATACGATGGTCCAACATATAGTTCAAAATCAATACCAGACAAGGAAACAAGACCATGGAATTGATCCCTATCATGACTGGAGTTCCCTCCACGCTTGATTAAACTATGCCTAGATCCAGTTGCACTGGTCCTTTTTCTACACTTCTTCCATCCATTATATCATTGTTTTCCCAAATCAATAATATAGTTTACTGCTGTAATGATACTCTCTATTTTAAACCTAAAACTTATCATAACCAAACTATTCCTTGATAAACGGATTGTACCATGGATTCAATTATTTTGTAAAAATTATTACTATGCAAAACAATGGATAGAATTGGGAAGAATCTTGTAGGTATTATAGAGTAGTTAGAGTAATTATCCAATAATTTATTCATTTACTACGATTCCTTCTGCTTATGGGACTTATAGAACAACTGGAGCTCCTGGAACATTTGGAACTAATTCCCCTAAATGACCATCGTAAATAGAAATTCAGAAAAGGATGCCTTTTTAATATGTTTTACTGTGATATTTATGTTTTTATTAGCAGGTCTATGCTGGAAAGTTCTGCTAAAAGATATTCAAGATTATTATCATATGGCTTCATGTTTATAAGATAAGAATTCGTACTTAATTAGAAATCAGACATTACGTTAAGTGTTGATCATATGTAATAGTGGGTGGCTAATCTGTAATCTCATGATTTAAAACGTTCATATATACATTATAGTAAAATTTGATCATCTGAAAACTTACCATGAGATTTGAGCTTGTGAACTTCGATGAAAAATCTTTCTGTTTTTTCTGAATGTAGATTATTGCTTTCCGCAAAAGTTGCAGCTAAAATTTTCCACTCCCTTTTTGAAGAGTACTTCTTTGGCCATCTTCCATCCACAAAATTAAAAATAAGCCTACAATTTTTGTGTCCTATAGTTTTGGTAGACGGATTTTTAGAAGTGCTGATAAATATTTTGAATGTATCTTCTCTAACTAATTTTTCACATTCACATATAAATAGAAAATCATCTCCTCCGCAACCCTTTCTTGGAAATTAAGCCATGGTCTCAGTAATAATTGGTTAAAATCAAATTAAAAAATTAAGCTAATTTTTTGCTTTTGATTAAAAGTAATTTTTGATCTAATGTAAAGTTTCAAAAGTATCTTGTAGTAATCCAGGAATTATCCCATTATTATCTTTTAAAATAAGATATTTTTCGTAGTGGAAAAGTAGTGAAAATTAGTTAGCTACAGAAAGCTACAGCCATAACTGGTCATAGGAGTTGTCATCGCCCAAGTGCTAGCTCCATATATCTAAAAAGTAAGTTCCCCCAAAAGAGGGACAACTTTAATATTTTTTTATGTATTATTCTTATTTACACATTATTATTCATATATATGTTTTTGTATTTAATATGTGCAATTTAATATTTACATTATTTTATACTAGAGTATCTATAACGAAATTTAGTCAATAAAATTAAAACTAGTGCATTCTTTTTCTTTACTTCAATTAGAGAATAATCTGTTTCATCTGAGAGGTTAATAAAATTAATGAAGACGAAAGAAATAAAGTTCTTTCAAAATTCCCACTAATCTACAGCATTATCTTTCTTACCTTTTCAATCTTGCCAAAGTTTATGCGTAGAATCTGCTGCCATGTTCCAAGCATCAATCTTTTCAACAAAAAGAACTGTAAGACTCTGGTTGATGATCAGTACTCTTAAATGACACATAGACAATCATATTTTACAAACTTTCAGTACATTGCAGCTCTAGTCAGTTTAAGATAGACTTGCTGAATTTTATTCCTTAATTGATTGGAAACTTTTTCGTATCATTTTTGAGTCCAGATATTTTAACAAAATAATTTCTTGAGGAAGACCTGAAACTGATATTATTTTTATGTTTAAGATGCTTGTTTTACAGCAATATATTTTATTTCTGACTTTGAACTTTAGGAACAATGTATTAATCGGGCTTCTCTAAAGAAATTTTCTCCAATACTATTAGAGAGCGAATCTGGAGATATTATGTACCGTTTTTTGTTATACTCTCCATTAGTTGATGAGTTTGCGAATAAATGAAATATTTTAAAAATAGAAGGACTTATCTCTAAAAAAGAATCTATATAAGAAAAGAGAGACTGAATCAAAAATGGGCACTGAAAATTTGGACCTGATTCCTACGAAGAAGAAAAATCGCTGGAAATCAAAAAGATCCATAATTTAAAATAGTATCAACTGAAGGAATTCTAATTTTTGATATTTATGATCTTAGATCGTTGATTGCAGATCCCAGATAATTTGCAGAAGATGTTGCAGAGTGAAATTAAAGTTTCTCTGGTGTACCGTGCTGCAAGCAACGAATGTGTTTGTTAATTGCATCGGAAGTGGTACTATCATCCAAGTTTCAATGTAACCTCCATCATCCAAAGTTCAATATCTCAAAACTTTTTTTAATTTCTAAATATTTTTTAAGTTTCTTTTTATGATACTTTTTATAATCTTCATCACTCTTGAAAAGAATATTGTATAAAAGGATATACATGATTATCACATTACCGATTCATTAAACTCAAAAAACTTTTTACAATTTAAAAGCATATAAATCCCAAATAATTGATGATATCTTTTTCTAAAAGAAGTTTTTTTATGATACTTCATACAAAAAGTATGTGATATCTCGTTTTATAGACGCAATAGCCCACATAACATATTTCTATTTTTATAGTGCAAAGTAACTTCAAATATAAATCAGTTAGTTATTAGAGATTCTCTAGGAATTTCCCATTCCCGTAGAAAGCAACAGGGCATTCGACTGGAATCAAATATTGAGAAATTTGTGAAAGTTATAGTTTACTTCATCGGGTAAATTCATAATACCAACGATTGTACATAATTCAGAGGAGGTAGATGCATACTAGCTATGTCTATACGATATGGAGTCGTTTTTCTTTATCACAATCAAGGGCTTCATTATTTTATATGATTTTTTTGAGATTTTTCCGATTTTTAGAGATTATTTCGAAACTGATGATATTCAAAAATACTGAATTTAGACAAAAATATATTAAGCCCATCTAAATACTTTAATATGAAAGAGCAGAATTGAGCCTGAGTATAGAATATACTCTGGCAGAAAAAACTATTTGAGATATATGGGATCGGAAAAATCTATTATTACAGTCACAATATATGGAAAGTAATAAAATCAAAGCCCAGTAAATAATATAAATTCTCGACAAAAGATCCGTGAATATATTATCCGACATTCGCAGATGTACACAAATTTATAATTTGTTTGCTTATTTGACCACCATTATCCATTAAAAGTTAGAATAATTTTTAATCTATTGGCATATTGAGAAAATAGATGGCATTCTGGTGTGCATCTGCAGAAAGTGAGTAGGCTAATTAGTTTGTATTTCATCACAGCCATTTAATCGTTAATCTGGTAAAGTTCTGAATAACTCCAATAAATAGTTGTGGGAAAAAGGATATGAAAAAGCAGTTCTTGTGTCCACTGTTTGTAACTAAAGGAGCTTTTGCAATTGTATGTATATTTTCGTTGCTGAGCCTTGCTTCAGCTTCTGTTGCCTCATATGAGGAGGTATTAACTGGGTGTTTTCACAAAGAAAATAAATACTCATTCAAAGTTCTTTTGACAGAAGCCATCGAAATTCCTTCTTTGCTTTTTGGCCAGGAGGGTTCATTTCCCTCGACTGGAAACAGAGAAGAGGTAAGTAAGCACCTTGAAAAACTGAGCCTCTTCCTTCATTATAGCAGCAGGCATCCTTGCAGGTTTCAATCCCTGCCTGCTTGCAGTAATTGCTTTTTTGGCGTCTGTCACTCTTGCTCAGCAGCAAGGAGGAAGAAAGGAGATGCTCAAAATCACCTTAGGTTTTTCTACTGGAATTTTGACCATACATATGCTTATAGGAATAACTATACTTTTGACTGTCAATATTATGCCTGAAATCCAGGAAATTTTCACTTCAGTTACAATTATGCTAACAGCTCTCCTCGGCTTCTGGCATATCTTTGATGCATATTGGCTAAAAAAGCATGCAAGATCAACATTCAAGACTCCTGATTCCCTGAAAAACTTTATGAGTGGGATGGGTAATAAAAATTTACTGCTGTTGTCCTTCCTTTCAGGAGGCATGTACTCCATAGTCAAAGCCCCTTGCTTAGGAGCTATTTACCTCTCGATCCTGAGCATACTGCAACAAAAACAGATACAATGGAAGGAATCGCATACTCAGGACTTTATAACCTTGGCCTTCTGCTTCCTATAGTGTCTCTCGGACTCTTGCTGTCCTTTGGGCTAAGCCCAAACAATGTCACTGAGTTCAGGGAAAAAAGGCGAGTGGGAATAAGGTTGATGACAGGAGTCATACTTACTATCCTTGCTTTGATGATGCAGCTTAAAATCATCTAACAAAAATTACATTTGGAATAAAAGTCTGAATTATAGCCTTCACATTAAAAATTAGCACTTCAAAACCTTAGAAAAAGGCACATCATTGGCTATACTTATTTTTCTAAGGTTTTGAAATGTTAATTTTTACTGCAAGGACTGTATAGATTTTGGGATCAAATGATCAGAAATCAGATTCAGGACTCTTCTCAAGTTCTTCGGGGGAATCGAAAAGACTCTTTTCTTCAATCATCTTCAGAAGAATGTCTATTACCTCTTTTATTCCTTCTCCGGTAATTGTGGAAATGTTCAATGCTACTCCGTCTATCTTCCTGAACTCCGGTTTATCAATCTTGTTTGCAACAACAAGCAAGGGTAGGTTAAAATTTTTTTGAATTTCCGTAAGCAGATGTTTTTGGTCTTCAATAAGGTATCCACAGCTTTCGCTGGGGTCAATCATGAACATTACAACCGCGTCAAGGAGTTGTATCGCAGTTATTGCCTGCTGTTCGATGTTGTTTCTCTCAGACATAGGTCGGTCAAGAAGGCCAGGAGTATCCATAACTTGATAACGTACTCCATTCCAGCTAAAGTGCCCGATTGCCACTCCTTTTGTTGTGAAAGGGTATGGAGCAATTTTTGGACGTGCACCGGTAACTTTTGCTACAAAACTTGACTTCCCTACATTCGGGTAGCCAGCGATCACAATCGTGGGATCATCTCTGACATCCGGGAGTTTCCTTAATGCATTTCTAGCTTCGTTAAGAAAAAGAAGATCTTTGTTGATTGACTTAATAATGGATGCAATCCTTCCTAAAGCCTCTTTTCGAATAGGTTCTGGAATGTCCGAATTCCGGATTTTTACTACGTAAAGCCTTGCAACCTCATGAATTTTTTTACTGGCCCAGTCCACGGATGCGAGGGACATCTTGAGCTGTTCGACACCTACTAAAATATCAGTAAGTTTATAGTAGAATCTGGGTAATTGATCAAAACTCGGGAACCACCTGACTATATTTGCAAGATTATCTGTAAAGATGTTTGCTGCTGTCAATATCATGGACTCGTTAGCTCTTAACCGACTATGCTTATTCTCTATGTTTTTCATAGACATCGCTTTAGCTGCTCGTTTAAAAGCTTTATTAATTAACTCTTCGGAAGTGGGAACGGTGTGAATTTTCTCAAATATAATCATAGTCTAACACTCTGGGTTCTGTTAAGCATATAATAAATTTTGCTGACCAAGAGTTTTATCAAAACAAAAAGTTCAAGCAAAAGTTTCGCAAAGATTCATGAAGGCAATTTACTTAATACAAATTCAAAGATTTCTTATAATTCGCTGGTTTTTTTGATTGATTGCATTCAATTAGTGTTGAAATTAATTCTAAATTTTGACAATCTCATCAGGTTTATAAATGGTCTCCAAATTTATTGCTAGGTTTTAAATTTGTTGTTCCAAATTCTCGTAATAAACTTAACATAAGACATAAAACTAGCTGGATACTCAAAACATAACCGGACTCTTTTTATATTTGTAATAGTAAGTTATAATAAGTATTATAATAATTAATTATGTTAAATATCTACGATAGTATACATTTATCGATGTATAGGTGTTATACACCATCCTGATAAAAGTATATGAAATTGATGGTGGAAGTATGGAACTCACTCAGATTCAAAAAGATATTATTATTGCAGTAATCAACTTGCAAAGACAAAAGAATAGAGCAATAAAGGGAGAAGAAGTTGCCGAGGTAATTCAGCGCAACCCTGGAACCATTCGTAACCAGATGCAGCTGCTGAAGGCTCTGGGATTGGTGGAAGGTGTCCCCGGACCAAAAGGCGGCTACAAACCTACAGGGTCAGCATATAGCGCTTTACGTATTCAGCAACTTAATAACGAATCCGTGGTCCCACTATATAGAAATACTACAATTGTTGATGGGGCAACAGCTGCTGAAATCAGTTTCACGACCGTCAGGAATCCAGATTCTTGTAGCGGAGTAGTACGCGTACTAGGAAACATAAAAGATTTTATGATAGATGATAAGATTCAAGTTGGTCCGACGCCTGTAAACCGCCTGATAGTTCGCGGAGAAGTTACAGGGCGGGACGATAATAGTAACTCTATTCTTTTCAATATTACCGAAATGATATCTCTTCCTAAAAAACACGTTAAACACTATATGAAATACCCTCCTTTACTTGTTAACATGAATGCTAGTATTCAGGAAGCAACAAGGCTTTTTATACGGAACAACGTTCATGGAGCACCTGTGGAGGACAAGGGAAAGATTATAGGGATAATTACCTACACAGATATTGCCCATGCCATTGCTCAGGGAAAACCTAACGTAAAAGTCAAAGATATCATGACAACTGAACTTATCACAGTTGATGGGGACATGCAACTCTACGACGTCATAAAACTTTTCCATAAATATAATGTAGGAAAGCTTATTGTAACAATAAATGGTATCCCCAAAGGGACTCTGTCAAAAACTGATGTCTTGAATGAAATTGCAGTCAGCTGAAAATAAAGAGGATTTTGATAAACCTATAATTCTTAACGAATTATTGATATCCAATTTATAAAAATATATGAAATTGGGGTTTATTGAACTCATTTAAAATTTTCTTAGCTATATTAAAGGTGGGAAAAATTTCCAGAAAATTATCTAGAAAAGAGATTATTTCTTAAAAATATTTTATTATTTGGACATATAATTTATTCTTAGAAAATTCCCAAAAACTTCAGTCTCGTTTCATGCTTTCGTGTCTGGCAATCATCTCAGCGGTAATTTCATCGAGAGTAATATTATTTGCAGCGAGTAATACCAGGAGATGGAAGATCAGATCCGAAATTTCCGAAATGATCTCTGCATGGTCTTCATTCCGGACTGCAAGAATGGTTTCAATCGATTCTTCACCTACTTTTTCAAGAATCTTATTCATACCCTTGTGATTGTTCAAAAGCTTGCAGACATATGAACGCTCGTCATAGTTCTGTTTCCGATTCCAGAATTATTTCATATACCCTATTTAAAATTGACAAATCAGTATTCTGCATTCAAACACCTTTTTATTTAAACACACAAGGAAATATTCGAAAAGTAAACAGAAAGTTTTTCAAACCTTCCTAGGATCAGTTATTTCTCCTGTGAGGGCTGATGCACCCGCAGTTGCAGGGGAAGAGAGATACACAAATGACTCTGCAACTTCCTTCTCTGCCCCTAAAGTTTCGGTTTGAGGTTGCAAGACCTACTTCCCCAGCACCAAGTAAACCGAAAGACCCGCCCATACATGGCCCACAGCAGGGAGATTCTATGATTGCACCAGCGTTCATAAGCTTTTCGATATATCCAGCCCTTAAAATTTTCATGTACTCTGTCCTTGAAGCTGGGACGACAATGAGACGTACACCCTTTGCTACTGGCTCGTCTCCAATGATATCTGCCATGATCTTAATATCCTCGAACCTGCCGTTAGTGCAAGAACCCACAAAGATCTGATCAATTTTTGTGCCCTCGACATCAGTTACAGGTTTTATGTTATCCACATTATGTGGGCAAGCTACCTGGGGTTCCAGATCCGAGATGTCATAGTGCCGGAAGGCTGCATATTCAGCATTTTCATCGGATTTCCAGTATGGATCAAATTCATAATATAAAATCCGCTCTTTAAGGTAAGCTGCAGTCACTTCATCGGCTTCGATGATTCCTGCTTTTCCTCCCATCTCAATTGCCATATTGGATATGGTCATGCGTTCAGGAATTGAGAGAGAACGAATTGTTGAACCCGCAAACTCAGCTGCCATATACCTAGCTCCCTCTACCCCAACATCACCTATAAGATGGAGTATGAGATCTTTTGAGTAAACGCGCCTTGGTAAAATACCTTCCACTTCAAAATGAAAGGTATTTGGTACCCTGAACCAGAGTTTGCCTGTAGCAAAAACAGCTGCCATGTCAGTAGAGCCGATGCCTGTGGAAAATGCCCCTAAAGCTCCATATGCGCAAGTATGTGAGTCAGAGCCAACTATTAGATCTCCTGGTAAGACGTGCCCTTTCTCTGGAAGAACCTGATGGCATACTCCCTCATAAACATCATAATTTAAAATTTCCTGTTCATCAGCAAATTCTCTGAGCATGATGTGGTTTGCTGTGGCGTTAATGGAGTCAGCAGGAACCTGGTGGTCGAATATGATCACTATTTTCTTAGGATCCCATACTTTCTTCTCTTCTTTGTCATTCATTATCTCGTAAAATCCCTGAATTGCCAGTGGACCTGTAATATCGTGCACCATTGCTAGGTCTACATTGGCCAACACGAAATCCCCGGCTTTTACTAGATTTCCGGAGGCTTTCGAGAAGATTTTTTCGGAAACTGTCATCGGCCAATTTTCATTACCAGATAATTCGCCCATGAGGAATAACTGGCTCGTTATATTAAATAAATCTAATTGATGGTTCAGAGCATGCATAAATCAAAATTTAATTATTTCTCCCAACTGCAAGCAACGGAGTAGTTTTGCGCCACCACTTGGATATAAAAGAATTATTTAAAATTGAATATTTTCATTAGCTTATGCTTCTTTTTATTCTGGGTTTCCTTAATTTTCGAAATGGTATTATAATGACATCGGAAGCTGTACATCATCAAAATTTTCAATGAATCCTCCATCATTTCAAAGTTCATCAATTAATACCTTTTTTAATTTCACAGTACTCTTCAAAGATTTATCTTGTCTTGGCACTTCTCATAATCTACATAATCTTGAGGGAAAATATTTGGGTCAGAATCAGTACAAAGATGTTTCTGATCACTATTAGTACAAATTAATCAAACCCAAAAAATTACTTTCTGCCAATTTAAAGTAACGTCTTTTTCAAATAATTGTTTATTTAATAGTCTAAAAAAATTATGAGATTTCATAGACAAAATAACTCTTTGATATCTTTTTTTATAGATACAATGTTCTAGGTTTAGTAGTTTCATTTTAGAGTGCAGAGAATTCCGATAAATCGCTAAATTTTTTGACTTGGTTATAAATGATATGTAAACTGATCCATGAAAATTCGAAGTTTATCTAAATATTCTACAAATGTAGATTAAAATCTATCGAATTTCGATAAATCTCCAATTATCACGAGTCATTTATATAAATTATAACGCATATGATTAAATTTAGTGTTTGTCCAAAATTCTCTATAAATGATTCAATAACTAGTGATTTTCGGGAAGGTTTCATCACTACAATAAGCAATGAGGGTATTTGACTGAAATATGAAGATCTTGCAAGCATACAAAACGATAAAAGCGCATAAAATAATGGAAACATTATAGATAATTTTACAGCTTACTTTGCTGCTAATAATCTATAAATTTATAATTTCCTGTGCTGTCGTGGACTATATATGTGCATGTGCTGTCCCCCAATTTTTTCTTTGCAAGCTCTATGCCTTTTTCACCTTTTTTGAAATTCACAAATTTTTTATACATGGCAAGCATGTCCTCAAGCTCTGAAACATACCTATAAAAGAGGTTTTCTGCCAGTTCTTGGCTGTCTTCTGCAGAAATTGGATCTCCAAGACCTTCGCATTCGCAAGTATGTAGTTTTAGATATTCTATATAAAAAGGGTAAGTTTTGCAGAGCATTGGACGTACCGAATAAACTCGGCATTTGCTTGTGCTTTTTTCAAGAAAGATGCAGTCCAAGTTACTATTCTGCCTTAGCATCCATCCAAAAGCATGAATATTTCCATCTCCATCGATATTTTCCTGAATAAGCTCAAGAATCTCAGAGGAAAACGAAATTCCTGTTTCTTCAGAAGCTCCGAAAAAGCCTTCAGTTATGTTTTCGCTCTCTTCCAATCTATCTAGTGGAACTATTTCAGGGAGAAATGGTCCTGCGATCTCAAGTTTTGATAGGCCTGTAAATTCCCGAATTTTTTCAATCTCAGTAGGGATTAACATTACCCTGTTATCCCCAAAAGCACATCTGCAGCATTTTCCACAGTGCCTACAAGAGAAACCGATTAATCTGATTTCAGCTGCAAGATCTTTTAGACAAAGTTTGAGAGCTGATTCTATTTCTTTTTTGAGGCTAGTAATTAGAAGGAGCTGGTAGTTTGTTTTTTTATGCTTTTGTTTACTGCCTGAACTGAAAATTTTCATATAAAGGTTCGTGTTCTGCAGGTACTAATAACTTTTTGTTCAAAGCACCGTTCATTTTCAATCAAGTAGTTTTACCTAATATAAATCATGACTAATTAAAGTTCCAATATTCAATCCTAAAAAGGGATCAAATAGCTTTGTATTTAGGCCTTTCCATCCAATTTGTGGCTACAATTTCAAATAAGCAGTGGCTACTAAAATAAACAAGAATAGATCATTATAGGTTCAGGATAATGTTTTCATTCGTTGGTAATACTATTTCAGTTAGTTATCACAAAATCGTTTCTGGAACCGCTGAAGTGGTCCCCGTGCGTTATGTGGATTAAGGAGTTTGTGACCGTGATGAGTGTGTCATAGATCGTGATAGAGCTCAGGACGATTTCCATCGATTTGCTAGCCGTAATGATTTATTTGATGATTTTCCACTAATTATAGCCTTTTTATGTTAATTAATTGATTTAATTCGGCATTACTTGGCATTTTTACTGCTTAAATTGAATTGATTTTGTGATTTATTGGTCAATTTATATCTAAAATTGGCATTTATTTGATCACTAATTTTGACTAAAATGGGTAAATAGATACTGTGTTTGGAGCTCAATCTAATTATTTAAACTTGGAATCTCAGGAAAAGGGGTTCAAATTATTCTGTTTGCTTCTTAGATCTTCTTTCTACAGCATTTTAGAGTTATTCGATTTGTCTATTTCCGAATATTATCCAGCATATAAATCCTGGAAACAATAATAAGTACTTATGAAGACTCAAAAAAGAAATAGGGCAATTATAGATTACCAGAAGGAATATCTTTATTGCCCTGGAGATTAGGTGACCAACCCTTATACTTTATGCATGGAGTTTGCATTTACCAACATGAAGTTAACAACAATAAAATATTGTTTGTGTATTTAGTGAGATGATCACCTGATGCTCTAAAGCTGATTTTTCCCTAACTGATAACTTTCGATAGGCTTGTCGCTCTATCATCATGTTCTCTGAAGAAAATGTAGGTGGCTTTGATCTCCTATTTCGAACTGCATTTGGAGTCATTGCAATCATTGCTTTAGCAACAGGTTTTGTGAAAACGTCTCCTTGGAAATGGGTTGTTTCCCTGATAGCATTTACAGGGCTCTACACTTCAATTACGAGACATTGTAGTCCATACTATATCTTCAAGATTAATACTGCAAAAAATAAGCAGAGATAGATTTTATGGACTTTAAGGATTTTTTCTGAACAGGGATATTTAAAAAATTGATCTAATTTTCCGATAAATTCTTAAAAGTTTATTTTTATTTTAGGGTTGTTTCAGCGTCTTCCTTTACCAGCCTGCCTTCTGAAAAATGATATCTTACGATCTCACCGGTGGAAAACCTGACGTTTTTTATATTGTTGTCAGAAATCTTTTCTATATATTTGACTAGAGCTCTCAGGCTGCTCTGATGAGCGCAGACTATCACATTTTTCCCTTTTTTAATTGCAGACAGAACTTCTTTCTTGAAATAAGGCACTGCACGCTCATAGACAACTTTGAGACTTTCCCCTTCAAGTAGGCCTGGCTTAAAGTCCAAATCCCAGGAAGTAAGTTTTTCTGTTCCGTATTTTTCTTCCATTTTCTGCTTGTTTTTGCCCTGGAGCTTTCCATAGTAACGTTCGTTTAAATTAGCTGTAGCGTATACTGGGATAAGACTTTTATTGAGTTTTTCTGGACAAGAATACCATTCAATTTTCCCTATTCTGCTGTCATCATTTGTCTTTTCATGGACAATAATTCCGGTTTTTTTCTGCCCAGACAATATGATGAAAAGAGTTTCCTGTGCTCTAATTAAGTTTGAGACAAAAGCAAGATCCACTTCGATATCTTCAAGTTTAATTGCGCAGTCAAGAGCTTCTTCAATTCCTTTCCTGCTAAGCGGCACATCCATCCAGCCAACAAACCTATCATCAGGTTTTAAATCGGATTTCCCATGCCTGACAAGTATAAGATAACCCATATAATTGCACTCCAGAAAATTATACCAACATAGAGTTATACCAATAAACATTTTAGTTCCGTACTTCTTTAAAGGATTTATCGAAATCTTATATGGTCCTAGTTTTTCTATAGATTATTGGAGATAGCTCCTAAAAGGTTGTGCTGATATTCTAGAAACTGCTGCTCTAATGATTTAAAAAGGAACGGAAACTCCTCTTTGAGTTGGATGAGAAATTCTTCATCTAGTTTTGTATTATAAAGTGTTCTTACTTTAGACAGCTGGTCAATTGATAGATTGAGCGCCCCTTTAAGATTAGCTTCTTCAAAGATAGCTTCTTCAAGATTCGCACCATCAAGGTTTGCTCCGTGGAGATTAGCTTTTCTAAGGTTAGCTCCTTCAAGGTTTGCCCCCTGGAGATTAGCTCCTTTAAGATTAGCTTTTTCAAGTTTAGTCCCCATAAGGTTAGCTCCTGCAAGTATAGCCCAATTAAGATCAGCTTCTTCCAGGTTAGTTTCTGTAAGATTAGTTTTTTTAAGGTTAATTCTTTTAAGATTAGCTCTAAAAAGGTTAATTTCCCCAAGATCAATCATACAATAGCCTCTTTCTGTTATCATGAAATACTGACTTTATTGACTTTTTAATAAAAACTAATTAAGAATAATTCAAATTTAGTATAATAAATGGGTAGCCCGATAATGTTACTTTATGAAGAACTAGAATAATCTCTAAGCTGTCGCTATACATGATCAAAACTAAAAATATCGGTAGCAAAAGCGAGTGTAGGGAATTTGTTAGAAATCAGAAATTTATCAAAATTCTCTACAATTATCCCATATACTTGTACATCCGCTCTGTGTACTATACATCCATCAATCTTTCCTCCCTTCCTCACTCTTCAACTCTTTATCTGTTCACTTTAAGCTATAATGTACAATATGTTCTACATTATTTTAAATTAATTATACGAAAAATAGCTTTTAAACGAAAAATAATCCCGCATAAAAATTTTCACAATCAAAATAGAATAAAATATTAAAAATGATTTTTTTTATTTACGATGGTTATTTGAGCTAATTAGTTCCAAGTGTTTCATAAGCTCCAGATGTTCTATGAGTCCATAAGCTCCATGAATAATGTATCAGCAATGTTTTCTTATTATTGATGGCATTTAGGAAATCCAAAAATTTTAAGACAAAAACTATGCACTTAGCAATTATATATTGAATAGTACTTATGCGATCAAATTAAAAATCAGAATCTTTATACCTTAAATTATATCAAAACCCTAAATTGTATAACAATTACTTAACATAGAACTACCCGATGCACTTGATTTTTGATTTCAAGTGCTTAAGCTTCAAAATTAAAAGTATGGATATGTATGGAAAATCTACATCCTTTTACTCTTGTCTTTATTTTCATTCTTCTTTCTTTTCTTTCTAGTTGCTTTTGCCGCTGCAGCTGCTGCCACTGCTACCCCAGCTGTCACTGTTGCTAGAACTACTAATGCCATAGAGCCATTAACTCCTTAATTTTAACTTTTTGGAAGACGAAGTTCAAAAAAGAAAATGGTCATCTGTTTTTGAGATAACGGAGTGGTGGGTTAATTAATTGGGGAAACAAAATAATTAGTTTTCGATGCCTATATAATTATATTATTTTCATTACATAAATAGATGTTAATAGAGGCTGAGAAGATTTTTGAAGAAGTACTGCGACTAAATGCATGTATTGAACAGTACAACAATGTTTTCTTATTTCGTATGGAATTTAGAAATTCAGAGATTTTGACACAAAAACTATGCATCAGTGAAAACGATAAATTATTTTTGAGGAGCTGATAATCCGAGTAAATTCTGATTGGAACATCAAGATTGTTAGCTACATCCTTGACTTCATTCAAAAGTGCATCTATACAATCCAACACTTTCTTTTAGTAAGATCCCTAGAGCTACAGTAGTCTCTTTCAGTATAGCTTCCCTTCACAACTTTCAAATAATGCTATGAATGATCTAATGGGTGTATTTTGTGGTGGAGATAGTGGCAAATCTCACTGATCCATGCCGAGATCTGTAAACCTGGAATTTTTAGAGTTACTCCGTCAAATGTTGACTTGAAAGTCTCTTTTGAAGAGCTATGTGAGTAAACACCCCCAAGAAAGGTCCAAAACTTAAACTAGTCGATGTTTAGCAGGTCCATATTCACTGATTAGCTTAAGGGTTTCACAGCCAGTCACACCAGAACTAAATCAACTTCTCTTCAGTCACCGTTTGTTTTGAATTTAAAACAAATTCGCGATGTAACCATTTTTTCGAGTTTATTCTCCTTGTTTCTATACTACGCATTTGTGATGATGTGTTTTAAGCTTTCTTTCCTAAAGTCAAAATTTAAGCAAGTGTGTCTTGTAATTTTTCAGTTCTTCAGTTCCTTTTTCTCTGGACATACTACTTACTTCGTAAATTATGTAAGAGGGGAGAACTTTCAATCCCATGTATTCAAATACGCAATGAGTTAATGATTCTAGGTGTTTGTTAAGGTCTCCATGTGCTCCTCCTTCAGAATACATCGTTTTTGGAGATCCGGTAGTGGTAACAAGCATTGCGCATTTGCCTTTTAAAAGACCGGCATCATAGATACTGTTAGTGATTGGATTAAAACCAAATCCAGGAGCCAGAACGCGATCTATCCAGCCTTTCATAATTGCTGGCATGGCTGTGTAGTAAATCGGGAACTGAAAAATTAACATGTCAGCCCATTTAACTTTTTCCATCTCTCTTTTAATGTCCGGAGCAAAAGTTCCTTCCTTTGATGCCTTGATAGCTTCAAAGAAAGGTTTAAACACATTAAAATTTTTTCGTTCTGGAAAGTCTGTGTCTGTTAGAACAGGGTTAAATTTCATTGCATAAAGATCGGAAAGTATTATTTCATGCCCTGTTCCTTTCAGGGTATCAAGAGCGATATCTTTCAGCACAGAGTTAAATGAGTTAGGTTCAGGATGTGTATAAACATAAAGAACTTTCATTTTATTCTCCAAAATTATATATATAATATATTTTTCTGATGAAAAGAGTAAGGATACCTTTTTTATTTACTAATTTGTTGTTTCAGCATTTGATTCACACTTATTAATAAAAGCTTCACAATTATTTTAAATTAATTACACGAAAAATAGTTTCTAAACAAAAAACGATATCATCTCAAATTTTTCACAATCAACAAAACAATTAAATATTTATAATGATTTTTATCATTTTAGAAATCCTTATTCAATTGGATAATTATTTTCAATCCACACAAAGCCGCAAAACCTGATTTTCACCTACGTGCCTTTAAAAAATACCAGCAGAATAAGCGCGAGATCACTACAACAGAAATAGGGGATTCAACATGAGCTCAGTAGGAACTTACAAAATTACATTTAATGACACTTCAGGATTAATCACCGTGTCTGTATTCTCACACATATCTAGTCCTCCGAAAGAGCATTGGATAGATGAAGAAATATTAGTCGGTGACGATAATATGCTAGCTATCGGCGGTGGTGGCCAAACTACTGATAGATCTCCTTATAGAGCATTATTGACTGCCTCTTACCCGAACAATGATCTATCTGGATGGGTTGTTAGTTCTAAAGATCACGAGTATCCTCATCCACACGAGCTAATCACCCATGTAATCGGAATAAAGATTAAGGGAATGAGTAGGCAGCAGTTGCTAGAGTCAATGTACGTCAGTACGGCTGCTAGTGGAATGGCGTCACATCCTGAAGCTGAAACTGGTGTTCCATCTGATAATTTTGTACTAGTTGGTGGAGGGTTTAGGGTAGACTGGCATGGAGCTGGGAACCTTGGAACAGCTTCCTTCCCTGTAACAGAGTTTTCTTGGAAGGCTTGTTCTAAGGATCACGGTATCTCAGACCCTTCCAATCTTCAGGTATTTGCTATATATATCAAAAAAAATATTTCAGTTGGCACAGTCACGGTAGACATCACCAAAGCTGATTCTAACCGGATACCTCATCCAGAAGCTGTTGCTTTAGTGAAGCCCGGCTTTGCCTTAGTGAGTGGTGGAGCTGAAGTTCATTGGAATGAGTTGGGAAATTTTCTTTGGAAATTAGAGCCCTCTACCTCACAAGCTCAGAGTTTCAGCGCTGCATCTAAGGAAGTTATACACCCAGATCCAAGCATTATCACAGCTTACGCGTTGGGAATCCGCATCGACGAGTAAGTTTATAAAGAACCTTACTATTAAGCTAGGTATTTCATGTAGTCAAATTCAGCACTATTTTTAGAAGTGGCTATGTTCATCTATCCGTCCCACAAGCTCCAAGAGTTCCCATAGCTACATGAGTCAGAGATCGACAAGGTTTTCTTATTACTGATGGCAGTTAGGAAATCCAGGGATTTAGACATTAAGACTATGCATGCTTGAAACACTAGGAAAAAGAAGCATATAAGCAAATGAAAATACCTAAAATACTCGATTTGGAATAATTTATTTATAACCAGAGCTGTGGCACGAATATTCCCACTTGCTTGTAGCTGGGCGTCATCACCTCAGCTATGATTATACACTGAATGATTACATTCTTATGCTAATAGATTTACTTTTTTTCTATTCCTCCTTTTGAATCCGTTTCTGTTTTTCCTTCTTGATGATCCCTTCAGCTGCCATAATCCCTGTAGCTGCTGCATTTACTATGTCCCTTGAAAGTCCTGCACCGTCTCCTGCAACAAAAAGGTTTTTAATGCTGGTTTCCATCTGCCTGTCTACGTTTAGGTGCATTGCGTAGAACTTGACTTCAGGAGCGTACAGTAGAGTTGAGTCTGACGTAACACCAGGAATGATCTCGTTTAAGATCTCAAGACCTTCGATTATATCCATAACTATTCTGTGAGGCAGAGCCATTGAGATATCACCGGGAGTGACATCTTTGAGCGTATTTACAACAAGATTTTTAACAATGCGTTCCTTTGTGGATCTTCGGCCGCGCCTAAGGTCTCCCATGCGCTGTAGAACCGGTTTTCCCCCTCCGATTGTAGTTGCAAGCTTTGCAATTGAACGAGCATATTTAGTGGTATTTTCTATAGACTCGGTAAGTTCAACCCGGACAAGGAAAGCAAAATTTGTATTTTCCGATTCTATGTTTGTCAGAGAGTGGCCATTAGTTGCTATAAAATCCTCATATTCTTCTTTTACTACAAAGCCATGCTTATTGGTACAAAAAGTCCGAACAAAATCATCATAACGGCGGGTCTGGATGTGAAACTTAGGGTCGCGGTTGATTTTCGTTACTTGATCCATAACAATTGCAGGAATTTCTACTCTTACACCTATGTCAATTCCACCATATCGAGCTTTTATCCCATGTTTTTCAATCATTTCCGAAACCCAATTGCAGCCTCTTCGCCCTGTGGATAGGAGCACGTAATGAGCAGAAATTAGCTGCCCACTAAAGAGTATAACACCTTTTGAGGCTCCTTCTTCAATCAGAAGGTCTTTTACCTCTGTTTCAAGCATGAAGTCCACTCCTTTATTAATGAGATCCTGTTTGAAGCGCCCTATTACTGCAGGAGCATTATCCGAACCTATGTGTCGCTGTTTTATCTCGATAAAACGGGCTCCTACAGATGCAGCTCTTCGCTTTAGCTCCTCGATATCCGGCCCTTCAGATAACATGACTTTATGGGGAGCTCCGAATTCAAGGAAAATCTTATCCACTTTTTCAACAAGTTCCCAAGCTTCAATATGATCTCCTGTCAGAGCTGCCAGATCCCCTCCCACATCTGGCCTCAAGTTCAGAGTTCCATCTGAAAAAGTCCCGCAGCCTCCTACCCCACACATAATGTCACACGGAATACAGTGCATGCAGTAGGTATGAGCCTTCATCGGACACATGCGTTTTTCTATATCTCTGCCCATATCCACAATAAGTATTTTGAGCAAATGGGTCATAGAGAGCTCGTAGGCTGCAAACATTCCAGCAGGCCCTGCTCCTATAATTATAACATCATACCCCGAATTAATCTCATTTTTCTCAGAAAACTGATTTTCAGTATCCATGCATAACACCCTTTTATAATTTCGGTTGAACGTTTGAGTGATATGAATTTTTCAATAGATAGCGTTCAAAAATGTTAAAATATTCAAATTTCTGGGAAAAAAATTCTTTTAAAGTTCCCTATCAAGACTACTCATTAAAATGAAATACCACCATTTAATAGTCATCAAAAAGATATCTTATACTGGAATAATTTCGCTGTGAAACTTTTTTAATTTTTTAGATTACACAAACCAAATAATCCAATCAATATTCTAAATTTATTCATTCTGACAAACTGTTTAAGAAAGCATTTTTTGGTAATTCCAGTTTACCAAATTCAAAGGCTTTGTGAAGCATTTATACCGTAGTAATTTAGAGAATTTCGATAAACTTCTGATTTTCACGAGTTGTTTATCTACCATTTATAAGTATATGACTAAATCTAGGACTTTATCGAAATTCTAGGCTTGACATTAATAGTGAGCTTATTTCTTCAGCAAATGATTTTGGCCTAAAGTTTTGCATCTCTACTGACAGCTATTATATTTTGGACCTTGTGTTTATGCGATATGGGCTTGAACAAGCAAGGAAAGGGTGGCTCAAAAAAATTACGTTGTGAATATGTATCCCTCCTCCAATTTTAAGGAAGAATAGATATATATGGCCAAATTTACAATTAGGCAATTGAAGATTTAATGCTATTGATTTTCATTTCAACTACGTAAATTTATATTTAACTAAAAAATGACTTCTTTTAGACTTCGAGTATATCGAAATTACGACCTTTCAGCTTTTTTCTCATATACTTGTTCTCTGAGCAGGTCGAGAACTTCCCCATCCGAGACATCGTACCATTTCTCATAAGCCTCTGCAACAGCCCTGAAGTATCGAGGAATTTCAAGCACTACAAGTTCGTCGACTTTTTTCTCAATCTCTCCTGCCACCTCCTTTCCAATTACAGGTACTGCTACCACAATTTTTCTAGCTCCCTTTTTTTTACAAAGTTCAATCGCTGCTCTCATTGTAGAACCCATTGCAATGCCGTCATCGATAAGTATCACAGTTCTTCCCTTTATCTCGGGCAAAGGATGTTCTCCTCTTAGAACTCTTACGCGTCTCTCGATTTCTGCAATCTGCTGCTGCTTGATTTTCTCAATATTTTCTCCTGAGAGCCAGTAATACGTATTTTCAAGGATGAAAGTGCTCCCGTTCTCGGCTATTGCCCCGAATCCGGCTTCAGGGTTATCTGGAAAAGGTAGTTTCCTTGCAATGATAAGGGAAAAATCCGCATTCAGCTTTTTTGCAACCTGCAATCCCACCTCCACTCCCCCACGTGGGATAGCAAGAATTAGAGGTTTTTCTGCTTTATACTTTTCAAGAGCCTTAGCAAGTTTTTCTCCTGCATCTTTGCGGTTTTTGAACATACTCCACCTTACATCCAATAATTATTCCACTTTTATCAGTGAAATTGCGATTTTCGGCCGTATAATGCGTTTGAAAAACTAAAAGAAGAGGAAAATAGGCCGAATATGTAAACGTCAAAATTCACTTTTTCCATTTCTCTTCACGCCATTTCTCGATTGCTTTCCAGATGGGTAGTGGATCAATGCCGTTATTTTGATGTAATCTTCTCGAGTATACTCGTGCATATTGCCGTCTACGAAGAGTAATTTAACCTGGTCCGCCATACCCTTGTTCCTGTTGGTATCGTTGCAGGATTCGCATAGATCTCTGCACAGTGAAGAAAATCTTCTTCCCCTCCTGTTTGCTCTATCTTATCTCTACACAGGAAAGCAAATCTTCTTCTTCGCCTGTTTGCTCTATCTCTAATTGCTTTCCGCAATTTGGACATACTACATTCAGTGTCTGTTTTTCTTCAGCCCGTTCTTCTTTAGAATTTTCTTTAGGATTCGTGTTATTCCTCCTATATTTCGAAAATTTCAATTATTAAATATTGTACGTAAGATCATATTACAACTTACAATTTCCGGCAAATTTTCAACACTACCAAAGTTATCAGTATACAGAAAGTTCTGTAAAATTTAATTAAACTCTGTGCTATTGCTATCTATTTATGGCTCGCAATTGTTATTAGCTTGATTTACACAGGAAGGAAACCACACTCCATCATCTGTTATCATAATATCTGAAGTTCCAATGAAAATGGAGTTATGCATGTTCACACCGTTTATGGTCTGTCGGGGCACATCGTCTATTGTCACTTCACTATCAGTTATATGGATTTTCTTGCCTTCCGCATAAAAAATTCCATTCACTGCAATGTATCCATCTTCTGTAATTCTAGCATTGAAAATAACAGTATTATCTTTTTTTCTTGTCAGTACGAAGCCATTTCCTTTCTTGATTTCCCCTTGTACATCAAATTTCTCATCAACTTGAATTAACTCGTTATTGTTGATTTTTGCTATGAGATCTGAGTTTTCGTCTCGGATTTCGGTTGTTAGAAACAAATCGTCGTCGCATTTTTCCAAAGTAATCAATTGTATCTTGTTTCCAGTTTTCTTATTCGCTTTATATGACACTGTATACACTTGATCTGCATAAATATTTGATCCAAGAATCAGCATATATTCATCTTTATTCATATGATTTCACCTTTGGGGTTTTATGCTTCAAGTGCATAAGTACTTTATTAATTTCTTTAATCTTCTTCACATCCTTCACATTCTTCGCAAATTTCCTCTCCCGTATACGAATCTTCCGTCTGTTTCAGCGATTATTTTTCTTACTTCATTTTCATCTATTCTATAATTTTCCTTATTGGATGCAAGAATATTGTTTACTGCCTTAATGTACAGCGTTGTGAACATATCTGCGTCATCAAAATCATCAAAATTCTGTACAAAAATAAGTATATCGTTTGCTGTTTTTTGTTCAAATGCTTTTTTCGTTGTTATTGTTACTTTTTCTATTGTAGCAGTAGATTTTTCTTTCCTGATTATCTGCTCTTCACGCCATTTCTCGATTGCTCTCCAGATGGGTAGAGGATCAATGCCGTTGTTTTTGATGTAATCTTCTCGAGTATACTCGTGCATATTGCCGTCTACGAAGAGTAATTTAGCTTGGTCTGCCATCACCCTCGTTCCTGTAGGCATCATTGCCGGATTCGCACAGATTTCTGTACAGTGAAGAAAATCTTCTTCTCCGCCTCTTTGCTCTATCTCGAGTGGCTTTCCGCAATTTGGGCATATCCCAATCATTGTCTGTTCTTCTTTATTATTCACGCTTTTCCTCCTATGTTTATAAAAATTTCAATCCATTAAAATCGTGAGACAGAGATGTGGGCATTATTGTTGCTTTGAACTCGTTTAATTTTTCGAATACTTAGTCTTTAGCCCATTTCGTTGTTCCGTTGCAAAAAATCTGGCTTTCTTGCAAAATCAGAAAAAAACCTTAACAATTAGGAAAGATAATCATTTTCATTAGAAAGAAAATGACACATAAAGATGAAAATTATAGTGTCAAATTGCAGAAATAATATTTTTGCAACGGAACCGTATTTCTTTTGTAAAGAAGATTTTCTTCAATCATCATATTATTCGATTTTCACATCTATCAATTTTTCAAAAGGCTGTTGATAAGGTATTGTGATTTTAAGCACACCATTTGAGTATTTAGCAACTGCTTTTTCCGGGTTTACAGGACAGCATATCGAATAACTATCTAGATACTGAACTCCTTTTTTACTAGCAGCTATATAAAAACTGTCTTCAGTAAGCTTAAAAGAAATATCTTTCTTTTCGACCCCTGGAAGAACTACCTCAATTAGAAAGTTTTCGTAATTGTCGTCAGGATATGCACAGATTACTGGTGATAATCTCAAAGTTTCCGCCATTTTATTACCCCAAATATTCATACATGACTAACGAATTATTTGATTAAATTGCTTATTTCAGTTCGGTTATATCTTTGATTGCAATTACTCTTTTATTTATTTTAAATTAATTATACAAAAAATAATTTCTGAATAAAAATTATCTCCCCATAAAACATTTTAATCTAAAACAATAATTTTATATTAATTATGTTTTTAATTCTACTAGGAGATCTTCATAAATTTTAACACTGACTTTTTTCTTAAAAAAGCATTCTGAAATTAATCTTGTTAATCTTAAATCAAATATCTAGCTTTTAAAAGCCTGATAAAATTTGTTATTAGTACCCGAATGCTAAATAAAAAATTTTAAATGTATGGTTATATCCTTAGGTCATGGAACAACTCTAAAAAATGATATAATTCCCATTTCAGTGAAATTGTTAAGAAAATGCTATATACTCTTCTTCAAGATATCCAAAATAACACAAGTACTGTGTTTTATGGGGAATTTTAGATGAATTGGCCTGCTATAAGAATCTTTCGAGAACCCACATGCTGGGATCCATTTGAAGAGATAAGGAAAACCCAGGAACGCCTGAACCTGCTGTCTGAAGACTTCATGCCTATGAGAAAATGGGAAGGAGGAAATGTATTTACTCCTGCTATTGATATCAAGGACGAAGGAAACAAACTTTTGGTCACTACCGACCTACCAGGAATAAATAAAGAAGACATTGAGCTAAACCTTAAAGGAGATATGCTTGAGATAAGTGCAAAAAGCGGCACGAAAAAAGAAACCGAAGAGGAAGGATATATTCGTAAGGAAAGAGAATGTACTCACTTTTACAGAGCTGTACGCTTGCCTACCAGCGTTAAAGAGGAGGGTGGTACTGCAAAAATGGAAAATGGTGTCCTGACTATAACACTCCCGAAAATGGAGTTGGAAGAGCCAGCAAAGAAAATACAGATTGAATAACCTTTTAGATCTGTAATCTATTACTTATAGATCAGCAGTGACACAACTTTTCCAAGATATCTCATCTAGAGATTAACGAACAGAGTTTCTTGGGAGACGTTGGTTTACTAGTTAAGGTTTGGCAATAGAACGACTTTTCTAAGGCTCCAGCCCATTTTTTTAATATGCTTAATTTTCCAGCACGAATTATTTTATATAAAATATGCTCTTGTCATCTTAATATGCTCTTGACATCTTAAAATACTGACATCAATAAAGATGATTTGTATTAAAGAGATACATAACTAGAAAAACGGAAATTTTAAACAGGTGATTAAAATAACAAATTGGATTCAACCACTGGAAAGCTTATCTAAAAAGTCCCAGGAACCCAAAATTATAGTTAACCTTAGGCGTATTAAGCGTAAGATCATGATAATGAGTGGGAAAGGTGGAGTAGGGAAAAGCACAGTTGCCGCAAATCTAGCTATCGGACTGGCTCTGCGTGGGTATAACGTGGGACTTCTGGACTGTGATATCCATGGCCCGACTATTCCTACAATTTTCGGTTTGGAGTCTGAGAGACTAGCTGTTAACGAAGAGGGAATACTAACAATCCAGATTCTTCCAAATCTTTCGGTGATGTCTGTTGGTTTTCTGCTCGAAACTAAAGATTCCCCCGTCATCTGGAGGGGACCTGCAAAAACGAGGGTTATTCAACAGTTTCTGGAAGATGTTATCTGGGGAGAACTTGACTTCCTGATTATAGATTTACCTCCAGGCACAGGAGATGAACCCCTTAGCGTGGCTCAACTAATCCCTAATTGTGATGGTTCAATACTCGTTACAACTCCTCAGGACATGGCTCTCATTAGCGTCCGCAAAGCAAACAGATTTTCTGAGAAACTCAAGGTGCCTGTTATTGGACTTGTCGACAATATGCATGGTCTGACCTGCCCTCACTGCGTCAAACCAATAGAAGTGTTTGGAACAGGTGGTGTAGAAAAAGCTTCAAAAGACTTCAATATTCCTATCCTTGCAAAGCTTCCGATAGAGCCTAAAGTCGCAGAGATGGAAGATAGGGGTACAGTTCTCCGAGAAATATTTGAACATAACACGGAATGGCAGAAGAATTTTGAATATGTTGTTAGTGCGGTAGAAAAAATACTAAAAGAAGAATAAATGGGATAGGAATTTGAAGAACTCTGGGTACACTGCCTGATTTGCTTTGGGATCAGCCTAAAGAATTGATTAAATGAGCTGGAAAAAATCCGTCCTGAAAATTATAGCTTAAGCAAGTATCAATACTTTATTGCACTACCTTTGGATAATTAACTGTCCAAAAATTAGGGTTAACTACAACTGGGTACTTTGCATTGACCCATTCTGTGATACCGCTTTGCATATTATAGACTCTTTTGTAACCGGACTTTACCAACATTTGACTTGCAACAGAACTTCTTTTTCCACTAAAGCAGTAAACAAGTATTTTTGTACATTTGTTTTTTGGCAAATCTTTATTATTTTTTATATGCCACGCCAACAGCTCTTCATCTGGTAAATTAACAGGATCATGAGATGGCACATTTCTTAATGGTATCAATTTTGCTCTTTCAATATGTGTATAGTTGTATTCTGCAGGAGTACGAACATCCAAAATGAATACTTTATCGTTTGGAACAACTGTGTTTTTTATGACCATTTTATAAGCTTCATTGATAGTTACATTTCGGTATTCAGGAGAATTATTTTGATTGTTATTTTCTGCTCCTACAACGATCAGTGAGAACATTGGAAGTAGAATAATAATTGCAGCGAAATATGGTAAATGTTCTTTATTCAATTAGATTGCTCCATTTATTCAATTTTCTATATTTTAGCTCTATAGATTCTTAGTATGCCTATGAGTTGTTGTAGTGGAGTATATCGTAGATTATTATAAATCCCTAAATCTGTTATATGTTGCGAATAATATATAAATTATTCATTAAAATAATCGGTTTATTGAGATTCTTATTGATCTGCACTTTAAAGCAATATTTTTAAAATAGTATAATCTTATGCAACGTGTATATCTTAAAATCTCGAAATTTCCTAAGTTCCACACGAAATAAGAAAAGGTTACAGATCTATGACTCCTGGAGCTTATGGGGCTTATAGAATACTATGACTCCTGGAGCTTATGGGGCTTATAGAATATATGGAGCTCATGGAACACCTAAAACTAATTGAACTAAACCACAAACATAAATAGAAAATATCAGAAAAAATATGTGAATAAATTGAAATCATTACGTCTTCTTTTTTAACATTTTTTGCCTGTGCCCTTGATATCTCCTGCTTCATAGATCATCGCGTTTATGTTAAGCTGTTGCAGGTGGTGGTTTTATACTTCCCTCGCTTCCAGATGTCCCGCTTCCAGAGTGATAGTGATCCCTTCCACGGGGATTAAAGTGACCAGGTTTGCCAAAGCCAGCAAAATTCCAACTAGGACCCTTCCCACGACGACACTTTCATTATCCAAGCTATTTGCTGTAACTTTGCAGCTTTTGCTTCACCAATCGATTATCATATATTTATCAGTTTTAGTTATTCATTTCCAAGAAACTTCATGACCATCTGTCTATCAGCCTGATCAGAACCAGTTTCTCTATTAATGACCATTCCTTTCGCAGCTTTTATCTCTCCAGTTTTTTTATTAATGGCCATTCCTTTTGCAGCTTTTATCTCTCCAGTTTTTTTATTGATGGCCATTCCTTTTGCAGCTATTATCTCTCCAGTTTTTTTATTAATAACCATTCCTTTCGCAGCTTTTATCTCTCCAGTTTTTTTATTATTGGCCACTCCTTTTGCAGCTTTTATCTCTCCAGTTTTATTAGCTATGGTCATTCCTTTTGCAGCTTTTATCGTTCCATTTGCATTACCTATGTCCACTCCAGTTTCGTCTATTGCTGCTTTTTTTACAGCTATAATCTCTTCAGTTTCATTCTCTACTGCTGCTCCTTTCGCAGCTTTTACCACGCCAGATTCTGCATTTACTGTTGCAACTGTTACGGACATTAAAAAACAAACTGCTAACAAAATACCAAGTGTCTTTTTCATTTGTCTAAACTCCTTTTGATTTCCTTTTTATCAATTTTAATGAATTCCATTATACATCAATTAAATATATTATTTAAAATAATTTATAAGAAAAATAGTTTCTAAACAAAAAATCACTTCCCAATGAAGATTTCAACATTGAGCAATAATCATTAGCTACCCTAAATAGTGAAGATGGCCGAATATAAATACATAGTTTTTGTGATAAAATCTATGAATTTCCTAAATGCCATCAGTAATAAGAAAACATTGCTGATCTATTACTCTTAGAGCTTGGGGAACTCCTAGAACATATGGAACTCATGGAACATCTGGAACTAATTAAACAAAAGTATTCTGAAGTATAGAAATGTATTTAGTATATTTTGATGCAGGTTAAATATAAATTAGTTAATTGTTATACGATGTCTGGTTGGTTTGTCAGAAATTGGATAACGGATTTGAAATAGTATGGTGAAATTTAGAAGTTGGCTCCAGAGCTTGCATTACCACCTACCATAACACTGTTATTGGCGCCACTTTCAGCATTGCTATGGATCATACTTCAATGAGACTACAAATAAAACTACTAACAGAATAATCATTATCTATTAAATTTAATTTATATTTAACATCGTTAAATTATGTAGTAACTTTTTAGTATAATGATGATCTTGCTTGAGACTAACTCTTTTCGATTTATTAGTTAATGTGATACTTCTGATCTTATGTGACAACATGTTTATTTTTTGGCTTCAGTTAATCAGATGCCTGCAGCCAGTTAGGAAGTTAATTGCAAGGTACGGGAATACCTATAAATTAGAGCTAGATTTGATATATTATATATTTTTGCACGATTATAAACTGCAGGCTCAGTCGTTTTTTCCCGTAAGTTCATTCTTCTTCGATTCCTCATACAAATTTTGATGGTATATCTTCTGTGGGGAGCATTGGTATGATAAATATAGTTCATTAAAACTCTGCAGGATTTTGAACCCTTTTTCAGTAATCATATAATTTCCTCTGTCATGTTGCTGCAAAATCAGCTCGCGGTCCATGAGTTTCTGGAGATGATAATTTAAGTTTCCTGCTACAAGGCCCGTAAGTTTGGAAAAATCAGAGAAACTTTTCGGTTCGAATGCCACAGCTTTTAAAATTTCAAAACGTTGTTCATTTGCAGCCGGTTCAAGGATTTCGCTTATAAACACGCTTGATTTGATATCTAAAATATTGAGCTTCTGTTCGGCATTATCTTCATAAATATTCAGAGAACTCATGACTTTGATTTGTTTTCTGAAGAGACTCAAAACTTCGGAAAAGCACTTATCACATTTACTATAAGGGGCTCTGCTTCTCAGTTCATCTAGCTTTTTTCTGTTGTCCGAAACAAAGGCTCCATCTACGTTGTCATTTCTGATAAGCCCTGCATTATGCTGTAGAACGGCGGTAAAATCAGAAGTGCAATTTTCTTTTTCAGGACATTTTTTAAACATGATTCGTTCAAGTCCAGTCTCTATATCTTCAAAAAGGTGATTAAGAAGAGCATATAAATATTTATGCCGTGCTCTTTCAAGAACAGGTTCTAAATACACCTTATTAGAATATTCCAGCACTTTTTCGATATCTCTGTGCATTTCGGAAAGTTTTTTTGTTATAGCCTTTCTTTCCTCCATTTCTAGGTCTTCAGATTTTTTAGGATTTTCAGAATGGCTTTCCGTCTCCTCACTAATCTTGTTCATACTTTTAAACCTATATACTTTATTTTTAAAGTTCCTTTCATACTTCCCAAATTATTCAGATGCCTATTTCTTAAGGGTATGAAAATATATTTAGTATATTTTGATGCCAATGAAAAATAAATAAACAACTCACCTGATTAAAATGGATTTGTGTATCCAAAATTGGAATTTTCATTAGGTTCGCCACCGGAGTAGATTCAATCATTCCCAGCGCTTACTGTTGTAGCTGTCACTGACAGTAAGAAATTAAGTATCACTAAAAAAAGTTGTCTTTTTAAATCTCTCTAAGTAATTTCAATAAACCCCAATTTTTGACTAGTATATTATCAGTTCTATATAGCATTTTATTGCAATCGAAATCTTATCGAAATCTGGCCTCTTCTTTATCTTCGATGCATAGTTTTTGTGCTAAAAACTATATGTCTATACTAGTTGTTGCTTCTTTTTTCTGTTACTGTGAACCTAATCGTGAATTCCGTCTCATTACTCCTTTTCAGCTCAAGTTCTCCAGCTAACTGATCTACTAGAGTGGTTACCAACTGTATGCCAAGACTGTTGGGATTTTCTAAATCGATACTTTTAGGTATACCTATCCCATCATCTGAAACTCTCAAAATAAGACTGGTACTTTTACAGCCATCATATTTGCTTTCTTCCATGCTATTTATACGTTCTCCGCTTTCTTCTCTACGTAATTTGATATGAATTCTCCCTTCAGCTCTCCCTATAAATGCATGTTTAAGAGAGTTTGAAACTAGTTCATTGACAATTATTCCCAAAGGAATGGCAGTATCCATATCTAAGAATATATTTTCTTCCATATCTATGTGCAGATGTATATTTTTGCTATTTAGTACATAAGTCTGGAAAAGGTTTTCAACCAATTCTCGAATGTATGTCGAAAAATCTAGAGTTTCGAATCCTTCACCTTTGTATAGTTCTTCGTGGATAAGAGCCATAGTTATAACTCTATCTTGGCTTTCTCTGAAAGCTTCCAGAACTTCCGAATCCTTAATACACTCTCTATTTTTAAACTTCTCAGCCTGAAGATCAAGTAGAGAAGATATCACTTGCAAATTGTTTTTGATTCTATGGTGGATTTCTTTCTTTTTAGCTTTTTCAGCTTTCACTTGGGAATTTTCGCTCTCAATGTGCAGTGTAATATCTCTAACAATAGCTGAGATGGCCACAAGCTCTCTAGATGCATCAAAAACCGGAGAAAGAGCAATTGAAACATATATTAACTTACCATCTTTTCTTAACCTTGAAGTTCTGTAGTACTGAATCTTTTTTCCTAGCTTAACTTTTTCAATTAACTTTTTTGTTTCATTTTTGAGATTTTCTGGTGCGACTATAGATACATCTTCCCCTATAATTTCTTTCGATGAATAACCATAAATCTGCTCTGCACCCTTATTCCAGCTAGTAATAATACCATTAAGTGATAGAGTAATAATGGCATCATTTGATGATTCCACAATATTTGCTAAGCTCTGAATTTTCTCTTCAGCTTTTTTACGTTCAGTAATATCCTGAACTATGCCCTTCAATCTAATAGGGATCTTTTTTCCATCAAAAATAGCTTCGGATTGTAAATGGACTGTGCGTTCTTCCCCATTAGCTAAGATAATTCTATGATCAATACTGCAGAGTTCTCCATTTATAGATTTCTTAAAGGCATTATCCACATGGTCTCGATCTTTGGGGTGCACATAACTTAAATATCCATTGTAAGATGGTGCTAACTCTCTTGCAGAGTAGTTAAAAATACGATATAATTCATCAGACCAATATACTCTATCAGTTATAAGATCCAATTCCCAATTCCCAATATGAGACATTTGTTGAGCTTCAGAAAGCCTTTTTTCACTTTCTTTTAGCGAGTTATAAGCTTTCATAAGCTGTTTTGTTCTTTCTGTAACTAACTTATCTAAATGATCATTTGCTTTTTTTAAAGTTTCCTCTGCTTCTCTTCGCTCGTTAATATTACGGGCAACATGAATGCACCCAGCGAGTTTTCTCTCTGAATCATAAATTGGAGAGACGCTTACTATAAAATAACCACCAAGAGATTTTTCACACACCTCCACAGTATGCTCAAGCCCATCACTAAGCAACTGCCTAAGCGGGCAAAAAAAGGGAGGTGCATTCGTTTTATGGACAACCCGGTAGCAAATCAATCCAATACACTCTTTTGATGTCATCCCCAAACTTGCTGCCATGGAGTTGTTTGCACGAACAATTCGAAATTCAGTGTCTAATATGACAATCAGGTCTGGCACTGCATCAAAGGTATGTTCCCAATTTTCTTTATTTCGAAAAACTATTTCTTTAGCTTTCTTTCGCCCGAAATTTCTTAGGTTTTCATTCATTCAACTCTCCTTCAAGTTTGAGAATATAGATGCAAAAACTCATTGTCATTAGGCTATTTGAGTCAGACTTTTTAGAAATTCTTTTGCCACATTAGATAACATTACCCTACTGTTGTTATATCAATGAAAGAGATCTGTAATAATAAATAATTAACATTAATCTTTTAATGTATAAATAATATTCATTTGTAAGTAATTATGTAAGCGTTAGTGTTAAGTTGACTACTGCAATCTTAATGGTAGTGCATTAAAAGTCCTGTAAAAGATAACCGTATGCAGAGTCTATATTAATGCTGACAAAATTTCTGTCTTTCTTATTTTAACTTATGCACAGTTTTTTTTGTCTGAAAATTTCTTCATTTCATAAGTTCCACAAGAAATGAAAAATGTATTGATTAATTTCTCATGGAGCTTCTGGGACTCATGGAACATTTGGAACTAATTCGCCTACTTGTTTCCTGTTATCAAGTTTTCATTTATACAGATGAATATTGAGACTGTTAATCTTAATACTGATTTTTATTTTGGTCCAAATATTTGAATGATCTTAACCCTAAAATGCACATGCTTTGTATGATAATTTCCATATCATCAAAACTATAAGTCCTATTTTTTGTAGTGACAAGAAGCAGAGAAAATAGGGATATATATAATAATAGGTACATAAAAACGGCCTATGCATATTGCGGATAATAAAAAACTTGAGAGTATGTGCATAGTCCCACCAACATTAAAAGAACTTATGAAAAAACAACAAGTACTAGAAATGCAAAAAAAGGAAAAATTTTGTAAACCTTGAATTAACAAAAAATGCATCAGAATTCTCAGTCAAATATCTTATGTGGATTATTTTTCGTTTAGAAACTATTTTTTGTATAATTAATTTAAAATAACTCCTTACATAATAGTATATTGTAGCGTATACCTAATTGATCAAAAAAAATGAGAAATATCAACGGATTTGTACGATAAACCAAGAAAGAAATATAAATGCAGAAAAGGAGTTGAGATTATGGAAGAAACAGTTTGGTATCCTTCTGAATGGAAATGTAAATGCCCGCACTGTGAAGCAACTAACACATGTTCTGTGCCTCAGAAAGATCTAATGTGCACAGAATGTGGAAAAGCATTTGCGGTTTCTGTAGCGCATACAGAAGAGTAATTGAGCCATATATCAAAGAAATAAAATTTATTAGCAGTAGGGCTTACGCAGTTGAACTAAAAAATAAATAGCATTAAACCACATTGTTTATTGTACTTAATTTTGCATCTCAAGTGTGTAGGTACCAATAAGTATATTTCAACGATATGAAATTCCACTGCAAAAATGAAAATCTCATAATTTATGATTGTGGTGCAAAAATAATATTTCTGCAGTTTGATACTATAATTTTTGCAACTGAACCATATATACAACCCATTTTTAGCGCGATTATCTTATCTATAATATATGCATTATTAGTTGTTTGAGTTGATAATTATGGTATTTACGGCTGAAGAAGCAAAAGCAATTGGGGAAAAACTGGGACTGAAATGGGATAAATTCGATGTTGACCAGTTCAGGAGGGGCATGGACGTGGAACTTGAACACGGCACCAGGGACAGTTTAACGAATGTTACAAACGATGACCCTCTAATGATTGGGAAAATTTCTCTGGCGCACCTGAATGAATTTCCGGATTACTATGACAGGCTGGAAAAGATGGAAAGAGAAGCTGAGGAATTCTGGGAAAAAGATTAACAATTCAAATTCAGCAGCAATTCTATAGTGGATTGATCGTTCCGTTGCAAAAATATTATTTCTGCAATTTGACACTATAATTTTCATATTTATGTGTCATTTTCTTTTTAATGAAAATTATTAACTTTCCGAATTGTGAAGGTTTTTTCTGATTTTGCAAGGGAGCCAGATTTTTTCCAACGGAACCCCTAAATTCCTATTTATTTCATAGTATCGAGCTCATATTTTTTTGCAACGGAACCACAAATAGAGCATAATTAATATCAAATTGTTATCGAGTTTTAAAATATTTAGTGAGCAAGTAAATTTTATTTAGAAACTATTTTTTGTATAATTAATTAAAAATAACTGGCAAGCTCAGTCAATATTGTAGCTCATCGAAATTTTTTGGTGTAATAGAATACAACCAACTAATTTTCGATCGGTGAATTATTACCAAAAACAAATTTCATTATAGTTATTAATTTTAATCATAAAGGACTGATATAAATGTTGAAAAAGTCGTCTACTGGAATGAAAAGGATACTAGCTATTTTGCTTGCAGTCACTTTTGTAGTATCAGTGACAGCTGCGATAGTAAGCCAAGCTGCTGAAATGCATAATGTGACAAAGACATCGAAAATAAAAGAATTTACACCAGAAGAACTTGCAAAGTACAACGGTAAAAATGAGAAGGCGACTTATGTTGCCTATCAAGACATTGTCTATGACGTCTCGAACAGCGATCTTTGGAAAAATGGCGATCACAAGGGGCACAGTGCAGGAAAGGACCTAACCGAAGAAATAAACAAGGCAGCACACGGACCTGGAGTACTAACGGGTTTTCCTGTTGTTGGGGCTTTGAAAAATGAGTCCAATAGCAACTTTATAACATGGGTAATAACACGTATTACTAAAAGTGTGTAGTTCATGTGGTTAACCGCCAAACTAACTTCAGCGCTTACTTAATAGTAATCGAAATTTCAGTACCATTTTTACTCCTTCTTCCAAAAATCAGCAATTGTGACTTCGGCAATACATGGAATATCTTTCAAGAAAAAGCTTCCTGATTTCTCCATTTCATTTTTTATAATTGCTGCCACTTCATCCGCTTCTTCTGCCTTGCACTCAAAAACTAACTCATCATGCACAGAGTTGATTAATTTTACATCTCTTGGCTCTAGGATTAAAAACAAATTCCCCATTGCTATTTTAAGTATATCTGCACAAAGCCCCTGAACTGGAAGATTTTTACCTTTATTCTTTATTTTATAATCTTCTTCTTTTTTGTTGGGATTTCTTGTTTTACACATTCTTCCAGCAAGGGTCCGTATTTCTCCTTTCTTGAATCCTTCTTCACCTGCTTTGTGCAAATACTTCGTAACATGAGGATAAAGACGCTGAAAAGTTTGCTTTAATTTCTGTGCTTCGTCTAATGTTACTTCGATATCAACATTCATTTTAAGACTTTCTTTAAGAGCTTGTGCGCCCATACCATAATTTAACCCAAAATTAATAGTTTTAGCAATTTCTCTTTGCTGCTTTGTAACAGACTCTAAAGGTACATCAAATTAACGCAGGAAGAAGTAACGCCAAAACTATTCTAAAATTACCATTCTCGAGAATTCTGTTCCGAAGAGAGTAGATTATAATACGAAAGTATATCAAGGAACTAGTTTTAATTAAGTTTGTATGTGGAATAAGTTAGTAGAAAAATTTGAAAAATACCCTGCGCAGGCAAAAGTACTTAAATTGCTATTTGAACGTGGATTTCAGGTTAATGAGGAAGGAAAAGTCACTTCAGGAAATATTGAGATCGCGCATACACAGCTTGCAAGAGAAGCAGGCGTTGATAGGAGAGTGGTTGACGCAACCACAAAGACAATTATCTCAGATGAGTTTTTTAGTGCTATTTTTAAAAATATTCATTCAATCCCTTTTCTAAGAGATGTTGCTCCCTCACTTGGGTTAGGAGTGATTATTATTATCCCGGAAGATGCTGCTAATATGGGTATTCTTGCAGAAGTTGCAGGCATTATTTCCAAAAACAACGTAAGTATCCGGCAGGCTGTCTCAGATGACCCCTACCTTACTGACAACCCAAGGCTTACAATCATTACCGACCGCAAAGTTCCTGGAGACCTGGTTGATCAGATCCTGAACCTACACTCAGTGAAAGGGGTAAGTATTTACTGATATCTCTGAGTCAGTAAAATTTAAACGGATTTAAATTGAAGAAATGAGTAATTATCAGGTGATATTCGACATTCTTTATTGCACATATATGTATAATTTGTTTGTTTATTTGCCCACCTATTCTCGATCGACATTTAAATTAATTTTTAAGCTACTTTCATATTTAGGGATAGATGACATTCCTGTTATATCTGCGGAAAGTTGATAATATGACTGCTTGTTTCTTCCAGAATAACTCGTTATTTTTTAAGCCTGTAATCTGCAGATGAAACGAAACCTAAGGTTTTCCTGCAGTGATAAATGTATTACAGAGGATTTTGATAAAATCCTCCATTTTGTCATATGCTTATAAGTGGAGTATAAAAAATGACCAATAAAAATCAGAAATTTATTCAAGTCCACTATATCTAGCTCCTTTTGGCAAGTTTTTGCAACTAGAAGAAGTAACACTATTAGTGGAACATGTTGTTAATCTGTGGGATTGCATAGTAAATACAGTGGGATTTGATGCCTACCATTCTTTGCTAGAGATTAGAGGTTTTAAGCTTCTTTCCATTAAAAGAAAAAATGTATGTTATTCAGCTATCTAAATCAGCTTATAGATGCTTATTTTGAGTTATTATAGATATGTAATTGCCGCCCCTTCAAAACTTAAAAACACAGAGAATTGGTAAATATATGAAAATAAGTTAAGTTATTCCAAAAGAAAGAAATAAAACCAAGATAAATAGTTTATAACATGATCGATCTGATAATTAAAGCGCTCTGGCTTATGTTTCCAGCTTACATTCCTAATTCCGTTGCAGCTATTTTTGGTGGCGGGAAGCCAATTGATGGAGGCAGGTTTTTAAAGGATGGAAGGAGAATCATAGGAGATGGAAAGACCTACATGGGCTTTTTTTCAGGAATTTTTTTTGGAGTTCTGGCAGGCAGTATTCAGATATGGCTCAATTCAAATGGGTTAGAAATTTCGGGAATTGATGTACCAGCTTTTGGCCAGAACTACCTTTACGCACTAAAAGTTGTCTTCGCTCTTTCCTGCGGTTCACTTCTCGGAGATCTGTTCAAGAGTTTTTTCAAGCGTAGAATGAATCTTAAAAGAGGCGCCCCCTTTCCACTTGTAGACCAGCTGGACTTTGTAATCGGATCTTGGGTTTTCGTATACCTTATATCCCCAGAGTGGTTTATGAGCAATTTTACTCCCAATGTAATGATAATAGTCCTTATAATAACACCTCTGCTTCATCTTGCCACAAACATAATAGGATACTTTATAGGGGTAAAGAAAGAACCCTGGTAAAATCATTTAAACCAATAAAATTTTGAGGTAAAACAATCTGAGAAAAATGAATAAAAATTCTATGAAGATTCAGAAATAATAGATATGATAATGATGATAATTAATGGTGCAACTAAAGCAGTAACAGGTGGGATCATGAGCAAATTAAAACCAGAAACAAAGAAAGAGTTGGATATTCAAAAACAAGAACTTATTGCAGCCCTCAAAGCCTGCGGAGCTGTTCGATATGGTAACTTCACACTTACTTCAGGGAAGAAAACCAAGTATTATATAGATATCAAAAAAGCTAGTACTGATCCTAAAACCCTAAAGCTTATAGCCAGACAAGCAGCAATCAAGATCGAGGATATGGATGTAAGCACAATTGCAGGAATTGAATTGGGGAGCGTGCCGCTGGCAACAGCTGTTTCGATGGAAACAGAACTTCCATTGCTTATAGTTCGTAAGGCTACGAAGGACTATGGCACAAAAAGCAGGTTTGTAGGTGATATTAAACCCGAAGACAAGATTGTAATGCTCGAAGATGTTACTACAACTGGAGGTTCTGTCAGAGATGCAATCAAAATTGTCAGGGAAGCTGGAGCCAGTGTGAAGCATATAATTAGTGTTGTAGACCGAGAAGAAGGGGCAAAGGAAAAGATGAAAGAAGAAGGAGCAGAGCTTTTCCCTCTTGTGAGTGCAAGCGATCTATTAAATTAAAAGTAGTGACACTCACTTTTCTAAATTGAAGAGATCTGAATGAATAAATATAAAAATATATTTAGCTTCTTTTAAAGATATCTTAGTTGAATAAGTATTTTCAGCTTTCATATGAATTCTTCTAACTATTTGGTTGATTTTTTTAGAAGTTTCCTTAGATCGCTTTAATGATATATTAAGGCAATAAAGTATTGTATCAAGGCTGGAGTTATAAGGATTCAATACAACTACAGCTATAATTTTTCAGATAGTTCCCTCTTTTACTTATTGCTACCATTAAACGGATCTGAACATCTTTTAAGTTTTGATTCGCTGTTCTTGTACCAATTTTTAGTAACTACTTTGTTCTAGCGTTCTGTCCTTATCGAGCTTTTTGAGCTTTAATAGAGCTACTAAAAAGTACTGTAACTTCTGAACATCTTTTTAGTGATTTTAAATGGATTTTGATTCATTCATTCAATCAGCTAAAAATACATTAAATTATGAATATTTCCAATTATATTTTGGCAAAAAAATCTTAAGAACTTAACTGTTTGAGGAAACTGAAAGCCAAGTTTCGAAACAAGTTAAGAAACATAATTTAAATATAAATGTGAGTCTAACAATGAGAAGATATTTATCAGAATAAATAGAGAACTAGAAATTCTTTCATTATATCCCAGATTAATAAGTATTGCTAATCAAAAATACACTGATATTAATGAAAACATGTTCCTTAAAGTCCACTTGCTGCAGATTTATAAGAGAATATTATCTATTTTCTTAATATTATTGTAACTTAAAAATTAATCCAGCTTTCAATGAAGAATAGTGGGTAAATAGGCAACAAAATTTTACATATTTGCACATTTGTGAAATGTTGGCCAAAATAATATTGAGAGGTTTTGAGGACTGAAAACTCACTACCTTTTCCTATCTGAGTTATTTATCACCCTAGATTATAACCCAATCATAATTTAGTGAAGTAATTTTTTTAAAAAGGAGAATGAAAATGAGGATTTTAATTATCGGTAGTGGTGGACGAGAACACGTAATTGCCGAAGGAATCAAGAACAGCAAGCATAAACCCTCCATCTATGCGGTAATGGCAAAAAAAAATCCCGGAATTGCTGCCCTGTGTGAGGACTTTTTGCTTGAGAATGAAACAGATGTTGAAAAAGTCATTGGGTATGCAAAATCCCGAAACATAGATATTGCATTTATAGGGCCTGAAACTCCACTCGCAGCAGGAATTTCAGATGCTCTCTGGGAAGCCGGAATTTCTGTAATTGGGCCTAAAAAAAACTGCGCGATTATCGAGTTTGATAAGGCCTGGGCACGAAATTTCATGAAAAAATATGGAATTGAAGGTTGCCCTACTTACGAAGTTTTCATAGAGGAAAGCTCTGCCCATGCTTTTATCGATAAGCTGGGTGATGTTGCAGTCAAACCATCTGGTTTGACAGGAGGTAAAGGGGTAAAAATTATGGGGGATCAGCTTCCTGACATTGAAGCTGCCAAGGAGTACACCAGTAAGCTTCTTGAGAAAGGATCTGTTGTTATCGAAGAACGCTTAATAGGAGAGGAGTTTTCCCTACAAGCTATGGTGGATGGCAAAAGCCTTGTTTTCGTCCCTGCAGTGCAGGACCACAAACGAGCCTATGAAGGTGATCTGGGACCAAACACAGGTGGCATGGGTTCGTATACAGATACAGAGGAAAATTTACCGTTTATGCTATCTGAAGATCTCGAAAAGGCAAAACAAATCATGAAGAGTACTGTAAAAGCACTTTATGAGGAAACAAAAACGGAATATATTGGAATCCTTTACGGGCAATTTATCCTTACAGCTAGCGGCCCCAAGGTGGTAGAATTCAATGCTAGATTCGGAGATCCTGAGGCCATGAACATAATTCCCATCATTGAAACAGATTTTGTGGAAATCATGCTTGCTATGGTTAAAGGGACCCTTGGGAAATTGCCTGTAAAATTCAGCAGGAAAGCTACGGTTTGTAAGTATGCAGTCCCTGCAGGATATCCTGATAATCCTGAAAAGGATAGCGAAGTAATTGTAGAGGATATAGGAAAAGCTTTGGTCTATTATGCCAGTGTTTATGAGAAAGACGGGAAAATTTATACTACCGGCTCCCGCGCCGTTGCGATTGTAGGATGTGCGGAAACTATCGATGCAGCTGAAAAAATTGCCCAGAATGCTCTTGAAAATGTTCGTGGTAAGCTTTTTTTCCGGAAAGACATTGGAACTGCTGCTCTAATCCAGAAGAGAATCGATCATATGAAAGAACTTAGAAGCTGACTGTTTCAAAAGTTAAACAAGCGTACGGCTTTCAAATAAGTACTATGTGGTAATATAAAGTTGTAATTCAGCCAGAACCAAGTCGGGGTTGAAATGATGAAGAGAGATATACTTTCGATAACTGATCTGTCCAGGGAGGAGATATACGAACTCCTCAAATCAGCTACGGACCTGAAGGAAAAGCGCAAGGCTGGAGAGTCTACTGAGTACCTGAAGAACAAGAGTCTAGGAATGATTTTCGAAAAATCCTCTACTAGAACCAGGGTATCTTTTGAAGTTGCTATGACAGATTTTGGAGGGCATTCCCTTTACCTGAATCCCAATGATATTCAGGTGGGAAGAGGTGAAACTATTGAGGATACCGCAAGAACTCTTTCCGGTTACCTTCATGGATTAATAGCCAGGGTCATGAGTCACGAAACAGTAACTAAACTAGCCAACTACTCAACTATACCTGTAATCAATGCGCTTTCTGACAGGGAACACCCCTGTCAGATCCTGGGCGATTTCATGACCATCATGGAGTACAAAAACAGGTTTAAAGGCCTGAAATTTGCCTGGATAGGAGATGGAAACAATGTTTGCAACTCAGCTTTACTTGGTTCGGCAATTATGGAAATGGAATTTACAGTAGCCTGTCCGAGGGAATACAGACCTAAAACCGAATTTCTTGAAAAGGCAAAATTCCTCGGAGGCAAATTCAATATCACGGATGACCCTAAAATTGCAGCAAAGGACGCAGACATTATCTATACGGATGTCTGGATTTCTATGGGTGACGAAGCCGAACAGGAAAAACGGCTGAGAGACTTTGCTTCTTACCAGGTAAACTCCAAACTCCTTGGCCTTGCAAAGCCTGAAGTAATGGTTATGCACTGCTTGCCAGCCAGAAGAGGTCTCGAGATTACAGACGAAGTGATGGATGGCCCCAACTCAGCAATCTTTGTAGAGGCAGAAAACCGCCTGCATTCTCAAAAAGCTCTTATCCTGAAATTGATGGGATAAATTATTTCATCAATTTCTAACTCTTTCATAAATTCACATAAACTTCCTAGCACCTACTTTTGGATTTTAGTTTTAAAATCTGCTTCCCTGAGAAGGAAAATTATCTGGGAGTCCAGGATATATGTAGTCTACAGAAAAGGTTTTCAAGTATAAGGTATAAGAACAAATAGCATTACTATTGCTGCTGCAAAATGAGTTAGATTATGGATGGTTGTTCAGCCCAATCAATGGTATGAATTTAGAATTGAAAATAGAATAGCATCTTTTTTTGAAAAAGTAAACTCAATATGCGAGGATTGCCCAGCTAGGTCAAAGGCGATAGGTTCAGAGCCTATTCTCGTAGGAGTTCGTGCGTTCGAATCGCACTCCTCGCATTAAACTTAATCCTTTTTACAAGTTATATCTGAGAAGATGTGATTTGGCATTATCAAAGTCTTCCTCTGAACATTTTTAGACCTGATGAATCTGTACTCTGCCCTATATCCGTAAAATTTCATACGGAATTTCAGATTCTTTCAGCTTGCATCCCAAGCTTCACTATTTAACAAAAGCTTCTTCTTCATATTCAGTTAATTCACTCAAGATTTCTTCATACTTATTTCATAATTTGGCGGATCTGCTTCATCTACTGTTAGAATTTCATTTGTCTCATAGTTTTCAGGGTCTATGGATCTCCAGTTTTGAATATTATTCCAAATTTTGATACTCTTTCAATTCCTTCTCTTCTCTGTCAATATTGCCTCTGTCATAGCCAATTAGGAAGGCTTGGGTAAGTAATTTCCGAAGTTCAATTTTATCTAGGGATATCGAATCTTCAAAATTGAAATTTATTAACTCATCCAATACTTCTTTCGATTTAGGAGGCAGTTTTTCTATCAGTGCAATCACATTCAACGTCCTAAAAGTATCTTGTTCCATTATAAACGCCCTCAGAACATTCTTCTTAACTCTTTTTATTATTTCCCCTTAGAAACCTTCCCCTGATGCAATTTTAGCAACCCTGCGAAGCTTGAAGCCTTGGGAAATCATAGGGTTTAAGGATAATTAAGGCTTATACCAATATATTTGAAGATGAAAGAGGATAATGGAAATATTAACCCATAATAAGAATGCATTTAAATCGACTCTTTTAGTATGTTATATTAGAGGCTGATTAAAGCTTTTTTGAAAAGGAGAAAGCCAGGTAAAATCAAACACCAACTGTTTTACGTCAAATTTTGATAAAAGTATAAATATAATTCTAATATATAACCCCTTTATTTCCGTTGAGAATTTATTTTTTGGAATGAGAAAGTGTTTTCAATGGGTAAACTTGCGTACTTTTGATGCATAAATCAAGTACTTAAAACATTAAAGTTAAAAATCAAAATTTAGAAAGTTGTGAATTTAATACTATTGGTTTTGTACTTTATACATAGCATTTACTCACTTGAGGTATAATTCAAGTATATTAAATATCATTGTTTAATTTGTATTTAGACATTTCACGGTTTAATACTACAGTTTTTCAGTTCAAATACATAAGTCCGATCCCAATTGTCGAATCAAATTTAATTTTAAGACAGCCTCTCAATTCTGCATTTACTGGCGAATCAATTGCAAATAGGACACATTTGGCCTTTGCAAAAATAATCGATGAAGAAGGGAATCATTAGATATCTAAACGTTTTAGAATCGCTGCTTCAGCGGAAAATATCCACGCTTTCAATCATTTTCAGCGTGTGGACGGGAGTGGAACTACAATGGACAACTTGAACGATTCTATTAACTGCGAAATTTATATTCAGGCTAGGATTACTATTCAGGTGCTTTATTATGGTGATCAATGGACTTTCTAGAAATAAAAATACCCTGGAATCCGTAAAAACAGCAGTGGAGTTAGCAGGAGGGCTGGAAATTAAAGAAGGATCTACTGTGATGATTCGGCCGAATGCAAACACTGCAGACCTGCCTCCAGGATCAACAAATCCCGAAGTATTGAGGGGAGTTATCCGGGAAGTGCATAAATATAACCCCGGAAAGATAACTGTGGCTGAAAAGTCGATGACTCCGCTGGACACTGAAAAAGTGCTTAAGGATCTTGGGCTTTGGAGAGTTGCAGAAACCGAAGGGGTAGACGAAATTCTGACTTTTGACCACATGAAACATCGACTTGTGGAACCAAAGGGAGCTTACTCATGGCCATATGGGTTCGAAGTGCCTGAGTTCTTGGAATCAATTGATTACTTGATCGCTCTGCCAGTGATCAAGACCCATTGGACTGCAACGTTTACCATGGGTCTCAAGTCACAGATAAGCATCACCGCAGACAGGGACCGACGACAACTTCCTCATGGGAAGAATTGGGATATGCTTTTTGGGAATATGATTGCCGAGTCAAACCTTGTTTACAGGCCTGATTATTATATATCGGATGCTACTAAATGCTTTGTTACCGACGGACCTAACATAGGAACTTTAAGAGAGCCTGATATCGTGCTGGCAAGTTCGGATGTGATAGCAAATGATGCTGTGGGTCTTGCCCTCCTGAAAACCCTGGGAACAGTTCCCAAGATCCAAAATCATTCTGTCTGGGCCCAACCTCAGATCAAAAGGGCTGTGGAACTTAATTTAGGGGTTCACAGCAGGGAAGAAATAACAGTAAAGAGTGCAGGAGTTGGGGAAATCGAAGAAATTGTTGCAAATCTTTCCTGAAAAAAATCGAAAATAGATAACTTGGAAAACGTCTGGCGATAAAATCTCGCTGAAAGATCAAAAACTCAATCCAGCCCCTAATTTAGGGAAGTTCTGAAGCTTTGAAAAAAAATGGCAGACCCTGATGCTTTTATCGGGAAGGGAATGTACGGAATAAATACTGATATGGCACTTGGTATTTCTATGCCTTAGATCAAGCAGGAGGCAAAAAGCTACGAAGGCCCGTTCACTTGATCTTGAACTCTGGCCTTCAGGCATACATGAGAAACGAATTCTTACTTGCTTGGTTGAAAAACATGTGCTTGTTTTAGAAGAATTACCATAAATATCTATATTGTTAGCAGCCATTGTTTGTTACAACTTGAAAGTTAAATAATATTTTTTCAGTAAAATAATAACTATATATTTATTTATGTGACTTTGCAGGACACCAAGTAGAATATACCCATTCAATATCTCTCTGATTTATGAATTTCTGTTTGACTGTAGGTAACTGGTTACATTCTGATGAAGATTTCAGAGAATAAAAACGAAAATGTTGAGATAATTGTCAAGGATACTGATGAAATTAGAAAACAAATTTTAGAGAAAATTGCTTTGGGTAGAAAAAATCAAGAGTCTTCAACTATTTTATATTTTTATACTACTAGAACCTCTTTTTAATAGAATATCCCCTTCTTTTTTCACTTTATCCTGTGGTATACTAAAGATAGCTTTGACAGCAAAGACATTTATGGTTGTTAGAGTTAAACTATAAGTAATTCTCAGGAGATTTGAGATATTTTTTAGATGTGGTAAGAAGGAATGGAAATCAGAATTAATCAATAATTTACATGGCAGTTTTTCAGTTAGCCTGAAGATAAAATAAGGACTCAAGATACGTTTTTATGTTACAATTATTACTTCAGAGACTGATTGAATAAAACGTCGATAGTTTCACGAATTGCTATAAGCTATAAATCAATAATTTGTATATTGTGCAAAAAAACGCTATCTCTTATGTAGAATTTATTTACTCAACAGCTTATTTACATTAAACATTTTATATCACAGTTTACACATTGTCGAAAAATATTGAGAACAATTTTTCAGATTTTATAACTAGCCGATAAACTTATACCTAATAAATACCATAGAATGCTGCTGATTCATAGAACTATATATAGGCAGTAAAGGGCTCGTGGTCTAGACGGTTATGACGTCGCCTTCACACGGCGGAGGTCCTGAGTTCGAATCTCAGCGTGCCCATCTCTCTTTTTTTTGTTTAGAGTCCTTAAATACCTCATAAATACCTCATATAATCAGCTTGTGTTTCCCCAAATTCGTCAATGATTCTCTTTGGCTGAAGTCTTGCGTAAATCATTTCATATACTGTTCTACTCATCTCTTCACCTTCCCTATCATTCATAGCACAACGAAAAAAAATCAAAAGGCAAAATTAGAATGGCATTAGAAACATTGAATCAACATGTTCTAATGCTCCATCACCTTCAAAAATTACCTTAATCTCTTCTTCGATTCCTACAGCAGTACCTTTCCATTTCTGGGTTGCCCTTTCAATATTTAATTGTTTATTGTTGCTGACTCCCCATGAAGGAGACATTACTCAAGCTAAAACCCTTATTTTATCCATCTGATCGAGAAAAATCAACTTTGAGTAAAAAGCTTAAGTAAAATAAAGCAAACATTAGACGAGATTTCATGACTGAGTTTGAACATATGCTTGTAAACTCTTTTAATTCATATATTGAAGAAAATGGAATAAGAGCCATCTCCTACAGGCTTAAACAACACAGGTTTACTCCCCAGTTTCTGGATGTGCTTGTTGATTCTCTAAATCCCGATTTATACCTGGGAATTGAGTGCAAAAGTATCTCCGTGGATAAAGGGGCAAATGCCCTTTACTTCTCACAACACTTTAATGTGGACAAAAAAGGACTTCATCAGATAGAAAGGATTTCAAATTACCTGAATAAGTCAGGAAGACGGGGTTTTCTTGCGGTGGAACTTCGCCTTGGGACAGGACATAGCAGAGAAGCACATATGATTCCCTGGGAAGAATTGCAGAAAAAATATCTTACTCAGAACCTCAAATTCACATTACAGGAAATTCGGAATTTTTCAGAAATCAAAAGAGATGGAAAGGATTACAGAATCAACCCAAGTAACTGGGACTATAAGCAAAATTGAGAAAAAGAAGATAATCTGGGACAAATAAAAATCTTGGAGAGAATAATGTCTTTGGCAATGAAAGCACTTCAGAAAGAAGCAGATAAATGTGCTGACGAAATCAAAAAACAGAAATCAATTCATATTGTATCCCATATTGATGCTGATGGGCTGACTTCTGCTGGAATTATATGTACAGCCCTTGAGCGGGGAAAGTTTGAATATACGACACGTTTCGTAAAGCAACTTGATGAAAAGGTTCTTGATGCTATAGCCGATGAAAATCATGACACGGTTATTTTTACTGATCTAGGAAGTGGGATGTGCGAATTGATAAAATCTCGCGGGATAAATGCTGTAATATCAGATCATCATCAGCCCCAGGGAAATATTCAATTTCACATTAATCCCCACCTTTTTGGAGCAAACGGCTCCTATGAACTAAGTGGCTCGGGAAGTACCTATCTTCTAGGTTTAGCCCTTGGAAAAAATAATGATCTCTCGCCTCTAGCCATAGTCGGAGCAGTGGGGGACATGCAACATCTGAAAATGGGGCATCTTATTGGGATTAACAGAGAAATTCTGGAAGCAGGAGTTAAAATAAAAATCCTCCAATTCAAAAAAGATTTGACACTCTTCGGAAAGCAAACCCGCCCAATTTATAAATTGTTTCAGTACGCCTCAGATCCTTATCTTCCGGGACTTACGGGTAACGAAGAGGCCTGCATTGAATTTCTTCATTCTCTCAACATTCGCTTCAGCAAAGATGAACGCTGGAGGCTTTGGATTGACCTTGAGACCCCGGAAAAACAAAAAATTGTTTCAGGACTTATTCAATACTGCCTCAAATCTGGGATACCTTCATACAAGATAGAGCGCTTGATAGGTGAAGTTTACGTCCTCCTTAAAGAAAGAGAAGGAACAGAGATGAGGGACGCTTCAGAATTTTCTACCCTTCTAAACGCTACTGCACGCTATGACCATGCGGAAATTGGACTTTCAGTGTGCATGGGAAATAGAGAGAAAGCGTATGAATTTGCCCGTAAATTGCTTGCCGAACATAGGCAGAACCTTGTTAATGGGCTCATGTATGTTAAAGAAAAAGGAGTTATCCAGCTGGAAAATATCCAGTACTTCGATGTAGGTTCTGAGATAAAAGAAACCATAGTAGGAATTATTGCAGGTATGAGTTCTATAATAGTTGAGAATAGAAACCTTCCAATTATTGCATTTGCAAAAGCCGATGAAGGAGTCAAAGTATCAGGTAGGGCAACGCAGGACCTTCTCCGTAGGGGAGTAAATCTTGCAGAAGCCATGTCTGTGGTCTCAGCAGAAGTTGGAGGAGTGGGGGGGGGGCATGATATCGCAGCAGGAGCGACTATCCCTAAAAGCACAACTGAAGAATTTACCCAGAAGCTTGATATGTTTATCGGGGAACAGCTACGAAAAAAGGCACGTTCAACGTAAAATAACATTTGGACATATACTTCGAGAAGCTTAACTTAGTGTAATAGATTCAGTAAAAATATAGAACTTCTTTTAATAGATCAATATAAGATGATTTAATATATATCTTCAATCCTGCTCATTTCTTTGAATGAAATTAGACTTGACATCGCGCTTGTATCTATTGAAATTCCATATTCCTGTGCAACAGCCATAGGATTTGTCCCCCCGATGACAACTATTCCAAGATGATCCCTCTCGATTGGAACATCCAGAACCCTTTTATTTGGTTCTCCTACTTCTAGAATTCCGCTGAACTCCGCATCCAGAAGGTCTGAAAGACAAATTTCGATAGCTTCTCTTGCAATCATTGGAGTTTCTCTGAGGTTTGCAAGAATCTTGCCTGAACCTGTCCTGAGCATTTCCGAGACAGAGGTAATACCCTGTGACATTAGAATTTCAAGTGGGTCTACGGTAGTGCTTACATACGTCAATACATCAGTGAAGCGCACTGGACCCCCATTCCGAATTTGAACGACTCCACCAAGTTTTGGATTTACAGGAATCCCCGCTTTAAGCAGTACACCGTCAATTGTTATACTGCATACTGTCCCGATACCTACCTTTCCCTTTTCAATAGTAAGATCTCCTATAGACTCACCCTCTGAAATTATTTTCACATAAGGTGTTACTGAAAGCCCACTTGAGATCACCATATTAAAAATTTTAATGACGTCGTCAAGATCTTTCTTATTAATAATTGAAAGATTAAGTATGATATCTCCGTCCATTTTCTTGGGATTGAATGTAGTCCTGTACATGAGATCCCTGATTTTAGATGACATAAACTGAAGACGGTATACTTTTTTCTGCATTTAAATCCTCCATAATTGAAGGTATTTATACCTCTTATAAGTTGTGTATAATTGCTAATATGTATTATCTGAGAATTTATCGGCTCTTAGCCAGGCTCCTAAATGAAAGCTATATAATATTGATATTCTACAGATTGAGTTATCTATGATTGTTATTCGAGAATTTAGAGATTCTTTTTCAGTGATTTCATATTGAGGAAACAGACGACATTCTGTGCATATATAAGGAAAACAGGATACATAAGTTGTAGCAGATAGTTTCGGGAGTGAACTGGAGGAAAACCATATATAGGGGTATCCGCAAAATTTCTACATTTGGTTATATGCTCATAATTGGTATATAATAACTCATGAAAATCAGAAGTTTATCAAAATACTCGTAAATAAGCGTCTAAGAGGAAAAATCGCAAAAATTTGTCTATCAGAAAATCCCTGTTAAATACCTTAAAAAATTCTGTGGAGATGTCAAAAAATTAAGTTTTTCAATACTATGTACAAGTATATATAAATTTTCTCCCGAAATCAGTCCGAAGTTGTTATAATCCAGAGGTTTAAGGTAACGAATGGGTAAAACATTTTTGTAGAGGGGATTTTTGGAAAAGCCATCTTTTAGAAGGAAATAGGAAGCTCCAGAAAGCCTTTTAATGGGCTCATAAATGGAGGAAAAATCGCGGCAAACCCAGTTTGCCATTTTGAGGGTATTTTCAGAAGCATTTATGGTCACATGCCCATATCCTGGTGGTACAAGCACTAAATCACCTTCTTCTGCTGTGATAACTACGACATCCAAAAGGACATCCTCATTCTCATGCTCCACTTTTTGAAGGAGATAAGTAGCAGAACCTTCAAGTACCTGATAAATTTCAGGATAAGAAATGTCTGTCCAGGGATTTGCGGGTGGTAGTGACCTACAGTTTTGGTATACTCCAACCCAAGCATTCCGGGAGGGATTACAGTAATATCATATCTGAGATGATAACCTTTAATTACTTCAAGATCATCGTCATTTTTAGTGAGATCCCTGAACATGTAATATATATCTTTATTTATCTCCTCTGTTTTTCTAAACCATTCCTTATCAAAAAGTACATCTTCCATATCATGGAGCTTTCTCACATCTGCTACAGCGACTTTATCTCCAAACTTCAGTGTCAATTCCATTAAATTCCCCTTTTTTACCAAATATACCACTAGTATCCACTTGAAGATAACAGTTGCTAAAATAATGACACTGTATCTCAAGGTCAAATAATGCGGACATCTATACAATTACATAAATTATTAATGTAGTATAAAGTACATAAATTATTCAGTCGAATTTCCCAAAGTTCGCTGTGGAGCTGGAAACTTCCTCGAACAGTCATTAACTAAATGAGTTATATTTTTGAGGATTTTGCTAAATTCTAATTTATGCCTGGTTCTTTATTATGCCAATATTAACAATTTGTTGAAGTCTGAGGTTTATCTAAATTCTCTTTAATCTACTTTGGTACTATAAAATTGAACTGGAATCCAAATCATTGTGTTCATAAAATCGAATATCACAAAGATTTTAATTCGGTATGAATTATCATAAAATTCTTTCTGAATAATGGCAGAATTAATCAAGTATTTAGATAAACATTCAAGTTCGACAAGAGCCTATATATTGAATAAAATATCTTGAAATTTATGAGTTTATCGAAATGCTAGATTATTCAATCTATGGATATGCTTTGAAATTGTTAAAAGGTACTGCTTTGAATTTGATTCAACCGTTACTGATAATATCATGTACATTTTTTCGATGTTACTGGACAAAATATTTTCCCTCATAGGTAATGCAGATAATATCAAATATCACATCATGAATAATTTTCAAAGAAAATTTATATCAAAAACACCATTCATTGGTGAACTTTGTAGTGAAGTAAAATGTATGGGAACTTTTGTCAATGGTACAACTCCAGATGTCAATAAAAACTATGTTAAAAATAAGTGTAGTCAGGGAAGTTAAGAAGCACATTAGCAAATTAAAATATTTTATATTGAATAATCTCTTATTATTCATAACGGTAGTAAGAACATGTCCAGTTGCTTTCAGTTAATTAGCAACCGAAATTTTGATCTTTCAAACTTCTATCTGGCTCTTCAGTAGTTTCTATTCCTCTTACCGCTGCTTTTAGTCTGGATGAAATCGCAGTGGAAACTAGAATCTCCTAATATGGGATACAGATTCCATATATTTACATACATATCACTGCTTTTAATAAAACTTTTGAAATGACTTAAAATTTATTTGGAAATTTTTCCAAACAGAGCCTCAAAGCCCCCTTGGTCTCTGAGCTCTCAAAAAAACCAAAAATTGAATTCACTCCCTGGAATAGCTCTTTTAGTTGCTAAGGTAATTGTCTATTTTATTTAGACAAACCTGAATCGAATTCCCTATTTTGCTCACAGTTGCAGCCGGAAAATGAATTATATATTGATTTTTTATCAACTGTAGGGAGATATTTACCTTTTGCCGCAACGATAAGATTTACAGCTGAACCTGCTGGTAATTTTGTTCCTTGTTTAGGTTCTTGTCTGATAATTTCCCCAGCCATAACACCTATTGGAAGAATACCTTTTTGTTCTATCACCTCTCCTGTTGATAGTCCTGCTTCTTTCAGATTTTTCTTGGCATTTTCAAGGGACTGTCTCACAACATTTGGCACCTCTACAGTACCTTCGGAAGTTAAAACTACTTTAATCAGCTTCTCTGGTACCCCCTCACTTTCATCTAATACCTCTTCGAGTAGATTAATTGCTCCACTAATCCGAAGGAGGGTCTCTCTCAGAATATTCTTTCTGTTTTCAAGTTCTACAAGCTTTAAATCGATATGTTCTTTTATTTTTTGCCCAGCTTCATATTCTTTTCTGAGCTCAATTAGACGCTGTTTAAGTTGTTCTTTCATGCTCATGCAAACCCCTTTTAGTTCATTACTCCCATCATATCGAACCTAATTTTGATTCTATCCAAACCTATCTTCATCCACTTCTTTTGCTTTGCTCTTTTGCATTCACTACAGAAGAATTCGAGAAACTTCTAAACTTCCTCATATGCTTGCAAATGATGTGTAAATTTATAGTCTAACTTAGATATTTATCTAATAACTGTACATTTTTTAATCCGAACTTCTATATTCATTTATTGTCTTTACTTCATATTTTACCTTCATTTACCCACTTTTCATCGACGTACACAAGAATGGCATCCATTTTCTCAATGTGAAAGTAGCTTAAAAATTAAGCTAACTTTCGACGAATAAATAGTTACTAAATTGGTAAAGAATTCTACATCTGTGTACATAAACATAATGCCAAATTTCTTATGTTCTTTCACTTTTTTGCTTTCATTGAAAAGTAATAGTTCAACCTAAAAAAACAATGTATTTACCCATCTTTACTGAGATTCATTTTACAAATTTTGGTGGGCTGATTTCCTTTAACTATAGGCTATTGATGATTGTCCTATTTTCTCATCATAAGGAATCAGAAGTTTCTGTTATTTCAAAGTAGGTATCATCAAATTATTTTTGTAGGTGAATAATTAATTTTCATTTACTATTTTAATTTCCTATTCCCGTTTATACTCAGCTGTCTTTTATTCTTTGCACAATCTAATCAATAGATTTTAAGCTTTGTATTTTTTCAAGTTAGTAAACCAAGTAATCAATAATTTTTGCCAATGAAAAGAAAGTTTTTCATAATGCAAAAACTGGAAAAATTTCATATCAGGATTCCATTTATTTTTTGGTCTCAAATCTCTGTAAAATCAAATTGCACTTACTACTCTACCTAATAATGGGATTTTCTTCAAACAATTCGCTTTGTTTATCGAAATTTGTAAATAGTCTATTCTTATTTGATCCCATTTCTCGAATTGATATAATTTAAACTCTGCTTTCGAGTCCTCTGAGATTCCTAAATATAATTTTTCATTGTTTCATCTGTCAAATATCCAACGGATCAAAAAAATTTGCCATTTGACAATATAATCTCAAAAGATGAAGAAATTCTTTCTTGTATGCTTCAAACACTAAATGTATTGCTTATATTGAGGGTCTTGAATCCCGAAATCAAAGAACTTACTAGAAGGTAAATTATATTAGAATCTCGTTTAAATCAAAATGGTCGTAACGGTAGCAACCTTTCTTCTTTTAATTGTATTTGTCAATAAAAAATCAAATTTCAAGAATGCTCCAGAAAGGTTGGCAAGAAACCTAAAGGTTAATATATAATCCAGAAAAGACTTATTAAGTGGTTAATTCTTCTTATAGCTAGTAGAGCATTCTTTTAACTTTTTTGAAGAATGCAGTAACTCTCTTAATAATGTTGAAGTTAAAGCTTATGAGAATAACGTTGAAGATTAAATAAAGCTTTTTCCCGCAACCAGAGAAATTTAGATAAATTCGATCCATTTGAGTATTTTATAGTTTAAATCTCGTGACAGTAATTTTTACTCATGAAAACGCTTACTTATTTTGCTCTTTATGAAGAATACAAACATCTTCAATTAGTTGGAGACAAATTTGCTTAAATTGATTTTTTAATTGATTGAAAGAAATCTTTTCATATCACTTTTAAGTTCAAGTATTATTAACGAAACAGTTTCAGAGATGCTCTGAAGCTGATATCACCTTTATGTTTAAAACGAATGTTTTATAGCTTTGACATATCTTTCCGACTTTGAACTTGAGAAACAATGCATTGGTTGAATTTATATCAGAAAATGTCTTGGTCTTTCTGAGCACATACCAGACGGTATCACATTCTGGTTATTTAGAAAAAAACCTATTGATAACGCAAAGAAGAAGAAATTTTATATAGTTATGTAGCAACTCAACTGCCTTAGTTTAAAAATAAAAGAGACATTGATTCAGGAATCTATTGTTATACACTCAAATCATAGATATGCAAAAGCAGATAAATCCAAAGAAAATGAAGACAAACAAGGAAATGTTGACAAAAAGTTAAGATGGAGATTTTGTATATATATTTCTTTAATAATCTCTATAACTTGATAAAAAACAAAAGGACTATTTTAAAAATAGTAAAATATATCTTTGAAATCAAAAAATAATGAATCAGAATAGAAAAAAGATCTGGTCAAAAGGAACTAATCTTGCTTCATGCTTGGAATTTTTTCGAATATCTAACCATAAGCGATGGATTTCACAACGGAGGAATTACAAAAAGAATATCATTGGTAGCAAGGTGCACTCAATTGCAGATTGTTCATACAGCAGTAGGAAATATAGCAGGTTAAAAAATTATTTCAACCGAAAGAAGAAGTCAAGTATATATGCAAAGGCAAGTATTGCTCTGTCAAAGGAAATTGCCACAACTATATAGTATATTATTATAAATGGCAAGAATATACAAAGACGAGATAGGATCTCAAAGAGGGAGAAATTCAAGGAGGAAAGTTGTTGAAACTGAATATTCTAGGTTGATAAATGTGTAAAAATAGTTGGTGGCATAATCGCAATTATGGGAAAAGAGGAAGTTGAGAGCAAGTGAAGAAGATAGCATCGTGTGCTTTAATGTTAAATTTTGAGGAGAAGATGGTGGGAAGAATTAATATGTATTTTGAAAAGAATATTTCTTATCGCTTCTAAGTTTCTCAGTAAACAATGATAAAGATGCTGAGGAGGAAAAAGAGAAATCGCTTTATCCACCTACATTGTGTCATTAAGTTCGAATAAAGGTACTGATGAGAAAGAGGAAAAATACGTTTCAATGGTAAAGAACTTACAGAAGGAAATGGTTTCTTCTTAGCAGTCATAATATTTTTGTTGTTAGTAGGAGCTTTATCATTATCAATGCGAGGAAGGATGATGGAGAAGAAAAAATTATACCAATTGAAATCTGAAGCAAACCAAATTGATCCTATTATAAATATCGGAAAAAATGGGGTAACTGATACTTTAATCGAAGAATTGAATACGCAGATAAAAGCTAAAAAGCTTGTGAAGGTAAGGGTACTGAAGAGTGCTGAAGAAGGAAAAGACTTGAAAGCTACTGCAGAAGAAATTGCATATGCCACAAGATCAACACTGATAGAGATACGCGGAAGGATCGTGGTTCTGTACAGGTAAATAAATCAGAATTAAGAATAGTAGAATAGGATTATATTGATGGACACGATTCATGCCTAAAGGTAATCTCAGTAATTCTGATTTGGTATAGCTTCGAATGACTATTATTATGTCACAACTTTTTCAATAGTTTGTAAGAAAAAACTTCATATATAGATCGAGTTCATTTCTTTTGCAATTGGCTCCAGGAAATAAAATATTTTAGAGTTCTGGAGTCGAAATTATGCATATCATCTACTAAAATATTTTATAGTTTTTTTGAGTATATTTTTGAACTTATGTGTTTATTAGCACAGACTCAGATAAGACCCTTAAGCAATAAAAAATAAATTGAAGTGGCAGGACCAAAAAAGCCATGAAGGAAATTTTAGTAACAAGATTAAAGCCTATTTATGTCACAAAGGAAATAATAGAATATATGGTAAAACCAGTCAACATTGCTTACTAATCTTTAGCTAGTTCCCAAATAATTTCACTGAAAATTAATTCGATTTTCTATTATTGAGCCAGAAGCTTGGAGACGGTTGTAGTCAATTTCCTGGATGGTCACTGCAAAGGACCAAAAGCATGAGAGTCTACAGATGTTTACTCCAAAAGGTAAAACTATGGTAGCTGATCGGTGACCGCTTATATATTAATAAATCCACATTAAAAGAGGGGTATAAATTACACTGATACAATCTATAGGTTAAACTGCTTTTTGGAACTCCTCATTTGGTCTTTCATCACATTCTTTCGTTATCCTCAAGTTTTCTCAGTAGAAAGGTGTTCAGAGAAAGCTGTGCCTCTCGAAATTCTCTTTGGAAAACCTTCATACTTTCTTGGGTATTCTTCATGAGATCCCAGCCGATTGTGTACTTCTGGATAAGGGGGGCATAAGTAGCATTAATAGTCGAGGTTACTAAAAGAATAGATGGAAATTTTCTTATCCGACACCGAAAGTATGGGATACATCAAAATCCTGACTTCTTTCCTTACATCTGCCTGAATCCCTGCCCAAATATCCTTATCCCAAAAATAAGAAAAAAAATTGACAGCCATCACAGTTCGATTGATCTTTTTTTAAAGTCTCTGAAACCAAGTTGTTCTCACCATTCAGGTTCAATCACAGTTATTACTTTAATTATGGAAGAATCGTAATAGATATATTCTTGACAATGAATTAAACTTGAAATTCTTAAAAAAATTATAAATTAGTTCATACTGTAGGAGCCAATTTAAGCTTTTACATAAGAATGTTCTGGTTAACAAGTTTCATTTATATATTATACGATTGGTTCTGTAAATTTATCAGTTGAACCTATTTTGAAATTACATATGATTTGAGAATCCGATTAAAATTTACACAGGTGAACTCAGAAATCAATGGCATAAAACATAAACTACATAAATCAAGAATCCAACTTTAAGGTATTTCGATAAAACTCTGATTGATTGTCTTCAAAATAACTCACATAGCTTTACGTATCAGGAACTAATTGAATTACCAGCAACTTCACAGATTGTGGTTTTGAATCGTATTTAGGGTTGGATCTTTAATAGTAAGTTGACAAGCGTGAAAAGAGATGATCTTTGAAATAACACCGGAATTTTCGATAATGCTAAAACAGTTATTTTCAACATGGGATAGATATGCGACTTCTTTTGACCTGAATTATCTGCTAAAATACAATATTATTCTAACCTACCCAACTAAATAATCGAACTCTGCCTCAAGAGATAGTTTTGTCACTCGAACTCGTATCCGAAAGTACGTATTTGTACAAGTGGACAAAGTTGATAATAAGAATTATAGAGGACATAATAACATACCTGTTGTTCTAGGACCTGATTCAAGTTATAAAAGAAAATTGGATCTATAAAATAAGGCTTTTAATTGGTACTGAGCAGTTAAAATGGAAGATTGATAACAATAAACCTTTAATTATTTAAAAAGCAAAAGGATTATAACAGATCATACTTAGATAAGTTTTGTCAGTTAAAAAGTTAGAATTGGATAAGGGAATGATGTGAGAATTCATTAAAACTAAATTAAATTTTTGGAGGGTCTGATGATTAAACTTACAACGAATGAAATACATGAAATTGAGAATCTTATAGAAAAATTTCCAGAAAAATCCGAATGCACAACATGTATCGAAAGAGTAATTAGAAAATTGGAATTCAATGGGAAAAGCTATAAGTTAAAGGTAATTATTGAAGCTGAAGAAGATTATTTTGAGGATATTTTTACTGATTGATTAATTAAAGAGTAGTTAAAAAAGCACCAACCTAAAACAACACAGATTTACTTCTCCGAAATTATTGAAACTTTGCATGCAAGAACGCTGACACGAGTTTCATTAGAACAGACAGGTAAATCAGAAGAATAAGCGGGCATGAACACTCATTTATATAGTTTATTCAAGTATCTGTTGTGATTTAAATCCCAGGATGCTATAAATTTAGTTTGTGTATAGATATTATTATTAAATAAGGAGTGCGGAGGGGCACGAATTTCCAGGATTTTAGGTAGGTATGACGTAAACCTTCGTCTCATTTTGTTTTCTTTTAAACACCTAAATTATCGCTTCATTATAAAATTGGTTGTACAATCCAGTACATGATTACATAAGCAGTAAGACTCTCATTTATATTTTAGTTACAGTTTTTATCTTTTCATTGACAGTTCTTGTTATTAACATTAACAGATCCAGACATACTGATCGTTGTGAGGGCTTCAAGCATACCTCATAATGAGAATAAAGCCACAATTAAAGCATAAAGACAGTAAATCATAGCCAAACTGGTAGTAGACACAATATGGTTATAAATAGCCTAGCATGCATCTGAATGCTCTGGATTAAAGGTGCTTACCTATACGTAAGTAGGTAATTCAAAGTGTCCTCTGCTGTAGACAACAACAGTTGCAACAACACCAATAACCTAAAGGGAAGATCCTTCAAAACTCGGGAGGATTTTTGCTTCAAAAGTTGCTTTTTCTATGTATTTTCCAGAATTTTTAAAATAAATCTTCGCTATTTTCTTATATTTTTTCATCATATATTTTTTCTGTCACTATCACCATCTTTAAACACTCAAGTTTTACTGTATTTTCCCATAAGCTCCCCTTCTGCTATGATATGGCCTATCATCTCGCTTTCCAGCTCTTTTCTGCTTTTTCCTGCTTTTAGCCCAAGCTGCTTGTCCAGAGCATAAACTCTGAAAAAATATCTGTGGGTTCCTGAAGGAGGGCATGGACCTCCATACCCTATTTCCCTGAAATCATTTATTCCCTCAACCCCTGGTATACTGTCTTCATCTATTTTTGCAATAGGTACTATATTCCAGATAATCCAGTGGGTAAATACCTTCATGGGAGCATCCGGGTCATCCATTATAAGCACTAAACTTTCAGCTTTTTCAGGAATACCTCTGAATTCCATAGGTGGATTTATATTCTCTGCGTTACAAGTGTACTTTCTCGGGATAGTATCATTAGATTCGAATGCGCTGCTAAAAACTTTTATGTTCTGGATGTCCATATTTTCATCCCCTTTGCCAATATCAGGATATCCTTCGCTTTTAAGTATCTTATTCTCATCCTGAGCACATACAGAACTCAAGAGCATTTCCAAAATAAAGAGCATCCAAACTAGATTAGCCTAGCTGGTCATGGACGATCCAACCTTCGATGGCTGGAAAATTGCTCAGAACTATTGAGGCTTTTGATAAACCTAATTTTCGGCTGTTAGTTTATAATGTCTACATAAGTATTTGTGAAAATCTGAGGTTTATCTAAATTCTCTATAATATTAAAACTAAAGAGATATAACTTTAAGGCTTAATATCAAAGCATCTGCTAAAATTTAACTTTAAAATACCTCAAGTTTAATCTCAAAAACTGATACTTGATTCCAAGTTCAAAATCCCGACTCAAACTCCATCTCCATTAGGGAATAAGGTTGGAGAGACGGCAGATTTCATGTATGACCTTCAAGTAATCTGATTTAAGTCGACTTTGTAGGAAATGAATCCATGAAACATCCTTTGAAGCAGTTCTCTGAGACCCATAGCCTAAAATCATGAGGTTTTGAAAGTCGAAAATCAGTCTTCTACTTCAAGGGCTTGAATTACATCATAGACCTCTAGTTCTCCTTTGACCACACGCTGAACTAGTGGATAAATAAATGAACAATCATCTATTGCAGCCCAGCGTTCTTCTCCTACTGCTCTGATAACTTCATTTAGTATGTCGCCACAATTTTTACAATATCTCCCTTCGCTTTCTGATCCACAAGATTCGCATTTCATTGAAAACACCCATAAATCTATGGAGCTATCGAAAATAAATAAATTATGGTGAAATGTGAGTATATTTACACAGTCACTAGAAAATCGGGAGTAGAGTAAAAGAGGAAAAAATAATTCCTGAATACTTCAAACTTATAAAGCATTACGAAAGGAAGGGCAAAAAAGAGAAAAAGGGTGAAATAAAAACCGTTTAAAAGCTCAACTTCATCTTGCAAATTCTCTTTCAAGTTACCTCATAGCTCCAAAGCAATCAATAATTTTTGTTTGACTTTGAGACCTAGATCTTGCATGCTATTAATAAAGCTTTTTGAATTCAGAGTCTTGTTTCACTCCATATATGCCTAATCCCCAATTAATTGCTCTTGTTTTATTAATCTCTGAAATTCTCAGTACCCCTTCATTGTTGGAATAAATTCCTCGAAAGTTTTTATCACAAGTTTTTCCGTATACTGAAAGATTTGCAATCAGATTAAAATCTCCCAGGTTCACAAACTACTCATCAAACAAACTCCATTTTATGTACTTTCCGTGCTCAAAATCTATTTCCAGAATGATCTTAATTCAGCACGGGTCACTAAGAGTTGCAGTAATCAATAGAGAGAATTTCGATAGATCCTATGTAGTTGAGTATTAGATGTTTAAATTTCTTAACAATAATTTTTATTCATGAAAACTCTTACTTATTTGGCTCGTCATAAGAATACAAATATTTTTAATCAGTTTGAGACAAACTTACTAACATTGATTCGTTAATTGACTGGAAATCGTTTCGTATCATTTTTGAGGCCATATATTAACAAAACAGTTCCCTGAGGCAGAACTAAAGCAGATGCCATAATCATGTATAAAAATACCTGTTCTATAGCAAAAGAATGATCTTTACGACTTTGAAATTGAGAAACAAAGTAATGATCGAATTTATTTAGAGAAATTTCTTTGTTTTCTTGAGTAAATATCAGAAAGTATCCCAGTCCGATCATTCCGAAAAAAAAAATATTGATAAGTGAAAAGAAGAATTACTATAGAGACGATCACAAAGCCAACTGAATTGCCTTGGTTTGAAAAAAAAGGATGCTTCAGGACGTGATTTTTATCCCTTCAGCTCCTTAAAATTTAAACAAAATAAACCTTGCAAAAATATAGCAAAAACAAAGAGTATCAGAAACTGAACCTGGACAAAAAATGTTGATAGCTCACACTTTGGGTATAAATTTTCTAGCATAATAGATAGTGATAATAAACTAATCAGAAGATTAAAAACAAAAAATGCATCACTTCATGATCCGTATGTGGATTTATTAGAAAAAAATGAATTTGTTTTATGGATACTACTATAAATACCTGAATTGTTTACAACTTTTGGTTATTATTTCTTGAAAATTAAATAATATTTCTTCAGTAAAATAATAAACCAAAATTAATTACCCGACTTTGCAAGACGGCAAGTAGAATATCCCCATCCAACATCTCTCTGAATTCTGAATTTCTGTTTGACAGTATGTAACTGGTTGAGTCTGGTTACGGTTTATGATGACAAAACTATAGGATCGGTTTCATTTTCATCTCCAGGTAAACAAAAACTCAAAGGAATCTTCTCTTTTACCTAATATCAGCCATGCTTGATTTAAGTTTCACCATTCTTCAACTTGTCCAGCCATTTGAAAGAGATTCATCTTGCTTCAAGCGAATATGCTTATAGCTTAGATCCTATCCGAAAAGTCATTAATGACATATTGTAAAGTAGTTAGACAGAGGAATAGGAAATATCGAGATAGATTTGTGAGCGCATTAGAAGCTCACAATGGGACTTAAACAACAGAGTTAATATGTTACCATTAACTTATTGGAAATCATGCCTTAGATAATTATAAGAGTATATTTTTTATAATTGTTATACCAGAAAATATTTTAAAAACACTAAAGATGAGATTTTTTTGGATGCCAAGAGTAGCATTCTTGAGTCAGAAAAATTGTGTTCTCATTCATGAAACTTCTTTAACAGACAAAGTTAGATTAAAACTTTAAAGTGTTGTTCTTATGCGTTAAAAATTTGTTTCTGAACTTCTGTAGGATTGATCGGTAAAGTGAAATAGAAAGTTGAACCTTTGCCTAATTCAGATTCAACCCATATAAGTCCACCATATTTTTCTATAATTTTCTTACAGATTGCAAGCCCCGTTCCTGTTCCCGGATATCGGTCTCTGCTATTTAATCTTTTAAATATTTCAAAAATTCTTTCGAAATATTGCGGATCAATTCCAATTCCGTTATCCTGCACTGAAAATACCCATTCAATCTCTTTTTTCTCTGCAGAAATATGAATTTTTGGTGTCTCTTCACCATAGAATTTTATTCCATTGAGTATCAGATTCTGAAATACATGAACCATCTGGGTAGAATCTGCCATTATTTCAGGTAAAGGGTCATGAGATATAGTAGCATTATTTTCTTTTATAATCAATTTTAGATTGGATAGTGCCTGATTCAAAATGAATTCACAATCCGTAGGTCCAGGCTCTCTGCTTATTCTAGTCACTCGGGAATATTCTAACAGATCCTGAATTAGGTTTTGCATACGTGAAGCTCCTTCAACCGCAAAGTGGATGTATTTATCAGCCTTATCGTCAAGATTACCCTGATACTTCCGTTGCAAAAGCTGCAAATAAATTGATATCATCCTTAATGGTTCTTGTAAATCGTGAGATGAAATGTAAGCGAATTGTTCTAATTCTTCATTTGAACGAATAAGCTCTTCTAGTCTCAATTTTAACTTCCCTTCTGCTTTTTTAAGCTCTGTGATGTCACGACCATAAAGATTTACATAACCAGCTTGTGAGAATGGAGCTAAAGTTAGAAGGTATGTGTTATTGGCATAGTTGTACTCAAATTCACGTCTCGCACCGTCATTCAAGGCTGCAATAGCTATTTCTGTGATCTCTGCAGGAATTTCTTGGTTGGTAGCATAACCCCAATCTGTCAACAACATTTGGGCAGCAGGGTTGCTATAGTTGATTTTATGGCCTTGATTTAAGCGTATCACTGGATTGGGGTTTTCCTGTGGCAGACGTGCTATAGACTCCAGTTCTGCTTCCATTCGCTTCAGTTCAGTAATATCACGCGCTGCAGCAAAAATGCCAAAAACCTTTCCACATTCGTCCCTAAAAATCGAAGCGTTGTATAAAACAGGTGTTATGCTTCCATCCCTATGTTTGATCTCAAGCTCATAGTCCGACACAAATCCTTCCTTGAACACTTCTTGATAACCTTTCTTGGCTTTCTCAGGCTCAGTGAAATAGTTAGTAAAGTCGGTACCAATAATCTCGTCCCTTAAATAACCTGTGACATGTTCTGTAGCTTCATTTACATCAGTAATTTTACCATCATGCCCAATGGTTACTAAAGGATCCAAGCTAGCTTCAATCAAACTACGATTGTAAATATTTGATAACCTAATTTTTTCTTCAGCCTGCTTGATCTCGTGGATGTCGGTGCAAGTACCAAACCACTTGTCTATCGTTCCGCTCTCATTGAAGAAGGGGACTCCACGAACCAGCCACCAACGATAAGCGCCGTCCGCCCTGCGCAGTCGGCATTCAAGCGAATAGGAACCGTTGTTTTGTATTGCATTTTGCCAGGCATCCCAAGAACGTTTTTGGTCGTTTGGATGAAAGGGCTTGTTCCAACCATGACCATAGCTTTCCTCCAGTGTAAGGCCGGTATACTCCACCCATTGATGGTTGAAATATATGTTCCAGCCATCAGCCCTCGTGATCCAAACAATTTGCGGCATCGCTTCGGCCAGGGCATTGAATTGCTCCTTACTCTTCCGCAGTGCATCCTGGGCTAACTTGCGTTCAGTAATATCAATGTCCATTTTAAGGATCATGGGCGAACCGTCAACGTCGGTGAAAGGAAAATCATAGGCTTCAATTACTCTTCCATCTGGACCGTTGGATTCCCAATGATGGGGTTTTCCGGTTTCAAGTACTTTATAGGATTCGCAGAACTCACACTGATTGGTGAATCCAAAACGAGATTCATAACAATGAGACCCGCTGCAAACACCTAAATGTTCGCGGTAGCTGCGGTTGGCAAAGGAGATGCGATATTCAGATGTCAATAGACATATCATTGCTGGCAGCGTTTCGAGAATGTCAAAGAGCCGCTGACGTTCAACTTCGACAGCTTTGGTAATCTCATGATGCATTTCGTTCTCGCGCTGGAGATCTTCTATTCGTTTGTGTTCTGTGATATCTATTTGAGCTGTGATGAGACGATCGTCGTTAACAACATACGAAGTGAGGAGTTCCTTATCCGCGTAAGGGCTATGGTACTGGAACGTAACAACCTTATTCGACAGCCTGGCCTTCTCGATCATGGGAAGATAGAATGCAGCTCTATCAGAGCCGGATACTTCTGATCCCCTTTTTCCTTTTGCCTCATTAATATCTTTCAGACCAAGGAGCTTGAATCCAGCAGGGTTGAGATCCTCGAAAATCCAGTCGATAACTTTACCCTGTTCATCGTAGATAAGTCGATTGATGAAAAAGGCCTCCTGCACAGTCTCGAACAGGACGCGGTACTTGATCTCGCTCTCCTGCAGAGATTTATATGCTTCATTAAGTTCTTCTGATTGAGTCTGCAACTCCTCATTTTTGATCTGGATCTCTTCAGACTGAGCTTGCAACTCCTCGGATTGCGTCTGGAGATTCTCGTGTGCTTTCTGCAAAGATTGCTCAGCTTTTGCTTTGGCTATGGCCACGGCTAGATAATCCGTCAACCGTTCCCACATCGAGATAGTTTCCGGGGAAAATCGGCCTTTACGTCTGTCGTTCAATTGAAGAAGACCTAGCATTTCCTCACCGACTCGTAGAGCTATCAGAGCCACGGATTCATATCCTTCTCCATTGCATCGGTTACGTGTGCGAGCCTGACGGTCAGCATCAGTCGTAGTAGCCAGCAGTTCTGTGGTACAGTTAGTACAGAAACTTCCACGTGTGGTGAAGAATGACTTAGATGGATCGAACCTTCCGCAGATAACGTTGCCACACATACATTCATGAATAGGGTAACCTTCGCTATCGCGGATAAGTTGCCCAGCAGCATTTTTCACGCATAAGCTGTTCTCCAATTTCACGAATTTTACGGGAAACCCGCTTGATTCGAAGTAGGGATAGTCTTCACCATCCTTGAGTCGGATGCCAACAGCTTCGAAGCCGGAGCGTTCGCGGAAGAAATTAATGGCAGAATTAACCAAGTCTACTACGCCCTTGCATCTCGTTCACAAGTCGTAAGAACTCCGCTATCGTCTCACTTTCTTGTTCTGCTTTCTTACGGTCTGTAATATCTGTATTTGTCCCAAACCACTGAAGGATATTTCCTGCAGCATCTGTTAAAGGGCAAAACACGCGTTAAAAACGGGCGGAAAACACCATCTGCGCCGCGCAAAGGAAACTCCATATCAAACATCTGCCCCGTAGCAATCGAAGCCTTCCATCGCTCCAGTACTTTTGGCAGCATTTCAGGATCATGAACACTCTGCCAACCCCAACCTTCCATTTGCTCCGGAGTGGTGCCAGTATAGGAGTACCAGCGTTCGTTATACCAGTAGATATAGCCGTCTGGTTGGGCTATCCAAGCTAACTGTGGAATCGCATTAGCCAAATTGCGGAACCGCTCCTCGCTTTCGCATAAGGCGGATTCTATCTTTTTACGCTCGGTGATGTCGGTAGATATGCCACATATAGCATAGGGTTTGTCCTGTGAGTCATACAGTGGAAATTTGTTAGCAATGAAGGTGTGCCATCCATCGACCAGGTATGAGACTTCTTCTAGTTGTTCTGGTACCCCAGTTCCCAAAATTTTACTATCATTCATCTTATAGCAATCAGCCAACTCAGGGGTGAATATATCATAATCTGTTTTTCCAATGACTTCATCGCGCTTCATTCCAAGTAGCTTTTCCAAATGCTTGTTTATGAGAATAAAGTGTCCATCTTGATCTTTTACGTAAAAGGCATTGTCTGAGCCGTCAATGATCGCTTGAAGTCGTTTTTCACTCTCTTTCAATTCCTTTTCACCCTGTTTGCTTTTGGTGATGTCCCGAACAACGGATATTGACCCAATTATATTGCCTTCTGGATCTCTAACCGGGGAGGAATTAATCTGTCGATGGCATAACTCTCCAGTGGCAGGTATGCGGACGATATGTTCATACCCCGTTATTACTTCACCCCTCAAGGCACGCAAGGCAGGATCATCCTCTATCGGGCGAAGACTGCCATCAGGACGATAGATGTCTAGGTTCGAGATGAATTTTTCCACCTTGATTTTTTCATCGTCGCTGATTCCGAACTCCCTTCGTCCAGAAGGATTGACCAAGGTGAAGTTTTCTTGAGAATCTGCAAACCAAATTTCATCGTTAATACTGTTGAGCAATGTGGACAGTAGGGCTTTCTCATGTAAAGTACTACTTAATAGTCGCTCTCGTTCTTCTTCAGCCTGCTTTTGCTCTGTGATGTCCACCACAGTCGAAATGATTCTTTTTTCTCCGTGTACTGCCAGGATCTTCGCCGACAACTTCGCAATGTAAACATCACCAGATTTCTTGTAGAATTCCTGTTCCCATCCGTACAGGTAGCCCTTTTCCCATAACTCTAGCACGAAGCGCTCCGCAGCTTCAGCATTCGGCCAAATATGCATTGTCCTAGCAGAATGACCAATTACCTCATCCCGGCTGTAACCTGTCAGAGCCAGCCATGTATCATTCACGTCCAGAAAAAGCCCGTCTTCCAGATTGGTAAGTGTGATTGCGGCTGGATTGTCTGCAAAAGCCTTGGCAAATTTTTCATCAGAAAAACGCAATGCTTCTTCTGCACACACACGCTTATTTTCAGACCTTTTTCTCTGTATAGCCTGTACAATTGCTGGCGTGACAGCTTCAATATCCGCCTGCTGTTCTGAATTATACCCAGCTTCACGATTTGCGACCCCTAGCATACCCATTATTTTCCCATCTAACATAAGGGGTACACCGAGAAAAGAAGTGAGCTGGGGATGGCCACATGGAATGCCGATACTATAGGGATGTGACATTGGATCGTTAGTAAAGAAGCTTTTCTCACTGTTAATGACATTTCCGTACAAGCCATGCACAACAAAATTCCCTTGGGGACTGCGATGTCCAGTCTTGTCATACATCAGGCACTGTTTACATCCAATGTCGCTGATTGCAATATCGTGCAATAATCCGTCATCACCCAATAAATTGACGAAACCAAGCTGGCTACCGGTCACTTCTAAAGCTACAGAAAGACACTCATTTCCCAGTTCTTCTTCTGTTGTGTCCTGCACAACAATGCTGAAAATCCGGTTGATTCCTTCAAGAACAAGATTGCGTCTGCTTAACTCTCGATTCGCTTTTTCAAGCTCAGCTAGCCGTTCCTGGACCAGGATCTCCGGTTCATCAACATCCTGAGGATCTGAAATCGTCATAACTCTCCAATTATACTTTAAGCTACATTTTGCAAATGTACACAAGCGTAGCTTCAGAATTTAATTATTCCTATTTTGGCATCTATCACTGAATTTGAAATCGAATCTCATTCATTAGTAGATATATTCTAATGACATTTTGACAGGGGTTTTTCTTGTGTGTTTAAGTTAGTTTTTAAAACCCTATGGGATTGATTGGCAAACTGAAATAAAAAGTTGAACCTTTGCCTAATTCTGATTCAGCCTATATACGTCCACTTTGCCCTTCTACAATTCTCTTACAAATTGAAATTTGGAATGACCTATACATGAGAATTGAGTTAGAATCGGGAAATTGAAGTAGTTGACGGCTCTTTTTGTTCACCAACTAGAGATAACTTATCCATGATTTCTTTCCGTATTATATCGAAGTCCTTGAAGAGAATCTCAACCGTCTCATTCGTGTTCTCTGACGCTGAATTAATTTTTCTATAGACCCGCCGTCCAAACTCGTCTGGAAAGCGTCGCTCTAAAATCCACATGCATATCCGAGTGTCTCCAGCTTTTGCCGAATCATTTAGGCGTTGTAGGATATTTAATGCTCCGTCTGCATTGCATTTCTGGATATATTTGAAAAACTCTAAATATTTCCCAGACTTTTCTGTCTGTCCCCTTTTAAGCCAGGAATTTAAACTTTGGTAGGTTACTCCGGCTGCAGAAGCAGCAAGATTATAAGTCAACCCAAGCGATACACTTTCACCGATCTTATGTTGTATTTCAGGCGTGAGTTTCGAAGGACGTGGCATGATGACACCGGTTTTTATTTATTAGAATTAATATTAGTGAATCTTGTATTAAATGTTTCTTTAGTTCCCTTAGGCATGGAACGGGATTATAAGCCATTTTCAGGCGTTTTAAGACGGTTTTTGACATAGGCAAAGAGTATCTCAAAACTTTTGACAAAAGTCTCCCCAGTAGCCCCAGATTAAGTCGTTTTTCGACAAAACTAAACTCCATGATTTTACTAGCATAACACGGTAAGTACCTTCGAGATATTTTCCAAAAATATTTATTACTATAAAATGATATAAAATATATTATAAAATATAGGCACTTAGGTTTTCAGATAAAAAGTACACTTTTAGATCTAGTCAGGTTAAAAAATAAAGGGCAGACTTTATGGAAGAACTGATTTGAGCTGAATTTTTGGTATATAGTTTAGCGACCGTAGTGCCTATAACAGAGATCTTAGTTGAATCTTGATCTTGAGAGATCCCATGATAGAGGCTACGACTGTTTCAGTGGTGTTTGGCTATAGTAGTTTGTTTGGTTGCGAAGTTTTGGGGAAGCTATGTTTATTTGAAATTAATTAAAAAAATAGTGAATAGCGAATTTATTTGATATTTATTTGATGATTTTCGCTTTTCCAGGAATTTTATTTGAATCATTTGCTTCATTTTGGTATTCTTTTTTACTTTTATTTGATAAATCAAATTAATTTTAGGATTTATTTGTCAATTTATGCCCAAAATCAGAGATGTAAAACACGTTTATATTTCGTTATAACTCTGCCTTCCATTCATTAGCCTGGAATTGTTTTATCATATCCACAGTTTTATCTGGTTTTACAGTACGGTAAAGATGATGGTCAGATGGAATCAGTTCAACCATAATATCGATCATTTCTTGTGGATCGTTCTGATGGGATAAAGCATCTCTAGGATCAGGGAGTTTTATTAAACTTTTCTTAGGATCGTACCACTGATATACACTTTCTGCTCCTGTATCATTAAAACCAGTTCGGAAGTCGCCTGGGTTAATAGTCGCGACTTTCACGCCATAGGGCTCAAGCTCTTCTTTCATTGCCCAAGCAATGGCTTCGATAGCATGCTTAGTAGCGCAATAAGTTCCTACAAAAGGTACCTTAAAAATTCCAGCCACCGATGAAATCCAGATAACCTTACCATGGCCTTGTTTTATCATTTTACGCACAAAACCCTGCGTCAGCTCTAGATGACTGAACACATTTGTCTCAAAGGATTCACGTACCCTTTCCATAGGTATATCGATCATTGCACCACTTTCCATAATTCCGGCATTATTAACCAGAATATCGATGTCATAGGTCAGCACATGCTGTTGATCGATATAATCTCGAATATCGAGCTTAACTACTTCAAGATCGATAGCTTTTTCTTTGGCTTCACATCTTAAATCCCACACCTGAGGCCAGATTTGTGCAGCAGCAATAACTTTATGACCTGCCTTGGCCAAACCAAATGCTACCCCTTTTCCAAAACCATGCCCAACACCAGTAATGAGTATTGTCTTGCTCATAATCTTGTCCTTATTGCAAACTATTTTATTGACCACATCTTCGGTTCTATTCCAAAGGATTCCGATTTATCTCTTCCAATGAGGCTTATATCCATAATGAGTATACACACGATCTAGTTCCTCGTGGGTTAACGATGATTTATCTTTGTCAAAACCCTCTGCTTTTTCCAGAACTGCTTTATCAACATTAAGAGTACAATTGTGTCCATCTTGGCTAAATTTGAAAGCTTCCATAGGTATGGCAAATAGTTTATCACCTATACCCATAAGATATCCGCCAAAAGAAAGCACCACGTAAGCTACTCTGTGACTTTCCATGTCAATCATTAGGTCTTCAATCTTTCCGAGATGTTCTCCAGAACTATTGACGACCTTTGCTCCTCTCATTGTATGTGCTGGTAGATATGTTGAATCATTCATATTCTTAACCTCTTAGTTATTCCCCTGCATCAAATATCGTTTTGAGTTTAAACTCATTCGTTTGAAAGAGAGATGCGTATTATTTTTGCATTTAAACGTGTTCAGTCTTTCAAGAACTTTGTACTCAGCCCACTTTGGAATCAATAGGTTAGCATATGATAAAATATAGGAATTTATCAAAATTCTCTTAATTATGTTGGATATCCAGGTAAAAAAGCTGGATACCTAACAAATTCCAAGATTGTTTTCTGTTTAACTTACTTACTTTATTTAGATTACCAATATGGTTGAATTCCACAGTGTGTATATACCTTAGCTAATTCATCACGGGTTAAAGACCATTCTTCGTTATCAAAACCTTCTGCTCTTTCTAGGACAGATTTGTCAATACTAAGAATATAATCCCACCCATTATATTCGAGAGCATCCCAAGGGATGGCAAATAATTTATTACCTATACCAAGAAAACCACCAAAAGAAAGTACTGCATATGCGATTCTTCCCATATTCGCATCAATCATCACCTCTTCTATCTTTCCAAGGTGTTCCTTATTAACATTTATGACCTTTGACCCCTTGATTGTAGTTGTTGGCAAAAAATCTCCAATCTCCATATCCTGCGTTTCTTCAACTATTCCCATTTTAGTTTCCCAATATGGTTGAATTCCAAAGTGTGCATATACCTTGGCTAATTCATCATGGGTTAAAGACCACTCTTCTTTATCAAAACCTTCCATTTTTTCTAGAACAGATTTATCAATCCTAAGGATATACTCGTCCCTATTCAACTCAAGAACTTCCCAAGGGATGGCAAATAATTTATTACCTATACCAAGAAAACCACCAAAAGAAAGTACTGCATATGCTATTTTCCCTTTTTCTGGATCAATCATCATTTCTTCAAGCATTCCAAGGTGTTCTTCACTGACATTGATAACTTTAGACCCCTTGATTGTAGTTGTTGGCAAAAAAGCTTCATGTTCCATAACCTGCGTTTCTTCAACTATTCCCATATTCCAAAACTCCTTAATTCACCCATACAAAACGCTGCTTTAGGTTCTTCTTCATCTTTTCTGGTAAAAGATGTTCTTTGTTCTTATAATCGATTTTTTAAAAATAAGGTGTTTTACTAAAGAGTTTACTCCCTAGTAAAGCCTAATTTTGTTCTTGGCTAACTTTATTCTTCTGCAAAAGTTGCACGCAGATTATCTTCTTCTTCCTTTGACAGGTTAGAAGCAATGAGTTCGAACTTTGTTTGTTTCATAGCTTCTACTACCTTATCTTCAACGGCGTCAGTAGTCATCAGAAACAAAGCTGAAGTTCCTTCAGTAACTTTGCTACGAACAGACTTTATGAAATCTTCATCAATTCCTATATGGGTCATTGAACCGGAAAGTGCACCTATTGCAGCCCCAGCGACCAAACCTAATAAAGGAATAAAAAATATCAGGCCAAATAACATGCCCCAAAATGCACCACTAAGTACACCTGCACCGGTTAAATCATTCAAATGCTTTGTCTTTGGTTTCTTTTTTCCCACAGGCCATGTGACTATAGCCGCATCGTTCAGTTTTATCAGTTGTTTCTTGCTTAAACCTCTGATCACTTCAAGTGCATTTTCTGCACCTATAGCGGTTTCAAACTTCAAAACTGTTAAAGTTACCATTATCGAAACTCCTTTTAACATATCATTTTGATAGGGTCTTTAAATATCGAAAATTAAATTTTATTGAAGAACGAATTCTTCCCACAAATTCAGTCCTTCAATAAAAAATGCAAACGTCATTATATTTTAGATCAGATTCGAGATCGTATCATCTCAAATCTGATTATCCTTGCCCAGGTCGATCTTTCAAAATTAGGTACTCCCGATTCCCTGCAAGAGCTGCTCCATCACTCTGTCAAGGGTGAAGCTCGCAGATTTCTGGCGTGGAGGGAATTCTTTGAAGGTTGCCAAAAAATCGCCTACAATGCTCTGGGCTGGCACCAGCAGGAAGGCATGATCGAGCAACCAGTCGTAATAGGTATTGGAGGTCTGATCTGCTCGTTCATAGGGATCGGTGCGTAGGTTAAATATTTTTGGTATGCGTAGATGGACAAAAGGTTCTGCCCAAATCAGTAGCGTGCCTCTGGCACGCTGCTCCATAAAGACAAGCTTCCAGTTATCATACCTCACAGCGACAAGATCTCCATCATCGGAAAAGTAAAAAAACTCGAAACGTGGCGATTTTTTCTCTTTCCCTAGTAGGTATGGGAGCAGATTGTACCCATCAAGATGTACCTTGAAAGTCTTGTCTCCTGCTTTGTGGCCTTTTTGAAGTTTTTCCTTAATATTCGGTTCTCCTGCTGCTGCAAGCAAAGTAGGCAGCCAGTCAAGTAAACTCACCATCTCGTTAGAAATCGTGCCTGCCGGAATCTTTCCAGGCCAGCGCACTACCTCAGGAATGCGAAAAGCACCCTCCCAGCAGGAATTTTTTTCGTTGCGAAATGGAGTCATACCACCATCAGGCCAGGAGTTCATGTGTGGGCCATTATCTGTGCTGTAGATGACGATGGTATCTTCTGTAATGCCAAGTTCGTCCAGCAAATTCAGTAACATACCTATCTGCTGATCATGCTCAATCATAGCATCATGATATTCCGACTGCCAACGTCCAGACTGTCCTTTGATTCTATCCGGGATATGACTTCTGAGATGCATCCGAGTGGTATTGAACCAAACGAAGAATGGTTTTGCACCTTCGTGCTGACGTTTGATAAAATCGATGGCCTTCCCCATAAACTCCATATCTATGGTTTCCATACGTTTCTTGGTTAACGGACCTGTGTCCTCAATGCGACCGTCTGCGTAGCTATGGATTATACCCCTGGGACCATAGTTCTTTCGGAAATTTGGGAAATCTTTCTCTGGTGGATAGTCACGATTTTCCGGTTCTTCCTCAGCATTCAGGTGATAAAGGTTACCAAAAAACTCATCAAAGCCATGGTTTGTGGGCAGGTGCTCGTCCCGGTCTCCAAGGTGATTCTTCCCAAAGTGCCCAGTAGCATAGCCAAGAGGTTTCAAAAGTTCTGCGATAGTTGGATCCTCTGCTTTGATTCCTAGCTTAGCCCCTGGCAGACCTACCTTTGTCAATCCGGTACGGAAGGGGCTCTGCCCGGTAATAAAAGATGATCTACCTGCAGTGCAGCTCTGCTCACCGTAAGAGTCCGTAAACCTTATCCCTTCATTGGCGATTCTATCAATATTTGGCGTTCTGTAACCCATAAGACCGTTGCTGTAGCAACTGAGATTGCTAATGCCAATGTCATCTCCAAAGATGACCAAGATGTTCGGTTTCTTTTCTGTCATTTCTTTATCTCCGTAGGACAAAATTGATTATATTGCAAATACAGAAAAAAGATGCATTTTGCTCTGATTATCAATTTTTAAAAAGTAAAATGTTTTACCAAAAAGTTTCCTCCAGGGTAAAACCTAATTTTGTTCTTGGCTAACTTTATTCTTCCGCAAAAGTTGCACGCAGCTTATCTTCTTCTTCCTTTGACAGATTAGAAGCAATGAGTTCGAACTTGGTTTGTTTCATAGCTTCTACAACCTTATCTTCAACGGCATCTGTAGTCATCAGAAACAAAGCTGAAGTTCCTTCAGTAACTTTGCTACGGATTGATTTTATAAAATCTTCATCGATTCCAATATGTTTCATTGAACCGACCAGCGCACCTAGCGTAGCCCCGGCGACTAAACCAACTAAAGGAATGAAAAAGAGAATTCCAAATAGTAAACCCCAAAAAGCGCCACTCAGTGCACCCATGCGAGTTAAATGAGTCAAGTGCTTAATTTTGGGTTTCTTTTTTCCTTTAACCCATGTGACTATTGCTGCATCGTGTAATTTAATCAATTGCTGCTTACTTAAATTCTCAATCACTTCAAGTTCATTTTCTGCGCCATCAGCAGTGTCAAACTTCAGAACTGTTAATGTTACCATTACCTAAGCTCCCTTCATGTATTCACATTTATTTCTCAGTTTATCGTAATAGTTTGCCGTCAGACCAATATCAACTAAGCAAACACGGTCTTCCAATCATTTTTCATGCTAACGATCGTCCATCCCAGCTCCTTGGCCTTCGCCAGCGCCTTCTCGGCGCCCTTCGTATACTTAAATTCTCGATCTGGGTCATCGTGGTTGACCAGAATAGCGAACTTAGAGACATACGAAGATGGACCTAGCAATAAGAAAATTGTTAAAATATAAACCAAGATTTTTATTCCAGATTTAATCCAAATTTCTCCATTAAGTTTAAAAAAGTAGATATCAATTTTAGGCTCCAGAGAAATCCTCTGAAATTAACAAATTTCTATCAGTTTTTACTGAATGTCCTAATATCTTTTTCATACTACCAGATGATTATTTCAACATTTTATTGATAGACATCACCCGCATAATCTGGTTGGTTTACGGCTGCATAATCTTCGTTGGGGTTCCCTTCATAATATGGGGTGTCATAAATACCGCCAGGGCCATAACCGCCACCATGTCCCGCATTGTTTTGTGCACTCGCTGCCACTGCTGTCAAAGACAAAACAAAAAGAACTGCAAGCAAAATAGTCAGTACCTTTTTAATTCTACTAGATGACTGTTTCAACATTTGTTTCACTCCTCTATTATCAAAATTAAAAATTATACTGGAGTTAGTTTTTGATGATTATCCAGTTTATCAAAAAAATTGTTTGATTGTCCCTATTCTGTTACACCAGTAAATTTTGATTGAAACATCGATTTAATTAGTTTAGTGTTTATTTAAAAATATTTATTAAAAAAATAATTTATAATCAAAAATTATTTCCCAATGCAATTTTTTAACATTAAACAACAATTAAATATAAATTAAGTATTAATATAATTTCGGAAATAATACTCACTTTTTTAGTACTCATTTCCCACAAAATATTAAAAAATCTAAATAAGGGATCTCGACTCTTGAAATCTAAGAGTGGGTGATTGTGGGGCTATTCAAAGCAATTTCTTGAATTCAGAATATCATAAAGGAAAATCTGAAAAATTTGATATAGGGCTAAGAGTAAGCCGATTAAATGGCAAAGTTTTATATATTTATTCTGATTTAGTTCTTTTTTCGCTAGTCTGTCGATAATGTCATTAATATGAAAATCTATAGAACCTTTCTACATCCTTCAGCGCTTTGAAGAATGCTCGATAGATATCGCTTTAGAAAATTGGGGCTTTTATTTGATATGATATTTTAGGCACGTGTGTTTAAAGTGGGATACCCTTCATAAAAATTGTCGCATAACACAGTTACAGTTGGACTTTTACCACGTTGTCTTACCGTTTTTATCATCCCACAATTTTCTAATTCATCCAAAGCTTTTGGAAAAGCCCAAACAGGGATAGGTAGAAATAAATTTATACCCTTAATGGTGACTACTAAATCTTTAGATTTCTTCACACCTTTTAAGTGCCAAATATACATGGCCATCCTGTATGTATGCCCCACTGAATTGGAAGGTAACTTTATAATCCACTCTGCAGGCATTTGGGATATGAAAGGTCCTTTTATTTTCTCTTTAGGATTCACCAGCATTATCTTACTCCCATTTAATATTATTATCAAATATTAAGAAGAAATAAAGAAGATATATTAAAGATGTATAAGTAGTAAAACAGATATCTTGAGACTTCAGTATTTAGCTGTACAGCTAATTAATTTTAGCTACAGGGCGAAATATATTTTGCTGTGCAGCTAATTAATATTGCTCTACAGCGAAATTGGAATTTGGCTCTACAGCTAAATAGAAAAGTCTGGCAAAAATCTTTGAGTCTCAATTGTGGTGGATTTTACTCTTGTTTTACTTCTTTGAATATCCGCATAATAAGATTCCAAGTTTCTGAACCTTTCTCATCTATGTACCTATCAGGATAGCGGACAATATCAACATCTGTTTTCAATCTGTTACCAACACCTAGAACGATTTCGGATGCATCACACATCAGCCTTCTTGCTATCTCTATCTCTTTATCTGCCACCTTTTCATCGCACTCAATCATCAACGCATCGTGAACTGGAGCAACAATTTTAATATTATTTTCCGAGAGAAGGATGCATGCTACTCTAAGAATTTCAGCTCCAGTGGCTTGAATTGGGAAATTTCGGACGGTCAACATCTCCTTATTGCTAGAGCCTGAAACAATCATTTTCCATTTGTAGCAGGTTTCAATCCTTTTCATTAAACAGGCTTGATTCCAGGTCATATCTACCCAACGCCAATAATCTTTGAAGATTCTTTTATGGTGACTCAGTAGCTCCTTTGCATAAGGCGTAGGCTTACCAATTTTGAGCCCAAGTGATTCTGCACCCAGGCCATACTGAACACCGAGTACACAGGATTTAAAGAGCTGTCTCACATTCCCATGTGTTTCTTTTGTAGCGTATTCTGGAACTGCACCTGCTAATTTTGCAAAAGCCAGATATGGATCCCCGCTCTTGTATGCCTCAATCATATTGGGGTCATTAGATAGAACTGCAGCAATAAAGAACTCTTGTTGAGAGTAATCAATATATGCAAGTACTTCCCCTTCGGTCGGTTTTATTAGACTTCTCAGACTAGAAGGAATTCCGAACATAAACCTAACTCTTAATTCTCCTCTATTCTTTTTCTCCTCGTCATCCTTAGGGGCATTTCTACCGGTCTTAGTCCAGAAAGGGGAGATTAAGGTTCGACTTCTACCATCTAAACCAGCCATAATAGACTTGAAGTTTAACCCACCGATGAGAGCTTTTAATTCTTTCAAAGACTGTATTTCGGGATAGATTTCTGCCATTTCCTTGAAAGTTTCCTTATCAATTTTTGGCAGACCTGTATAAGTTCTCGGCCACGCCCAATTATTGACTTGAATGAATCTCTCAAAATTATTTATCTTAAAACTGTTTCCGTCATAAATTCCAAATTTATCAATATTTTTGATTAACTTTAATTTTATATTTCCCCAGTTTTCTTGTAACTCGTTGAGTAAATCGGCATCAATTGGTATACCATGATATTCGATTTCTGCCACATATTTCATATACTCCCCCCGATAGAGAGAAGTGGGTATGTTGAAATCAGGGACCATAATCATCCGTTTGAATAACTCTGCTGTTTCAAGCACGTCAGATTCGCAATAACGCATAATGTATTCTTGATCTTCTTCAGAGTAGGGAGCTCCAGCTAAAATACGATCTCTCGCAACATCTTTCTCCACTTTGCTAATAGTCGCTATACCAAAAGTTTTACACGCATCCAGCAGGTTTGCACCTCTTCGTTCATAAGAATGGTTAGAAAAGCACCTGTACTCTACGAACGTATCAATCACATTGAATGGTAAAGGCCAGTTTAAGACCAGGTGACAACCCCACTCTGCTGAACTCATATGAGCGACAAATAAGTCATTTTCACCTATTGAGTAGGGATGATGATTGTTTTCTTCAAAAAGCCACAGTCTTTTAGTTTCTCCAGAATTTATCTCATGGGAAACAACACAAACAGGTATTGGACGTTCGCTAGGTTTTGCGATGAATTCAAAATCGATCACGTAAATATGATCAAAAAATGATAAGGGGAGCATCAAAGCTCACCCCTAAGTCTCTTTAAACAGGATGGTTTATGTCATCTATGAACCTATCCTTGAAGGCTATCTCGATCGCTTTTACTATGTTCTCCGGTTCCTCAGGCCATTCCGGGTCTGGAAGTTTACTAATTGCTAAAACGGTATCATAAGCCCCAATTGAGTCATTTGTTTGGAGCTTCACCCAGTTAGTTTCCGCTATTTGATAAGCTATCCTTCTGGTGCGATTAAATTCGTTGTCCTTCCCTTCTACGTCAGGTTGGGCTATTTCGGAGAGAAAGATTTCACCCGATCCATAGGTAATCCCAGTGTAAATTGTGACTAGCTTCAACTTTTTTGTATCGATTACCTCCCTGTACAGAGCCTTTTTGAGAAGGAATTTCCCCTCCCCATCGCCTTTCCCACCTAAATCTAACATATAGGTGCTAAACTTCCATTCGGATTCCGGCCTTATCCTGAAAAATTCCACACCAGATTTAGGTTTTTTAAGGGGAATGGAAGTTACAACACGTTTCACAACAATAGGTGTAGCTTCAGTAACTCGGAGGTCTTCAAAATTGAAAGCCATCTAATCACTTCCGTTCTTTCTGGAGTAACTTGCCCAGTCCTTTCTCTGGACCTCACAACCATCGGCTTATTATTTGCAGATGGCTCGTCGATACTGCTGATACCGAATAAGACAAAGTTTATAGCCTTTGGGGATAAATTATTACCTGTAAATCGGCCTGTTACTTGCGGAAGCTTGAACTCTTCCGCATAATCCAATTTAGTAATTATTATCCACTCCTACGGTTTTCATAATTCTTTTTGCTATTACTCGATCCAGCAAGTTAGTGCTTTTCCGCATATATTCTAAAATTTCTGGATGTTGAGCACTTACTTTTCTCGCCCATTCCAAAAATACTATATTATTTTGACTCTTATTCTTCATGGCCGACACTTCTCCTTTGAAGGGTTGTCGCTGTCGGTGTTCCGGTTCCTTTAGAGCCTTGGTCGGACTGAGGTACCGGAGCTATTTTTAAGCTGCCATCGTTAAGCAATTCAATTCTCATGGGATCACTTTTTTCCAGTTAGTTACTTTTGATCCAGTATGTAGGTAAGAGAACAAAGAATGAGTTCCTTACCTGCTGCAATTTTCGATTTTTAAATATCATCGTTCTTCACAACTCTATAACACATCCTATATTTTAAATAATAATTCTTTGATTATTAAATACCTAGGGGTATCAAAAACAAAATTAATAACATATAGTTTAAATCACTATAGTAAAGAATTAATATACATAACATATGTAATTACATGTGGTAAGAGTTGAGAAAAAAGAATATAGAAATCCCGGGGAGAGCCTACCCATAGGGAAAGTAAAAGCTGAAATTATTTTGTATATTCTTAGTAAAAATGGCGCTGTGCCAGTGACAGATTTAATTAAACATTTAAAAGAAAAATATGGGATAAGAAATAAGAAGAACATTAGGAAGCATTTAGAAGACTTAGAAAATGATCATTGTATAGAAAAAATTGATCCTATTAGAGATGGTTTTGAAAACAAATGGGATATCACAAAAAGGGAACACTTAAAAAATATTAAGGAGAAAACTGAAAAAGAAAATTGTTTTAGAGAAATTAAGTTGAATACCTATGAAAAAGCCGTAAATGTAACCCGAGATGAGGTTTCTCCTATAATAGGTCCAATGCGTCAAAAGGAATCTTTTATTCTACTAGCATTGTCTGACTCTTATTTTACTGAATGCCTGATTACTGACGTTGATACATTATATGCCCAAGCTTCCGAACTGTACCTGTTGGGTAAAGACAAGCATGAAGAGAAGGAAATCGAAATCAAAGATCTATATATTAAACAACTGATTAATGAAGTTCATACAAAGAGTATAAGAAGGATTCAGAAAAATTCAAAATATTATTCAGGTATTGAAATATCGGAAGAATTATTCGAAAAAATATTAGATAATATTCTTTTCCCTTGGGAAAAAGCGTCACATGGAACAGAAGTCGAAGCAATTGTAAAAGAATTATCTGAGAAATTATCGGGTGAAATATCCACCCAAACGTCGGAAAAAATGCATGAAGAGATGATACAGAAAATAGCTGAAGAAATATTTGAAAAATTGATGGAAGGACCTTCAGACATATTGAGTGAAAAAATAAGTAAAATAATAAATCTCAAATCCGTACGCAGGATTGACATATTCGATCGAATTTTTGAATATTTCTATCAGATAGATGTTTATAAACGTACGACTTCCTCTGAAGAAAGAGAATTTTTCCACAAAAAAAGAGATTGCAATTTGATTTATGAAAATGAGCCCCAAGATGGAATTAAATGCATAAAAAAACTTTACTATGATTATTATGAGATCTGCCTGGGAAAAATGAGGATTCAAACAAAAATTTGATTTGAGGAAGTCATTTTCCTGTTTTAATCATCTCCTTCAGCTTTGAGATCTCTTCTAGCTCCTGTTTCAATGTATTTTTCATTTCTCTAATTTCGTCTAAGTCTGCAAGCTGTACGTAATCAGTTTTTATTGATTCTACAGTTGTTGCAGATTCCTGAGTAAGTGGCAGTCCACATTTAAAACAAAATAAAGCATTTTCTGGGTTTATTTCTTTACAACGTGGACATTTATTAACAATGAATTTTTTTGTTGACTGTTCAGTTTCGATTCCATGCAATTTAAGTATAGCATTATCCACATCTCGGCCTGACATGTGCACATATACACTCGCCATAGTACTTGATTTCGTCCAGCCTAAATATTCTTTTAAAAGTTGTTCAGGTAATTGTTCGGCTAAGTGGGTTGCTCTGGCATGTCTAAAAGCATGTGGATAAACTCTTTTTTGTTGGATATCCGCTTTGCTTGCTATTTGATGTAGTTGATTTGCAAGGCCTGCAAGTGTTATAAGTCCAAAAGGAGAATTAGTTGAACAGAATAAGTAAGCATCCGGATTACTCTTCAATGGATGCGTATCCATCCACTGTTTAAGGTAAGATGAAGCTAATACAAGCCTAACGCGTCGACTTCCTGTTTTCCCTCTCTGGATATTGAGAATTGCCCCATTCTCGTCAAAAGTCACATGCTTAAGTTGAACTGCTAGTAATTCCCCGCGTCTACCTCCACTTTCATAAAATGTAGCAATTATAGCCCGATCTCTGGTACTTAGGCATGATTCAATTAGTTTCTCAATTTCTTCTCTGGTCAAGATATCTGCGGGTATTTTCCCATCTTTTAATTTTCGCAACTTTATTACGGCTCCAAGATCATGATTTATAAAGGTCAAGAATTTCTTTAAAACCATTCGTATTCTTTGCTGTGTACCAGGCGAGTATTTAGTGGCTTTACCAGCTTTAATGTATGTATAAGCATGTATAAAATCCAAATAATCGTAAACATCATCTGAAGTAAACTCTTTTAAATCTCTATCTCCGCACCATTCTATGAACGGTTTAAGAGTAGTTCCAGCAGTTGCGATTGTTACTTCCTTCAGTCCATCTGCCTGACACTTCCTTAAGTAATCTTGTAAGAATTTTGAATTACTCATACTAACTTAATAGAATTAATACTAGATAAACAATATAGGTTTTTATGTTAGTTTTATGGAAACAAATTATGCTTTATAGCAAAATCATAAGGCATGATGCAATATTGAGAAAATTAGTAAAAGAGTATATTCTGGAAATAAAAGATAATATCGAGGATAAAGAAGATAAGCTTAAAAAAAGTTCCAAGGGAATGAATTTATTTAGTAACTAAAAAAATATTCCAAGAAAGGAAAGTTCTTGTCAATGCTGTTCTAAGATTGAATCTGAAGATGTTGTGTAAGTCTTTTTGTCATTTCAGTTGAATACCCTAATTTTACTGTAGGATATTCAACTCAAATAAATTCAAACTCAAAATCATTAATCTGTATTTTTCAGAAGAACTGCATATCAATGATTATAACTATACTGAGAGCCCTATTGAGTTCAAAATTAAAATTTCCTGATCAAATTTCCTTCTCCTTCCCTATCAAAGCTGAGATAAACATTATGCTCGAACACAAAATTCTCATTTTCCAGGGATAAGGATAATTATTTACCCTCATTTCCCCTATTTTTGCCATGATTTTTGATCCTATCACTATCTGCAACATGGATATCCAGAATCGATTTGTTAGGTCCGCAACACATGAATTCATGGCTGAAAAGGATGGGAAGCCCACTTCAAAGCTAGGCGATCTTTATGAGGTACTTGCAAAAAATGAAGTCAAGTTAATCATAACTGGCTATTCTTATGTTCTTCCTGGGGGAAAAAGTGATATTTCCCAGCAGGGAATATATGCAGACCGTTTTATTGAACCCTACCTGAAAATAACTGAAAAAGTGCACAGGTACAGGAGTAAAATAGTACTCCAGATTGTGCATGCAGGGAGGCAAGCAACTACTTCTGAAGAATACTTGGTTCCAATAGCTCCTTCCAAAATAAAAGATGCATACTCAGCAGTTATGTCAAGGGAAATGACCGAGCAGGAAATTCTGGAAGTAATCGATGCCTTCACAAAAGCAGCTGCCCGGACAAAAAAAGCAGGATTTGACGGTGTACAGCTCCACTGTGCCCATGGTTTTCTTCTAAGTGATTTTATCTCCCCATATACAAACAGAAGGACTGATCGCTGGGGGGGTTCAGTGGAAAACAGAGCAAGAATAGTTACTGAGATTGTCAGGCGCATAAAAGAGCAAGCTGGAGCTGATTTCCCTATCCTAGTCAAATTGAATGCAACAGATGGTCTTCGGCTTAACCCCCAGAGGGCAGATACAGGAGTTGAGATTTCACAAGCTATTGAGACCGCAAAAATTTTGGAGAAAGCTGGAGTTTGCGCAATCGAGGTAAGCGGAGGGATGAGTAAGACAAGTGGTGAAACCATAAGATTAGCTATTAACTCTCCTACCAAAGAAGCATATTTTAGAGAATATTCTAAAGCAATAAAAAAGGCTGTAAATATACCTGTAATCCTTGTAGGTGGCATTAGGTCCCTTTCTGTTATGGAACATCTTCTCGAAAACGGATTTGCTGATATGGTTTCCATGAGCAGGACATTTATCTGCGAGCCTGATTTTGTTTTGCAACTTAAATCTGGAAAAGCTACAAAAGCAAGGTGTGTGTCCTGTAATCTCTGCTTTGATATCGAGGGGATCAAGTGCAACTTCGAGTTTAATTGAAGTCCAGATACCAAAAACTATCTATTAATCTCCCTTTTCAACTCTAGGAAAACTTTATTTTCGTATTTTTCGATTGTTTTTTCAACAAATTTTAAGTATATTTTTATAAGAGAGACGCAAAAGAAATAAGCATGTAAAGCTAGTAAAAGGGACTTTGTTTTATACTTTTCTCCGAGGTCCACTACCTTAAAATCATAATGAGGATTAGAATAATGCCTAAAGAGAACCATGTTGGCAATAAAATATGTCAGCTTAGAGAAGCAAAGGAGATGAGTGTTGAAGAACTGGCTGAAGCCAGTCAAAGCAGCGTGGAATTAGTTAAGCAGTTAGAAAACGGAGCCCTGGTTCCACACTTAACACCTCTTCTGAAGATTGCTCGAGCTCTAGGCGTCCGCTTAGGTACTTTTTTGGATGATATGCCCCAGAGAGGACCTGTAATTGTTAGGGCAGGGCTACTTAGAAATGTGGTACGTTTTTCAGGTAAGGCTGAAATTCCAACAAAAAGTTTTCTTGAGTTTTATTCACTTGCCTCAGATAAAGCAGACCGCCACATGGAGCCGTTTATCATCGATATACATCCTTCTCCTGAGGAAAGCCATAAACTCTCTTCCCATGAAGGAGAGGAATTCATCTATGTCCTTTCAGGGGAAATCGAGATCTTCTACGGGAAAGATGTTCAAAGGCTAAACTCAGGAGACACCATTTACTATGACTCAATTGTCCCGCATGATGTACATGCAGCAGGAGAAGAGGATGCAAAAATTATGGCTGTTGTTTATGCTCCTGTGTAAAGTTCAGTCTGGATAGAATAGATTAAAAACTTAAAATATAATATCATGAATTTAGAAAGTTGAAAAATATCAAAATACAAGTATTTCAAAGCACAGGAAATCCAAAATGTTCAGTACAACTGTTAGTCCACGATTTGGGGACATGGACGGGCTTGGGCATATAAATAATACTGTCCTCCCAATATGGTTTGAAACAGGAAGAAACTCCTTATTCCGGATATTTTCACCGGATCTTGATCTTAGTCCTGATGTATGGCATCTAATCCTCGTCAGGACTGAATTTGATTTTCTTCGTCAGATGTATTATAGGTCTGACGTGGAAATTAGAACTTTTATTGTGAAGATAGGGAACAGCTCCTTTACTGTTGGGCACGAAGCCTGGCAGGAAGGGGAACTCAAGGCAAGGGGTCAAGCAGTACTAGTCTATTATGACTTCAAGATTAAGAAATCAATGCCTCTTCCTAATAAGATTCGTGACATTTTGAAAACACACATTTTTCCTGCCATAGATACTGATGAAATGAATGTCGATTCCTCATGCTCTATTTGAACGTACTTGATATAACACCCACAAAATGAGCGTAAAAGCATTGGAAACATTTTTGCTCCTTGCAAATATCTTGATTATGCCTTTAGACCATTGATAAAATTTTGAAAATTAGTTATCTCCAATTCTTGGGAAGATGTGGAGAGAGTCTCAAGTTTACGATTTTTTAACAACTAATGGACACAACCAAAAGTTTCTAAAGGTAGATAATGCAAGTAAGAGACTGAAACCATGCATCTTATTGAAAATTCTCTTGGGGAGTTCTATGAAAAACAAGTTGCTTTAGATCCTGACCACGAATTTGTCGTTTATCTGGACCGAAACCTGCATTTTACTTACGGCCAGTTCAACGAAAGAGCTAATAACCTTGCTAAAGGGCTTCTTGCCATTGGGATAACGAAAGGAGATCATGTAGGGATCTGGGCAAAGAATGTTCCGGACTGGCTTACCTTTATGTTTGCTACTGCAAAGATCGGTGCAGTGCTTGTTACTGTAAATACCGCTTATAAGAGCCATGAGGTCGAATACATACTCAAACAATCTAATGTGAAGACACTGGCTCTTATCGATAGTTTCCAGGATGTTGATTATCTGAGAATTATCTATGAGTTGCTCCCTGAGCTCAAAAATTCAGAAAGGGGGCGCTTGAAAAGCAAAAATTTCCCATGCCTGAAGAGTTTGATTTACATAGGTCAGGAAAAACATAGGGGCATGTACAATAGCAACGAGCTTATGCTTCTGGGCAGTCATTATCCCAATGATGAACTTCGAAAAATACTAGCAAGTTTGAACGGCGATAACGTTATCAATATGCAATACACTTCAGGAACTACTGGTTTCCCAAAAGGGGTTATGCTGACCAACAAAAATATCCTTAACAATGGCCTTTCCATAGGCGAACGTCAGAAGTTCACCCAAAATGACCGAGTTTGTTTACCTGTGCCTCTTTTCCATTGCTTTGGAATTGTACTTGGGGTTATCGCCGTCTTAACCCACAGAGCAACGCTTGTAATGCTTGAAGTTTTCGACCCCCTCCTAGTGCTGGCTGCAGTCCAGAAAGAAAGGTGTACAGCTCTCTACGGCGTACCTACGATGTTTATTGCTGAGTACAACCACCCAATGTTTGATATGTTCGATCTCTCTTCCCTCAGAACCGGGATTATGGCAGGCTCGATATGTCCTGTGGAAGTTATGAAAAAAGTCATGACAGATATGCATTGCTATCAGATTACTAGTGTCTATGGGCTTACAGAAGCTTCCCCTGGTATGACTCAGACTGAAGTGGATGATCCTGTTAAAATTAGAGCTGAAACTGTTGGTAAGTCTTTACCTGGAGTAGAGGTCAGAGTTATTGACCCGAGTACCAATAAACCAGTGGCCACCGATACGGTTGGAGAAATCTGTTGTCGTGGGTACAATATAATGAAAGGGTACTATAAGATGCCTGAAGAAACTAAAAAAGTTATCGATGAAGATGACTGGCTTCATGCGGAGATCTCGGAACTTGCGATGAAAAAGGTTACTACAGGATCACCGGCCGCATGAAAGACATGATTATTAGAGGAGGTGAAAACATTTATCCTCGAGAGATTGAGGAGTTCCTGCATGAAGTGCCAGGAGTTAAAGATTCACAGGTAGTAGGCATCCCTAATACGAAATATGGAGAAATAGTGGGAGCCTTTGTAATTCTCAAAACAGGTGCAGACCTAACCGAAGATGACATCAGAGATTATGCTTCTAGTCGAATCTCTCGCTATAAAGTCCCAAAACACGTTTTCTTCGTTGATAATTATCCCCTCACAGCAAATGGTAAAATCCAGAAATATAAGCTTAGAGAACTGGCCGTTCACCTCTTAAAAAAAAGAGAACAAGGCAACAGTTAATTCATTCAATCGGCATAATATCGAGATCCTTTTTCCATTAAATTGTCAAGCGATTCATTTTTTTGCCCAACTCCAAAAAACGAATAAATTTCTTCAAATAGCTTATAAAAAAGAATGAAAGTACTTTTCGCATTATCTTCTATGACAATTTATTTAATAATTACCTGGGGCAAATAGGTTGTCTCATATTTAGTTTTCAAAAATTTTTTAAAAATTAATCAGTGAATTGCCATCGAAGGCTTAAATATGACATTGATAAACCAAGATGTGCATTTTCCATTACAGTTCCAGTTGAAACTCTCCTTATTAAAGCTCCCTTTTCCATTCTGGCAATTAACTGCACTTACTGTTGCTGTCACGGTTGCTATAAAAAAGCCTACAAATAATAAATTCAGTATCTTTTTTGTTCTGTCAAATATTTGTTTTTTCACTTAAACAATAACTCCAAATTTGCTTACAATTAATTATTCGTAGAAATAGTGAGACTGTTAAAGAATACAATATTACGATTGTTGATATTTTAATTCGCTTCTCACTGATAGATGAACTACTTAAATATGATCATCAAATTTTGAAATATAGCTAGATTTTTTAAAGGCAAAAATATTAATAAATTTAGAATCTAGGATATATATACAAAAAATGTTATTTGATAGTAATATGTATTTACTTAATATCAAATAGTATTATTTATAGAGAAATGTGTGTATTAATTTGTGTTCAGTAGCGATATACAAAATAGGCAGGTAAAATAAACTTACCATCTTTATAGACCAATGTAATCAGACAATTCCCTTAATTGTAAGATGATGATTTCCACTCCAGATATACGAACAAAAGGTATGTTTTCCAAAATAAAATTTAATGATATTTTTTCATCGACAATCAGTTAACTTTCGATATAAATTATGAATTTCCTTGCTTCAGCCCATAAAGGTTGTGAATCTGAGAGTCTCTTTTGAAGGAGGCAAGCAAAACAGTCAATAGGTGAGCATTGTTATAGGAGTATAACAGCAAACGACTTAGATTCATCTGAAAAATATAGATACACGAATAATAAAGTTAATGTAACCAAAGTCAGTAAATTTTGGCAAATTATAGACATGAAGCTTACTATTCCTACAATTATATTTAAAAATAATTATATTTCAATTGAATTCCAGTTTGCAAAATTCAAATGCATAAATTCTAGTGAAAATGAATCCCAAATGAAGATAACAAATTCCCTCTAATTGGCAAAAGGCTAAATAGAAATAGAGCACGTGGATATTCCAAAAAGGACGAAATAAGGAGTAAACATGTGCGGAATAGCAGGAGCAACCGGATCTCCTGATGTAAACATTAAAGTGAAAAAAATGCTTTTAGCTCTGGAACATAGGGGACCTGATGCCTGCGGAACTTATCAGGCAAAAAATCTGAGCATAGGAAATACCTTGCTTAAAATTACAGGAGATATGCCCCAGCCTTTGGTAGGAAAAGGGGCTCTTGCAGTAAATGGAGAAATATTCAATTTCAGGGAACTTGCATCTGAATCTGGAATACTAACAGATTCTGATACTGAAGCGCTTTTTTCCCTGATAGAAACCCGAATTAATGATGGGGATATACCGATAAACGCTGTCTTTTCTGTACTTTCCTCAGTAAACGGAGACTATGCTCTAGCATATGCCTGTGATAACGAACTTGTGTTGGCTAGAGACCCGGTAGGTGTCAAACCTCTTTTTTATTCCGCCAAAAAAAGAAAAGAAAAACAGAAAATAATTTTTGCATCCGAAAAAAAGGCTCTATCTACCACAGGAAAAGAATTAAAACCTTTATCTTCCGGCAGCATCCTGAGTTTTAATTTGGAGAATGGAAGTTTTGAAGAACGATCCCTCGAAATAAAGCCTCCGCAAAAAAGGATATCTGATGAATTTGAAGCTGTTTTTCATCTGAAGGCTGCCATTGAAAAGGCCTTGGAACTACGGCTTACATCAACTTCAGGAATTGCATTTTCCGGTGGTATTGACAGCACATTTTTAGCAGTCCTTGCAAAAAGGATTAATCCGGCTACTTCCCTTTATGCCGTAGGACTTCCCGATTCCCATGATATTACACAAGCTGAGAAAGCTGCTGAAGCTATTGGTATGAAGGATTCTCTGAGAATACATTTCTTGTCTGTCAAAGAAATCGAAACCTTAGTTCCGCAAATTATTCGTGCAACCGAATCTGTTGATCCTATGAAAATTGCAATCGGAATTCCTCTATACGTTGTTGCGAAAATTGCGAGAGAAAATGGAAAAAAGGTCATCCTTACAGGACAGGGTGCGGATGAGCTTTTCGGCGGGTACAGAAGACATGAGGTTTTCCTTGAACAGGGATCTAAAGTGATCGATAGAGAAATATATTTCGATATTAAAAAAATTTCAACTGTCAATCTTGAGAGGGATGATATGGTTACTATGGCTAACTCTGTAGAGCTCAGAGTACCATTTCTAGATAAGGATGTAATTAAAACAGGTCTTTCTATCATCCCAGAGTTAAAAGTGCTGAAAAAAGGTGGCTTGTATATAAGGAAATATATTCTCAGAAAAACAGCAGAGGATCTCATCCCACCGGAACTTCTCTGGAAAGAAAAAAAAGCAATTCAGTATGGGACAGGAGTTCAAAAAATACTCAATAAGCTTGCCAGAGACGCGGGTTTTTCACAAAGGGATGGAAAACATATTGAAAGGTATCTCAGGATGATTGCTTTAGAAAAGGGATTCGAGTTCATAAATCACTGAGAGTAGAGGAGCAAGAATCAGATCGCAAAAATCAAAATCAAATTAGAAAAATAATTCATAAAAATTCATTATTTGTTTCTTAATTCTTTTCAAAGCTAATTTATGGCCTATGATATGAAATAGAGAATCCAGTATACAATCAAAGTAATATTAGATAACTAAGATAAATATTTATAGTAAGTATAACGTACTAATATTGAAGTAAAAACGCAAAAAAACTTTACAGTGGGGAAAAACATGAAAATTAGAGTAGTTAGTTCTAGAGAAGAAATCTTTACACTTAACCCTAATGAACGTATTGTTCATATGGCTTTTAGGCCTTCGAACAAGGACATATTTGGATTGATCGAAACCTGCCCAAAAGTTGAGGTGATCCAGTTACCTAAATCTTACATGTGCACAGTCTCAAAGTCCATTTTGATGTTTCTTGGGATGCAGAGAATAAAACTTATCGAAGGTGATGTGTGGGGTCATAGGAAAGACATTAATGAATATTACAGCATACCGTCCTCAGTGGTTGAAAAAATAAGGATGATGAAAAATGAAGGTAAATCTACTGAGGACATTGAAGCAAAGATTTCGAGGGAGAGAAAGCTGAGCCCTGAGATGGTTGCCTATATATTGACGAAGGAAACTCCTGCCTGAATTCGCAAAGGACAAAACTTATTTCCAACCATAATATTTAATTTTGTTCTGATGATTTGACAGTATGAACAAGATATTGAATCCTATATAAGTTAATTTTTTTCACCGGATCTTTATTTTGATTCTATCTTTTTTATGTATTGTGTAGTTAAATCCAGGAGTAACGCATGTGAATTCAATTCACAGGTTATACTACTAGTTAAATAGCTGTTGAAAAGACCGTTCAAATCCTTTTCCGGATAAATTTCCTTATACTTGTACTCGTTGTCGTTTTATGTATGGCACTTACACTAATAATTTACTTGTTGGGAGATTTTCGTGGTAACTTTAACTCAAATTTCACTAATCAAAATAGTGTTTTATTTTGAAAACACAGAAGGTGCGCCGATTTTTCATAACAATCGTAAACCTCAAGAAGTTGATGAGAAAAAAATTCCGCATAGACGAAGAAAATTTTAGGTAGCATAAAAACATTTAATTCCCAAGTTACAGCAAATTCGAGATATGTGAAGCCGCATCATATATTTATACTCTTGATGACTTATTGGCGCAAAAGTCCATGAATCCTCCGGCTTTTATACAGGGGATTACAAGAAATATCAACTACTTTTGTATTCTTATAACCCTCTAAGTCATAGCTTCTTTGTAAAATGAGTTTGTTTTTAGCACCATTGCAGAGGTGGTGCCACTTCCTACAGGCGGGGATATGAATATTCATTGGAACTGACAACTTTAGCCATGACTATTATCAAATTACCAATCATAAATTGTTGATGCCCATGTATTAATAGATATTTATGTTCCACAAGAGTCGAATTAAAAAAGATCTCTTGTCCATCTTTATCACTATTTGCACTAGCAAGGTTACAAAATTCATGACATCAGAGTGGTAGAATATAACGTTCACTTATTCCTGAAGTTTCATCCTAGCAACTCTCGATCAGAGGCAGTTCAATACTTGGAGGGAGTTAGTTATATAGACTTTTCAAGCTTCATTCTTAACTGATAAAAAATGATATTGTGATGGAAGTCTATGATCAACTGTTAATTTTTTTGATTAGTTAGAACTGCGACAGCTGATACAATAAAATACTACTTCGTTTGTCTTAGAGGAAACTAGAAGAAGATTATGAATCTTCTAATTAAAGAAAGGTGGTCAAAACATGAATCGATTATTTCTGAGTTTCGACAAACTAAGAGGGCAACTCTAAGCATATCCCATCATTTAGGGTAGGGTGAACAACGTAATTTAATTTATCGGTTATGTCCAGGAGGTATGGAGAATTGTAGACATCAGAATCTCATTACCTACTTCAAAAAATTTGAATTATGTTTGTTTTTCAGATTTGATAAATAGAAAATACAAGCGATTTTTCGAAATATTTTTTACTACTATTTCTCCTTTTCTCCTGTCCATATCTCTGGCCAATTTAATTTTTCTGAGTTTTAACTTTTTAGTACATATTTTTCTTCGCATGCTAGTCTCAGGTAAGAAGAGGCAAAATATAGATAAATAAACGAGACATGATAAGTAGTGAGTACAATAAATTTGGCAGAGAATTAATGTTGAATTAAATATAATTATTTAACCGCCTAAATCAGTATATTCATGTTTGCTTCGAATTATTTAAAATGCGTAATTTCCAAACCATTCAGAACAAAAAAAACACAATTAGCCAACAATTGAAGAAAATGTGCTTAAAAAAACTTACCATACTAATAGGAATAACTACGATGACTATGATGTTGTTTTATCAATTTTAAATATTTACAATAAGATTGATTAATTTATATGTGAGATGATCCCGTGAAAACCTATCTTCTAGTCTGGTTCAACAGTGAAGGAGCTCGTCCGTCAGAGATCAACCGAAGACTTATGTCTCTGGGTTTCGAACCAATGCAAGGCACCTATGACTTCGTATATAACTGGAATAGCAACTTTAGTATCGACAAAGTTCTCGAGTTCGGGGACAAAGTATACCTTAGCCTTCAGGGCACAGGTGTCATGTTCAAACTTGAGTCACTATGAAAATGATAGAGATCGCAAAAAATGGAGTTCCTGATACATTAATTAGCTAGGTCTATGTTGGGATTTCGATTATTGAGTGTAATGCTTATATGGTCTTTTAATCAGCATCCTTACTTTTAAATATCCAGTTCGTTTTCTTTTAATGGTCATGCTTTCTTCGTTAACGCAACTATTTCAGGGTAAGTTTCATTATATAACTGATCTGTATTCCATTACATTAATACCATCACATTGGTCTATACTTCAGCATGTTTGGTTTTGTATATTTAGGAGTTTAATGAAATTATATTTTATCCGAAATCTATTTTGCTTCATCTTCGCCTAATTATTCGTAAAATAATTTTCCTTGTGGATATTAAGAGGATTTAGATATACCCATTTTTTAGCTGGTTGCTTATAAAGCCTATATCTGAGATATGTTGAAATCTGATGTTTATCAAAATTATTGCGATTATCCATAACCAATCGTATGACTTCGACTTTAGATACTTTCCAATATCTAGAATCTTCACGAATTGTACAAAATCTGCAATGGATCTTTTTGGTGATCTGAATAACCTTTTTTCCCGCATTAATTCCTACTGTATGGATAAATTTGCTGTTATATTCATGACATATTCATAATCTTATTTTTCTGAGTTTACAGGCTTGATGGAAATGTTCGTTCTCTTATCCTTAAGAAGTTGCTTTGCTACCTCTTCAAGGCAGAGCAAGGAATTTTTGGGTTCTAATTTTTTTTAGATGATCAATAATTCTATATATCCTGTTTTGAATTTAGGCTAGTTGTCCTATACACCATATACATCTCAACCATAGTTTAGTTTTTTTTAGAATAAGCCTGGATATTTCCTTGGTTATTATTTCAAATTCTTCTTTTCCCTCATTTATCCAGCAAGCAGTGTAAGCCATAGCCTCTTGTTTTATCAGTATAACAGGTAATTTCTAATGTTATTATTTCTACAACATGTTTCTCAGTGTCTTTTTTCGGTTGACAACATACGACTTTATATATATATAATAGTACTTTTGAGACCTTCTTCAAAGTATCTCTTATTCTTACTAAAACAGTATTCCTGGAAAAACCTAATGTTTTCGCCGTCTTTGTACCTCTTTGTACCCCTTTGGTATGATTTGTCAGTAGCATGATATGAAATTTGGTTATTGATCTTGTTCTTTCAGATCCTCTATAACGAAACACATTAGAAAATTTACATAAAGAATTTCAAGTTTAATTTCTAACATGAAGATGTGGCAAGATCCAGAGTTTATCCTGATGATCAATATTCAAATTGTTATGATATGAGTGTAAAGGTATCATTAAAAAATTATACCATATTCAAGTACGATTAATTCTAGATTACTTTATGAAATTTAATAGATAAAGAAATATAACTCTTCGCTCTTAGTTTAGTAGATCTATAAACTAAAAAGAATCACAAAATGGTTTAGAGGACCCTGGGTGTAATCCCTTCTGCAGAAATTTATAATATAAATTATAGAGAGGATTGCAGAAAAAACTAAGATGTATTGATGAATTTTTTTTCCTGCGAACTATTGAGGAAATATTGTAAATAAATAAGAATGGTAATTCTGAAGTCAGCAAATAGAAACGGTGTAGTGGATTTATATAAATTCCCATACTTTGGTGTTTACCGAAATCCTCTATAATAGAATTGATAGAAAATTTAGATTACAAAGCTATTATTTGGGTTTAATTTAGATTATAATTCCCTTTCAGGGTTTTATCACCATTGTAAGTTACCTAAGTCTTGTTTCATTTCGATCTTTTTTAGTTCAGTGGTTTTTTAGAGCATTTAAGAACTTTATATACTTGCAAGAGTCCCCATCAAAGGTTATTATCCTGCCGCTTATAATTCTATTCTCAATTGTGAGTTCCACAACACTGGGACTTGACATCCTGGGTTCAGTAGGAGATCCGGGACAGACAAGCATGGACTCATTTTTTTCAATCAAAGGACGGTGCAGATACCCGAATATCAAAATATCTACATCCATTTCTTTTGCGAGATAATTCTGTGCAGTTGTATCAATCAGCGAAAGGCCTCCTTCATGCACCAATCCTATTTTCAACCCTTCAACTTCAAATATAAGCCTTTTGGGAAGAAGCCTTTTTAGCTCGGGAACATCATCATTTCCGAAAACAGCTTTTAGTTTGCTGCAGGCTTTAAAGGACTGATAGACTTCCATAGTACTGAAATCTCCTGCATGGACAATTAGGTCACACTCAGCAAGAAATTTCTGAAGCTGCAGAGGGATATCTCCTGTTTTCAGATGAGTATCGGAAAGTGCAATAAGCTTCATGGAAAAACTCCAGATTTTGAAATAAAACGGCCTTGAATATTAAAATATGAAGTAAACTCAGGAAATAAGAATATACAGCAAATGTAACTTTTCTGTGTTAATAACAGAAGATATCGATAAACTTTTGATTTTCACGAGTCATTAATAAACAAGTTATAGGCATGTGACAAAATCTAAGTATTATTCAAATACTAAATTTGATGCCCCCACACTGAGGATTTGGAGTATATTACTCGAGAGGGTTTCGATAAACACCAAAATTTAGTCATGCGAATGTAAATAGTATATATAATAATTCGTGAAAACCAGATGTTTATCGAGATCCTCTCTAACTTAAAAGTCCAAAGTAAATTATTCAACTGTCAGATCTACGAGTTCATATTCAAGATTTTCGGTTTCTAATCTACTAAGAAGCAAAGAAACTTGCTCGTCCACCGAAACTACAAGAGACGAAAGTCCGTGGTATGCAGCTTCGATAACTGACTCATTGGTTCCAAACATAACATTTGGGATTACCCCAATCTTGCGCAGAGCAATAAGCGCCTCCACACCAATAGCTGCTATATAGGGTTTTGAGTTTGCCAGCATTTTCAGGCGTTCAAGTTCCACTTTTCTTGACCCTCCACGCCCAACTCTGGGAACTTTGCATATCGTAATGGTAGCATTTTCCATGTCAATGAGACCTTGGAGACTGGTTACTCCTATATCTTCTCCTACCGATGCATCGGAGATTACAATGCCTGAAGCACCTGTATTTTCCGTCCTGCTTACATATAGAAGTCCTTTTTCCATTTTCAGGTAAACCTTCTGACCTTCTTTGACTTCTTCCGTTGTGATAGCTGTCCAGGTCGAAACATGGCTTATTATATCCTCCATTACAAAAAGAGCATACTTCTTCATTTCTATAGCATTTTCAAGGACCCATTCAACACCCTCTTTTGTTATCCTATACCTAACCCGGCCCTCAGTAATAATCAGTCCATCAGTTACAAGATCTTTAATATATTCTGAGACCGCTTGAGGAGTTATTCCAATTTTTGTAGCAATTTCTTTTTGTTTTACATTAGGCTGATGTGCTGCAATTTCGATAAGGACCTGAAATTTTGTTACTCCGCTTTTAGTCTGGAGAATTTTTATCATCAATCGTAATTCTCCTCAACATCTTCAATTAATTTTAATCTCTGACCCATTACCGAAAGCTTTTCAGATCTGCGGGCGACAGCACATATATAGAAAGGGTTTTTATTAAGGATCCTCGTTAGGTTGCTCATGGAAGTATTGCCTTCATCAACAAGCCTTTCAAGTTCTTCCATAGCATCTTTGACCTCTTCATATGGTTTGAAGGTCAACATTATGATGTCGCTTAGATCTTCAAAAGAACACTGAAAGTTTACCTGAACCTTGGAATAAGAACTGTGATATTCTTTAGAGGGTTTTTGTCCTGCTTCGGGAACTCTCCACTGACTCTCAAGAAGTCCGGCTTTTTTCAATATATGAAGGCTTTTTGATGAGTCTGCACCCATAAATTCATCTATTTCTGCTTTGGTCATCCATTTATTTGAAAGTGTATCAAATATTTTTTTGTGAGTTCTTGACCCAAAAGTCCTGAGTAATGGTACTAAATAGGAAGGATCGTTAATTATTCGAGTTCGTTTACCCATTTATTCCTCTCCTTCTCGTCTTATATATAAGTTTTCAAATATGATAAATATTTGTAATTTTATTATTCGCTATATATGATATTAAGCCCATCGGACCCTTCCCAATTAAAAATAGGGGCATTGCGCTTAAGTTCATGACATTTTTCATACAAGGCGTGGGCAACAATTGGAAGAGCAATTGTAGCATCCACAAAAACCTGCACTTTTTTTGCCTGGGCTGCAATTTTTCCCCAGGAAATAGCTTCATCAAAAGTACAGCCTGAAAGCCCTCCCCAATGCGGAGAATCGGAAGTATACTGGATTGCATAATCGTGCCCACTAGTATTTATTCCTAGAATGGAAGCTATCACTTCGGTTTGCTGAATAAAATTCTTTGGAACCCCGCCTCCAACATAGATTACTCCGGTTTTTCTTGATTTTTCTACGATTTTTGTAATCTCATCAACATCTTTGATCTGGTCTACCTCAAGTTTCAATCCCCTTCTTCTCGCAATCGTAAGCCCTATGCCAATTGAACTATCTGAAAGTGCCGGAACAAAGATTGGAACTTTATGCCTATATGCACTTACAACTATAGAATCCTCTGCTGCTCCACAGCCTACAAGTTTCTTCCCCAGCAGATACACGAACTCCCTTGATGAGCAGGAAATTTCTCCGATTTCTTCTGCAAAATCCGCAATCAGTTTGTCTGCTTCTCTGAACTCCTCTTCCACTGCAAATATATCGTATATTCTGTCTACTCCATAATCGAAGAGTTTTTCATCATCAGCTAGATGGGAACCCATATAATGCTTTTTGCCTAGAGCTTCATGTGAATCATGGAATAGATTTGCTCCTGTGCTCACCAGGCAATCTATCATCCTATTTTCAATCATATAGGAAATGACCTTGCGCATACCAGCAGGAACCATAGCTCCGGATAAGCCCATAAACACTGTTATATGATTTTCTTTTAGCATGTTGTGCCATATCTTTACGGATTCTGCCAGTTTTCTTCCCTGAAAACCTGTTTTGAGCATCACATCTAGCAATTCGCTTATTGATCTTTTCTTTACATCTACTGGGACCGTGGGATCTTCTGTGAATACATTATGATGCATGCCATTTCTCCATAATAAACAGATATTAATGGTTACTTGTGACTCCTTACGCCTGCAGACATTCGGCAACAGATGATAAGAAATACGAAAACGCTAATTGATATATATATTTTATTAAATATCAATATATGTGGACTCTCTACAGTATGATATACGGTACATATGAACAATTATAAAGAGAACTTATTTGCCGAGTTCGATAAGTTTGGTCGGAAGTAGATAATTTCAAAGGATGATGATCAATTTCAGTATTCTTAGATTAATACCTAAAATAATATCGGAAATAAATGTGAGTATACATATTATATATTCAGATTATGAAAACTGCTATATACATCATAGTCTTCCCAATCTCTCTGCTAGTTTGCAAAGATAGTCTTGAAATGCTGAAGTTCTTCATAAGTACCTAATTAATCCACTTATTGTACATGCTTCGATTAAGTTTCCTGCAAGTTCTACGATGTCTTATGCTTTATCATCATACTGTTAATTCTCAGAACTGATCGTCGTGTTTATTATACTAAGGATTTCGCTGAACCCCTAAATTTAATATATACTTATAAGATGGTATCTAGATGACTCCAGAAAAGCAGAGGTTTATAAAAATTATCCCTTTATAGTAGTGTGTATCACACAGCGCAGTAATGAGTGGATTTCAAGTGAATTGAAAGATATTTCAGAAATTATGCAAATCACGATCTATCAGAATTTTAATTGCTTTAAACCCTCTCCTTCTGGACACAATTTTGCATTTATGACCAAGATAGAGCTCCAGTCAAAAAATTAAATTTTTCGATACTCGCATCTCGGAATCAAATTTCAAACGATTCAAGATATTTTCATTTTGTACCAACTCCACTATACCAGATACCTTTCTGCAAACTAACTCTGATATTTACTTTGCATCCTCATGAAATCACAAATATAAGCTTAATCCATATGGCAATTATTACTTTTAAGCATTGTCCTTCAATTTTGCACAAAGAAACTAATTTTCAATTATTCAAGTAATAAACAATAAGAGACTCATATTTGTGATATTATTTTCGGATGTTGCTTCTCTACAAAGCTTGTAGATTAGAGAGGATTTCAATAAACCTCTAAGTTTCAAGAAATATACACTAAACCTTTTATAGGTATAGGACAAAGTTTATGGTACACCGAAATACTCTGAAATTTATCGTGACAGTTTGTCCATAAATAGTAAAATAATCAAATGAAATCTATTTACTATAAGTTTACTAGTCAAATTTTAAATTAATTAAACAATAGACAATTTCGAGCTTTTTCATAAGATTTATATCATCTAGAAGAATTACACCGTTTTATTACTCCCCTTAATTTTCTTGCTAACTTATCGTTCAGGACAGTGAAAGTTCCTGCATTTTTCCAAAAATTTCGGAAAAAATAAAATTGAGTGTATTTCAATTACTCTGGCGGAAGATCATTTTTTTCTGCCCCAAAGCCTAATAAATTAACTACGAACAATTAACCATGATGTCGGTATAGATGGAAAAAAAGCTCAACCTTAAACTTCTGGAACTGCTTGAGGGTAGACAGCTCTCAATAAGTGGGCTATCTCGAGAATTGAAAGCCGAAGGAATAGACGAACATCGTCTGGTTCTAACGGGCTACCTTAGGGCACTCAGGGATCTTAAAATTCTGGAGGAAATTGAAGTCCCGCCCTCCAAAATATATTATCTACCTGAAAAAATCAATGAATCTTTGCCCCAGGAAGGTAAGAACATGAGGACTTCGGATTCTGAAGATATTTATTCCATATTCAGAACTCAACTCCTCAAAATTGACCTGGACATCAGGATCCCTGTCGGAGTATACGTAGTTTCCAGATTATTTGAAAGGCCGTGCTTCTGCAAGGAGTTGAAACTTATAGGAATCACTCAAAAACATCTTGATCAGTATCTGGAAAAATCCAGCTTAGTCTGTGAGGTTTCAGACGCGCATCTCAGAAAGGCAAGAGCAGATATTACAAGAATTGAGATTCCTACAGGGAACCCTGGGTATGAAATCAAGGAGCACAGGGAAGAGGTAACAAGGCTTGCAAATGAAGTATTTACAGGGTTGATAAAATATAGTATTAACCTAGAGGGCCTGCTAGCAAAGAGTAAGCAAACCACTTTGATTAATTAAAAAATGTTAATTGTTTAAATACGGACAGTTTATGTTGATCAGACTTAAAACTGAATCGGAAAGTTAAAACACAACTTTGTATGTATCCAGAAGGTAGTGTATCAAGGCAAAAGTACGAAATCGGTATGTGGAAATCCTTAATTTAATGCAAATTACTTATGCTATTTTTATTTAAGTTATAGACTATCAGTTTAATTTTTCCTTCTTTGGCTTGATTATGGAACTTTCTTTCACGAATTACTTCCCCAAACTTACTTTTGACAACATAGACGTTTTCTTCATTATATCCAGCTGATTGTACTTGATTTTATTAAAAATCACTGCATTTGTCTTCTGAGTTTCCAAAAATTTCGTTCTCTTTCTTTTTCTTACATATATGCTTGAGTCTCTCTTATTTCTTCTCTAATTAGGAGATGCATCTTTTCTGAATCATATCCTTTATTCATTACATAAATTGAGATTTTCTTATCTTATTTGATCGTTTTATCAGAGTATTTGCATTTTTGATTTCATGATATTTTTTTGACTAATTTCTATCCTAATACTACCTTTTTATCTGTGTCGAATGATTTTGAAGTTTTCAAGAAGCTCCTTCGTAGTGTCCATGTTATGTGGGAATAATAATAACTTGTATAGGAACTTGTGAATCCTGTTAAATCAATTGTCACAATATAGATTATTTTTTTATGTAGATAAAACAACTTTAGAGTTTTAGAAAAAAGAAGATTAAACAGAGATGAGGGGATTATGGATACAAACTTTTGAAGGGGAGGTGACAACATACCGTTTACTAATTTCATAGAATATACATTTCAATAGTTGGTAGTGTCATCATCTAAAATAATTTTTCATTATACTTCATCAAAAAATATTTCCCATCCCATTTTATAGACACAATAGTTTAGAATAGATATTTCTAGTTTTTATAGTACACAGACAGCTTAAATCGTATTAGATATAACCCTCTGATTTTAACAAGTCATTTAGATATAATTTATACGCATCTGATAAAATTTAGGTATATCGGGATCCTTTAAAATATAAATTGGTTACTTAATAATATCTCTTGGGAAAATTTACATCCCATAGCAACCTGCTAGATATCGACTGGAATAACCCATAATTGGTTTACTTTTAAACATCTATAAATCAGGGAAGAAATATTAAGTAAAAATATGACCAGAGAATTTACAACAAAAGATATTGAGATTTTTAACAAGCTTGCTCCAGAAGCCGCGAATGAACTCATTTCCAAAGAAGCAGGACATCATTTCCCTTTCATCCTGCGCCCAATTTCACACAAATTTGCCGAGTCTCCTGAAGACTTCAGGGAAAGGTTGAGGAGACTGAGCCCTGAAGAACTTGATTATCTTGTAGGGCTTGTATTCGAAGGAAAGGAGGACGTCCAATCGATGGTGGAAGAAGACCTTGAAGAGCTGGTTGCAGTAATTTTTGAAAAGCTATCTACTGAGAGAGCAAACCAGTTCAAAGATTTTATAGGAACTCACTAAAAAGGATATAAAATGCCCCCGAAAAAACTGCTTTTCGGAACTGCTGGAATTCCGGAGAGTACAAAAGGAAACAACAGTGTCTCAGGAATTGAGCGGGTCAGGGAACTTAACCTTGACTGTATGGAACTGGAGTTTGTTCGGGGGATACGCATGAGTGAAAAAGGAGCACGAAATATAATGGAAGCCGCAAACAAAGAAAAAATAGTCCTGAGTGTCCATGCACCTTATTATGTCAACCTTAATTCTTCAGAAGAAGAAAAACTCAAAGCAAGCAAGGAAAGGATTTACCAGGCTGCCAGGATAGGTAGCCTCTGCGGAGCTAAGTCCATTGTTTTGCATTCGGCTTTTTACCAGAGAAACAGCAAGCAGAATACCTACTTCAGAGTATCAAAAGCTCTGCAAGAGCTTGTGAGACAACTACGAGACGAAGGAATTTCCCCAGTCCTTCGCCCTGAGACTATGGGCAAAAGGACACAATTTGGAACTCTTGAAGAAGTGCTCTCCCTGAGTTCTGAAATTGAAGGAATCATGCCCTGCCTGGACTTTTCTCATATGCATGCGAGGGCAGGAAAACAAAACTCATACTCAGAGTTCATAGCAATCCTTTCTAAAGTAGAGGAAATCCTGGGAAAAGAGAGTCTTTCAAATATGCACATGCATATCTCGGGAATCGAATACGATAAAAACGGAGAAAAAAAGCACATGACTTTGAAAGAATCTGATTTTAATTACCCTGAAATTTTAAGAGCTCTTAAAGAGTTCAAAACCAAAGGACTTTTAATTTGTGAAAGTCCAAACTTAGAAAAAGATGCACTTCTGCTCAAGAAAAATTATATTGCGAGATAATTAGCCTCACTCTTCCTTTTAAATGATATCAAGATCTGTACGAAAAGGCTTTAATATATCCTTTTGATTATATAAATCAGAATATGGTTTTCTAACAATGAATTGAAGTCAACAGAATGAAATGATGCTGTATTACAAAATATCAAAACATATGTAAATATCAGGATCAATGGTTTACTTACACGTGGAGACACTTTTCGTAACTTTGCGATTAGCCAGTCAACAAGAATTTTGTTAACAATGCCTCAAAACAGTACCATGATATCGCGCTCGAAAATCCTGAATCTCCATTTCAAAAGATTAACAATATAAAAACTTATCAATCGAATTAAAGTACTATAAGTCAAAGAAAAATTGAAACTTGGATCTGAACCTAATGTGAACGACTGGGTATGTTCGCACCATCATGCAGGTGACAAAGGAATTGCTCAAAATCAAATATTTTCATTTGATTATATGCTTCTTTTTCTTCCTCTTTCCCCCAATCTCCAACATGGTTTTAACGGTATAGGAAGTTATACCATCACCAACATTTCCAATGTAATCTCCCTCATTCCATAAGCTACTACTAGCTGTTTTTGGATGGCATAGTATTTCTTAAAGATTTTTTTTCTGTGATGCCTTTTATAATCTTAACCATCCTTAAAGCTACATTCTGGTTAATAAGCAATGAAAAGTGTGCGTAATCACCATCAGTACAAATTGCATCAACCTCAAAACACTACAGTCTATAATTTGGAAGTAGATATATTTTAATAGTTGACGACGTCATTGATTTGAATAAACTTTTTTAGATATTTCACTTTAGAAAATAGATGATATCTTAACTTATGGACAAAATAATTTGCATGCCGTGATTTTATTTTATATTAAAAATGTAGATTAAAATATAAATAAATTAGTTAATAACCGACTTTTTTAGATGAACATATTTGTATAAGACTTTCGCTAAACGCCTAAATTATGTTATATGATTATAAATAATGTATAAGTGACTCGTGAAAATAAGAGGTTTACCGAAATCCTCTAATGATTGCAGATTTTAAATCCAATTTCATTCAAATTGATATTATAGGATCTCGATAAGCCCCTGATTTTCACGAGTCATTTGATATAATTTAGTAATTCATCGGAATACTCATGAGGTAATTTAGCATTTTCAAGGCAACATGGAAGACTCAAAAGTTATAGAAGCAGGAACTGGATCATGTCCTGTGGGCTATTATTAAATATAAGGGTTATATTTAATACAAAGATGATAGACGAAACACTAAGGATTTTTAAGGAGCTTGATTCAAAGAATTTAAGGATCCTAAATGGTATCGAAATAGGAATGAAGCACTTTGAATGGGTGCCAATAGAAGAACTAACTAAATACACCAAATTGCCCTTTGACAAGTTGGAATATAGGCTGAGAAAGCTTATTCAGAACAAGATTGTGATCAAGAACACTAAATCCTATAAAGGTTTTCAGATTTACTTCGAAGGATATGATACTCTTGCCCTCAATGCTTTTGTAAAGAGAAAAAGTATCAGTGAAATAGGAAGTGAAATCGGAGTAGGAAAGGATTCAGTAATTTTTGAAGCAATCAGGCAGCCGGAACTTGCAATTGAAAAATCCACTTCGGTCATAATTAAATTTTACAGGGGAGGCAAGACCAGTTTCAATCAAATAACGGGATTGGATGAGCATATGAGCAAAGGACATAACTTTTCACGTATTTATGCCGCCCGCCTAGCTGCCCACCGAGAGTATGAGATAATGAGCAGGTTATGTCCTAAAGTCTCAATCCCAAAACCTTTTGATCAGAATAGGCATGTGATAGTTATGGGTCTTGCAAAAGGCAGCCTCCTCTCAAAAACAAAACTTCTTGATCCGGAATGGTATCTCGATGAGATTCTCAAGCAGGTAAAACTCATCCATTCAATGGGAATCATCCATGCAGATTTAAGTGAATTTAACATATTTGTTTCCGAAGAGGGTGTCCAGATAATTGATTGGCCCCAGTACATCACTCAAGAACATCCTCAAGCTGATGAAATCCTAGAAAGGGATATCTCGAATATACTGATCCATTTCTTCCGGAAGTATGGAATTAAGAGAGAACTTAAAGAACAAATCAATGAAATTAAATCTGGTGCAAATAAAGAAGTATATTGCTCTTAATGATCTAGAAAAGTGGATATTTAACCAAGTGATGAGATATTCAGCAAAGCTTCAACATATTATTTACCTATTTTGCGGAAAAGTAATTTTGATATTGATTTGTTTTTCTTCCACAGTATTCATTTCAATTCGGGTTGATAGATAATATAAAAAACCCTTTGAAATTATCCTTAAACACACCAAATATGCTGATTTATGCATAGAATAATAATAGAATAATCACTCATCTATGCTATATCTCTTGAGTTGTATCTCCAGAGCTAAACTAAGCCAATTTTTCATTCAGTTGTGTATGATACTGATTAGAGTAATCGTTCCATTTGAGATCTAAAAATATGTATTATGATAGTACCACTCAATCAGTTTAGATTTATCAAAATGAAATTTATCTTCACCAATGATTTTGGATCTGGTGAGCTATAAGTTGCTTGATTATTTTAGTATCAAGGAAGCTAAAAAAATGGTAAGATCAAGACAATGAAGACCAAATATTCTTTGTCCAATCAATTTATGTTTATAAACATCAATTGTTAACTTAGAGATTCTTTTATGTTTATAAACATCAATTGTTAGCTTAGAGATTCTAATACATAGATAGATACCGATATAGAATGCAAAATAGTATCTAAGCAGTTCTATTCTTCGATTTTAATCCATTTAGAAATTAAGTGCTCTGCTACCATAATATGGATGCAATGGAAGTCAACAGCAGAGCTTTTAACTTTAGCTTAGCGATACATCATCTTAAAAACGTTATCATTTATTTCCTAAATGAAGGAAAAAATATTTTCAATGTAATTGGACTTTGTTCAATTAAAAATAGTATCTTCTAGAGGAATTTTTATTTTTGGCATTTTTGCCCTTGGATCAATGATTGAAGATTCAAGAGAATCAGTTAGAAGATGTCGCAGCGAAAATAAAACTTTATGAATATCTTGAGAATAATAGTTCGTTTTAGCAAGTAAGTTATTATATCAACGAAACTACATAATCCAGAAGATTCAGACTGTAAATTGGCTTTGTCTATCCTAAAAGTAGAGTCCGTTTTTGTTTCACAACCAACGGTTTGTTACCTTAGATAATTTAGATAAGATTCTTCAGATTTGTAGATATAATTTTAGAACTGACAAGATTTGTAACTATTGTGAATCATAAAATTTCTAATTTAGTTGAAGCATAAGAGGGTAAAATAGAAGAGAATAAATATAAAAAAACAATTTTACTTGATTTAGATGAGCATAAAAAATATATCGTGATCAAAATTTGAAATTATTAGGACTTCTGTGGTTGGCCTGAAAAATAAATAGTATTAAACCATCAATGTCTAAAATGAAGATTTTACCATAAAATCTATTGTGCATAATTTTGTACCCAACTGCAAATCCTAATTACATAAAAAACTAGGTATTAGAGCATAAGGTATGGTAAAAATGGAAAAGAGAAGTGTTTTGATCTTGGGAACAGCCTCCCATGTTGGAAAAAGTTCAGTAGTGACTGCCTTATGCAGGATACTGTCAAGAAAATATAGGGTTGCACCTTTCAAGGCTCAAAATATGAGTCTAAACTCCTGGATTACAAAAGATGGAAAGGAAATTGGAATTGCTCAGGCAATCCAGGCAAAAGCTGCAGGTTCCGAACCAACTGCTGATATGAATCCTGTTCTTCTGAAACCCAAAGGTGATTCCGTGTCCCAGGTAATCCTTCTCGGAGAACCTTGTTCTGACAAAAGTGCAGGTCAGTACTATGATTCCATCTCAGAAATGAATGCAGTCCTTGAAGTAGCTCTGGAAAGGCTTTCTGCAGAATATGACATCATTGTTATGGAAGGAGCAGGTGCAGCTGCCGAAATTAATCTTTATGGAAGAGATATTGTAAATGTAGGCACTGCAAGGCTTACGCAAGCTCCAATAATACTAGTTGGCGATATAGAGAGAGGAGGCGTTTTTTCAAGCCTTTATGGCACAGTTGTACTTTTGCCTGAAGATGTGCGGAAAAACATCAAAGGGTTTATTATTAATAAATTCCGAGGCGACCTGGAAATCCTGAAGCCAGGCCTTAAACAACTTGAAGAGATGACTGGAATTCCAGTACTTGGAGTCCTTCCTTATTTCAAGCTCCATATTCCCTCAGAAGATTCGGTTTCACTTGAGGACAAAAAAAATTCGAAAAATGAAAAAGGTATAGAGATCGTCGTTATCCATCTGCCCAGAATATCAAACTTCACTGACTTCGAACCCCTGGAAGAACTAGTCCAAATTCGCTATGTGAAACTTTACGAAGAAATCGGAACCCCTGATGCAATCATAATCCCGGGTACAAAAAATACTGTTAATGATCTGATCGACTTAAATGCAAGCGGAATGGCAGAAAAAATCAAAGCTTTTAAAGGAAAAATTCCTATTTTCGGGATATGTGGAGGCTATCAGATAATGGGAAAAACAATTTTCGATTCTGGGGTTGAAAATGGAATTGAAGCAGAATTCAAAGGCCTTGGCCTTCTTGATGTCGTGACAAAGTTCGGACAATACAAAAAGAAGACGATTCAGGTCACAAAAAAAGTAAATCCCTGTGGCCCGATTCTTACTCCCATAGGTGGAGAGGAAATAAAAGGATATGAAATTCATATGGGAATCACCGATTCGTTATGCAACGTTTTTGGGGACGATGGTGCGATTGACGAGGAAGGCCTGGTAATTGGCACTTACATTCATGGGCTTTTTGAGAACAAGAATATAAGAGATGCACTTGTGCAGTACCTCTACAAGATAAAAGGGCTCGAATTCATGCCTGAAGAGGTTATGAACGAAAACGACGCTTACGAAGAGCTTGCAAATTTTGTTGAGAGGAATCTGGATATGAAAAAAATTCATAAGATAATAGGAATATGAAAAAAATGTAAAATATATCAAACTTGTGCAATTTAACTGAGGAGTAATTCGATAAACCCCAAATTTCGTCATATTCCAATAGATACTAAATAAATAACTCGTAAAAAAAAGAGGTTAATCGAAATCCTCTAATAAATAAATGCGCTTAAAAGATCAAATTGTCTATGAAGTATATTAATTAAAACGTCTATTGTACTTTATTTATGCTTCAAGTGCGTGAATACTACTATTTTTCAAGTATAAGTAGCTAGAATTATGTCACTTGGAGTCTTATTAATCACCAAACACCCGGAAAAATTGAAAGAAGGGAAAAGCTGAAACATTTTCATGTCTCGAATAGTATCCCAACATAATTGTGTATTGAGATCCCTGAAAATTTACTAATTTATGGAAATTTTATCTAAAGCTCAACATCAAGCTGTTCTTTTTGTATACCGATTTGCAACTATGGAGTACGCATACATTTAGTTCATATATAAGGTAGTTGTAGTATTTTTTTAATTGCTCCAATTTGATATGAAAAGACATGATGTTATTCCCTAATAGGCTCCCAAGTCCTCTTTTTCAATAATTGATATTATATTTATCCTCTTCAAATTAAGTAAAATGCTCTTAACTTTCAATTCAATGCACTTTTTGGATACTGCATGCAAATTGGTTCTTCTAATGTATAGAGGATTTCTATGAACCTATGATTTTCGTGAATCATTAATATATAATTTATAAGAGTGTAAGAAAAATTAGGGACCTATCGAAATCCTCCACCGTTCTCTTTCGTTATAACTTCGTAGGATTGTGATTTACAGAAAAGTCGCTACATTGTTATCTCGGAAGTGTTTAATTTTTTTTGTAAAATTAGTTCGATACTCCTATATTTTCTTTTGTTATTACTATTCACTTACTTAAACTTGTTTCCTATGATCCAGTTTTTAATATGAACCAGGATTCGTTTATATCAATTATTATTGAGATCGATAGTCTCATTATTAATTCCTGATTCTTGCTGCTCCTACTACCATACTTCTTCTTTTTAGCTCCTTGCTAGTTCTTTCTATCATATTCATTGTCCCTATTTATTTGCAGTTATTCATTGAAGACTGGATCGAACATTATATTATACTGAAATTTTTCGGTGGTGTGCCGATTTTTCAGAAAAATCACAAGTATCCAAAAATTACTAGGAAGTAAATTACATATTAGAAGAACCAAATAATATACAGTACATTTAAATTTAGCTCATATTTCACAGATTATCCACTCAATGCTTTTTGATCTAAAGATAACTATAAGAATTTAATTTTATAAACAGTTCTGAAAAACAATTTCTGAGTCTTAGGATAGGCTCATAAGCTGGTTTTCCAGATAAATTATGGAGAACAAATGATAATTTTTGAGTGCAACATAATAGATATTGCCCCTACAATTTCAAGATTGTTGAATGTCCCTATGATCCCACCAACTGGAAAAACGATCACTGAAGTCCTTAAATATGCAAAGAAAAAAGACTACAAAAGAGTGGTAATTATCATAGTTGACAGTCTTGGATATTCTCTTTACATGCATCTTTTTCCAATAATGAAGAATTTGAACGAGCTTGTAGAGAAAGGTCTGTTGTTTAAATGCAGATCTTCGGCAACAATAACATCTCCTGCTATTGCATCAATCTTTACAGGGTACCCACCAGACGAACATAAAATTTATTCAACAGCTGATATCTATGCTGAAAGGGCAAAAGACTCTGAAAATCCAAAACTGAAAAGCATAATGGAATGGGCTTACCTGGTGGACATGAAAGTGTCAGTAGTTATTGAGTCTGGAGGTGCGGAGAGTTTTAGGGGGCGAATCAAAAACTGTCATGGGATCCCTGATTCCGAAGATATATTGGATTATGATCGGCAGATCACTGAGTATGCAGTTTATTCCCTCAAGGAGAAAAACGACATTCTGGCCGTTCACCTGAGAACACTTGACCGTTTTTCCCACAGGGCAAAAAATTGGGAAGAACTGAAAAATGCTGCAAAAGAAGTGGATAAAAATTTGGATAAGATTTTACGGAATTCAGAAAAAGGCACTATTTTTTTCATCTGCGGAGATCATGCAATTCATGGAGAAAAAAAGTGGTTGAAAAATGCAACAGAGGAAGAGATTAAAAACTATAGGCAAAACCTTGTAGCCCTGATCGTTAGCTGTAATTAAAAAAAACTTAATTCCAATTATTTTCGAGGTTAATTATTGAAGGAATTTTTCTATTTAGCTGTAGAGCAATATTAATTAGCTGCACAGCAAAATATATTTCGCCCTGTAGCTAAAATTAATTAGCTGTACAGCTAAATTCTAAGGTCTCATGATCACGGTTTTACTACTTATATTTCTTTAATATATCTTCTTTATTCCTTTGGTTTGTCTAGTCGCTGGGGCTGCGTTAGGTGCAGTAGTGGGTTCCATGAAACATATGGGAATCGATGAAGATTTCATAAAATCTATCCGTAGCAAAGTGACTGAAGGAACTTCAGCTCTCTTTCTTATGACTAGCGATGCAGTTGAGGATCGGGTAGTAGAAGCTATGAAAAAGTCCAAATTTGAACTCATTGCCACCAACCTGTCCAAGGAAGAAGAAGAAAAGATGCGCACAACCTTTGCAGAAGAATAAAGTCCACCAAACAAATCAGTTTCTACCAGAGAGTAAACTCTCTGGAAACAATTTTATCTTTCAGAGTTGTTAATCAGGTAAGAAATTAATTCCCAAAAGTATTGACTAACTATTAGAGGAGATAGATGCGCCATTAAAAGAATACAAACCAGGAACCACTTTCCCATGCATAATTGAGCGCACAGCGGACAAATCCGAACCAGCCTGGCCGGAACCGCTACGCGCTAAAGAAAATGCACCTAATGTACTGTTCATTGTGCTGGACGACACAGGATTTGGACAAGTTGGGTGCTATGGCAGCCCTATAGAAACACTTAATATGGATAGCTTGGCTGCAGATGGTCTTGCTTACAGCAATATGCATACTACTGCGCTTTGCTCTCCTAGCCGTTCGTGCATGCTTACCGGCAGAAACCACCATTCGAACAACATGGCCTGCATCACCGAAGGCTCAACAGGTTATCCAGGATATAATGGGTATATCCTTTTGAGAACGGCTTTTTGTCAGAGATACTCCTGCAGCATGGTTACAACACCTATGCTATCGGCAAATGGCACCTGACACCTGCAGACCAGATCTCGACAGCAGGGCCTTATGACCGCTGGCCTTTGGGAAGGGGTTTCGAGCGCTTCTATGGTTTTTTTTAGGAGGTGATACAAACCAGTATTATCCTGAGCTGATCTATGATAATCATTCCATAGACCCTACAAAAACTCCAGAAGAGGGCTACACATTGAATGAGGATATAGTAGACAGAGCTATCCAGTTCATTGCTGATTCAAAACAAGTTGCACCCAACAAGCCTTTTTTCATGCACTTTTGTCCAGGAGCCATGCATGCCCCCCACCATTTCCTAAAGAATAGGCATACAAATACAAAGGAAAGTTCGATGATGGTTGGGAAGCTTACCGTGAGAGAACATTTTCCCGGCAGAAGGAACTTGGTATAGTTCCAAAAGAAACCGAGCTGTCTCGCCATGATCCGGGTGTTAAGCCCTGGGATCAATGCTCACCGGAAGAAAAGAAACTCTATGCCCGTATGATGGAAGTCTTTGCTGGGTTCCTAGAACAAACAGGCACTCTACCTATTATCAAGTGGAAAGCGCAAGGTATAGCTTATCCGGATACTTATGGTGCCACGATGGGGGTGGCCGTGGAGCCAGAGGCAAGTGCTTGCGCTGAGGTAGGAATTGTACGAGAAGTACTCTACTTGGATCGCGGAAAGGTTGCACTTGATGACAGGTAAAATGCAAAACGAATACTATGGGATCACAACGTGTTCAAGGGATACTATTTCAAAAGCAGTGAGGAGATTCCCAATATGGCATCGACAACAGATAACGGAACCATCAGCAAGCTGAGAATCACTTGGTTGAGCAAATAGTGAAAAGGCTCCAGAATATTCTGTAATTCAAGGTAGTCACTCTGTTTGCGCTGGTCGACCACAGCGGAGAAGCGGGAAAGATTGGAATGAGCAGATTTCCCACCAAATTGCTGATTTTTGGCAGTCCAGGCTGATCTAAATGTCAAAACAGTTGACCTCGTGAACTGCAAGTGAGTCAATGCCTGCAGCCCTTAAAATATTGTTTGAAGGTGGGTTAGACCTTCGAATAATAACTTAATTTAATTTACTGTAAAGTTACCCAATATGCTCTAAATTTATGTGAAATCCTAAAATCTCAAATTCTAAGTCACAATATTTTATTACATACATTTTATCATTTTAAAAGAATAAAAATGTATGAAAAATATCTCGAAGGTACTTACCGTGCTATGGCAGTACAATCATGGGGAATTAAATTGGTCAAAAAAATGACTTACCCTGGGGCTACAGGGAGACTTTTATTTAAAGTTCGATGAATATATCATTACCCTACCCAAACCAATCACCCATAGGGCCGGAGAATGGCTCATTTATGATTTGACGCGTATAACCCAGTCTTTGTGTCAAAGGAAACTAACTAAATGATAAATACAAGATTCACATATATTAATTATAAGAAGTAAAAAACGGTGAAAATATGGCTCGTCCATCTAAACTATCTCCTGATATTACTAAACGAATCGGTGAAAACATTGCGCTTGGGTTGACTTATAGCTTAGCTGCAGGAATTACGTATCAAACTTTCAACGAATGGCACAAAAAAAGGCAAAAATTCTTGCTATTAAACTAATTTTTGGGATTTAAAGCTTAAATATATTTTTTTGATTCTTTAAAATAGTACCAATTTACCCTTTTCGTCAAAATTGATTCGCAAATAAATACCAATTTTTGGTATAGTCTGATCTAATAAACCAATTTATGCAGCGCTACAGAAGATATAATCTATTTTCTCAATATTATAACGGCTCCAAAATCTTGTCAATTTCTAAAAAAATGTTATGAGTTTGGAACAGACAATAACTATTCAATCTATCCAAAATCAGTTCAAAGATATCTATTTTGATACAATAGATGCTTCTGATTACTAACTGATGGGGATTAAAAAAGCATAAGCACTGACCTACAGTTAAATAAAATAAACCCACCTATATTTGATCGAGAAAATAATCAAGCATTAAGAAGGCGATTAAGAGAGATATATCACTTAAAGTAAACCAAAAATAATAAGAAAATAGGCTGGTGGATACTATGAACAATTTACACGTTAGAACTTAAAAGAAATCAAATTTTTGAAGCGCTTATCACAAAATGATTAAAATGGATTAAATAATAGATTCATTTAAAAATTATTGCATGTAATCTATAAGCGAATAAGGTCAACATTAGTAACCATACCGAATTAAATATGCCACCTACCTAAAAAGTATAGAAATGTGGTGAAATGATACGCCAACATTTATATATTTATCCGAATAAGGCACCTAGGCCCGCCATTCCGTCTTCTTCAGCATGATCCTCCTCTTCCTCTTCCTCAACAGGAACTTCTGCTGCAGCTGCAACATGTGCTGAAGCTGCAGGTGTTGCAATGGCGGGAGATACGGCTACAGGGGCTGCAAAAGCAGCCTTTGAAATTGCTTCTTCGATGTTTACGCCTTCAAGGGCTGCGACAAGAGCCTTGGCCCTAGCCTCGTTCACTTCGATGCCTGCAGCCTTGAGGACTGCAGTGATTGCTTCTTCGGTAATTGCTTTACCAGCATTGTGCAATAAGAGAGATGCATATATATATTCCATTGTTTTATCACCTAATTTCAATTAGCGTAAATTTGGTTATCCAAAAAGGGCACCGAGACCTGCCATTCCATCTTCTTCTGCATGGTCTTCCTCTACCTCTTCTGGTTCTTCTTTTTGTACCTCTTCTTTCTTATCAGATGCTTTGGCTGCTGCCGCACTTGGTACAGCCTCAAGAACCTTCTTCAGGTCATCATCGACTGCATCTGCACCACCTTCTGCGGCTTTAGATGCAATGAATATCATCTGAATATAGGCCCTTGACAAAAGGGCATCCATTATTCCTGAATCAAAAACAACAGCATTTAAACCAAGGTTTTTAGCTTCTGTAGAGGCTTTGCCCAGCAGAGTGCCAATTGTTGCACTTGTAGGGTATGAAGTGTTAACAGATAAATTGAAAGCGTTCTGATTTGCTCTGAGAATATCAGAAAAGTATTGGTTTTCGTCAATTTTTAGGAGTTCAGGTTCATAAATCATTCTTTCATCATAGGCTGCTCTTAGGTCCAACCCTATGATCAGAGGGTATATATCCAACTTTACGAGCATGGTTGCGAGTTTTTGTGGGACTGCCTCACCTGCTTTGCATACAACCTTTGTGTCCTTTATCGCAACTTTTCCGGCTTCAATTGAAGCAGGAATCCCTGCACTCTGTAGCTCACCCAAAATAGGTCCAGGGGGGAAGCTGGTAGGCCCTTTCTGAACGATAATATCCACCGGAGCAATTGCGCCTCCTCTGATAGGTGATGGGGTCTTTGTCTGTTCGAGCACTTTTTGAAGCTTGAAAGGACTTTCGTTAGTAAACACCAGAGCGGTCTGTTTATCAAGGTACTTATTCATCCCTGGAACGTTTCCTCCAAGTTGATTTAAAGCCCGTTCTGTGAGCGTGTTCCTGGATACTTTAACCACCACGATGTCTTTAAGGTTCCGACGAATCTTCTGGATCTTGACCGCAAGAATTCCTTCGATTCCTACCATTCCGAAGACCTTATGAGAAAGTATGAGTTTCTTAATTTGTTCGATTTCATCTTTCTTCCACTTCGGGATATGCTCAGTGTGATGCTTTTCTTCTGCCATTTACATCACCTTCTCTGATTTACCCATGGTTGTCGTGACAAAAACCGACCTAAGGTTGTGCTTGCCTTTATCCAGAATACGTTCCAACCTAGCTACAACAGTCTCAATGTTCTCGGCAAGGTATTCAGGATTCATATCCCTCATTCCAACAGCCACATGAAAAGTAAGCCTGTCTTTCGACCTAAGCTTGACAGCATTCTTTTTGCTTTGAATCAGTTCACCTACATCCTTGTTAGGTAATAGCGGAATAGGCATTTTTCCTCTGGGCCCGAAAACAATACCAAGATTCTTACCAATTGTCGGCATGAACTGAGTTTCTGCGATAAAGAGGTCACACTCATTTGCTAGAGTCCGTGCTCTATTCTTGTCAGCTGCCAGTTCTTCGAGTTCATCTTCAGAAATAACATACGCAGCACCGGCAGCTTTTGCCTTCAAGCCTACGTCGCCTTTTGCAAAAACACCGATATTCAGTTCTTTTCCGAGCCCATGTGGAAGAATTACTTCTTCATCGACCCTATTCTTCGGTTGGTTCATGTCAAGATTTTTTAAGTTAATCGCCAGGTCCACGCTTTCAGAAAAATTGCGTTTTGGAGATATCTCAAGTAATTTCTTGACAACTTCCAGTATAATTTGTTCTGCCATCTTGTTCCTCCCTGTAGTATTTGAACTCGCCTGTTCAAGCAGCCTTAGAGGCTTACTACAGTTGGTTTTAGGGCTTATAGTAAATCCGGATCTGTCACACTTGAAACATTAAACTGATAATAAATATTTATAATTTGTTTCAGTAGAACCGTATTCAGATTTCTTGAACTATTAGTGGTACTCGATTTAAAACTATTGGTATTTAACGAAACTACGTATCAAAGTTTAAATGTTTTTGAAGGCTTACCATTCCTCACCGACAAGTAAATCATCGAACTTGCCATTCTCGAGTTTCGTCTGGCAGTCTTTGGCCTTGACCCCCTCTACAATCACACCCATAGGGACACAAGTACCCATTACCTCTTTCATTGCTGATTTAAGATCATAAGAAAGCACATCTTCCTTCTTCATATGGGCAATTTTTACGACCTGCGGTATACTAAGGTTTCCAACAATTTCACTTCCCGCATTTCCGGATCCTTTTTGAATTCCTAACTCTTTCATGATCAAGGATGCAGTAGGGGGGATACCTACTTCGATTTCGACATTTTTTTTGTCATCAACAATTACTTTTATAGGAACCTGCATTCCATTATAGTTCTTGGTTTTTTCATTGATCTTGTCGACCACTTCTTTTATATTGACCCCGAGTGGACCAAGAGAAGGACCTAAAGGTGGTCCTGGATTCGCTTTTCCTCCCGGGACAAGTGCTTCAACGATACTTGTCATATGAGTTTCACCGATTTCAATAAGTATAAAGTTTGAACATCTTTTTCAATCTGTATCCCGAATTTGATGGAATCACAAATATCATAATTAACAAATGAGCTTTATGCATTTGTTTTCTTCATATAATTCACAGATACGCACTATGTTCTTTGAATTTGACATTTGTTATTTTTTAGACTATTCTGCGCCACAAGAACCATTTTTAGTAAGAAAAGCTGCATTAATTAGTAAAATCTACCAAATTAGGGAATTACTGATAAGTCTATTTACTGATAAGCTGAAATTTTTCTTTCTAATTTTTCGTTCTTTTTCTACTAGACAACTAGCTCACTCATTTTCTCTTTTGAGTACCCTGACGGTATCGCCACGGATAGTGATTGGGATCGGGACCACAGCATCGAACAACTCTACAGTAATTTCTTCATGCCCTTCATCAACTCTTTTAACTCTAGCTTTCTCCCCCTTAAAAGGTCCTGAAGTAACCTCAATAATGGCCCCCTCCTTGATGCCAGTTACAGCTGGTTTAGGTTTAAGGAAATGCTCAATTTCAGTAACTGTAGAACTACCTTTCACAATAGCCCTTGCATGAGGAATAGTCTGGATTGCTAGTTCCACGATTCCAGATATAGGAGCCTCGACAAGCACATATCCTTTTAGCTCATCAGGAGCCAGAATTGCCCTTATATCCAGTTTATCTTTCTTTGAAATTTTGGCAAGGGCTGTTGCAACCGATCTTTCCTGGTTTGCTGTGGTTTTGATTACAAATATCTGGGAATCTTTATCCATTAGGCCACCCACTTGGGCACCATCGTCAACAATACATATATAATAAAGCCGATTGCTCCCACAGCCAGAATACCAATACCGGCGACTTTGGCAATGGTCAAGAACTCTTCCCTGGACGGTTTTTTTGTAAGTTTCAGGACTCTAATGTGTGCCCGGATAATCTGACCAATACTTTCTGCAGTCTGACCTATACTTTCTGCAGTTATATTCAATTTTAACGGAGATTCTACCAATCAATTCACATCCAGGTATATTAGATTATTTGATCTCAAGTTTTTCGTTCATAGTTTTTCCTTTATGCTCCCAATTCGTTTTGTACGCTTTTGATGTATTTTATTATCTGTTAGAAGGTGTACCGAACGGTTATATTATTGATTCCTATTATATGAATATATCACTTACACGGATAAACATGAATCAGAAATTTAGATATCGGATCATTTTTCTTCAAATACTTTAAATAGTGTCAGTATAAATTTTTCGTTTTCAATACCCACTTTTATCGGCAACATAATGCATTTGCCATAAAAATAGTTTTCGATTGGATTTAGATTCCTATCCCTTACTCTTTACACTTGTTATAATTTCTCGAGTTTTGAATCGATTGCATTCAATTTCTAGTGGAACTAACGATAGTTTTCGAATATCCCAGAAAATATTAAAAATCTCTTACTTTCTTACTCTTATAAAGGAAAACAGCATTTTTTTCCAATCGAATATTTGATCCTATTTGTCTTTGGTTTAATCACTCTACAAAATCAATTCCATATCTAAATGTAATATTTTTATCACTTCCATGACCATAAATCTGGGCGGATGTTACTCCTGTGACTACGATCATAGTACGGACGGTTTGTTCGAGATCAGGATCAATCTGGGCACCCCAGATCAGTCGAGCATTGTTGTCTATCCGGCTGTAAACTTCCTGAACAACACTTTCAGCTTCCGAAATTGTCATGTCAGGTCCTCCTACAACGTTAACCAGAGCAGAGGTCGCACCTGAAATATCTACGTCAAGGAGCGGACTGCGCAGAGCTTTCTGTACGGACTCGACAGCTTTATTTTCACCTTCTGCTTCTCCGAGACCGATCATTGCAACACCTCCATTTTGCATAACAGTTCTAATATCTGCAAAATCAAGGTTTACGAGCCCAGGTTTTGTTATCAATTCGGTTATGCCTTTTACAGCCCTCATAAGAACTTCATCTGAGACTTTGAAAGCAGCCTGAAGAGGAAGTCTTGGAACTACTTCAATTAACTTATCATTAGGGACCACTATAACGGTGTCAGCAACATCCCTCAGGCGTTCCAAGCCAGCTTCTGCATTCGTTCTTCGAACATGACCTTCCACACTGAACGGAAGGGTTACTACTGCGATCGTAAGGGCTCCAGCATCCCTAGCAGCTTCAGCTACTACTGGTGCAGATCCAGTCCCGGTTCCCCCCCCAAGACCTGCAGTGATGAAAACCATATCAGCACCGTCAAAAAGCTTGTTAATTTCATCGATGCTCTCTATTGCAGCATCCTCTCCGATCTGGGGAAGGCTTCCGGCTCCAAGTCCACGGGTTTTCTTTCTCCCGATAAGAATTTTTTTCCCGGAGCGTATATGAAGAAGATGCTGAGCATCAGTATTTATGGCGATGAGGTCTGCTCCCTGGATTCCTTCCCCCATCATACGTTGGATGCTATTTGAACCGCCTCCTCCACAACCTACCACTTTGATGGTTGTTTTAAGGCTTCTAAGAATCTCTTCAAGTTCAGCATCCGTATCTGAGTCTGAATTAGAGTAATCTGAGTCTAAATACTCTCCCTGCCGGACGCGTCCTTCCAGGGCAGATCGAGCAAGAGCTTCTTCCACAATGGATTTCATGCTACTGTTTTCCTCCATTATAAGGGTGATATTAAACGAATAGTATTGGAAAGAACAACTTTATTCTAAGAATGAATATGTTTAGAGAATGACGATAAACCTCAGGAGAATTTCTATAAAACTCCATTTTTAACAAATTGCTTATTTATGCTTTATAAGCAACTAGCCAAAAATTGGGGTTTATCGAAATTCTAACTGATTCTCACGAGCCATTTGTGAACAACTTATGAGCATATGACTAAATTAATGAGTTTATCGAAATTCTCTTGATTTTTATCCATCACATATACGGTTTCCAATTTAATAGTTTTCCTTTGCCAGTTCTTAACTTCACAATATTTTGCTTAATCATTTATTAACGTTCCCTATTTCCTACTTTCCATAAGGTTTTTGCTCTTTACAGCTCTTATGATCCATTTTTTTCTTTGTCCCCGATATTCTTTAATTGTATCACTTAAAATTTTCATTTTTTTATTTTTTGTATTTCTGAAGCCGTTCCTGTATTTTTACTTTTCCTTTTTTTCGAATTTTATCTTATCTGCATTTTTCCGATCAACGCCACACTTTAATATTCACATTTCAATATTATTCATACTCCAATTTCGATATCACTTTCATATATTTCCTGAGGAATTGCATAAACAATTATGCTTTTCCTCTGGATTCACCCAAGATAATGCCTGTTGCAATTAGATGGGCAACTCTCAAAGGCTCAGGAATATTACCTCTTGTCGAAGTGAGCTGGATTATCTTACCCACAGTTTCCAAACTTACGCCTACTTTTTGAATGTATATGGAAGATCTCTCTCTATCACCACCTATTTTATATATTTCCCCAGCTTTTTCTATTATTTTCCAACGTTTTTCACCATCTTGGAAATGTTGGAGGGCAGATTTGAGTTTCTCAAAATTCGGATATGACCGCATGAACACAATTAAAGGAATTCCGGTTTCTCTGTAAAGCTTCTCAATATCTATAACATTAAAACCTGCATATGTGATTCCGTCGAGCATAATCACTCTTATTTGGCTATAATGTTTACTATTTAGTATCATCCTACATATTACAGCTGTAGCATCAAGTCCATCCTTGGTAATATCCGAACGAAGGACTCCATCCATCCAGTCTCCACCGCGATAAACAGTCCCAACCACCATCACTTTTTCATTTAGAAGAGCAGAGTCATCTATACCCAAAATTCGAATCTCGCGTTTAATATGAAAATCTGAACTCACAAGTATTCTTTACACACAGATTGCAAAAATAGTTTGCCAATGTTTTATGAGTTGTTGTTTTTAATGAATCATACAACATAAACCATAGAATATATCGATAAACTCATAAATAGAATCCAATAATTATTAACTATATAATTGACTCTTGTGAATCAGAGGTTTATCAAAATTGTCCATAATTATTTATTGGTAAAAAGATCCTTGAGGAGCTTCTAAGCTTGTTTCCCTTTCACACAAACATAGTTTCAGGGAGATTTTCAGTCGGCATCATCTTTTGTGTATCCGCAGCTATTGATACCTTGCTTACTGCTTCAAGGAAATCGCTCATCTCAACAAGTTCCTTGTCTTTCCTGACTGCAAACATACCTGCTTCAGTGGCAATTGCCTTGAGGTCTGCCCCACTCATCCCTTCGGTGATTTTTGCAATCTTCTTAAAATCAATATCTTCTGCAAGTGTCATCCTTTCGCAATGAATCTCAAGAATCCTTCCTCTAGCTTCTATACCTGGCATCGGAACATGGACAAGCCTATCAAAACGACCTGGCCTCAGAATTGCCGGGTCAAGGACATCCGGGCGGTTTGTTGCCGCAATGATTCGGATATTTTTCCTTGTGTCAAAGCCATCCATCTCTGCAAGAAGCTGCATGAGTGTTCTCTGAACCTCACGGTCTGCACCCGTGGTTTCATTTAAACGCCTTGCTGCAATTGAGTCTAGCTCATCTATGAAGATAATACTTGGGGCTTTTTTACGAGCCATCTCGAAGATTTCCCTCACAAGTTTAGAACCATCCCCAATGTACTTCTGTACGAGCTCGGAGCCTACAACTCTGATAAAAGTCGCATTTGTCCTGTGAGCCACAGCTTTTGCAAGCAACGTTTTGCCTGTCCCCGGAAGCCCATACAAAAGCACCCCCTTCGGAGGGTCGATCCCTATGCGAACAAAGCGTTCCGGTTCGATGAGAGGAAGTTCAACTGCTTCCTGAAGTTCCTGTATTTGTTCATCGAGACCTCCTATCTGTTCATAATCCACCTCTACACTTTCGAGGACTTCCATTGCAGCAACAAAAGGCTCTTCAGTGGAAGGAATAACCTCGGCAATAGCAAGTGTATGCTGATTTAAAGCAACCTTCGCCCCTGGTAATAGTTTTTTCTCATCAATATATTGTGAGACGTTAACCAGAAACTGAGGTCCATTGCTACTCCGTACAATTATCCTATCGTTCTTAATCACATCAATGACAGTACCTATGATAAGCGGAGAGGTCTTCATCCGATCGAGCTCAGATTGCAGCTTTCGTATTTCCCTCTCATATTTGATCTTTTGATTTTCCAAATAACGTTTTTCGGACTCTATCTGGCTGCATTGCTCTTCCAGAAAATTGTTGCGGCTTTCAAGTTGCCTCACTCTATCCTGGACGCTTTCAGCTACTTCCCCCCGCTCTCCAGGCACAATCCCATTATACTCAGATCCGGGCTTAACAAGGTGACTGCGCATACTTTCATCCTTACTCTTGGTACTTTCCGTCATGGAGCTCCGAATAATATTTAAGTTCATACTGTATATAGCGTTTTCGAAGTGATCAAAATGCAGTGCGAAATCTGTGGTGCAGAGATCCGCGAGAAGCCATTATGTATTACAATTGATAACAGCGAACTCCAAGTCTGCCAAAAATGTGCTCCTTATGGTAAACCTGTAGATAAACGAACTCCAGTATCAAGAAAAGTCTCTCCGATAGTTCGTACAGTAACAAAAACTGAAAAAAGGCAAAATAAGGACTTTTTCGACATTTTGAAAAATGAGTTACTGGAGAACTATGTTAAGATCATCCGGGATGCCAGAGAAGCTAAAGGGTGGTCTCAGGAAGACCTGGCTGAAAATTTAAAGGAAAAAGCATCCCTGATCAAGAAGATAGAACGCAGTGAGATCATACCCGAAGATTCAGTTATAAAGAAGCTGGAAAACACTCTTAAAATTAAAATTACCGAACGTGTAGATGCAACAGGAGCTGAAGTGTCCCATACAAAGAAAGACACTACTCTGGGGGATATTGTAACAATAAAGCGAAAGTAATTTTCAAGCGAGAATAAGTTTTAACTGCATTCTCATTAAGAGGAACACTTAATATTCGGCTGGTTTTACCTTCCGAGAGCAAGATAGGGTTAAAATTTGAAGAGTTTTTATTCTCTCAGAAATTCCTCACCCTATGCTCTTTTCCCCATTTAAACTCTAGTCATATCCATTAAATTATTAATCAATTCTAAAAAAACGAGTAAAAAACTATATTTAAGGAAAACACAGCTAGATTCTTATGTTCATCGGATTCAGTAGATTGCATATACAATCCTAAAGCTCTTACTTTTAAACCGTTTCTTTTTATCCTGTAATGATTCAGAGTGCCTCTATTGATCATTAATTCTCTAAAAACATTTTCTTTGACTTTTTTCCAGGTTTTCTCACATAGTTAAAACCTTTTAAACCTCAATTTCGATGTTATACACCTTCTCTGGATTATCTTTGTGTACGATCCAGAAAGGCTCTTCACCATATGTTTCCATCAGCTTCATAGTTCTTTTGGGAATTGTTTTCGGGCCAAGTACTGCTCCTGGTCTATCAAGATCGTCAATATAATCTGTCTCCATCATAAACCGTGTTCCCTCTTCAAGTGCCTGTTCAATAGCTCCCTTAAAACAAATAACCCCTGGAAAGAGTCCCAATTCTTCACAAACACTTATCAGAGGAGGAGAATAATGTTTCACTACCCTATACAATTTGATTCCTGTTCTTTTCGCCCTTGCAGTTATGTCCTGAAGTTCAGATTCTCCCACATTTTCTGTATGAAGCTGAACAGCGCAGTCCTGTTCTTTGCCTAGCGAAAAAGCATACTCCATGATCTCATTTGAAATTGCCCAAACTTCAGCAGTCACAGGATAATGAGGGCGTCCAGATTTGATCCCTACAGCAAGGCCTTTTTCAACATACTCTGAAGCAATTTCTAGTCCTTTCTTCATTATCTCCATAGCTTCTTGAAGTTCCATATGCTCTATGAGCTTTGAAATTTCCGCTGGATGAACTCCAAGCACTGGAAAAGCATCGACTCCCATCTTCTTGATCTTTGATCCAATTTCGATTGTTTCGTCAAAAATAGTGATGTAATCCTCAGGTTTTTTGATCGTTACCCCTAGGGACCAACTGGGTTTGGTGACTAGAATTATATGAGTCCCCCCATAGTTCTGAAATTCTTTTACAGCTTCAAGACCCCGGGCTCTAGAATCTATATGCATATGATTATCAGTAACTGAAATTTTTGCTAGCATCCTATCCCTCGAAATTGATTAAAGTTTTAGAACTTGAATACAACTAAGATGATATTTATAAAAAAATTTTGATTTTAATGATCCCAGGGCAAAAAACATTGATTTGATTTTTTTAGAAATGTACTTAAGCATTTATAAATGGAGTTTACTTCCATGGTTTACTTTTCAGTTTGATTATCATACCCAAAGCTTGAAATATAGAACCTTACGTTGAGTACGCGGGAAGATTCAATTATATTTACCATATTTTTTGATAAATTATCCCTTTTAGCTTTTAAATCACTACGTTCCTTTGAACCGAACATCAAAATCGGTGATAATATGAATAAAACCGCAGCAGTAATTAAAGGTGATGGTACAGGCCCTGAACTTGTAGATGCAATGCTTAAAGTTGCAGAAGCCACTGGCACAGATATTGAATTTGTTGTTTGTGATGCAGGAGCTGGATGGTGGGAGAAAAACGGAGGAAATTCGCTGATTCCAAATGAGACCTGGGAGATCCTTGAAAGCTCAGATGTATGTTTTAAAGGCCCGACCACTACTCCAGGAGGGATCGGTTCCCCTAAAAGTGTTGCTGTGTCTATAAGGAGAAAATATAATCTCTATGCTAATGTAAGGCCAATCAAAACTTTTCCCAACTCAAGTAAACCCCTCGGAGATGTGGAAATGGTCTGTGTGCGCGAGGGCACTGAAGGATTATATGTAGGAGAGGAAATCCAACTCACAGACGACGTCTCCATTGCAATCCGGAAGATTACACGCACAGCATCCAGAAAGATTGCTATCTATGCATTCGAAGAAGCTAAGAGAAGAGGCTATGACACTGTTGTGCCCATCCATAAAAGCAATATCCTAAAGCTGACATGTGGCTCTTTTTTGGAAGAGGTCGAAAAAGTAAAGCAGGGTTACCAGGGAATCGAATTATGGCCCTATCACGTAGACAACATTGCTCAGCAACTTATTAAGAACCCACAAATCTTCAACAAAAAGATCCTACTCTCCACAAATCTTTTCATGGACATTATCAGCGAGGAGTGCTCAGCTCTAGTAGGCAGTATTGGACTGATCTATTCTGCAAATATAGGGGACTCGTTCGCAATGTTTGAACCGGCCCACGGCTCAGCTCCAAAATATGCGGGACAAGATAAAGTCAACCCTGTGGCAACTGTGCTTGCAGGAGCCTGGATGCTTGATTATCTAGGTGAAAAAGAGAATTCAGAAGCTATATTCAAAGCTACAGAGCACATAATTTCAGAAGGCAAGTATATAACTTATGATCTCGGAGGCAGCTCAAAACTCAGTAAAATGGCTGATGAAATTGCAAAATATACAGCAAAAATTCTCAAATAAAAAGAAGCTGAAAGAATAAAGAAAGAGGAATATCTAAATTTTTAATTGTTCTCAACCCTACCTTTATATATCTTCTTTTCATCACTTTTTCCTTCTTCAAACTCAGATATTTTCCCCTTATTTTTCAGTATTCTTCTACTTTGATATACAGGATTGCAAATCGGCTGATACAGGAAGAACTTTTCTACGTATGCAAGGAGTTCTTCATCCGAAATGCAGGAAACCCTCTCTTCTTTATCATAAAGTTTCTGGATTTCTTTTTGGATTTTCAAGAGCCGGGGGTCATCTTTTTCAACGATAGCTTCAACGTCAAGAAGGTCATTTAAGGTCTCCTGAACCTTATAGCGGATGATTTCTAGACCTGAAGAATCTCCGATGAGTAGGAATCGCTTCCCTCCTACCAGTTCTGGAAGATAAGGTTCGTAATTAAAGGGATTTTTGAGGACACCTGATGCATGGATTCCGGACTCGTGGGCGAAAATGTTCTTCCCGACAACTGCCTTATTTCTCGGAACTCGCAATCCAAGTTCTTTCTCCATGAATCTTGCAAAACGGGTAACAGGCTCAAGGTTATATCGCTCAAAGCCCTCTACCCTATCTACCAGAAAAAGCAGAATTTTTTCCATCTCACTATTGCCTGCACGTTCTCCTATGCCCAGAAAGGTTACGCTTGTCCAGTTGGCCCCATGCCAGAAGCCTGCTATTGAGCTTGCTGACCCGAATCCATAATCATCGTGTATATGGGTTTCTATATTTTTAACCCCGATATCATTTTTGAGGTACTGGACTATTTTCGGGATTCCATAAGGTTCATCAATATTCATGAAGGGCATTCCATATCCAACAGTGTCGCATACTCTTATAATGCACTCAGGGTCTATTTCCAGAATATTTTCAATAAGTGGGAATACAAAACCGTAATTGTCTGCTCTTGTCATATCTTCTAAATGTGCCCGTGTGCGAAGGCCATGATCTACTGCATACTGTAGGGCATCCAAATATTTCTCTTCGGCTTCTTTCCTGCCTGAGAGCCTCATCTTAGAAAAAATGTGTGTATCTGATACAGACATCAAAATTCCTGTTTCTTTAAGCCCATCTATCTCCAAAATTTTATTAATATCTTCCCTTGAAGCTCTAGCCCAACCAGTGATCTCGGGAAATTCGTAACCTATGTCGAACATGAGTTCCACAGCGTCTATGTCTCTTTGATTGAACACAAAAGCCTCGAGTTTTTCAATCCCTATCTCATGCAGATACTCATAGATTTGAAGCTTGTGTTCTCTGCTCAAGACTATCCCAGGCATCTGAGAACCGTCGCGGATAGTGCTGTCACTTATGAATACTTCGTTTCCATAAGGCAGCTTTATTTTGGGCAGATCTTCATATGATTCGTAAATTTTCATCGCTTTTCCTCCTCTCGTTCAGGGGGCAGAGCCCTACATCGATAAAAAAAGCTTTCAATGAAAGGGTTTTTCCTGCGAAAAAGTTATTTTTATATATAAAGGTCCGAAAATCAGTTGTATTTGACCTAGGAACTTCAACTTCCTTTTTGAAACGTATTCTTTCTAGGGGAAAACTTATTATTTTATCTCCTTGATGGAATCGTAGCTTATATGTCGACAATAAGTTACCACTATGCTGTTCTGGTTAAAATCTCTTTCTTTCAAAAGAATAATTTATTTTATATTTGCATTTTAGTACTATGACCACACTAGAAAAAACTTCAATCTATTCCCCCAATAAATTCTTGTTTACTTCAAGAAAGTTTGTCTATTTAAATTCGAGGAAGTATAAAAAGAGGGAGCTTTTATTGTGGAAGAGTTCTCTTTTTTCAGCAAGCGTATGAAAGTTTTTTCCCTACTAACAGCTTTCTTACTGATAATAAGGTATATCTATAAAAAGTTATATTTATAACGGAGTTGATCTGATAAATATAATATGATAATTAAATTTATGATTATCTTCATGCTAGCTTTAAAATCAGTATTTGAAAGATTAGCTCCTTCCGAATTTTTGAGAATAACCAAAAATAAATAACATTTAAATTATATTAATTGATAACAGGATAGGACATATAGTGGGAATTACACTTCAATAGCTTATAAAAATGGATTTATAGTCGAAGATATGCATCTCTCTATTATATTTGAATACAAATTTGAACCATGAAAAAACGGAACAAAATAAAAAATAGTTCTTTCACCTTATTCAATGGTTATAGAATTCCGAATTACTTACGGGAAAATAATAGGTTAAAAACTACCATTTTTTTAAAAAAATGTGATTTATTTTACTATTAATTTCATGCGTTTCTCCACTTTATCCCGAGGTAGAAAATGTCCAAAATAGTAAGCGTTAGCGGTGGTCCAACAAAACCTGAAATCATCTTTATATCACTTTACAAGCTGGGACTGCAGGACGGAGATAAATTTGTAGATGTCGGTTGTGGAACAGGATCCGTATCAATTGAAGCAACTAGGATTGCCCGAAGTCTGACAATCTATGCAATAGAAGCCCGCAAAGAAGCACTGAGAGCCACCGAAATTAACTTCAATAATTTCAACATCACAAATGCAACGCTTTTAGCTGGTGAAGCTTCAGAAATTCTTGGATCCAGAGATTTTGTTGATTCGATAGATTGTGCTTTTGTTGGCGGAACAAAAAATATTGTTCCCGTTCTTAAGGTACTTGTTGAGAAAAAAGCACGAAGTATTGTGGTAAATGCAGTCCGTATCGAAACAGTTGTCCGAACAATTAATGCAATGAAAATGCTTGCGATTTTTGATGAAGTACTCCATATTTCGGTCTCCAGAAGTATACCAATCGCAGGGGAAACTATGTTCAAACCTGAAAACGCTGTATACATTGTTGTTGGAAAAATAAAAAATTGAAAATTTGTTCTATGAACAACATTCTGCAGATATACACATCCTTAGAGTTTGGTTGTCTATTTGCCACTACCATTCATTGAAAGTTTGATCAATTTTAAAGCTACAGTAATGTTGAGAAAATAGATTTCTTTCCGGTGTAAATCCCCAGAAAATTGATTTCAATCAAAATTATGCTTTTGAATTTATTTCAATAAACTTACGGAGTGATAACATGTTAATAGGAGTAGGACTTGGTCCAGGAGACCCTGAACTTCTGACCCTGAAAGCAGTGGATATTTTAAAAAAAAGTGATAAGGTATATGTGCCTGGTCAGCTGGCAAAAGACCTTGTAGCTCCTTATGCGGACGCTGAAATTCTTGAGTTTCCCATGATAAAAGATATTGAAGCTCTAAATTCTCACTGGAAAGAAAATGCTGATAGAATAGCAGAAGAAGCGCGAAAAGGAACTGTAGCTTTCGGTCTTATAGGCGACCCAAATTTTTTTTCGACATTTTCCCATCTAAAAAAAGTGATGCAAAAGCATTATCTGGATATAGAGCTTTCAACAGTGCCTGGAATAAGTTCAATCACATCTTTTGCCGCAAGGACTAACAGTACAATTGATAAATCTTTTGAAGTCAGTGACGGTTCTGAGATTATGTATAAGATTAACCTGAAAGCCACACAGCCAAAAAAGATAATTGAACACCTCGAAGCTGAAGGATATAAAGAATTTATTTTTGCAGAAAGACTTTTTTCTGACAACGAAGTTATAATCCGCAGAAAAGAAGAGATCCCAGAAAAAGGGAATTATTTCAGTATCATCTATGGGAAAAAATGAAAGATCCCAGATAAGATTCTGCGAAATCTGGACATGATTTTGGAATAGGTACAGAAAAGAAAAGGAATGATCAGATGGAACGAAAAGTATATTTTGTAGGGGCAGGTCCTGGGAACCCAAAATTAATTACCGTACTTGGACGTGAGATGTTAGAAAAAGCTGACCTCGTGATTTATGCAGGTTCTCTGGTAAATCCGGAGGTCCTAAATTACACGAAGGGAAAGACGGTAGATAGCTATGGTTTAACTCTTGAAGAAACCACTAAAATGATCGCAGATGCAGTAGATTTAGAAAAGGTTGTTGTTCGCCTCCACAGTGGAGACCCTTCTCTTTACGGAGCTATCATAGAGCAGATGGAAGAGCTCAAAAAGTACGATATCAAAGTAGAAAGAATATCAGGTGTCTCATCTGTATTTGCAAGCGCAGTTGCTCTTGGCACCCAGCTTACTCTGAACGGTATTTCTGATACTCTCATCATTACCCGTCCAGCAGGAAAAACTATGGAAAAAGACCTTATCACCGAACTTTCAGCTTATAACACAACAATGGCAATTTTCCTGGGCACTCAAAAAATAAGGGAAATTATGGAAAAAGTCCGATGCCCGAAAGATACACCTGCTGCATTAATCTTTCATGCATCTTGGGAAGACGAGAAAGTTATCATAGGAACAGTAGGAGATCTCGCAGAAAAGGTGGAGGATGCTGGGATTGTGCGATCAGCAATGATTATCATAGGTAGAGTTGTTAACCCCATAAACTACAGGAGGTCCCATTTATACGGAATGGCTCCGAAATCGTTGTAATTACCTTTGAGAGAAATCATGAAATCGCTGGAAAGTTAGCAGAACACCTGAAAGCTGACGTGCTTCTCTATGAAAAAGGAGTTTTTGGGAAAGCTTTTGGAAATTACAAGGCAATAGTTGCCGTTTTTGCCACAGGTATTGTAATAAGAGATATCGCTTCTCTTCTCAAAAATAAGTGGTTGGATCCTGCTGTGATTGTAGTGGATTCAAACCTGAACTTTGTAATTCCTCTTCTAGGGGGACATCACGGTGCTAATGAGATTGCTCGAAAGATTTCGGAACTAGGAGCAATCCCAGTTCTTACAACGGCTACTGAAGTTCACGGTAAACCCTCAGTAGAGGGCATTGCAGACAAACAAGACTGTGAAATTTTCAATAAACAGTCCACTGTAGCTGTAAATTGTGCATTCCTCGACCAACGTGTAGAAATTCTTGAGATCAAAGGGCCTAGGATAATAATCGTGGACGATGATGTATCTGTGCTTGTAAGAAAACGCCAGAGTAAAACTTTATCAACTGACAGCAGAAAAGGCAATAGCTATTGAGCTTAGGTAGCAGCTAATAATCATACAATTAACTTGTAGTTGAATTAATGAAAAAAAATGGACCGGAGGTACTGATGATCATTGGAATCGGGACTCGTAGAGATATTACAAGAGAAGAAGTAGTTGAAGCCGTGAAACAGGCGCTAGATGAGTGTAGCCTTAACCTTGAAGAAGTAACAGCTTTAGCTTCTGCTAACCTTAAGAAAAATGAAAGAGGGCTGCTGGAAGCAGGAAAGATTCTTGGTATTCGGGTGGACTTTTTGCCGGATGAGGTGTTAAACAGCTACAATCCGCCTTCATCATCCAAATCATCACTCTTTGGATTAAAAGGGGTCGCAGAACCTGCGGCTCTTGCCCTTTCAAAAGAAAAAAAATTGATTTCTAGGAAAAAAGTATATGGCCGAGTCACGATCGCAATCGCAAAATAAGGCAGCAGGAGGAAAACTCTACATCGTAGGGATAGGGCCGGGATCTGTTGAACAGATAACGGTCAAAGCCAGAGATGCAATCATTAATGCCGATTATGTGATTGGAAACAGTACTTACTTGGACCAGATCGAGAGTCTTCTAGGGACTCAGGAAGTAATCCGCAGTCATATGGGCAAAGAGGTGGACAGAGCAAGAAAAGCAGTGGAACTTGCAAAAAATTCAACCGTTGTTATTATCAGTGGTGGCGATACCAACATCTATGGCATGGCCGGTATAGTTCTTGAGGTTGCTGAGCATGAGAGTCTTGATGTTGTTATTGAAGTTCTTCCAGGGGTTACTGCAATTCTAGCCGGAGCAAGTATACTCGGAGCTCCTGTTGTAACGGATTTTGCAGTCATAAGCCTGAGCGACCTATTGACTCCCTGGGATGTAATAGAAAAGCGGCTTAACCTTGCTGCAAAGGCCGATTTTGTAGTTGCACTCTACAATCCGAAAAGCCGCAAGAGACAATCTAACTTTTCGAAGGCTATTGAAATCATCCGTCAGCACAAGGCTGACTCCGTGCCTGTAGGACTCGTCAAGAATGCTCTAAGGGGAGAAGGCGAGGAAAGGATCGTAACTACCTTAGGTAAAGTAATGGAATATGAAGACTGGATAGATATGAGCACCACGATTCTTGTTGGAAATAGAGATTCTAGAATCTGGAATTCAAAAAATAAAGATTTTATAATAACTCCCAGGGGGTATCATAAGAAATATGACTACTAAAAGAATCATTAATGAAGAAGTTGGAAAGTTCGATAACCTTGAGGAATTTACCGAGCTTACAGTAGAGATAGATCCCGAATTTGTAAAAATTTGTCAGGATTCCGGAGCAAGAACTGATGAAGCCAAAGCTATTTACATGAAAAGCTGGACATTTATTCAGGAGCTTGTTGTTAATAAGACGCCGGAAGATCGTTTACGTCAACGCTGTGTTATTGCCACTGGCGACCTTACAGTAGCAGAAATCATGCGTTTTATGCATGACCCCATTACTGTAGGCGTGGAAACTATTAAAAAGGGTGCCCCAATTTTTGTAGATATCAATATGTTAAAAGCAGGGATTACAAAAAGAGGGCACAAATCCAAAATCATTTGCGTGCTAGATGAAGATCAGAATTCTGAAATCGCTAACAAATACGGGATAACCCGCACTTCTGCAGGTTTCCTGGCTGCCAGAAAACAACTCAATGGAAGTATTATTGCAATTGGAAATGCACCTTCTGCCCTTATCATGGTCTGCAAACTTATTGAAAAAGGCATAAGGCCAGCTCTTATTATTGGACTTCCAGTAGGTTTCGTAAACGCTGCCGAATCCAGAGAAATGCTGAGGAACCTGAAGATTCCCATCCCCTCCATCAGCTGTGTCGGGACAAGAGGAGGGACTCCAATGGCTGTAGCATGCATAAATGAGCTTGTTGCAATTGCAAAGGAAAGTGAAGAATAACATTTTCCCCCAATTTCTAGCTACTACATTTATTCTCATTTCTCCCTCTTACGAGCATATAAATTCAGTCTACCAAAAATAAATTGGAAGATAACTATTTTAATGCAATGGAAGCTTTTGAGTACTAATTTCTAGTGGCAAAGAAACAGTATCTCGCCTACAGTTGATAAATGAGACTTTGGAATTTACTCATTGGATCCTATTAAAGATGGCCCTGATATTGTTTTGCCTAGACTTAATAAAACTTATGAGTTCTAAAGAAAATGTTTAGTCTGTAAGTAGTTGGCATCTTTATAATTAAGTTTACAGTATAACTAAAGTTCGCGTCTTCATCTGCTGAAGCAGATTTTTATTGATTAACCTTTCCGAGGCGCGTAACGAAAAAATATAGATCGGAAAATTAGAGATGTCATGGCACAGATTCGCACTAAAACCCGTATCAAGGCTTATCCATTCAACGACTACAAAAATACTTTGCCAGTCGAAAATGGAATTGTAATATTCGACGTCGAAAATCAATCATGCAATCTCATCGACCAGAACCGACAAAATACAGATTCAACTACACGATTCCAATAAAATACGATAGTTTGGTCACGAACACTACAATATGTGACATGTTAAAGGATTATACGGGCACCCCCGATAAACTGATCCAGATACCGACACAGAGTTTCATGCAAGCAATGGTCATGGGCCATACAAGCGAGAATATCTGATTTATGGAAAGGAGAATTCTGAAAAAACAACATTTGTCGAATTAATGGAACGTATAGTAGGACACGACGGATTTTGTGATATTAGGCTGGACAAGATCATTCAAAGATTCCAAATTGCATCACTTAAGGAAAATACTAAACCTGCATGATGATATGGATACTTTACACTGAACGATACAGGGACTTTTAAGACACTTAAGGGTAAAAGGCAACATAACATAGAAAGAAAAGGCGTTCAACCATATGTTGCAACACTAGATGTAGTGCATGTGTTTACCACGAACACGCCTGCAAAATTTGATTCAAGGATCAAGACGGAGGAAGCATATTGGGAACGATGGGAATTCATTACTTTTGGAAATGAATGCGGGATGAAAGAAGATTTTAAGAACGACATATTCACTCCGGAAAACTTGACAGGATTCCTGAAAGTCGTTATTGATGAGATGCTGAACATAGGTCAAAATGGGAAACTATCATCTGATGCAGATTGGTATGAGATACGGGAGAAATGGATGCTAACTGGCAATCCCCTGTATTGTATGGCGAATAAATTAATGGACCCTGAAATACTTGATATAAAGAAAAGTGGGTCAAAAGGTTCAAGGGGAACTGCTATAATCAAGGAAGAACTGTTTAAAGTTTTACATGTTTATTGTTTAGACAATAAAATGGATCCAAGAGCAAACCCAGATTCAGTAAAAGATCTTATCATTCTTGTGGATGCTTGTGGATGGGAGACTGATGCTCAACGAACTTTTGATGGAAACGAAAGACAGAGAAATCTAGGAAATATTTTCAATTGTATAAATACATTAAAAAGCGGAATTCTTATGCTGCTAAAACACTTTTTGGGCGCCTAAAAGACGCAGATTATGCGGGAAATCGTCAAGTTTGCATGTAGATTTTGGGAAGGAGATTTTCGGCAGACTTTTGAAGGCGTGTGTACAGAAAAAAGAATGTTGTTTCAGAGAACAAGAATGAAAATGTCGAGTTAATTGTCAATGATACAGATGGAATTAGGGAAAAAATTCTATAGAAGTTTACTGCGGGTAGATGAAATAAAGAGTAGTCAACTATTGAATATTTTTATTGCAACAGGACATATTTTTAATAAAATGTTGTTTCCTACTCATTCTATAGTGTGGTATCATTGACAGCTGCATCATCGAGCGCTGAACCAGATCACGACCACGACAATGGAAACCCCGACCATCATGAGAGTCGTGAACATTGGTGGAATCAGCATGGGGACCATAAACACAAAGATAGAGACCACGGCCATCATTGAAACCACGATCATTGATTACTATCATCATGATGACTGTTAGATATGGAACCTTTACAATATCCTTTTTCTTTCACTACAAAAAAGCAGAACTTTGAACTAATGGGGTTATGCTAACAAAGTTATCTTTCTATTCCGAATAATTCTATGCATAGATTTTACTATAAAACCTATGCATAATTAAAGCTGTCTATATTTAAAGCTCAGACGATGATCGGAAATGTTGGGGTTGTTGTAGGATTTTTTGTGGTATGGTAATTCATTTAATCCACAACTACAGCCGCCATAGCCACCCCAGCTGCCACTACTCAGCAGCCGCCACAACCGCCATAGCCCATGCCATAGACACCCGGTCCCAGTCCACACCCACCGCAGCCATAGAAACCATAGCCATTGCAGGCGCCATAGCCACCCAAACTGCCCCAGCCGCCATAGCCAACACCAACCGGCCAACCCAAGCCCACCGGCCAGCCCATCGGGCAGCCCCAGCCGCTGCCACAACCGCCGCCACAACCGCCCCAGCCGCTGCTACAACCGTTACCATGATGACCTTCACGTTCTGCACTAGCTGCTGCAGCTGTCAACGATACTACAAAAAGGACTGCCAGCAAAACTGTGAGTACCTTTTTCATTCCAAGTTTCAACATTTGTTTACACTCCCATTTAATTTGATACACTTTTTATGTGATACAACTATGATACATATTTTAGGGATATACTTTCTGAACTGTTACTTTTTAAATACATTTCCCATCGGCAGATATACTGTGAAAATATTATTCAACTAACTAGTATTTCACTAACCGGTTCACAAACTAGTATTTTAATCAGCTAGTTTATCTTAAATTCTAAAAGACTGATATACTACTAAATAATAAAATCAGCTTATTTGCAGATAGAAATGATTTTCACTTATATTGTTAGAGTATTAATATCCATACTATATAATGTATGAAGAAAGAATAATTATTTATATATATTACTAATTAAATATAGGAATAGATGATTACAGTAAATTAAGAGCTTTTAATAATCGATAGAGAATGTTTATAAACCTACAAATTTCGTCCTAAAATTATAAAAGTAGATACATGACTCCTGAAAAATCAGTGGTTTAGAAGCATGTAAAGATGAACCATGGTAAATTTTGAGAATTATTTACAAAAGTAACATAGTGATCTTCGGCGACAACCCTGGATAGTCTGTCTCTGTAATTGACACAGCAACAAACAAGTTTACAGCCACGGTGAACTCAGGAGATCGTCCTTGAGGAGTTGCAATCAGCCCTAATGGAAGAAAGGCATATATAGCGAACTTATATGACGGCAATGTATCTGTCATTGATACGACAACCAATACCATTACAGCCAATGTGAGTGTAGGAAACATGCCTACGGGAGTCGCAGTCACTCAGGATAGTAATAAAGCATATGTAACTAACCTTTACTTCCAAGACTCCGTAATTGACACAGCCACTTAATAGTGTTATAGCTACGGTGCCTATAACCCCAATGCTGCCTTCTTACAGAATTGCATTCACCCCTGATGGAAAAACGGTATATATATCAAACTATTACCAAAACAATGTTTCAGTTATTAACACCACAACAAACACGGGTACAGGCACTTTGTATGTAGGATCTCCTTCTGGAGTCGCAGTTGCTCCTGATGGAACAAAAATATCTGTAGTGAACGTATTCGGCAGGAATGTAATTGATCTAACACAACAACCAATGCTATCGATTAATCAGCCACCAGCTCCACAATGCCTAATGTATATTTGGCTTATGGAGTTGCAGTCAGTCCATATGGAAAAAGCTATACGTGACTTCTTCCGACGGCACCACCACAGATGGCGCTGTATCTGTAATTGGCGCTGTTAACAACATTTTTATAGCCACTGTGCCTGTAGAAAACAACCCACATGGAATTTCAGTCACTCCTGATGGAGCAAAAGTGTATGTAGTGAACCAAGACAGCAACAATGTCTCTGTACTTGACACTACAAGTAACACGGTTACAGCTACGGTAAATGTAGGAAATGCACCACAAGCCTTCGGGAAGTTTATAGGAAAAACAGCTCCTAAAATAACCTGGAATAGACTCGGTGATATAATATATGGAACAGCATTGAGCAATACTCAACTAGATACAAAGGCATCAGTACCTGGAACCGTTGTATATACTCCACCAATAGGAACTATATTAAATGCAGGTCAAAATCAACAATTAACTGCTACTTTAACACCAAATGATACTGAAAATTATACTACAGCATCAGCAAGTGTTTTTATCAATGTAACACAAGCAACTCCTGCCATTATTTGGAAAAACCCTGCTGACATAGTCTATGGAACACGATTGAGTAGCGCTCAACTATATACAATTTTTCCAGTACCTGGAAGTTTTACATATAATCCAAATGCAGGAACTGTATTAAGTGTAGTACTCATACATTGACTACTAGTTTCAAACCAAAAGATATTGTTGATTATACTACAGATCTGCTACTGCTTTAATCAATGTCAGAACTCTGGTGCAGAAAATCAATCAAATAATTACTTTTATACAAAATCTAGTCACTTCGGGCAAGTTATCTAGTGGAGCCGGTCGTCCATTGATATCTGAACTAATCGCTGCGAAGAACAGTCTAAATTCTGACCAAACAAGTAAAGCAACTACTCAATTAAATATTTTTATTATTGAAGTAAATATTTACATTGACAGTGGTATACTTTCACAAACTAACGGCCAGCTACTGATTAATTCAGAAAATGCTATAATTCAAGCTTAAGCAATCAAGTTCGATAAGTAGTGATTATTTGAAGTCATTCATGTCGAAGCCTAAAAATAAGAATTGCTCAGTATGTTAGCAAAACGAGTCAATAAGTTAGGGAAAAATAAGCTTAAAAGCATCGAGTTGATCATCTCACTAACCACACAAACAATATTTTATTGTTGTTAACTTCATGTTAATAGATGTTAGCTCCATGGATAATTTTAAAGGGTTGGTCACCTAATTTTCAGGGCAATAATAACATTCCTTAAGGCTATCTATATTGCCCGATTTAATTTTGAGTTTTCTGCAACACTTATCATTCTGTCCTTCATTGCAATAAATGAAAAGTTAATAGTTTACCATCATTAACTGGTATCTTCGTCTTTAGGGCATTGATTAACGGCTGTACTGCTTATTTAGGCTCGATATTTTCAGGTACCTTGTTGCCTTCAACAATTATAAACAAAATTCAATATGGCACAGGAAGTAGCAAAATTATAAAGCAAAAGGATATAGGCACCTTTTTTAAGTAAAAAGGTATTTCACTATAATCAGCACTAATTATTAAAACTTTTTTACCTTTAGCCATTGCATATACAACGTCATAAGCTACATTGAGATAGAAAATAAAAACGAGAATGTCGAATTAAGTATCAATGATGCAGATGGAATATAGGGCAAAAATTCCAGAGAAGCTTGCTATAGTTAGAGAAGGAATGAATAATTAAGTGTTTTAATTTTTTAGTTAGAATTCGACCTATTTTTAATAAAATATCCCTTTTTACTTTATCCTGTGGTACAACTGTAGCGGTAGTCCCAAAAATCGCCACCGTTCATTTTTTATTACTCTATTCAGACAATAACTTTGTGTTCAACCTGCTATTATTTTTGATAAAATTTTGGATGTTAACTGCCTGTTTATACATATTCTTATTTAGATCCTTGATTTTTTCATCTTTGGTATGTAACTAGTCGTCTTTGACTTGTATTTGTTCATGAAATGTTTGAATCTTAGAATTAAGATCGTTTATTATATTCTGCTTATGGATACCATTTACTTTCATCTGTTCTTATATTTCCTTATCCTTGATCTCTCTTCAATCCTTGGTTTTAAGTCTCCAATATCAAGTGACATGGGAGTGTTTTGTGATTCTGTGATCAATAATTAAATCCTTTTAATACGGAATAAGTAGTATTTAAATATCCAATAGGTGCTAAGTTATATAATATTTTTAAAATGATTTATGTAGAAATGAGAGAATTCATAACCAAATATAAAAGTATTAATATGAAATTACTGTTCGATGCTAAAATATTTTATGAGTGAATAAAGTTTTTCATAAACTATTTTTTATGATTAATTTAAAATAACTAGTTGAACTCAGTTAGTTTTTATAGTCCATCGAAATTTGTTGCTGTAATAGTAATAGATATCAACCAACTAATTCTTTGCAGCTTGAAAAATTACCAAAAATAAATTCCTTTATATTATTAATTTTAGTCATAAAGGAGTGAAATAATTGTTGCAACAATTAGCTATTAGAATGAAAAAGGTACTGGCTATTTTGCTGAGAGTCCTTTTTATAGTATCAGTGACAGCTGCGACAGTAAGCGCAGCGAAGCAGGTAAGAACAGGGCATACAGCTGTAGTGAGAACAGGTGGTCACCACCGTCCACGTGCCCTCTACTACCATGGCCATTACTATCCTAACTGTGACTGGGGATGGAGCCCCACCAGCAACATTGGGTCAGGGGTTGTTAATGGTAATGATAACAAGAACTGCAATAATTAAAAAATGTAACTAACATGTAGACATGGGTCTTACTGTTTATGCAATCTTGCACATAATTGTATAAAAAAGTCACAATTGATACTTCATAAGGGTAAGACCTTTAATTTCATTAATTTTGCATTGAAGTTTATCGAAAATTCTGTAAAATATTATTGGTTCTTCGTCTCTTCCTTCACGATAAAAACAGCATGCAAAATCAATAATTGCGGAGTTTAAAAATAATATATAAACTGTCTTATAAATTTATCGATGTGGTTGTATAAGATTTTGATGAATTTCTAAATTTCATATGTGTTCTATCTTAAAAACCATTCGGAAGATGTGAATGAGAAGAGTGAAATGTGATAAAACAAATAGAGGGGGTACATTCATAACATTTTTTAGGATTGTTGTACTTGTTTTTTTAGTGCTGATAAGTATCGCAGGTGCGATACTAACTAAGATCAAAACAGATTCAAAAAATGTTGAGAAATAATATTTGCTTCGAACTATTAAGAATATTTTGATAGTCCTGATATATCATACCACTACTGTAAAATAAGTAATTTTAACATAATGACCGTGATAGCTTCAAGTCCGTCTCAGAAAACTGTTTTTTTGAAATATATGGACTCAAAAACGATACGAAAAAATTTCAATCAATTAACGAATCAATTTCAGCAAGTTTGTCTCCAACTAACTGGAAAAGTTCATACCACCATTTAGAAGTAAAATCAGTAAGAATTTTCATTAGTAAAAATCATTATTAAGATATTTAAAAACCTCCAATAATCAAATGCATAAGAATTTAACGAAATTCTTTTTATTAATCTGTAGGTATTAAAAAAGAATGCTCATCATTGAAAAATTTCCCTACTATACCTTTAAATATCAAAAATCCAATGCACTGACGTATATATTACAATAAAATATAATCAACTCCAAATAGTCTTATAGCATTCACAGCTCACGATCATTTCTTCAAAGAAGATTCAGTGAAAGGAGTATTTCGATGTTAAACCCTGATAAATTCATTCCAAAAGCAGTTGAAGAAATCAGCCAGGAAATAAAAGGTAATAGAGCAATTATTGCACTCTCAGGCGGTGTGGATAGTTCTGTTTGTGCGGAGCTGGCTTACAGAGCTATTGGGGGAAGGCTGCAACCGATCTATATTGACACAGGGCTCATGAGGACAGGAGAAACAGAAAGGATAAAGCACATCTTCTCCCACATGAATCTGGATATTGTATATGCAAAGGAAAGATTCCTTGCAGCCTTGAAAAATATCACTGATCCTGAAGAAAAAAGGAATATTATAGGCGAGACTTTCATCCGAGTATTTGAAGAAGAAGCGAGGAAATTAGCAGCTGATTATCTAATTCAGGGCACTATTTACCCCGACAGGATCGAGTCAGAAGGCGGTATTAAGTCCCATCACAATGTTGGAGGACTGCCTAGAGAGATGGATTTCAAGAAGATAGTTGAGCCTATTAAAGAACTTTACAAAGATGAGGTAAGGAAGGTTGCCTGGGCGCTCCAGCTGCCTGAAGAAATTTGTGAAAGGATGCCTTTTCCTGGTCCAGGTTTGGCTGTGCGGATTATAGGAGAAGTTACAGAGGAAAAGCTTGAGGTAGTAAGGGAAGCAAATCTAATAGTAGAAGAGGAACTTCTTGACAGGTTCTGCCCCTGGCAAACTTTCGCTGCAGTGATAGGCAAGGGAACAGGAGTAAAAGGAGATATTCGGGCTTACGGATGGATCGTAGCTGTAAGGGCTGTTGGGTCAAGAGACGGAATGACTGCAGAAGCCTTAGAACTTCCCTGGGATGCGCTCAAGCACCTAGAGGCCAGGATAACTTCCGAGATTCCGAGAGTTGTCAGGGTAGTCTACGATATCACACCCAAGCCGCCGGCAACAATCGAGTTTGAATGAGATATAGAATGCAGAGAATAAAGTGTTCAATAAATGAAACTGAAAAACAGATCCGAAATCCATTTCTGCAAGATTACAGAAAGCAATTAAGTGAGTTTTTTTTCCATGACCCTGAATAAAGCAGTAATGAAAATCCGGCAGAGAATTAAAATAAAGCCCTCGCCTACAAATGAACCGGCAGCCAGCTGGACAGGAATCGACATTGTAAACGGGATTCAAATAGAAACTCTCACCGTAATCTTTAAAAGTGCAGGCTGCAGCTGGGGAAAAGCTGGAGGTTGTACTATGTGTGGTTATGTTTACGACTGCGCAAGTGAGCCGCCGACCCTTGAAGATTACAAAACCCAACTCTCCAGAACGATAAAAAAAGCCGACAAATTTTCAGAGTTCATGGTCAAAATTTTCACCTCAGGTAGTTTCCTTGACGAACAGGAAGTCCCTCGTGAAGCAAGAGATGTAATTCTCAAAACTCTCGCAAATGATTCCAGGATTATTAAGGTGCTTGTCGAAACCCGGCCTAACTTTGTAACTGAAGAAAATGTTGCATACTGTGTTCAAATTCTAAAAAATAAACCATTCGAGCTAGCATTTGGACTGGAAACAAGCTCTGACAGAATTCGCAAAGATTCAATTAACAAGGGATTTACCTTCAGGGACTTTGTTTGTGCAGCAAAAATTTCACAAATACATGGTGCAACCGTAAAAGCTTATCTGATGCTAAAACCTCCCTTTCTTTCCGAACTTCAGGCCTTAGAAGATATAGTTCGTTCCATAGATGATGCAGCTCCCTATACTGACACAATCTCAATTAACCTCTGCAACGTCCAGAAAGGTACCCTCGTTGAAGCTCTCTGGGAAAAAGGGCAGTATCGCCCTCCTTGGCTCTGGAGCATCGTAGAAATCCTGGAAAAGGCGAAAGCTGCCCATTCGGATCTCATACTTATGTCCGATCCGGTAGGTGCAGGCTCAAAACGTGGCCCTCATAACTGTAAACTATGTAGCTCAGATGTAGCAGACTCACTCAGAACTTTCTCACTTACCCAGAATCCAGCAGACCTGAGTAAAAAAAATTGTGAATGCAAAGAACTCTGGAAAAAAGTCCTCGAACTCGAGGATTATACCTACGGGACACCCATTTTAGAATAATGGTGAAAACTACATTCCACAAATGTAAACACATGTCGAATTTGTTTGCCTATTTGCCCACTATTATTCATTCAAAGTTAAATTAATTTTTAAGCTACTGCCATATTGAGAAAATGTATTCCATTTTTGCGTACATCTGTGGAAAATGGTATTTATGGTAAACTCACGAATTAGTTACAATTTTAAAAAAGGATTTAGTTTTGAGAGGATTTCGATAAATCCCTAAATTTGGTTATATTTTTATAAAGTGTATATAAATGATTCATGAAAATAAGTGATTTATCAAAATCCTTTCTAATTTAGGCCTCTAGAAAGAGATTGAAAGATAAAGTAGGCATAAAAACATTGGAACCATGGATAAAATAAGGCCACGATCATGAGTGACAGATTTATATGTCTGAGGTCAAAACCAAAAATACAGTATAGGATCCATATCATTAGCAAGCAAACAAGTATAGAATAAATGTTTAAAGTAGGATTCCACGCTCAGAAGCAAGCATCTCCAACACCTGCATCCGTATTTTGATGAACTCATCCTTTGGTGTTCCGGAAGGATATTTTTTTGCATTGTTAAATTCCCTTATAAGCTCCTTGTTGTCCAGTTTCTTCATACGATTGTGATACGAAGTACGATATGTATTGCTATTTATATCTGATTCTTTTGTTATAATATCATCACCTTATCTGAGATTAGATCAATTACTAATAGCTTTATTATTGACAAGAGATATCATATTTGTCCCAGTATACTGAAATAAAAATATAAAAATGGTATAATAAACTTTTAAAAAGGAAATTGAGATTATTTATTTTTTAAATGCAAAATAATTTGGTTTTTATATATATTTGATTGGGGAAACAATGACACAATATCTAATCTAGAAAACTGGGCTCAGTAGTTATAAAAAATTTAATTAAGTTTTGAGGACATTAATACTTTTTTTTCATATCAATGCTTTTAAACAACTTTTCAGGAAAAATATTTCAGCTATTTAATATTCAATTCCACCATCTAATAATTTCTTAATCCTCTACGAGTTCTATTGCGTTTGTAGGACAGACCTGTATGCACTGCTCGCACTCTGTACAGTCTTCAGGGCGTGCTACTAATGCCCTTTTTCCTTCTATTGATTCTTCCGCATCAAACACGTCCGCAGGGCAGACACCATAGCATTCTAGTAAACCTACACATTTATCATAATCAATTCTGGGATGCACTATTTTCACCACTTTTTAGAATTTGGATTTAGCCTTCAACAGGTCGATAGCTTCTTTATTACAAGCTTCACTCACTGATTGCATTCTATGCAATTTTCCGGGCAAGACACTACCTTTTTTACCCTATCAATTTTTCATCAAAAATTTCTTCAAAGCAAGATTCATGGCAATCAAGAGCCCTGTATACCGATTATAATGAGTTCCGAGATACATTTCTTCCTATCTTTCAAGATCCCATGAACTAAAATACCTCAAATTCTGGTGCTGACATAAGTTAGTATGTTACTGTTCAGGTTTTCATTGAATTTTGATATTCAATTCCTATAGCTTCGCTATAAGACACTTGCACATCAGTAAGATATACGCTATTGAACTTAGAAATCTAAAACTTATACACTTAAGGATCAAAATAAAGCACAATAGATATTTTAGTCAATTCATTATTCAGACAATTGAATTGCATAGATTCATAAAATAAATAAACTGTAAACCTAAAACTTCCGAAATCATAATATTTATGGTAGATCTATTCATTGTTTATTTTGCTCCTCAAGCACTTAAGTCCTAATGATAAAAGAAATATCTATCATTTTGCACGATGAAAGAATCAAATTGCTCTACCATTATTGCAAAAATACATTATTGTATTTGCATGCTTCAGGCAGTATTCTTCCCAGACAGAGCAGGTTTTACAAATGCAATCTTTATTAGGGTCTAAGTCGCTGCAGGTTGCAGTACCAGATGAACAGTAGACTCCAGGAACCTTGTGAGGCTCTGGAGCTTCATCTTTCCCTGAACTTTTCATTTCATTTTTTAAGTTTCCAATTTTATCCAATGTACAAGCACTGTCAGCTTGGACAGGACACTGGGTACACATGCATCTTTCGATATTTGTTACAGCATAAGGAACTTTTACTTCTCCAGATGTGCCCATTTCACTCATTTGACTCCCTCTAAAATATATCTTTATTTAGACTTACTTCGCGATAAATGTGAGATTATTTATATGTTCACTTTAAGGTGTAAAGTATATTTATCTCCTTCATTATTTTAAATTAATTATACAAAAAGTAGTTTCTGAATAAAATTTTCTTTTTCATAAAATGTTTTAAAATCGAACAATAGTGTTATATTAATTATGTTTTTATTACTTCTGAGAATCTTCACGAATTCAAAATTGATCTTTTTTCAAAAAAAGAGATCCAGATTCATCTAGGATCGTATTCTAGATTTTAAAAGCCTTTTATGAGTAATTATCAAGGCTAAATATTAAAATAAATATTTTCAAATTTAGAGTCGTATCTTTATATTATTGAACAAATTTGAGAAATAATTACAGCCAAATTTTTTGTAGAACTGTAGAGAGTCTAATGAACACATTTATAAACAACTCATGGATACAATCCACATTCTAGTGGATGCGAAATCAATTAGAAAAACGTATAAATAGCTCATTTATCACAATCATTAAACACTTTTTTACTGATTTTAATAATTCCATAATTATTCTCTAAAAAGTAGAACTCACCATAATCTAAGATGGCTTATTTTCTGGCGCTCTTCGAACGTTTAGGGTATAGCTAGACTAATTACACTAGATATATTTTGAGAGTATAATAAGGTGGGCTTAAAAAAAAGTTTATTTAGGTTCCTCAAAAAGGGTAGGATACTTCTCTTTTAATGATATGAGAAACTCGTTGTCTAACTTTGCATTAGAAAGTGTTCTCACTTTAGAAAGCTGGAAAAGTGATAAATTCTGAGCTCCTTCAAGGTTAGTTACCACAAGATAAGCCCCTTCAAGGTTAGCCTCTTTAAGGTTAGCTTCTTGAAGGTCAGCTCCATAAAGGTTAGCTCCCTGAAGGTTAGCCCCTTGAAGATCAGCCCCATAAAGATCAGCCTCTTGAAGATTAGCTCCTTGAAGGTTAGCCTTTTTAAAGTTAGCCAAATGAAGTTTAGCCAATCTAAAGATAGCCATTTCAACGTTGGCTTCTATAAGGTTAGCTCCTTCAAGGTGAGCCTCCGTGAGGTCAGCATAAAAAAGATTAGCGCCTCGAAGGTTAGCCTCTTTGAGATTAGTTCCTCCAAAATAAGCCCATTCAAGATGAGCGCCTTGAAGGTGAGCTCCTTGAAGATCAGCCCCAATAAGGTTAGCCCTCATAAGGTTAGCTCCTTCAAGATGAGCCTTTCTAAGGTTAGCTCCTTCAAGGTTAGCTCCTTGAAGATTAACCCCCATAAGATCAGCTCCTTGAAGGTCAGCTTCTTGTAAGTCTTTTCTCTCGAAAATATCCATTTACAATTATCAGCTTTTAACTTAAATAAGCATTATTATACTAGGAAGATATCTTCTGCTCTTCAGAATTTAGTTTTAAAAATTGTGTCCTTTTTATAGTTTGGTTCTATAAAGCCCACACGAAATAATAGCTATGATCTTAAAATAAAATAGTGCTATTTTCCAGATTTCACGCTTAATTTTTATGCATTTCTTGCTCTTCGAGATACAAAATATCAATATTTTGATTTTAAGTTGTTGTATGGATTTTGGTAAAAACTATTTGTTTTATCCAAATTCAGTTAAAATGATTTCAGTTGAAACTGAGAAAATATATATAGCTATTACAAAACCTGTGTATCTTATATTAGTAGAACTTACGCACCTGAGGATCAAATCAAATATAATAAACACTATGATTTTGAATTTGGATTTTGGACAATTAATGCTTTTGAGATTGATTTTTCAATTCAACTTCATAGTCATCAGTTAAGGAACAAATCGACTTTCTTGAGCGTTATTTTATAATAGTTTTCTAATTCAAGTGAGCATTGCAATCATAGGAATCAAATTAGCTCTTGAAATCATAATCTAATTTGATGCTCGTTTCTTTTAAACATTCATTGCCTAACGGTAGCATCGACACATATCGACTCGTTCGGCAGCTCTTTCGCTCACTTGGTCAGCGATCACGGCAACTTCGTGCGGATAAACAGCGCTGAGTTCATTGTTTTGGCCATTTTTTTCTTTGGTTCTAGCGAATTTTATACTCCTGCAAAAATAAAAAAAAAACCTATTTTTTCTCGATGACTCCACAGATAACCCGTCAGCCACTGTTTCCAGAAGGATTTGTCATTTGGTCGTCAGGATTAGCATGGATAACCAGTGAAGTGCCGTTGGCTGTGAATAGCGTGATCTGTCCGGGTGACAATGCCACAAGGGTGGTGTTGATATTCATATGTCCCATACCATCCTCGCCCACTTCTAGGTTGTACAAGTCACCTGCATGGGGGCCTTTAGGGTTGTTGAGGCCATGCTCTTTGCCCAGAGGGTTATAATGTTCGCCGGCCGAGATGAACGACGGCCTAGTGCAGTTTCCTTTATTATGAATGGGGATGCCGTGCAACCCCGGTTTCAGGCCGCTCACGCTGACGTTGATGCGAACCAGGCCACTTAGCGTCCTCGGTAAAGGTGGCTAGCCCCACGGTATAGCCCTTCACATCCTTCAAGGTAGCTATGGCATCATGTGTGGCACCTTCATAAGCACAGATCGTCGTCCCAGCCACCAGTATTGCCGACATAATCATTAGTAATAACAATCCGGCTTTCATCAGCTAGTCCTCCAAAATTATTCTATAACTTAGTAATCAGAATTATTTAGTGATAAAATGGATATCATTGAACCTATTTTTTGTAAGCTGAATAGTTAAAAACAGACCTTTAATTATATGTAACCTTAAAAAAATTGAGCCATTGTCCAAAGTCATTTTATTTTTCAGTCGCTCTGGCACGCTCTTAGGTAGTCATGTTAGCAAGGTGCTCAACTTCTTTTAATCGAGTCTGAGGCCATTAGCTACACGGCTTCCATAGTCGGGATCAGCTTTGAAAAATAGGGCTGTCTGCCTAAACTGTATACGTTTTTGGGCAGATGAGAGATTGGAAACAATATTTCCTATTATATTCTCACGGTACTGATCTGTCATGACGTCACGGTACAGATTGCCTGGCTGTACAAAGTCATCCTTGGGTATCTGCAAGGCGGATGGGCTACAAGTCCCGATACTTCAAATGGTGGTTCCAAAAAACTAGGATCTGGAACAGGACCACGTTCCCCGACTGTAAGGCTGTTTTGATCATCATCCACGGAGATTCCAAAAACAGTAGTTAACACATTGAAGGATTTTGTTTCACTCATTTTTATACCCCACTCCTTTCAATCCTTTAGTTACTTACCAGCACCGAAAATGGCTTTAAGTTTAAGTTCATCTTCATGAGAAAGAGATGGGTGCATTACTGTTGCTTTGAACTTGTTTAATATCTCTAGTGCCTTTTCTTTAGTCCATTTCGTGATTAAGATAAATAAAGCAAACATTCCTATCAAAATACCCCAAAATGCACCGCTAACGATGCCTGTACCCATAAGATGTACTGCTTGTTTCACCTTGATTTTGCTATCGAGCTTACAAATAACAACTATTGCATCGTCGAAGGTCATAAATTCATTCTTTTTAGGCTGATGGATAGTATCACCTATCTCATATGCATCAGTTTCACTCTGGGAAACAAAAATAGCTGACTCACTCATTTTCCGACGATCTCCTTTTGATTTTTTGGTCCATGCAAAAATAAAGACCGATTATATTTTAGGGATTTTGATTTATTGCAGTCAATTACCAGTGGAATCAATGGTAAATTTTAGTAATCCTAGAAGCTATTTAAAAGACTCTCAACCTACAAGGCATTCAATATATAAACAAATCAGTGCTCTTTCTGGTCATGGTTCATGTTTTATTTGTTAACTTTAAGATACAATGTACAATTACTCCCTTATTTATTTTTAAGTTAATTATACAAAAAAAAGTTTCTGAATAAAACGTACTGCCTAATAAAAAGTTTTAGAATCAAACAAAATTTTAATATTAATTATGTTTATTATTCCAAGAAATCTTCACAAATTTAACAGTTATCTTTTCCTAAAAAAGCAATATAGATTAATTTTAGATAAAGCTTGTTATGTAGCAGGACCAAATTAGCTGGTTGATACCATCAGGATTAAGTTTCCAATTAGTAAATGATTCCATTCTATGCATTGGAGCAGGTCTACTATAACCACCAAATTGCAGAACAGAAAAATCAAAAGCCTCTAGAAAAAAATTACAATCAAAGGATAATGAAAAGAAAAAGAAATATGGAAAATAGTTCCAAAGCCGCCTTAATATCTTAGTTTGAAAATAAAAAAAATAGATTAAGGACTCTATTTTATTCATTCCGATCCAGGCTATGCAAAAGCGGAAAAATCGCGAGAGAATGAAGCAAAAATAAGAAGCAATAATGAACCTAGGCAAAAAGAGTGGTAAGTCACACTATTGAAAATAAAAGTAGTATCTTAGAGATGGCATAAATATCTTTAAAATCAAAAAATAATTAAACAAAAAAGAAAAAATCGAGTCAAATACAGAAATTAACGAGAAAAATTTGGATAGGTGGCTAGCAGTGAAAAAAATTGGAGGTAAATCTGAATCCTCCTTAGTATGAATTTTTTTGCTTCATTTTAACATTTTTGCGATCTAATTTTACATACAGTATTAAATATTCTAAACAATCTGCCATATAATCTACAAAATATAATATCAAAAATCCATCTAAATTTGAAAAAATGAAGAGCGAAAGACAGAGAATTATCTATCAAACTAAATCATAAAAATGAGTCAAAAATTTGTTGAAAAAAATATCACTTTTTCATTTCTCTAAAATATGAAAATTCTCTTCCAAAATTAAAATTAAACTGTTAAATTATGGATGGTAAATAGAACTAAAAAATGGAACTAGAAATTAAGAAAATTGAACTAGAAAATAAGTCAGAATAGCAAAAATAATTGAAAGATTGTAAGGTAAACCCTTCGAGTTATCCTTTCAAACCCTTCAAAAGAAATTCACGTGCAGTTTTTGCGTCAGCTGTGCCTTTTGTTTTTTTCATAACCTGCCCTACCAGAAAGTTCAGGGACTTTTCTGCACCACCTAGGTAGTCCTGTACTGCACCTGTGTTTTCCGCGATCGTTTCGGCAACAACCTTACTTACGAGATCATCTTCAGCCTTGGATAACCCTTTCTCTTCTATAATCTGGGATGGAGATTTCTCTCCCTTGCTATCCAGGATGCTACGGATGACCTCAACCGCAGATCTGTCACTGATTTTGCCTTCGGCAAAAAGTGGAACCAGTTCTACCATATCTGAGACCTTAAAGGAATTTTCTATTTCCATTCCTTTTGTATTGATGAAGAAGATCTTCTTGCCATCGTAAGAGGAAATTGCAAGGTCACGGTAATTTAACTCACCGAGTAAAACATCGGCTGTCCAGGTAGCTGCAATTTTCGGATCCACACCTTTTGCACATATGCTTTCATAGAAGTCGGCGAGCATTATCTTGGAGGTAAGGGCTCTTGCATGCATATCAGTGATACAGTACTCTTCAATAAAACGCGCACGTTTGGCATCTGGAAGTTCAGGAAGCGTTTCCCTGACTGAAGGAATCCAGCCAACCACGCGCGTGGGCATAAGGTCAGGCTCACGGAAGTAGCGGTAGTCTTCTGCTTCTTCTTTTGTCCTCAAGGAAATTGTCACGCCTCGTCCCTCATCGTAGTGGCGAGTCTCCTGAATTATTTTTCCTCCATGACGAATTACGTTCTTCTGGCGCATGATCTCGTAGAGAAGGGCTCTTTCAACTCCTTTATGGGAAGATATATTTTTGATTTCAACACGAGTGCCCCAATACACAGAAACGTTTGCATCCACACGCATTGCTCCTTCAAGATTTCCATCAAAAATATCCAGATATTCAAGGATGTTCCTGAACTTGTCAAGGAACCGTCTGGCTTCCTTAGGGGTGCGCATATCGGGTTCTGTGACGATCTCAATCAAGGACATTCCTGACCTATTGTAGTTTATAAGAACTCCTTTGGACTTTTCAATGCTTCCCAAGTGAACAAGCTTGCCAGGGTCTTCTTCCATGTGAGCTCTGGTGATCCCAATTACAAGCTCCCCGTCTTCTCCTTCAATCACAACTTTTCCCTCGCTTACTATAGGGAAGTCGTACTGTGTGACCTGAAAACCTTTTGGGAGATCTGGGTAGAAATAGTTCTTCCTGTGGAACTGGGTCTCTTCAGCAATTTTTCCTTCAAGAGCAAGTCCTACCTTAATTGCTGCTTCGACTGCCTTTTTGTTCAGGACAGGAAAACATACTGCAA
>CAWKGG010000034.1:0-7473 GCA_963848985.1 uncultured Methanosarcinaceae archaeon
GCTAATAGTTGTCTTTCAAAAAACTTTTTACTTTATATGAAGATCCCCTTGATTAGCTTCAAGGAGATTCAAAAACAAGATAACCCTAGGAGGTCTAAGTATTTTAAGGGTTTTCCAATAAAAATATCTATTGATGACCTAGCTGACCAAAAAGCACGGGGTATGTCGTCTATTTCACTTATAAAATAAAGCATTTAATTGGGAATAATTAGTAATTATATTAATTAATAGTAAAATATAAATATGAAAATAACTAAGTATTCATTTCTTCAGATAGTAGTGTCTTTCTGTGCAGGTGGAAGTTTACTTTGTTTGATATTGCTCTTTTTTCACATCTTTCCAAGCCTTCGTTTTTTAGATGGAGCAACATCTTATGGTCCTTGGATGGAGGAAGGATTGAAATTTTTAGTTATTTTATTTTTAATAAGGATCGCATATTTAACATCATCCGCTATTCCATTTCTAGGAGTGGGTTTTGGTTTCATGGAGCAAATTTTTTATTTTATATATCACACAAATTACAACAATAGAAGAATAATCGTTGTTTGGGTTCATATCATACTTGGACTTGTGATGGCATATTTCTTTTATCTAGCACAGAAAACAAAAAATAAATTTTTAAAGTATATCTGGTATATGTTTGCTTTTTTAGTACCTGCTCTTATGCATCTTTATTGGAATTTTATGGGTTCTATAAAATATTAAAATTTAGCACAAGATCATTTTGGTTTATAGAACAACTACTTGCTCGCTATTTAAAGAAAAGAGAAAAAAGCACACAAAAAAGAGAAAAGAAACTACAGCTTCCTTTCAAAAACAACATATACAAATTAGGGTATTCAAATATCAAATATTAAAAAGCTTACTCGTATTCTCGTTATTGGTTTGGGTTAGGAGTAAGGGTATTGGGTTTGGCTGTTGGATGTTTTTACCATTTCGGTAGATTCTTTCCGAGAGAGTCCGATAAGACACAGAAACACCCAGACATTATTATCCCTTGCGTTATGCACCTCGTGCTTACCCCCCTATAATCCCCCCATTATCTTTCCACGGCGATGCCACAAAACATGTATTATATGCTTTGTTTATATAGACTCTTGATTGTTGTTTTCTCTCAACAGAGTCTTATCATTCTTGCTTTCTTGGATCCCTAAGGATTGATTACCTTTACTCATTCCAAGCAGTACCTGATTCAATGTGATTACCTGGCTGTAATTTGTCTGGCACATTAAATGATATTTCACTTACCCTATGTGACTTGCCGAACGACTACATTCACTATGAGTTTACTCTGGGTTCGCCATTTCAGTGAGTTCCCCCCTTGAGTCATACACGATCCTTATTGGAAACGTATTGCACCAGGTGCTGTATGATTAGTCCCTACCTATAGTAGCAATACCCTTAACCTAACATGAGATATAACTTAACATAACTTAATTAGAAATCAGTTTTTTTCGACTGACTTTATTTCCAACATAACTTAAGTACAGTATAGCATAGTCCTGCATACTCTGTCAAGAGTTTTGCACCTATCTAGATATGTAATAAATCTCCCACCACACAAACAGCTTCAGAAAAATCGTGTAATCTATTGCATTCATCTAAACCTGTTGGGATTGGTATTCCTTTATAGCATCCATAAGATTTTCCGCGTCAGTTACCTCTCTAACAAATCCAGCTTGATCGCATAGTTTCTTCCAACGCTCAAATCGCTTTGTGTATTGAGATCTGTAAAAAATACGCCCAATATCAGCTCTCATATCAATTAGTTTCAATCTTTGACTTTGACGATATAGGAACATTCCGTGTTCACTCTTGTTGTTGATTGTAGTGGATTGGTAACGCAGATTTTGACACTTTCGACAAGCAAAAAAGGTACCTTTTAAATAGAGAGCATTAACTCTAGCTCCACAACCACAAACTAAGTAGATTCGCGTTCCGAAGGTTAAATCACGATCAGATAGGAGTATTTTCTGAGGTTCAATATCAACATTTACAACTAAATAAGTGTTTCCATCAGAATTATATTCTATTGAGTAATCAAGCACGGAGGATCTACCATTAAGCAAGAAATTCAAATACTCTCCCTCCACCAGCTCTTTATTTCGTGCCTTCTTTAAATCCTTTCTTAATAGTTTTGTGCTTAGTGCAAAGCAATCTTCTATTAATGTTTTCATACCTTAATTATAACAAAGTACCAAAAACTACTGAGTTAAGAACAAAAAACTCCCACAATGGAAGTTCTTTGCGAGAGTAGCAAGCGAGAGATGAGAAACAAAATAAGAAACCCTCTCTCACTTTTCAGCCCCAATATGCTACAGTTTTCTTAGCTGAACTCTTGATGTATCCGTAAACCAGTTGTCGCTTTTAACCGCTACCTTTATCCTTTCGGAGAAATCCACCGCACAAAGACGGATGACGGACTTAATTCACGACACCCGTTTATAACAAAAGCTATAAAACACCAACTCTCGCTACTCTAAAATTATCTTATACTTTTTTAGGCATGATTTCAATAAAATAGAGGCGTAATATTTGAATTATTTTACATACCACACCTCAGCGAGTTAATAGAGATATTTAGCATTCTTTATTAATTCAGAGACATAACTCTTGAACTCAACTTTCTTTTCTTCTGATGGACCATTGGCACAAAAGCCTCGCAAGACATACTCTCCGTCTCCACCAAGTCGATAGACCCATGTCCAAAATAGCGTATCTGGATTGTTTATGAAAACTAAATCTGACTGCACTCCGCCATAGTCATCATCCGACGCGTCAAGAATAATAAACTTACTTTGATAATAAGTTTTATCAAAATTATTCAGACCACAATTACTTCCACCTGTATTGTCCAAAGCGTCAGCTTCCACGCCAGTATTGGTGCCGTCTAAGTAGCCATTTAAAGCTAAACGAATGTGTTTAATATATCGGACTATTATTGATCTCTGTTTCGGTTGGAGATTTTCCAATCCTAGGTGGCTGTTCCGACTCAACTTGTTTTATAGCTTCTTGAGTCTTCTGTATGTCCGTACTACCAGGTGCAGTAATTGCACCCTGTATGCCAGTATCAATTTGCTTCATAGGTGTCGGAGTCTTGAAATGGAAATATAAAATAGTGCCACACAGAGCAAAGAATATAATGGATATGAAGATATAGAAGATTTTTGGTTTCATGGGTTTATAACTATTTATTACCAAACAATTTTCCGATTCTCTGTAATAACTTTAACGCTCCAGCTTTTCTTCTGTTTATATTTATGCATATTTCTCTGTTTTGTCGAATCAAAAAATCCATTTATAAAATTCTGGAGTGTAAGAAGTGTTATGCTTTCTGGTATTCTATTTGGTTTTACGCAATTAATAAATTCATATGTGTTTTTTGATGGGTGTAAAGACGGGGGCAAAATAGAATGTAATCTAATTAAAAGCTCAGCTTTTTCAACTTCCTGCCCATATTCTATTTTTGGGAAAAGGCGGATAACAGTTTCTGTTGCAAAACTTTCTATCAGTCTATCCACAAAAACATAAATATGAAATCCTTTTCTACCACCAGAGAGAACAACCCATTCATAATCGTGTGGTAAGTTTAGTATATCTAATGTTTGCACTAAAAAATCTGGTGTGCAATTATCAAGATCTATAGCTACTAAGTTATTAAATCCAGTAGCTATGCCGAAACCTGTCGCAATATTCCATGGATATGAGTTAAACTCTTCCAGTGTTTGCCTGAGCTTATAAAGATGTTCCCACGGATGATTAGGTGCTTTAAGATAAATATTATCAGCTTTTGAATTGTATGCGTTTTTTTGATTTGAAATGCAGGTAACATTTAATCCAAGATTATGGAAATAGTAAGCGTGATTTTTAAACGACTCCGTTAAATGAGGTTCTACAATCATATCGTTATCTTGTATTTTTTCACAAGCGTTTCCACAAGATGAACAAAATTTTGCTTCTGTTGGAATTTTATTTCCACAATATATACAGTATTTCATATTGTTATAAATCTTTATTTTTGCAATATTTTACCGTATAAAAGTACAGGGTGAAACATACAGAAATAAAAAATATTATTGATACTCCTATGCCAAAACGAAATAACCATGTTAAATGAAAATGTTCTGCAAAGCGCCTAAGAGGCTAGCCCTACTATTAAACCTAGAAAATTTTGATTCGGCTTGATATTTATGTTTTGTGTTTCCATGTAATTTTTTAATCTTAAAAACCTAACAATAATCCATTATTTATATTTATTGGATTAGATTGGGACCCAATAGGAGCGTATGGATTAGAGAAACCGACAGTGCCGTAGGGTCTGATATTTAATGGGTTAGAACTGGATCCAATCGGAGCATAGGGGTTAGAGAAACTAAAGGTGTTGCTGGATTTAATATTTATCGGATTGGAGCTAGAGCCTATCTGTGCATACGGATTAGAAAAACTAAGAGTACCACTGGGTTGAATATAAAATGGATTAGAACTGGATCCAATTGGTGAATAGGGGTTAGAAAAGCTAAGAGTACCATATGGTTGAATATTTATTGAATTGGTACTAGATCCAATAGGGGCATATGGGTTAGAAAAGCCAAAAGTGCCACTAGGTTGAATATAGATTGGATTAGAACTAGACCCAAGAGAAGCATAAGGATTAGAAAAACTTATAGCGAAACTAAAATGTATGGGAATTAATAAAGAAAACAAAAACAATATAAGTATTTTATTTTTCATGAAATTTTCTTTTGTTTCTAATTGATAAGTTTCATGAAATGAGCAAACAAAAAGCCCACCACATGAGTTAGTGATCTTTCGCCACTCATATCCGTTTCCAGATATGGCCTACGAGGACAACCCCATATGATGGGTTTTTTGTCCTCGTAGGACTCTACTCTTCACCATGCCATTAATTGCTCAATGGTTTAGGCTACTATTTTTATTAAGTTATACCCTAATAATACGCTTCATTATTCAATACTGCAACTCTAAAATACGCACTATTTTCAAGCCATTTTCGAATTTTCTGGCGGCGAAATTTTGGAGGCCTTTGATTTTTAAATTAGTATTTTTCCAAAATGAGACTCGCGGACACAAACACCCCCTAGACCTATTTCGTTACACACCGTTACCAGTTAAGAGAACAGTCAACCCCCCATCAACACTTTATTTATTTAATAACACTTAACAACAAAATACATTAACCACTATGTAGTTGATAAATAAATTAACACATTTATTTATTTAACTCTATATGGTCGTAACTAGGGTTATTTACTATTTTAATTTATAGCATTTATGCAAACAGAAATAGAAACATTACCCAAGACTAATTTTATGGGTAGCCAACGGAACTATGACAGCGTAAAACAGCAGCTGCTCGAACGATACGGAGAGGAAATCGCAGACGAGTATGACCCGTTTGTAAATTGTAGAACATACAATGACTGGAAGAAAAATAATTATCTCGTTAATCGTGGGGCTCGATCATTTAAGGCAGTAGTTGTTGTTGAAAAAAAGGACAAGGATGGCCAAGTGATAAAAAAATATCCTAAAACCATTTGTCTCTTTTTTAGAAATCAAGTTCATAAAGTCGAATAAGTTATTATTAAAATTTAATCGTTATTATCATGAATACAAATTATAAATCTAGTATTCCATCTCCGTTTCAAGCGAGACAGAGACTAGATCCAGTTCAACAAGCAATAGATCAGAAATATTGGTAAATTCAACCTTGAAATATCAATTGAGGAGGACAAAGAAACCGTCACTCAACTTAAAGATATACCTGGTCCTATTATTGCTTATAAATGCACTATCAGAAAAGGCTCTCAAAGTCCTGGGTATTGGTAGAGGTAGCAATATATTAAGTAAAATTAATAAATGGGTTGATAGGTCAGTTCGCTATACCCTCAACGCTTCAATTATAGATTCCATTGTTCAATCAGTTAAAGCTTTAGATGTTCTCTACCTTAAAGACAATGGTGAAGCTCTACCTCAAGAAACAATTGGAGAAATTGATTACGCTTCAGATAAGCAAAAAAGTTATCTGCGAGAACTTATTCGCTCTAATGTTTTTGACGAAAGTAAGCGTAAGTATTGGGAATCGCAAATCGATCTCTTAACTAAAGATGAGGCCTCAGAGAAAATTCAATCTTTTGTGAATAAATAATTATTAATTAATCTAAAATTATGAACACAAACATAGCAATAGCTAGTGCAGATGGTCCAAGACATATCTATTGGCCATCTAAATACCTGGGAGAAACTCCGATGATAACTCAAAGCCAAAAGGAAAGATTAACAACTCTTATTTATCAGAATATATTTGGAGACCATGAACGTGAGCTTAGATTAAGCGAGCTTGAAGACTTAACGCAAGCTGATGCTGAGTACGCTCTTTATGAATTCTCAACTGGTAAGTGGTCCTAATTGAGTACAAAATATTAAAGCAGGTTATGCGTAGTGCTAACCTGCTTTTTTATTTAATGCGGCTATTTATTTATTACCGATATTCCTTTTGTGTGTTGTGTGAGTATGTATGTGTTTAGACATAAATCTCTTGTGTGGTTTATCCTATGGGTGTAAATGCTTTTGTTTTTGCGGTCTTGCCCGCAGACGCTTAAATACGAAATCAAACGGACGGAAACCAGTAAAAAGATTTTTAATAAATTAAAGAAATATCATAATAAATTACTTTACTATAATCTACTTTTTATTTATCTCTTCCAGCCACATATTAAACATTATTTCAGCTTCTTGGTCTTGATTATTACGCAATTTTAATATTTGTTCTTCTGTAAGATTTTTAGCTTCATCTCCCAAAGCAATCTTAAAATCTTCAAGTGATATCATATCCTATCTTATTATCCGTTAAGATAGTTGTTTTTAACGGCCTCTACATATTTCAAAGCATCGTCCATTGTGTCAAAGTATTCCACAGTCATCATTATGCTATTTTCATCATTCCAGCCAGGAATCCATCCAAAGAAATGAATAGTATGTTTTTTTGCCTTATAACGCCAGGCATCTTTGAACCACTCTTTTGTAATAATAAAGCCCTTCTTTGAGGTTATTTTTATTCTTTTTGCATCCATAGAATTCATTATAGCATTTATTGAAATGGGGTGGAAAAACAACTGAAAATATGAGATACTAGAGCTTAGTTAAATATAATATAAATCATGGAAAATAATCCTAATTTAAAAACAGGAAACAATCAATCATTTTATAGCACAAATTGGCGACAAGAGATTTTTGCTTTTGGCTCACTTCCTTTCTTTGATGTAATGATTGATAAGGAATATTTATATTTAATTAAAATGCCTGAATGGCGATCTAGAAGGAATCAAAGAAAATTCGATTACAGTTATTTCTCTTTTTACAGGATTAGGACTTTTAGGGGCTTATGCTATTGGAGACACACGCAAAAGTAAATACTATAAAACCTACAGATTATTATGGATTAATTCAAATGAC
>CAWKGG010000035.1:0-83645 GCA_963848985.1 uncultured Methanosarcinaceae archaeon
TATTTTTTTAATCTTCAATATGCACAGTTTTTGTGCCAAAAATAGTTCATTTGTTAGAACCAATCCAGATGCACTTTTATGGGCTAGTATGGTCGATGATGGTGAGCATAAATAAATAATTGTTTCTGCAACGATATAGATTGCTGACCGCTAACTAATTGAATCATGAACTAATCTATCATAGATCTCATGTCAACAATCATTTCACCATTTTCAATGAGTTCGTTTTTTCTAATTTTCGTGCTTCTATAAGATGGGAATAAATCGTTACTTATGAATAAAATTGAAATTCATCCAAAAAAGTAATATAAATTTATACATATGTAATACTCAACAATCTGGATTTATAAGAACATTCTATCATTTACAAAGTTGAACTAGTACTCAGTCAGAATAAAGATTTAGCTTAGAACTATAGGAAATTAGTTAGGGGAAGAGAATAAATGCACATTCCATAATGATATTTAGGGCCTCATACATATATTACTTTTGTCATCATTATCCCGATATGGTATATGAGGAAGGAAGCTGACCACGGAGCTCAGGTCCAAACAAGTACCATTGCTAGCACTATCAGCTGCGTTTTCTTTTGTAATAATGATGTTCAATATACCTGTTCCAGGTGGCAGCTCAGGCCATGCCGTGGGAGCTGGAATTATCGCCATAATCATAGGTCCATCGGGCAGCAATTATAGCTATATCTGTAACTTTAGTATTGCAAGCAATGATTTTTGGTGATGGTGGAATAACAGCCATAGCCACTAACTGCTTCAATATGGGAGTTGTAGTACCCTTTGTCGCTTACTATGCTTATAAGTTTATCAGCGGATATTCAGCTATTACATCATCTACGAGAGTTATTGCTGCGGCCATTGCTGGCTGGATTTCTTTGACCATGGCAGCGTTGTGTACGGGTTTTGAATTAGGGCTACAGCCAATTTTAGAGCACACGGCTGAAGGAGTCCCACTTTATATGCCATATCAATTGAATGTAACTATTCCGGCCATGTTACTTGAGCACGCTTTGGCATTCAGCATTCTTGAAGCACTGATTACAGCAATTATTTTTGCCTATATCCAGAGAACAGATACATCTGTATTGTACGGAGAGAAATATGAAGCTGAAATCAACATAACTGAAATAATGAATGGAGTTACAATCTGAGGTGGGAATGTGGATAAGATGCTAAGAAACTTATCTATTGGCTTGATATTCTTGATAATTTTTGCGCCTTTAGGTCTGCTTGCAGCAGGCACTGCATATGGTGAATGGGCACCAGATGAGCTTAAGGATAGAATTGGATTTGTGCCACATGGGTTGGAAGAGCTCTCTGACTTATGGCATGCACCAATGAAGGATTATAACATCCCCAATGGCCCTTCTTTCCAGGATTCGAAGCTCGTATCTTCTGCAGGATATATTCTGTCTGCAGTAATCGGTATAATGGTTAGTGGCGGTCTCTTGTATTTCATTGGAAAGAAAGCAGCTAAAAACTAAAAAATTTATCGCATTTTGGATTATCATGATCCAAATTTGAATTTTTTAAGAATGGAATGTGAATTTATGGGTTTAAATGGCCCAATTACTTGATTTAGTGTATGGATTTGCTGCATCATAAATATTGGATATATCATAAGAGAGTAGGCTTGATATTGCACCACTTTGAAAAAGAGTAGATTGGAAGGACGGAGTGATAAAACCCTTCCATAACACTTGGTATTTTGTTTTAGAAACCTGCAACTTATACCTGCCTGCCCTTATAAATAAGGAATTCCACCACCACAGTTTTGATGAATGATTTCAGATTTTCTCATTTTTCAGTATCTTTTGGATGGACATATAAATGTATAACATCTCCTTATTTAACACTTTTCTTTAATTTCTTCTTATTTTATGCTATTAAGCTTCAGACTAATGTTACTTACTTTGGTATAAGTCAACAATTCTTTCAATTTAGTTTAGTTTCGGAGTTAATATTCATTGTAGATTATAACGTGTTATCTAAATATAGCCCAATGAGTGGATAAACAGGTAATTTATCATCAAAAAAGTGAAACACGGTTATATAACTACTATATAAATTTATTTTTTTAATTTAGACTATTCATAATTATGGACTATTTGCCAGTGATTTGCCGATTGAAAGTAAATGGGAAAATAACAGCCTTAAAAAATAATGTGAAATTAAAACAAGTTAGGAGTGTATACAAATATGGAGACACAAAAATATGATCGAATAAAAATACTTAACATTCTGATATTAGTCATTTTAATAGTGCCATTATAACTGTATCAGCGAGTGCACAGAACTTAAATACTAGTTCTGTTGGACCTATGGTAGGACCTGTTGGATATTATCCCCCTGCTCCGTATGGCGATAGCGAAGTAGTCTGCGGACCTTATGGATGCTACTGGAACGAGGCCACAGCATACCTTTCGAAACTTGTCCTAGCTGAGGAAGCTTAGTAAAAAATAAACAGTTGTTTCGTCAGCGATTGTGATTGTTGTTTAATTAAAGCGTGTAAATGAGACAACATTTAGTATTGAACTCACAAACAGAAAGATGAATTATGCTAAAAAGGAGCAGAATAGATGGCAAGCGAATTTATTTATTTGTATATTTTGTTATACTTTTTTTTACATTTATCGGTACTAGTTGTGTTTTGGACAAACAATTACTTTATGTGCAACTGAGTGATTAACTCCAAAAATTATGGAACTTAAAAGTTGCTTGCTTTTCAGGCAACTTCTTAAGCTCTATAGCAAGAAAGATTTTTTGTACTGGAATAAAATATATTAATTATCCAAATGCAACAGAATTTTATTTTATTTTTATTGTGTCTATGTAACAGTATATGTGGCTGTGTTAATTACAGAAACTGTTCCATCTCCATTCTTTACATCTACACTAGTTCCATCTGGGGTGACTGCAACATCAAAAGGACCATTTCCTACAGGGCACCGTGCCTGTAACAGTATTTGTTGTCGTGGCAATTACAGAGACTTCTCCAGGGTTGTCGCCGGAGTTCGCCACATATACTGTTGTTCCATCTGGGGTGACTGCAAGTCTCTGTGGTGTGACTCCGACATTCACCGTGGCTACAACAGTATTTGTTGCTGTATCAATTACAGATACTGTATTGTCATTGATGTTCGAAATATAAGAAAATGAAGCTGCACTTACGATATTCATCAGCATTAAAATCATGGCTGCTGACACTAAGGCTATCGAATATAACTTATGTTTACTTACCATTCATTTAACCCCCTTTTTGACAATTATTTACTTCATTTTTTGACAAGTATTTTAAGAAGCATTGTGAGTCATCATACAAGTTTTACTATTGACTTACAAATCAATTGTTAAACTAATAGGCCCCATTATATCTCAATATAAATATATATTGTCACACTTGCATAAACATAGGCAGTTTGACCCACACGCGAGTCTAGATTGGTACTATTTTTTATATTATATATATTAAATAGAATTTTTATTTATTAATATAAATCCATTGGGAAGATTCAATACATGCAAGTTTTCCGAAATTCTCCCTATTTTTTTTCAAGTTGAGTTATAGAATCAAAATTTATTTATGGTAATTAAACACAAAACAAGTCTAAAAATAATATAATTTGATAATAAATGATCAACTTATATAGAAGAGTGTTACATTATCTTTAGAGTTGAATCTAGATGAAATTTTATCTAACTTTGTTTTCGATACTGGTATTAGGCACACTCGCGATGTCAAATGCCTCTGCTTCTTACTGGATTGATGGAAATAATCACTTATGGATTTCAAAAACGATTCCTTCTGGAAGTTCCATAACCTTTAATCTCACTAAAGAAGCGGGTTTTTCTCCAAATGGTTACGCTGTATTTCCCACTTTTTTTGAAGATTTTAAGTCGTCCTCAGCGATACAATATGACGGCGTAGTCACGCAAAAAACAGGGTTGTTGACAGGAGCTGCGGACGTACCGCTTATATTGTACAATAATAAAATTTATGCGACAGGTGGCTATGGGTCAGCTTCTTCTGTAATTCTCAACAATGAACAAATTTATGATTTGGCTAATGATTCTTGGACGCAGGGTGCGACAATGCCCATTGCTGCATGGGGTGCAACAACAGTAAATTATGCAGATAGAATTTACTGTTATGGTGGTAGCAACGATAAATTTGGGCTAGATTCCATTCCTCATCTTCAGATTTATAACATTACAACAAATTCTTGGACCATAGACCCCATTCAAATGCCTACTTCTATTTCTCATCAGGGTTTGATGTCGGTTACAGATGGCACTAATACCTATCTCTTACTGGGCAACTATCTTTATAAACACATCATAGATATCGACACTTACACACAACTGGCAAATTGTCGGGTTAACATTTCGTGGGGAGGTTTAGTCTATTACCCAGTTACTAATAAAATATATTTACTTGGAGGAGCCCCAAATCTTTCAGGAAAAGTAGGAAGTAACGGAGTATATACTTATGACATATCTTCTAATTCATGGTCTAATCCTCTCGCTGCAGCGCCATATTCAGTATATGGGCATACACGTGAGAATACTTTGTACGGAGATATAATTATTATGGGTTACGGTCAGGGACCTTCAAATAATTTTCATTCAGAAATTTATTATTATAATATTCCAACTAATTCATGGTCACATAGATTTGCTTTAGGTTTACATCCTAGGGATGGTGTGGGAACTGCTATTTCAGGTAGTAGTTTATATGTTATAGGAGGGAGGGACACAACTTCGGGTACTCATGGAATTACATATAATGAAAAAATCGATTTGAAACAGTTAACAGCAAATCCCCATATTATTCCGGATCCTAGCAAATGGACCTATAAACAAAATACAGGTCAAATGGATATCAAAAATGGTATCCTGACCATTACGGGAAATCCTACTAACTACAATTATGGTGAAGAGTGGATAATGGCTAATCATGGATGTATTGAAAATAACACTTTGACAATGAGAGCGAAGGTGGGGGTAAAAAGCCATTACCGAGTTGCCAGATATGCAAAATTGGGTTAAGTACCGATTCACTGGCAACTCATTCAAATGACCTTACATCTATTGCTGGTGCCCATTATCTAGAATCAGGAGGTCTACTTATGATCTCCATAACATAGGCTCGTCTTGGTTCGGAGCTTGGCACACTTACGATATTTCGAGAACAGGAAGCTCAACTATATTTATAATAGATGGGAGTAAAGTTTATATTTCAAATGAAGATGGTGTAGGAGTTGTGAGATATCCTCATATCTTCACGAGGCAATCAAAAGAAAAAATACAAGTTGATTATATGTTCATTCATCAATATTCTGCGATTCCTTTAAAAGTAACAATAACTCAAATACAAAACTATTATCCAAGTGATCGTTACAAATCCAGGTGCTCCGGATCTAACAAATTATCAACTCAAATTATCTGGTCTTGGGATCGCGTCACAAAATGAATCTTGGAACACAGAATATATTCCTGAGAATTTCGATAAACAGCCGATTCCAATAAATTGCTTATATAGGATCCATAAACAACCAACTAAAAATTGGGGTTTATCGAAATACTCTAATGTTTACCCATAACTTTTCTATACATTCTTGCCTGAAACCCGTGGTATTTTGCAAAACCTTCGGCATCCTTCTGGTCAATAGTCTGACTGTCAAAGGAGACAAGGTCTTCGGAGTAGAGAGAATTTGGAGAGGAGCGAGCTAGGATGGTTAGGGCGCCTTTGTAGAGCTTCACTTTCACAGTACCAGTGACCCTTTCTTGAGATTTGTCGATAAAAGCGTTGAGGTCTGCAAAGAGTGGATCATCTACCAAGCCGGAGTAGGCCATTTCAGACCACTGTTCTTCAACGCTTTTCTTAAACTTGAGTTCTCCACGGGTGAGTACAAGTTTTTCAAGGTCTGCATGAGCAGCAAGAAGAACGGTTGCAGCCGGATGCTCGTAGTTCTCTCGGGCTTTAAGACCAAGGACACGGTCTTCGATCATATCTGTCCTCCCTACTCCATTTTCGCCTGCAATTTCATTTAGCTTCTTAATTAAGTTGTAACCGCTGAGTTTTTCGCCGTCAAGAGAAATTGGAAATCCTGCTTCAAAGTATATATCAAGAGTGGTTGGCTTTTCAGGGGCTTTTTCCGGGGATTTAGTCCATTCGTAGATTTCTTCGGGTGGAACAAAAGATGGATCTTCAAGCACGCCACCTTCTATACTACGACTCCATATATTTTCGTCCACGCTCCAGGGTTTGGATTTGGTGGCTTCTATCGGGATTCCGTGCTCTTTTGCATAGTTGATTTCCCACTCCCGAGTCAGATTCATCTCCCGCATCGGGGCAATAACGTTCATATCTGTCTGGCGGAAAATGGCTTCGAAACGAAGTTGATCATTGCCTTTTCCTGTACATCCATGAGCAAGAGCTGATGCACCTTCTTTTTTGGCAACCTCTACCACCTTTTTGGCAATAAGAGGACGGGCAACGGATGTACCCATCACATAGCCTTCATAATTCCCGTTGGCTTTGATTAGGGGGCCGATATAATCTTTTACAAATTCTTCCTTTGCATCAATCGTGTAGTGTTTATTGCTGATCTTCTGGGCTTTTGCGTCTGCTCTCTTGATTTCCTCTTCAGGCTGACCTACATCTACAGAGATCGTGATCACTTCGTCGTATCCATATTTTTCCTTGAGGATGGGAATGCACACTGAAGTGTCCAGCCCTCCAGAATATGCAAGTGCAACTTTTTTTGCCATGCTTCTACTACCCCTTTAATAGATTAAAACAAATTGATGGATTAAAACAAATGAGATTGTAATAATATTGAAATTTAATATAATATATCTAAGGATGAGAATAACTATCCTTTATTGGTTGAGATTTTTGTACAAAATTTGTTTCAGAACTTAAGATTAGGACTTCTGCGTAGAATTTCGCTTATGAATTGTTGGTTAAAACTGCTGCTGTAACTATTCAGCTTGGGAAAAACAAAATCATTAGATCCCTTAATTAATATTTTAAGAGAATATTTTTTGGAGATTTATTTTTTTAATTGATTCATCTCTCTATGGTACTCGTTGATGGATTTGATCGTAAGGTCCTGGCCTTTCTTCATGGTCTCTATCGCATCAGCTGCAGCTAATGCTGCCTGGATGGTTGTAATATAGGGAACCTTGAAATCAACTGCTGCCCGCCTGATCCTTGAACCATCCCTGCGGGACTCTTTGCTTGTTGGAGTGTTGATGATAAGGCCAACTTCGTCCCTACGCATCATATCTATGACGTTCGGGCTTCCTTCGTGAACCTTCTTTACTATGTCCATGAAAATCCCATACTGTGCAAGGTAGCTAACAGTACCACTTGTGCCCATTAGCTCAAGGCCTGCTGCATGAAGTTTTCTGGCAACTTCCACAAGTTCGGTCTTGTCTGCATTACTGATGGATAGGAAAACCTTTCCAGTAAGGGGAAGGAGGTTATCGGCTGCAAGTTCTGCCTTGTAGTATGCCCTCCCAAAATTGTAGTCAATGCCCATCACCTCTCCAGTACTTTTCATTTCCGGGCCAAGGAGGGGGTCTGCTCCTGGAAGCTTGTCAAAGGGTAGGAGGACTTCTTTAATGGAAACGTGTTTGGGCTTTGGCTCATCCGTATATCCCATACTCTTTAAGCTATACCCTGCAATAACTTTTGCTGCAATCTTTGCAAGTGGGATCCCTACTGCTTTTGAGACAAAGGGAATTGTCCTGCTCGAACGCGGATTTGCTTCAAGAACGTAAACATTTCCACCTTTTTCTGCCATCTGGATGTTGATCAATCCTTTCACCTTAAGTGCTAGTGCAATCTTCCGTGTGTAGTTCCTTACCCTGTCAAGCACCTCAGACGATAGGGACTGGGGAGGAATTACACAGGCTGAATCTCCGGAATGTACTCCTGCTTCTTCAATATGCTCCATGATTGCGCCGATAAGTACGTCTTTTTGGTCGCAGACCGCATCAACATCAATTTCGCAGGCTGCTTCAAGGAAATCGTCAATCAGGATCGGGTGTTCTGGAGAAACTCTTACAGCTTCTTTCATATAGCGTTCAAGATCAATTTCGTCATAAACGATTTCCATTGCTCTACCACCGAGAACATAGGAGGGCCGCACAAGGACAGGGAAGCCGATCCTTTTCGCAACCTCAATTGCTTCCTGCTGAGAAGTTGCATAACCGCCTTCAGGCTGCGAGATCCCAAGTTTCTGCATCAGAATATAGAACTTTTCCCTGTCTTCGGCAAGATCCATATCATCTGGGTCAGTGCCCATGATCACCGTATCTAGATCTGTCTTGCGCTTTAATTCCCTCTTTAGGGGAAGCGCAAGGTTCACCGAAGTCTGTCCTCCAAACTGCACAAGTACCCCATCAGGCCTCTCACATTCAATTACGTTCATTACATATTCCAGGGTTAGGGGCTCAAAAAAAAGCTTGTCAGAGGTGTCAAAGTCTGTGGAAACGGTTTCAGGGTTGTTATTGATGATATGAGTCTCAATACCTTCCTCCCTAAGCGCAGTGACTGCGTGAACAGTACAGTAATCAAACTCGATTCCCTGACCTATCCTGATAGGCCCTGCACCAAGGATGAGAATCTTTTTCCGGTCGGTTGGGTTTATTTCACAGGTGTCTTCGTAAGTGGAATAATAATAAGGAGTAGCTGCCTGAAATTCGGCTGCACATGTGTCAACCATCTTGAAAGTGGCCACAATGTTTGCTGCGTGCCGGATGTCGTTTATTTCCTGTTCGGTCTTGCAAGTTAGTTCTGCAAGGCGCGTGTCAGGAAATCCCATCTTTTTTGCCTCACGCAGGAGCTCAGTAGTAAGTTCTTCCCTCCTAATACGCTTTTCCATGTCCACGATCTTTTTCATCTTTGAGATAAAAAAAGGGTTGATATTAGAAAGTTCGGCAATTTCCTTAATCGACATTCCTCTCTCAAGCGCATTAAAGATGACAAAAAAACGTTCACTTGTGGGAGTCTTGAGAAGAGTCTTGATTTCTGGTTCTTCCCAGCGCTTTATACCTAACTGGTCGTCGATATCCAGAGACTTGAAAGCCTTCATCAGAGACTCTTCAATTGTCCTTCCTATTGCCATGACTTCTCCAGTGCTTTTCATGGCTGTTGTCAGGGTTTTGTCTGCAGTTGTAAATTTGTCAAATGGCCACCTGGGAATTTTCATAATTAAGTAATCTAGAGCCGGCTCAAAGGAAGCAGGAGTGTTCTTGGTAACATTGTTTATGATCTCATCAAGAGTCATTCCGATTGCTATCTTTGCGGTTACGCGGGCAATCGGATAACCTGTAGCTTTGGATGCAAGGGCTGATGACCTCGAAACCCTTGGATTGACCTCAACAACTCTGTAGTCGCCTTCTTTTAAAGCGTACTGGATATTGCATCCCCCCTCGATCTTAAGAGCACGGATAATTTTGATTGATGCGCTCCTGAGCATCTGGTGCTCGGCATCTGTCAGGGTCTGAGAAGGGGCAACAACTATTGATTCTCCGGTATGCACACCCATTGCATCGATGTTTTCCATATTACAGATCATGATACAGGTATCATTTGCATCCCTCATGACCTCATACTCGATCTCTGCCCACCCGAGCACGCTTTCTTCGATAAGCACCTGGGAAATGCGGCTGCGCCTTAGCCCGCGTTCCGCGATTTCGAGGAGTTCTTCCTTGTTATGGGCAATTCCGCCTCCAGCCCCACCCAGAGTATAAGCCGGACGGACAATCAGGGGTAGGCCCAGTTCCTCTACAGCCTCTTCAGCTTCTTTTAGAGAGTTAACTGCACGACTCAAGGGAACTTTTTCTCCTATCCTGAGCATGGTCTCCTTGAAGAGTTCTCGATTTTCGGTGTTTTTGATGGCTTCAACAGGAGTACCAAGTATACGGATTCCATATTTTTCAAATACTCCCATTTCCGCAAGTTCACTTGTAATATTTAAGCCAGTCTGTCCTCCAAGACCTGCGATTATCCCGTCGGGCAACTCTTTTTCGATGATTTTTTCTATAATTCTGGCATCCAGGGGCTCGATGTAGATAAAATCAGCCATTTCTGGGTCTGTCATGATTGTCGCAGGGTTTGAGTTCACAAGAACAACCTGCACACCTTCCTCTTTTAAGGATCTGCAGGCTTGGCTACCTGAAAAGTCAAACTCTGCAGCTTGGCCGATAGTTATAGGGCCTGAACCTATAAGCAAAACTTTCTTAATATCCCCGAGTTTCGGCATTATATCTCCCCCCCGAGGACTTTTACAACTTTACTGAAGAACCTTTCCTCTGTATCCCTAGGTCCTGCCTGAGCTTCAGGATGGAATTGCACACTGAAGATGTCCAAATCCATGTGTGAAATTCCTTCAACAGTCTTGTCATTTGCGTTAATATAGCTTTCATATAGCCCAGTCCCATCCAGAGAATCAGCATCAACAGCATATCCATGGTTCTGAGAGGTTATGAAAACTTTGTTTTCCACTAGATCTTTTACTGGTTGATTTCCTCCTCTGTGCCCGAATTTCAACTTATATGTCCTTGCTCCCATAGCTAGGGAGATTATCTGATGCCCGAAGCATATTCCACAGATCGGAATCGTGCCTGCAAAAGCTTTTACCGCATTAATTGCTTCGATCGCCTTTTCCGGATCTCCCGGGCCGTTTGAAACGATAAGGAGATCTGGTTCGTAGCTTGCAATTTCGTTGGTTTTTGTATTTGCAGGAACAATTGTAAGGTCAATTCCCCTTTTATGCAGGTTGTTTATTATATTGCGTTTTATCCCAAGGTCAACTACAACTGCGTGTTTGCGCTTACTGCTGCCTTTCCAGGTACCATCTGATCCGGGAATAAAACGAGGTTTTTTGCAGGTTACGAGGGAAATCAGTTCCTCGTCCGTTATCTGTGGAAAGTTCCTTGCCACAGAGATAGCCTCTTCTCCGTCATCATTGCCAGTGATCAGGGCTGCACGCATTGTTCCACGTTCTCTTGTCCTTATGGTGAGCATACGGCTGTCTACGCCTTCGATTCCTGGTTTTCCTTCATCTTCTAAAAATTTATGGATACTACGTGTTGATTTATAATGATAAGGATTTTTACAGGCCTCTCTAACAACAAGGCCCTCCGTATGGATATTATCTGATTGGAATCGCTCCCCACTGACGCCATAGTTCCCGATAAGTGGATAAGTAAACATTAAAATCTGACCCTTATAAGAAGGGTCTGTCAGAGCTTCCTCGTATCCTGTGAATTGAGTGGTAAAAACAAGTTCACCACAAGCCGTTCCTTCGGCACCAAAACCAATGCCACTGATAACTGTTCCGTCTTCTAAGCCTAGTACTGCTTTCATCATCTGAACCTGCGAGTAAATGTCATAAGACATGTATAAGTTTTACGATGACTTTCACGATTCCCTAAATTAAAAGTATTTCTTAAGTTTTTTTATGTATCCTCTATCCTGTTGATGGTAATACATATAGAATTTGTTTGCTTGTTTGTCTACTTATTCATTGAAAGTTAGATTAATTTTTAAGCTACTGTATGTTGAAAAAATAGATTGCATTCTTTTGTACATATGTGGAGAGTGACAAGAGATGTATTTTTAATAAAAATTTATCTTTTCTGAATGTAGTTTATCTGGCTCTTTTAGCAGCTTTATATTATTGAAGATTCCTCTAAAGTTAAAACTAACAGGAAAATTCATGTCCTTGCAGCACAAAAATACTGTTATATTAAGAGCAACTGAAAGTATAATAATAGCAAAATCTGACAGTATAACTGGAAATCTTAAATAATACTATTGTGGTTATCGCATGCATTAGGAGGATTGTCTGGAATTTTTAGCCTTAAAAGACATGAAAAAATTGAAACCATCACATAATGGTATGTAGACTCAGGTTGGAAGTGTCGGTGAATTATACCTTGGAACCTAAAGGTCACTTGTTGCTTCACATGCAATAACATCACATTTTTCTGATGTAACCCAACTTTTAAGTGCTAAAATTCAGTCATCATTTTTCTCGAAAAGTTGCTGCTGTTTTTCACCGGATATACTGAGTGATAGTAGCAATGAAAAAATATTTATTAATGTCTAAACTACAAGATATGGTTACCATTTTTGCCAATTTAAATCACCAATTCATTGGCATTGAAATTGCCTAAGAGATCAATTTGGCATCCGTGATAAAAGCCACATTGAGCCTCAGATGGGAATTCGCTCATTATTTTTTAGACGGTTTTGGAAAACCAAAATTAGAACAAAATTTCTTTCCAATATTAAATGGAGCCAATGTTCAAAGGGTATTAAGGTGGATCCTACTTTTATCTATCTGAGCCTGTAATTTAAATGATTTCATATTTGTTTTGAGTGAATCTCTTAAAGTGATTAAAATTTATATCAAAAAGTGGGGAAATTTGAACCGATTAAAATGGTAAAAATTAAACGACCGTTGACAATTCTTCTGATAGCATATAAAGAAAGCAAGAAAATAAAGTTTATGGAACGGATTATATGCAATATGTGCATAATTAAGGTAGGAATGAATTTTAATATGAATAGAACTTACTTAGTTTAAGGATGAAATAAAGTACATGTGGCCTCTCAATACTCATTTAGATTTAGACTATTAAGTGCTTAATCTTGCCATTTTTTTTCAATTCAATTGCGTAAGTCTTACTAAAAGAGGCATTCAAATAAATATTGCATTTCGCCATCTATACAATGGGTAATATATTTTCAAATATGTGCTTAATGTTGCATAATTTATAAAGGTAACTATGAATTTCAAGTTCTCAGACAATTAAACCTGACTAGTGAATGCAAAGTTATGTGATAAAAATTCCAATTGGTGATTTTATGCTACAAAAAGACGATGAATTGAATGAAGACGAGGAACTTCTTTTAAAGAAAGTCCTTGATGGGGATATAGCTTTTCGCAAGATTGAAGAGTTTGCAGATCCACTAACGGCGGTAAAACTTCGGAGGCTTGCAATACAGAAGTCTACAAAACTTGAATTCGAGCATATCCAGAATTTTTCCCTTGATGTTGAGACTACAAAAATGAAGAATATTGAAAATATGATAGGTGCAGTTCAAGTTCCTCTTGGAGTTGCTGGACTTTTAAAAATTAATGGAGAATATGCAAATGCTGAATATTATATCCCTCTTGCCACAACTGAAGGGGGTCTTGTTGCCAGTGTAAATCGGGGCTGCTCGGTCATCACAAAGTCAGGGGGAGCAAATGTAAGGATTTTTGAAGACGAGATGACCCGAGCACCTGTTTTTAAGCTTGATAGCATAGAAAGGACTAAAAAATTTTATGAGTGGGTAAAGCGTCCTGAAATTTTCGACCAAATGAAAAAAATTGCTGAAAGGACTACTCGTTTTGGAAAGCTAATTGCTGTAAAGCCCTTCGTGACAGGTACTTATGTGTACCTTAGATTCTCATACGATACAAAAGATGCCATGGGTATGAACATGGTGACTATAGCTACTGACGCAGTACTACATCTGATAGAAGACGAATTTGGGGCACAGGCTATTACCCTTTCAGGAAACATGTGTACAGATAAAAAACCGGCCTCTATAAGTACGATTCTTGGAAGAGGAAAGACTGTTGTGGCTGAAGTTACTATTCCAAAAGAAATCATCAAGGAATACTTGAAATGCACACCAGATGCCATGTTTGAGGTAAACTATAGCAAAAACCTTTTAGGCTCTGCAAGAGCAGGATCAATTGGCTTCAATGCCCATGCTGCGAATATTATAGCTGCCATTTACATAGCCTGTGGACAGGACGCAGCTCATGTTGTTGAAGGCAGCACTGCGATTACGAGCATGGAACTAACGAAGTATGACGAAATTAACTGCTCTGTTACCTTGCCTACTCTACCTGTGGGAACCGTAGGAGGAGGTACTGGCCTTGGAACTCAGAGAGATTGCCTTAATATTCTTGATGTTTCAGGGGCAGGAGATATTCCTGGAGCTAATTCTCGGAAATTTGCAGAGATAGTAGCTTCTGCTGTGCTTGCAGGAGAAATTTCCCTCATCGGAGCTCAGGCTGCCGGACATTTGGCCCGAGCCCATGCCCAACTAGGCCGTGGGAAGTTCTAAAACAATGGATTGGTACTTTGGATTGCTAACTGATCAAAAAGAAACAAACATGTTTAATAGCCGATATTTAATTAAAATCAGCCAATCTAAATTTGCTCATTGAATCTTAGTAAAGGTTGCTATAAATATTATTTTCCACTGCTGAATAGTTACCTTATATTAAGAATTACTTATTGTAAAAAGTACAGTAACTAAAAAAATGTATAATGTTTCAATTTTTCTTACAACAACGGAAAAATAGCTAGGAAATACGCATATATGGCAGCTGTTAAAGTTTTAAGGGCCGTTCAGGTTAGCAAAATGGTATAACAGGTGCAAGTCCATAGGTTCAGCATAAAATTGAGAGAACTCCGTAATGGTATTGATATCCGCTGAATTGTAATTGAACCTTGTAAGGTCCTTATTTTTTTACCAAGTTCCATCCTGAAGATCTTTCCTCAATTTTTCAGTTTTGCAATCTCTTATCAATCTCTTTTTTCGTCTTTTTCTGCCATTTTCCTTTAAATTATCTCATTTTTTAGAGTTGACATTGTAACCATTCCGGATATAGTTAGCTTCGCTCCCTTGACGTCACTAGAATATCGTCTATACTCATTTTTTGTAACTGCGTTCCAATTCGTTCAGTTCCATTTGCAAATGCAGTTTGCATTAATGCCATACAAAGAAACACTCCAACAAATAGAGATATTGTCTTCATTGTTCTATTTTTACTCATGTTTAGACTCTTTCCTTTTTACTCGTGTTCTGAATCCATTCTAGCTGCACCACATAACTCACATTCTAAATCAAAATCTTGATTACATCCGAAATTAACTCCACTTTCTGCAGATGTACACGAGAATACCATCCATTTTCTCAATATGAGCATAGCGTAAAAATTAAACTAACTTTCAATGAATTAATAGTAAGCAAAAGGAAGATAAATTATACATCTGTATGCATCTGCAGAATGTAGGTTATATCGATCATAAGGGTGTCTCCTAAATCGACTAGGACATTCCTTTCCCTCCCAGCCAGAGTGACAGTGATAAGATGTAATGAAGAACAAAAGCCTCGAACTTTTCTCCAAAAATAGCTTATTTGATCCAGCCACAATTTCCTTTGCCTAGTGATCTTCTTCAAGATCCGATTGCTAAGATTCAGCTCTATAACTGTACCATCTTTGAAGCTATATGAGGAGAATCGACAATCAAAATATCCGGTTTCAATAGATTTGTGCTATCCAGCATTGATCCACGATCTCCCGAATAAAAGTACTTATATAATATGAATATTTGAGAGATGTACAATTTCAATAATTTTACTCAATCTAATCCCTGAATTTTAGCATACAAATATTCATCAAGACATTGTAATTAAGTTTCATTGCATAACTTATTCCAAGATATATATGGTTATATAATGTCTCTCATATCAGTAGTTTTGGTATAAGATCAATTTTAAAAGGTACACAATTTTTTAATATTTATTCACATCAATAAACATAAGAATTACACAGATGTCTATCTGATGTGCTTCAATCTATTTTTTACGGTTAGTCCCTCACTTGAAGCGGGATTCAAGCTTTCCATGATTATAGTATTCTAATAAAATTCAAGAATGCCTTAGTGTGACGAAAAGAGCAATATTACTTACACATAAGCTATTTCCTTGAGCGAGCAAAGTGAGCGAAAAGGATTCATGCTACCAGAAAAGGAACTTGGGTATGAAATCTGCTATTTCAACAAATACATTAATAATGAGTTATGACTATTCACTTACGCTTCAGCTTCACTTTTACATTTCATTTAATTTGTCCTTAAACAAGGTGAATTTATGTCTTTAGCAAATCTTAGAACACATTACACAGCCGATATTAATCCCAAAAAAATAGCAGCTGGCCAGAAAATCACCCTTGCAGGCTGGGTCCATGAGGTCCGAGATCTAGGTGGAATCTGCTTTATAGTGATCAGGGACAGGGAAGGGAAGGCTCAAGTTACATTGGTAAAGAAAAAAGTTGATAAAGATTTATTTGATGCTGCAAGAAAACTTGTTCGCGAATCAGTAATCACAGTAATCGGATCTGTCAAGTTTGAAGACAAAGCTCCAAACGGATATGAACTACTTCCTGATGAGATTCGTGTCCTAAATATCGCAGGATCGCCACTACCAATGGACACAACGGGTAAAGTTGAAGCTGAATTGGACACAAGGCTTGACTCCCGCTTTATAGATTTACGAAGAGATGGGACAACTGCTGTTTTCAAGATAAGACACCAGGTTCTTCAAGCTAGCAGGGAATACTTCATAAAACATAAATTTATCGAAACCTCAACTCCAAAGGTTGTGGCAACTGCAACAGAAGGTGGAACTGCACTTTTTCCGATCACCTATTTCGACAGAGAAGCTTTTCTGAACCAGAGCCCTCAGCTTTTCAAGCAAATACTCATGAGCGGTGGTTTTGACAGGGTCTTTGAGATCGGTCCGATCTTCAGGGCAGAAGAACATGATACTCGCAGGCATTTGAACGAAGCCACCTCTATAGATGTTGAAGTTAGCTTTGCAGATCATTTCGATGTAATGGAAATTCTGGAAAACTTAGTGTCTTATATCTACAGCCGTGTTATCGAAAACTGTCAATATTCTCTTGAAGTCCTAGGAGTCGAACTAAAGGTTCCGAAGATACCTTTCCTGAAGCTTACCTACGATGAAGTAATAGAAATCATTAATGCTCAGCCTGGAGAAAAAATGCACTGGAAAGATGATATTGGCACTCTAGGAGAACATATTGTAGGCGAGTATGTCTACGAGACCACAGGAGAGTCCCACTATTTTATCATTGACTGGCCTACGGAGATTAAACCATTCTATGCCATGCCACATGAGGACAGGCCTGAGTTAAGTAAATCATTTGATATGATGCATCGCACAATGGAACTTTCCTCAGGAGCTCAGCGTATTCATATCCCTGATTTGCTTAAGAGCCGAATCGAATCTCAGGGCATGAATCCTGACAACTTTGAGTTTTACCTTAAGGCCTTCGAATATGGTATGCCTCCACATGCTGGTTGGGGTCTGGGTTGTGAACGATTTGTTATGACCATGCTTGGAACAGACAACATAAGGGATACCGTGCTCTTTCCTAGAGACAGGAGAAGACTTTCTCCCTGAGATCCTTAATTTAGAATTTTGAACAATTTTTCAATCTTAAGAATTTTTATAATTATTTTCTCAATATTTGAACCTTAAGGGGATACATATGGACGAAAGAAATCTATTAACCGACTCCTTGGAAAAACGTGCTGCTGGTATCGCAGCATCGCTAGTAGTAGAATCAGGAATGGTAGTGGGGCTCGGGACAGGCTCAACAGTTGCGAATACTATCAGAGATCTCGGTAGGCGGATCTGTGAAGAGGGACTCGAGATCCTTGGTGTTGTTACATCTTATCAGTCCGAAATGCTTGCAATAGAAGCCGGCATTCCTTTGACTACCCTTGCCCAGCATCCTGAAGTGGATCTTGCTATTGATGGAGCTGACCAGATTGATTCAAATCTTTACGCGATCAAAGGTAAAGGAGCAGCGCATACAAGGGAAAAAGTAGTCTCACTTTCAGCAAAACGTTTTCTGGTCGTAGTTGACGAATCAAAAACTAGTTTGCATCTCAATAAGGACGTGCCAGTAGAAGTCCTTCCCTTTGCAAAAGAACTTGTGATGAAAAATATATTTAACATGGGGGGGAAGCCTGAGCTGAGACTTGCTCTGAGGAAAGATGGGCCTGTGGTAACTGACAATGGAAACTTAGTAATAGATTCTAGATTTGGTATAATAAATGATCCTGAAATTCTTGCTCTCCAACTATCTTTAATTCCTGGAGTTGTGGAGCATGGAATTTTTTCCAATGTAAATGAACTTTATATAGGGAAGAAAGATGGATCAGTGAAAATAGTCCGGAAATGATGAATCCAAATCTTGGATAGTAACGCATAATCATCTGGCTATCAAACTATTCTATAGTTCTTGAGGAGAAATACTTATAGGAAAAATAAAATCGTAGAGGAATAGTTTTTGTTATCTTTCAGAATGCAATGAGGAAATATATTTTTATACTTAAGGATTGGTATTTATAATAGGTATGTTTTTATAGAAGTATTATCAGTAATTCCTGAGTAAATACTGCTTTGTATCAGCCAATCATTAAATCATGTTTTCATGTTGATCTTCTGCTAAAATTGACCACAAGTCAGAAAGACTTCAAATTAAGTTCTTTAATACACTATATTTTAAGGAGGTTTTGTCTAGATGGAAAAAAGTGCCCAACCAATCATAATAATAGATCCCAGAAAAGAGCAGACTAAGGGGAAAGAAGCGCTTAGTATGAATATTGCGGCTGCAAAGGCAGTGGCAAAAATAGTCAAAAGTACTCTAGGGCCGGGTGGTATGGACAAAATGCTTGTCAACCCTATTGGAGATATAACAATCACAAACGATGGTGCTACTATCTTGCATGAGATGTCCATCGAGCATCCGGCAGCTAAGATGGTGGTTGAGGTTGCTCAGTCACTTGAAAGTTCAGCAGGTGATGGAACTACAAGTGCTGTTGTATTCACAGGTTCTTTGCTGGAAAAAGCAGAAACCCTTATTGATAATGGGGTTCATCCGACAATGGTTGTCAAAGGATACAATCTCGCAGCTGATAAGGCCATTGAGATTTTAGAGAATCTAGCGATCTCAGTTGGTGAAGGTGAAAAGAAGATGCTTGTAAAGGTTGCTAAAACCTCCATTACAGGTAAGGCTTCCGAAAAATACAATATCTTGATTGCGAATCTCTGCGTAGATGCAGTTCTTGCTATACACGAGAAAGGTAAAGCCGACCTTAAACGCATTATTCTCACGAAAGATATAGGTCATACAATTGATGAGACGGAATTTGTGGAAGGTATTGTAATTGATAAAGTTGCCCTGGAGAAAGATTTCCCTCTCAAGATCCAGAATCCAAATATCGCACTTATAGATGCCCCGATGGAGATCGGCAAAACTACAAACAAAGCAAAACTTCAGATCAACACGGCAGTGGATTTTGAGAATTTCATAGTACAAGAGAATGCGGCTCTTTTAGAAATGGCAGACTATATCATTAGGGCAGGTGCAAATGCTGTTTTCTGTTCAAAAGGCATGGATGACAAAATTGCAGCTTACTTACAAAACAGGGGAATTTATGCCACTCGCAGGGTCAAGAGTGAGGATATGCAGCACCTTGCCGATGCCACAAACGGAAGACTCGTAAGAAATATCAAGGAACTTACAGAAAAAGAACTTGGGCACGCCGGACTCCTTGAACAGGTCCGCGATGGAGATCAGGGGAAAACATATTTGAGATATTGTAAGGGTGCCAAATCCGTATCAATTGTCATCCGAGGTGAAACCGAACATGTTGTTGATAATGTGGAGCGTGCAATTGACGATGCCCTCAAAGTAACTAAATGTGTTGTAGAAGACGGAAAGGTCGTTCCAGGCGGTGGGGCTTCGGAAATAGAAGTTGCACTTAAGCTTCGCTCATATGCAGCTAGCATAGGCGGACGTGAGCAGATGGCGATTCTGGCATTTGCAGACGCCCTTGAAGAAATTCCGAGGACAATTGCCAAAAATGCAGGTTTAGACGTAATAAACTCTATCGTGAACCTCAGGGCAAAGCACGCAGAAAACGAAGGTGCAGGCTTAAACGTTCAAACAGGTATTGTAGAAGATATGTTCGAAAAAGGTATTGTTGATCCACTCAGAGTGAAGGTAGAGTCTATTAAAGCCGGTTCCGAAGCTGCGGAAATGATACTCCATGTGGACGATGTTCTCAGTGCCAAGAGTTCGTCCATGCCTGATGTCAAACCAGAACATATGGCAAGTACTTATGATGGCATGTCAGCTCCTCAACTCAACATGCGTAGGTAAATCTGAGTTTTTGGATCATTAGGTTATAATAATCCGAGATACAATAAGAGAAGGAAATATGGAGTTTTATCCTGAAGTTCCTGTTTTATAAATATTTTATTACTATTTTTTTTGATTTATATTTTTTGGCAACTATTTCTTAAAGAAATACAATATCAATACCCATATCTACTAAGATTCACGGAACAAATTTTCTGTGGGCTGATTTTATTTAACTATAAGATATTGATAATGGTTTTTATTTTTTCCATCAATTAATCATCAGAACTATCTTATTGCATTAAAATAAATATTCTCATCGAATTTTTGGAAATCCGAATAGTTATCATCAGAAGCTAGAGTATTCTTTAATCTTCTGTAATATTAGTAAAATAGATGGCTTTCTTTATAGTACCTCTTTGGAAATCGGATATGAATCATTTAATGAAATTTTATCAAAAAAGAAATTTAGTGGCAGTGTGCATAATTTTCTGTAAAACAAAGAGTTATAGATTCAATATCATTAATATTCAAAAAGATCGGGAAATGAGTATATACCATGCTAAAGTGTAGCTTTTTTATACATAAATTGTAAAGTAAAATCTATGTATATTCTCAACATCAACTTTCCATTACAATTTTTTGCACTATACCTCACTAACAAGCTTAGAGGTACAGAGAAATGCATACCAATTTACTTTTCTGTTACAAGTTTAATACCAAATGTTGTTTCATTTTCACGATTATAAGGCAGAATGCCCCCTGCTTTATAGGTGGATACTCTACCTTATAATCGTGATACTTAATGTAATCAATTCGTTGCATATAGATTTCATGGAATTTTCACAACTTCAATACATTTAACAATATTATGTTTCAAAATTTCCATATCTTCTATTTAAGATTGACACGACTGAACTCATATTTAGTTTTGAAATCATTATCTTTGGATACCAGGCCTCCATATTTTATGGATCATCGAAAGCCAGACTCTCAGTTTGTCATTGCAGTCAATGCTTCCATTTAATGGAAATAGAAATTCACCTATTTTTATCTACTTTATATTTGTGATTTTTTCTGCTTTATTGTCTTTTGAGTTGTTTGTTTATATTTACTCAAACAAGCCTTAATTTTGTAACAAAATTTACTATAAATCAGAATGGTTAGGAAAAACCATTCTTAGGATAGGTAAATTTGAACCATCATATCAGATTTGCCATATTTGTGGATATCATAAATTTGAGCTGACACTAGAAGATAGGGAATGGAAATTCCATTGATTGCAAGACAAAACACGATCGAGACTTCAGTGCTTTAATTAATATCAAAAATGTGCTCTAATCGATCAACATCTAATTGGAATTTGACACCCATTAAATGCGGGGGCTTGGGGACTTGTTCTCAAAAGAGAAGGAATGAATCAAGAAGTCACTTAGCCTTCAGTTGAGTGGTAGTTCACCTTTATCATATCTTTGCTAGGAGATTAAGTGACTGAATTTATATATTAAATTATGATATCCACTTTCTCAGATGTATTCCAAAGTGTAGTCTATTTCCAAAAGAGAACTCTTTGTTTTTTATCACTATTTATTGATTACCTTAATGACTTGATTCTCCTTCAATACGTGAAAACTACACGGAAAATGGCAATTCATTATTGCAAATGTTCTAAAAACTAATAACCAAGCCATTTCTAGCTAATTTTCTAGGTTTTCAACAGTTCTCCTCAAATCTGTTCGAACAAAAGCCATAAAACTATTGGGAATTATTCATCTCTTATTTTTTCCTTCGTGAGAATCGTGTTCAAATTTTTCCAGCTAATTTCTGTATTTGATTTAATTTATTTCTTTTAGGAGGCATTATTATTTGATTTTAAAGATAGTTTTTACTATCCTCAAAATCCAAGAATGATGAACTAGGAAAGAAATAAATTAAATCAAATACAGAAATTAGCTGGAAAAATTTGAACACGATTCTCACGAAGGAAAAAATAAGAGATGAATTCTAATCCTCAATAAATTATTGAATTGTTTATGAGAATATTACAATAAACAAGATACAACTTTGGCTTTTTTCGTAAAATAAATAAGTATAAAAATATATTGATAAGTACCAATATGTTTATATCGTACTTGTAATCAATTCCTAAGTAATTAGAGAAAGTATCCTTCTCGATTTTTTTCTACTCTCATGGAGGAATTAGACATAAATATCACCAAAATTTTATTACTGGCATATTTAATATTTACACTAAGCTCCTGTATAGGGACAGCAGCTGAGATTCACGTCCAACCAGGAGGTTCAATACAGGCTGCAGTGAACAGTGCAAAGTCAGACGATACAATCATTGTAGAACCTGGAACCTATACTGGGAATATAGACATAAGCAGAGATTATGCTAATAATCTTAATAATCTGGTACTGATGGCATCATCTAGTAACCCCGGAGACACCATAATTGTTGCTGACAATACAGCAGGTCCTACCGTTAAAGGTGTGATCTCTATTAAATACAAAACTCATGTAACAGTCAAAGGATTTACTATTACTGGAGCCAGAAATGATATTGCAGGAGTTTACCTGTCTCAAGGTAAACAGTGCACAGTTGAAAATAATATATTTTTGAACGATGGACTTGGAGTGAAACTAACTAGTTTTACTGATAGCGTGGTTCGCAACAACAACTTCAACAGAACTAGTACTTTTGGGACTGGCACTGGGATTGATATTGAACAATCTGGCAATACCATGGTTTCTGGAAATTCGATCTCAAATCAAAATAATGGGATTCATATTGTAGGTTCTAATTCTAAAGGAAGTACCATATCAGGAAACTCAATAAGTCAGAATACTAACTCTGGTATATTAATGGAATCCGCAAAAGGTGTTATCCTATCAGGAAACACTTTGAACGCAAATAAAAACGATGGAATCTATCTGTCATTTTCAGCTGAAAACAACTTAACAAATAACAATGTATTAATGTTAAATAGTGCAGTCAACGGAACTAACACCAACGGCATAAATCTTTATAATTCAAAATCGAACACAATTTCAAATAATACTGCTAGTTCTGCAGACCATGGTATTTTCTTTAATACTTGTGAAAACAACGTTGTGCAAAATAATAAAGTTTCAAGCAACCTTTACGGAATAGCTATGAGGTATTCCCATAAAAACAAAATTATTAACAATAATGCGGATGGAAATAAAGAAGGAATTTACTTAACATGGGAAGATAGTGGGAACACGATTTCAGGCAATAATGCAAATTTGTGTGACGTTGGTATTCATCTGACTAATTATTGTGGCAAAAATAATCTTGTGGATAACAATATAGCAAATTCAAATACATTTTATGGTATCTATGTGGAAACAAATAATAATGTGATATCTAATAATCACGCAACCGGAAATAGTAGAGGTATTTACTTACTAGGCTCAGGATGCTACGATAATACGCTTTCGAATAACATTGTGGATTTTAGCACTGGCAATGGTATTCGTCTTGCGAATACTAGCAATCATAATAAGCTCGTCAGCAACAGTGTCATTTCAAACAGCGGAGATGGAATTTATTTAGTGAATTCAAATAATAGTTACATTGACAGTAATACAGCGCGAGGCAATAATATCGGAATCCACGTGGAAAGCTCAAATAAGAACATACTCTCCAGCAATGTGGCTCCATATAATAATATGGGGATTAGGCTCTACTCTGCAGACAATAACTCTCTTTCCAATAATACGGTGTCTTATAATGCCCTCGATGGTATTGACCTGAACTCTGCTGTAAGCAACAATATTACAGACAACCATATTATCTGGAACGAAAAGGGTATTTTCCTGTGTCCTAAAAGCATCAATAACCTAATTTATAATAACTATTTCAACAATACCGAGAATACGGACGCTAAAAATGCAAGATGTACCTGGTACATAGGAAAAACTAAAGGCAAAAATATTGTCGGTGGGCCATATATTGGCGGTAACTTCTGGGCACATATCAATGGTGATGGATTTTCCCAAACTGCACATGATTCAGATGGTGGTGGAATTGCTGATGCTGTATATGATAAAGAAGTAAATGTCATTGATAGATTACCACTCGTAAGTGTAGTACTTCCTGTTGCAGACTTCAGAGCCAGTACTACACAGGGTTATGCTCCACTTTATGTCCAGCTTACAGATCTTTCACAAAATGCAATATCGAAAATTTGGGATTTTGGAGACGGAACTAATTCAACCGAGCAGAATCCAACGCACACTTATTCCAAAGCAGGAAACTACACAGTTAACTTTATAGTTAACGACAAAAATAACACGATTTCAAAGGCTACCACAATAACTGTTCTAGATTATAACAACAATCCTACAAATGTGCAGAGTATTAGTAGTTCTATTGATAGTGATGGCAGCGGTAGCAGCAGCTTTAGTAGCAGTAGCAGCAGTGAAAGTGCAGGTGTAGGTAGTTCCAATGAACTTCAAAGTAATGTGGTGAGTAAAGAAATTTCACAGGCTTTCATTACAAGCGGAAAATCTGTGAAATTTGATTTCCCACAAAACGCTACTTCTGTTGTATATGTGAGCTTCGATTCGAAAAAGAATACTGGTAAGACGACTACAATAGTCGAAATGCTGAAAGAAAAATCTATTCTAGCTTCAGGTCTGCCTTCTGACTCTGTATACAAGCACTTAAATATTTGGGTTGGGAACAGTGGGTTCGCAACTCCAAAGAATCTAGAAAATGCGGTATTATGTTTCAAGGTTGAAAAATTCTGGATACAGGATAATAAAATAGATCAATCTTCCATCACCCTTAATAGGTACTGTGACAAGGAATGGAATCCATTGCCAACAAGCAAATCAGGAGGAGATGACAAGTATCTTTATTTCACAGCGCAAACACCTGGATTCTCTCCCTTTGTAATAACTGGTAAGATGACAGCAAATCCAAATACCAATGTAACACCAGCAAATGACAAAAACAAAAGCACAGACACTACGGGCATGCCTGGATTTGAAATTATTTCCGGTATAACTGTCCTGTTAGCTATATTCTTGTACAAAAGAAAATAAAATATAAAATAAGGAGATAGATCGAGAAATTAGGTACATAAGAGAGTTAGGATGAAGGTTCAATCTTGTCATCCTAAATTTTATTTTCAAATTTTTCTTTATTTTTTTCTTTATTTGATGAGAATTTTCATTATTTTCTGAGTTTTTGATTTATTAAAGTCAACAGAATACTGAGGACTAAGATAAATCACTAAATTTTTTTATATGCATATAAATGCTGTACAAGTTTTTCGTGAAAATTCGATATTTATCGAAATCATTCATTTTTCTCAATTTTTTTTGTTTTTCTCCAAATTTTTAAAAATAATGGAATTTTATCCAAATTTAGTGCTTCAACACTCCTCATTTTTCCATAAAAGACGCTTTTATAAAATAAAGGGATTTCGATAGACCTCCATTTTTTGCTATCGTATATTATGTGAATAAAAACACTTTGTCGAAATCGGAGGTTTATCGAAATTTCTACAATTACCCAAGATACTCACACACTATATCGGTCATTCTTTACTTTTTCATTATCTGTTCGCTTTTAGCTACAATATCTTATTACACTCTTCGTTATTTTAAATTAATTATACAAAAAATAGTTTATGAGTAAAATCTACTTCCGCATGAAATATTTTGAAATAGAACAACAATTTAATATGGATTATGTTTTGGGTCTTAATGGGATCTTCACGAATCTAAAACTGAGTTTTTCCTAAAAAAGCAGTTCATATTAATCTTATATCACACTCTTGATTTAGTCTTGCTCCATTAGATGGTTGCTATTTTCATTTAGAATTCACCTTATTTAATTGTACTAGTTTTCTAATTATCCTGTGTGCAGAGAAGAATAAAAACTTCCTCATTCAGTTGGATACAAAACTGCTGAAATTGATCCCTCAATTAATTGGAATCCTTTCTTATCATTTTTGAGTACATATACTTTACAAAAACATTTTCTTGAGATTGGAATGAAGCAGAATTCATTATTATGTTTAAATTGCTTGTTTTACTTATTTGTTTCTTGGAGTACCTGATTACAATGATGACTGGAGATTCCCAAAGCTTCCAAAGTGGTAGAAATCTACTAAGTTTCTCGGCTGGTATTCTCAAAAAGTTATATACTTTTCTTTTTGAAGACAGTAATCCACCATTAAAAAACTAGCTGTAGTTATCCCAGTCATGTCATGATTTCCTAACATAAAGTCTGCTAATTATTCACTACTTTCGTCTGAGATCTTTTTCGATAGGGACTAGGGTAGGTCCACTAAGGTTCGACAATAATATGTATGTAACCTACATAGTTTTTGTAGTAAACATATTCATAAAACTACATCGAATTTCAGATTCCCTAATCAAGGTCAACTTACTTTTAAATTTTTGAACAATTTTTTATCTTAATTTAAACCCGGCATCGTCAATATCCAATTGTAGAAAATGATTGAATTTCAAAACGGGCTTAGAAGTTTTAAGTTTAATGGTATTGATTTTTTGCTTCAAGTGTGTAAGTCTCAATGAAAATAGCTGGATACCTGACTCTTGATGGATATTCTATTGGGCAAAAGCCCCAATTTTACGTTGGAATCTGCAGAATTTGCTGGAAGGTATTTTACGGAAAAATAGCAAAGTCGTCGAAATAACAGTATGGAGAGCGATATCATAAATAATAAAGTGAGGTTGATAAAATTTGAAGAGTTGGGTAAGTTACTTGATTTATATAAATATTTAAATCCTGATGATCCTGATTTGAAAGGAACTGACTACATAAAAAAATTGTGGGGGGAAATTTTCAATGATCCAAAAATATATTATTTTGTGGTGGAAGATGATAGGATAATAGTTTCATCATGTACATTGATTGTAATAAATAATTTAACAAGAGGCGGGAGACCATTTGGATTAATAGAAAATGTGATAACTCATAAAGAATATCGAAAAAGGGGATATGGGACTGCAATATTGCATAAAGCTTTGGAGGTTGCAAAGGAGAATACCTGTTATAAAGTTGTTTTGCTAACAGGAAGAAAGGAAGAAAGTGTACTGAGATTCTATGAACGAGTAGGATTTGAGAAGGGAATAAAGACTGGATTTATAATTAGGTTGTGATAGGGTATATGGCGAAGTAAAAGTCAATTAAGAACCTATCTGAAAAGTGTTGTGACCTACTATAACTTTACAATATGCAATATAAATTATCGAAACAGATCCTTGATATTAGAGAGTTTTGAAGATCTTCTGGGCTCGATAAAGTTTGCCATAAATTCACTGATAATTGACTGCAATCAGTCAAAAACCCAGAAGATAATGAAAATTCTCATCAAATAAAGTTATATTGTACTCATTTTAATTTTTGCAGAGATCACATGGAATTAGCGAAATAAAAGGAAAACATAATTGTAGAAAAGAATACACTCGCAAAAGAATGGGAAATAACTTAACCCAATGGACTTTATGAGAACTGCTAAATTAAAAGGCTCTTAAAATGTTCACTAATTAAAAGGGGAGCGCTCGCTTCTATTAAGAGCAAAGTAAAAAAGGATAACACGTGATGAAAGAAAATTAAGTTAGTTTTACTGTAATGATGTAGGCACGCATGTAGATGCCAGCATTGGCATAAAGCTAGCCTACTTTCTTTCATAAATTGAAATATTTGCATATCCAAAAGAAAGTTTACTGATAAAGATATAGCTATGTTGTCAATCACTGTTTAATAAGGATAAAATAAATAGATATGCGTTTAAAATCACAGATTACTGGTTAGTAAAGTACTGAATTAAGAATCAAAAATAGGTTCATAGCCAATTTCGTTTGAGATAATATTTTTGATAGGATCAGGAGAAAAAAGATTAAACAAGTTTCAATTCCATTTTATAACAGATTTCCACGTAGAATATATATTTTTTTTCTCAGTAATTTTCCTAAAACCAATTTTTTGTATAATTGTATAGGATGATGATTGTTTATCTGTACATTTAATGTAATAAATTATAATGTAATAAATTATATTCCATTTAGTTTCATTTCATCAATACTTTCTTTCAGTAATCTCTCAGCAAAACCCTCGCCTCTCAAATTCGTGTCAATTGTGAGTGCGAAAAGGACCGCTTTCTTTTCATAACCCTTTAAAGAAATTGCTGGTTTCAAATAATAAATGCAGTAGCCTATAATATTATCCTTATTTTTAATAACATAGAAGATGTCTTTGAAGCTCTTTGAATAGTTTACAATTTTCTCCCCATCTACAAACTTGAATGCTTCTGCCTGAACTCTAAGAATTTCAGGAAATATGTAATACTCTATAGTTAAAACATTATCTTTATCTTTTTTTCCATTGTTAAGAGGAACGGATCTGCAGTATATCGAAACAGTCTGTTAAAAACCTTTCTAGTTATATCTAATAGGTTTGCATTTTAGTGGGATCCATACCACTGAAGAGACGCACTTAATCGATTACAAGTGTATATTTTGATATTATGATAACTTTAATTTTATATAACATTGGAAGAATCAATTCTATGCATCATAATTCTCCTAATAACCAAAATTTGATCGTATCCACGAAAGTATGTCGATTCGTCTACAATATCTTATATTTAACAGAGTTGTTGGGTAGAAAATTCCGCATCAGAGAATAAAGTTAAACAAATTGTACAAAAACTTGACTTCAAATTTACAACAAATTCGCTATACTGCTCTATTTATTGTGTCTCTATTTTATTTAAAAATATACAAATTATTTTATTAGATTTAAATAGGATATATACATAGATTTTATATCAAAAAAACGATGTGTTTTCTCATTTGTCAGTCGAAATATATGTTGGGATGGAAAGCAAAAACCTTGCTATATTTCTCTCATGAAGAATAAAAATAAAAAAAATTAGGTACCTATTCAATCTACAAATCGGATTCATTTTATTTAGATAAATTACTTTTATTGTGCCAAGCTTCTGAGTTGCGGGTTAATTTCAATTGCTTTCTCATATGCTCTTATTGCTTCATCAGACTTGCTTAATTTATTTAAAATTACTGCTTTATTGTACCAAGCTGCTGAATAATGCGGATTAACTTCAATTGCTTTGTCAAATGCTTTTATTGCCTCATCATATTTATTTAACTGATCTAGAGCCAGTCCTTTATTGTACCAAGCTTTTGAATACTGTGGATAAATTTCAATTGCTTTATCAAATGCTGTTATTGCTTCATCTGATTTACCTAATTTCCCTAAAGCTACGCCTTTTCCATCCCACGCATACGAATCATGTGGATTAATTTCAATTGCTTTGTCATAAGCTTTTATGGCTTCATTGTACTTTTCTGAGTTAATTAGTTCGCTTCCTTTATGGGACCAAATATTTAAAGATTGCGCTGCTCCTGCTATACTTACTAGCATTAAAAATACCACCGAAGTGATTCCTAAAATCTTTATGATTATATACCTTCTACTTGCTTTATCACATTTAGCTTCGTTCATTTTCAATCTCTCGATATTTGTTCATATATTAATGCTTAAAAATAACTACAAAAACACAAATGAATAATACTTCACTCTACAAAGTAAACTTTTCTACTGGAAAAATATATTTACTCATTAATTAGAATAATTTCTATATTACTGTTCGTTGATAAACTTCTCAAAATCATAGTAATATCCTTCACGGAACAACATTTTAACTTTCAAAATATCTATTGTGGAAAAAACTTTTAACCTAAATTCTGACACAAACAGAAAAAAGTTGCAATTTACGGTCTAAAATAGCCATCTAAAAAAATAATCATTGTTTTTCAAAAAAAAACTGTGCGTGTGTGAGATAGTAGAGAATGCAATTTAATTAATTGATCCTGTAATTTTACTAAAGCTGCCCATGATCATGTGGGGAAGTCATTCGAGCTGAACTTATTAGTTTTCTTTGTAAGTAGGGTAAAATTCATCAGTTTAGTACATTTCCATATATTGGAGATCCTATATGAAAAATAGATTCTCGATACTGAGACATCTCCGAATCTTTGCTTTGGGCAATCATAGAATCAAATCTTATCAATATGAACTATTCGACTTTTAGATATCGAAGGTTTCTCATTAGTTTCTTCTCTTGGGAAAAAATATTTGCGGGTGAGGAATTTTCTCGATAAATTATTATTTACAAAATAATGTTTTTCTGCCGGGAAAAACATCGGTGTTTATCCAAATTATGCGATTATAACTATGTAACTTGCTTATTTTATAGACAGAATTAGATATGTTACAACACTCATAATCAGATTGATGAATATTCCCCATAAGATGGAATGATAGTCTGGTTTTTATAATTAATAACATTGGTGAAATATCATTTCGGAGATATTTTAAACTGAAAATTAAAAAAATAGAAAATCTGCCTTAAATATTCGAACCCGTTCTCATGATTATTTTCAGTCTGGTCTTCTAAAAAAAAGCCATCCGTTCTCCCCTTTTCCATATTTTGTCCTGATCAAAATGTAATTCCCTTTCAGCTCCTCTCCATGGAGTGTCACAACAATCTCTTTTTCCTCACATTTTTGAAGCTCAAAAGTTCCTTTATCCCATATTTCAACCTTGCCAGCTCCGTACTCTCCTTCCGGAATTTCCCCCTCAAAATCAGCATAAGAAAGAGGATGATCTTCAGTCTGGATAGCAAGCCTTTTGATACCTGTCTCTTTTGGCGGTTGTTTTGGCAAAGCCCAGCTTTTCAGAACTCCCTCCATCTCCAGGCGGAAATCGTAATGCAGGTTTCGCGCATCATGGCGCTGTACTACAAAAGTAGGCTTGTCGGCGCTTTCGTGTGAATCAAGAGTAAAAGGCTCAGGGGTTTTTTCAAAATGTCTCTTCTTCTCATATTCTTCAAGCATAAAGTATCAATAGAAAATATGGTTTTGACAAGTATAAAGAATTCATTGGTCAAATGATTAGGGTGAAACAGTTTTGATATATTAGCTCTTATCTAACATTTTAATGTTTCTTATTTAATCCATAATACAAAATTACTCGATATCGAAAAAAAAACAAAATAATTTATTTTGGAAAAAATAAATTGTTTTATGTACTAATGAGATCCTAAATTTTATTCTTCGAATTCCTTAGCTCAAAAAAACTAGGGATTCTAAATTCTTGCAAAGTTGAATTTAAAAGGAAGTGAAAGGTTTATGGACGTTGGGTGTGGAGATGGAAAGCTTAGTGCTGAAATATCAATAAGCCTAATTTGAGGCTCTGTTATAGGGATCGATCTTTCTGAAGACATGATCACTCTTGCAAGGAATTACTATCTCAAGAGAAATTCTCACCCCTTTCTTTTATGCAGATAGATGCAAAAGAACTTATTTTTGATTCTGAATTCGATGTTGTATTTTACAACGCTGTTCTTCACTGATAAAAGCTCTTGAAATTGCTCTGAAGGGTTTTGGAAAAGTCTCAAACCTAATGGGATATTTCTGACCCAGTTTAGGAGGAAGGGAAACTTTGCAGAGTCCTCAAAATAGTTGACTCTATGATTGAAGATGAAAAATGGAGCTCTTATTTCAAGAATTTTGTATTTCCATATAGTTTTATGGATCTGAAGAATATGATAAATGCACTCCTAGATATGGCTCTCGAGGGTGATAACGAATTTTTTGCTTGAATTGTCTCAACATGACTTCCTCATATACAACAGGTACCCAAAGAGTCGAAAGAGGAGTATATAACTGAAGTTGTAGCTATTTTTGTAAGAAATAATCCTCCTGATGACAAAGGATATTTCAATGGCCAGATGAAAAGGTTAAAAATTGAGGCTTCCCCTTAAAATGATAAGAGATAAGTGATCTAAAACTGTATCAATCTACAGTTCAACTTCTTCAGGCCTACAAGAAATGGCAATTATCTTTTATTAATGAAAAGATAGCAATTTTGCTGATATTATGTTAAATTTCCAAAAAATGTTTGACTTTTTAATTTAAATAGAACTCATTTAATTTGTGTTAAAAATAGGATCGAAATATCAGAAATGCTCATGGATGAAAACCTGCATAGCAATGAAAAGTTTTATTTTATACAGTAAAAACCAGCTTGCATATAGGAGTACCAAAATAACTCTATAGTTTTGAATCCCGTTGCTCTCAACAGTTCCAAATGTTCTTCTACAGTTATAGGGTAGTATTCAGTATCAAAACGTTCTAGATGCTTCTGTATTTCGTTCCCATTCCTTCCATAACTCAATTGAAAGTTTCTCCAGTATCTTTTTCCTATGGCAATACCATCTTCTGTCAGCGGCCTTATATTCTCAAATGTAATATAAATTCCGCCTTCTTTTAGCAGATCACAACATACTCTGGTGGCTTGGGCCCTACTTTCGTGGCTAAGGTAGTGATGGCATTGTATAGCAGTGATAATGTCTGGCTTTTCCTTCAAATTTTGAGAGAATTCCTGCGTAGGGGAAGCTTTCAGAAACTCTAGCCTTCCGTTAGGATATGATAACATTTTTTTCTTTGCTTGATCCAGCATCCCTTTTGAAGGGTCAACTAAAAGGAATTTAGTATATGGAAATTCTTCAATGACCTTACTAACTAAGGACCCTGTTCCGCATCCAGTATCCATCCATATTTTTGGGCTGGTTGGCAGCGATTTTACGAGGTTGATAGTCTCCTGATGGAAAGATAAGTAATAAGGAATAACACCGGATATCTGGGTATCATAATTTTTGGGAATATAGGGGGTAGAATTTTTTGTAGGTTGTACCGGAGTCATAGTAGTAGATCCTTTGAATTCTACGATAAATAAATTTCCCTGACATTGTATGGTCGAGCTAAGATAAGTAAAGAAAATGCCTTATCATTCAATGATACCATAGCAGTTGAACTCGTTGAACTAATTGATTATAATTTTTAGTTTTTAGACAAGGCAGTTACTAACTACTCTCAAACGAAATAGGCTGACAGAATAAATATAAACTGATTTTAATTGAAAACAAGTTTTGAGGAGGAATTAATTTTTCACTAAGAGATACAATTACTAAAGAACTTGACTTCCTTGTAAAAAAAACCTTGGAACTATAGACTATTGATGAAAAGATAATTCCCACTTACAAGATCTTCGTAGAAAAAAGATTGATTTTAAAATGCAGGAGCTGTTTAGGATACTAGAAAAACTTACCTGCCCATAGCATATCCAATATCCCACTGCGATGAATTTCAGGAGATACCCAAGTAGTAAAGATATGCATTACTTGTCAAATTCATATCTCCTGCAATTACCCAATTAAATTTAATCGAGAAAGAAATCTAGCGATTCTTGCTAGGTTAATAGATATTACTCCAAAATTACTCGGGGGAAAGATCTCACACTAGTTTAGTGGAGACCATGTATAATTTCTACTTCAAAATTCCATAATTATTGAATTTTCTAAAAAGCTTTTTATTGTGAACTATTGAGGCAAATTGTAAACTAAAAAAATAGTCATTCGTAACTACAACAAACCGAACTACTGGAGACACGAGATTATTTATATCAGGCTGGCATTTAGCAGACAAAAAGGTTATCCCATCTTTTAATTCAGTGCAAATTCATTCAGATACATAATTTATCAATACTTTGTATATACTATAAATATCACATATTCTACACGTATTACATATTTGAGAGGTTAAATATGTTTCAGATAGGAGAAGCATTAATGGGGCAGGGCTCAGAACTTGCCCATGTTGATTTAATGATAGGAGATAAAGTTGGTCCTGTGGGGCAGGCTTTTGCAAACGGTCTGACTCAACTTTCGGCCGGACACACACCACTTCTATCCGTCATCAGGCCAAACCTACCACCCAAACCTTCCACCCTTATAATTCCAAAGGTTACGGTAAAGAATATGGGGCAGGCAGCAAAGATTTTCGGACCTGCCCAGTCAGCAGTTGCAAAAGCAGTAGCAGATTCTGTCGAAGAAGGCATAATCTTGAAGGAACAAGTTGAAAACATTGTTATTGTAGCAAGCGTCTTCATTCACCCAGAAGCTCAGGACTATAATAAAATTTACAGATACAACTACGGAGCCACAAAACTCGCAATTAAACGTGCTATGGAAGGCTTCCCGGATATTGACAGAGTTCTCGAGGAGAGCAATAAGTCCACTCATGCCATTATGGGATTCAAAGTCATTAGGCTCTGGGACCCCCCCTATTTACAGATTGCTTTTGACAACCCCAACTTGGAAACTGCACTTTCTGCCATCTCCCATATTCCTAACAGCGACCATGTGATCATCGAAGCGGGTACACCTCTTATCAAACGCTATGGTGTGGATGTCATTTCAAAGATTAGGCAGGTAAGACCCGATGCCTTCATTGTCGCTGACTTGAAGACCCTTGATACTGGAAACCTTGAAGCAAGGATGGTCGCAGATGCCGCAGGTGACGCCATTGTAGTCTCTGCTCTTGCTCCAATCAACACTATTGACAAGCTCATCGAGGAAGCCCATAAAACAGGTATTTATGCAGTCATGGACACCCTCAATCAGCCTGATTCAATTTCTGTCTTAAATAATCTTAAGGTTATGCCCGATGTCATTGAACTCCATCGTGGAATTGACATCGAAAGTACTGAACATGCCTGGGGAGATATTGCTGAGATCAAGAAAGTTGCTCCAAAAGCTTTAATTGCCGTTGCAGGCGGAGTTCGTCTTGACAAGGTACCTGTGGCTCTAAAACAGGGTGCTGACATTCTTGTTGTCGGACGTGCGATCACCAATGCAAAAGATGTTAGGGAGGTTGCAGAGCAGTTTATCAACAGTCTTAATAAGCCTGAAATTGACCAGTTCAGAATTATGACGGACTTTTGAGCAAATTTTACAATTTCGGAAAAAGATCCTGTAAAAAACTGCTAAAAAAGTGAACTATAAAACAATTATTTGGTAGAAAACTACAAGAGAAGGCTTTATAATTCTTGCTTTCTTTTTCTTTTTTTCTTCGTTTTCAGGAGGAGATTTCTTGGGTTTACCATTCATTTTACTGAATTTCAAGACTTATATGCAGGGTACAGGTCAGAATGCAGTGAAAATTGCAAAGGCCTGTAAAGTAGTATCTGAAGAATCAGGTATCAATATTGCAGTGGCTCCCCAGCTTCCTGACATTTACAGAGTAGCCTCGGAAGTTGAACTTCAGATCTTTTCTCAACATATGGATGGAATAGGAGAAGGAAGCTTTACTGGACATATTTTTGGGAAATGTCTAAAAGAAGCTGGAGCATGCGGAACTCTAATAAATCATTCTGAAAAGCGTCTGACTCTTGCAGATATTGAAGCTTCCCTGAGGGCAGCAAGAGACTTCGGACTAAGAACAGTTATCTGTACTAATAATATTCCTACCACAGTAGCAGCAGCAGCCCTTTGTCCCGATTATGTTGCAATCGAGCCCCCTGAGCTAATAGGTAGCGGAATCTCAGTATCAAAGGTCGATCCTGAAGTCGTTAGTGGCTCGGTTGAGGCAGTTGCAAAAATCAATCGTGAAGTAAAAGTACTTTGTGGAGCCGGAATCTCAAAAGGTGATGATCTCAGGGCAGCCCTTGATCTTGGATCTGAAGGTGTGCTCCTGGCATCGGGAATCATTAAAGCAAAAGATCCAAAAACCGCACTTGAAGATCTCATCAGTTTAGTTTAAGTTTCACTTCCTAATTTTTATTCAAAATATTACGGATACTCAAGAATACATTGACCTATTTGAAAAACTATTTGGCTTCTAAGCCACTTTTTCTCTAATTTCTTACAATTATTTCGCTACCTAATCCAAATCTATTGACTTTGTTTTTAAGTTATCACAAGTGTATAATTGTAAATCCATTAAAAATTGGAAAACAGAATTCTTTGCCAATTATTAAAGAAAATCAGCTCAAAAAACTTACACACTATGTCTTGAATCCGACATTTTGAAGATGGATACATATGTAGAATGTCGTTAGTTGACTATTTCTGCTAATTAAACTACCAACTTATTAAGCTGGGAAATTGCCTAAAAAGCCAATTTAACATCCATGGTCACAGTTACATTTGATCCTTCTATGCAACTTACTGATCACTTTTAAGACAGGTTCGAAAATCAAACTTCGGATAAAAGTCTTGCCCACAATAGTGATGAGCCAATTTAAGTTGGTAAAATGCATTTTTTTGAGCTTGATGCAATCGGTATTAATTATTACAATATACGTTTTTTTATTGTATCTGAACCAAAATATTCTCCTCCAAGAGTGATGCAGATTCTAAAAAGCATCACAAAAGGAAAAATCTTTAAAGAAGATCTAAGATTAAAAACAGTTAAAGGATTTGGAACTGTGGATTGATGGAGACTATATTGTAACATGAATGATGGTACAACTTCCGATGTAATTAAAAACTATCTTGAAAATCAGGGAAACAAGTAAGAAAAAGAAGCATATAAAAAAATGAAAGGATTTGATTTTGAATAATTCATATATATCCAAACCTATGGCGTGAATATAACCTGCTGCTTGTAGTGGATGCAAAACCTAACTTTTGATTTTGAGCCTGTTATTCGAAGAATTTCACATTTTATTGAGTGAATTTTTTGAATATTGATTAAAATTTATATCAAAAAATTGGAAAATTTAAATCGACAAAGTAAAAAATGCAATACTCCATTGAAACTATTTTAATATTTTTTCCTATTATCTAAAATATCCCAAATTAAATACCAAAAATTTGATCATGTCCATTAGTTGTTGAAAATCGTAATAAAAATACTCTATCTATATTTACATAAAATTAAAAAATATACTTTTTTCCGGTGATCAATAACTCAAGGAACCAACCAATAATTCGATAACCATAATATTACTCATTTATGTCTCCGAAGATGAAAATATCTTTTCAACATAAAGATCAAGCTGTCAAATTGGGATAAAAAAGAAAAAAAATGATCCTAATTTCTCAATTCCCTTCTATTTCTTTTTTAAATTTTTTTATTAATTCTCTTACCTGAATTGCACGCTCAAAGTCCAATCTTTCAGCAGCCTCCCTCATTTCAACATCTAGCTCGATGATGACATTGGGTATGTCAGTTTTTGGGACATGTTTGATATCAGTTATATCCACTACTTTTTCTCTAATGGGTTTGCAGATAGTTGTCGGTACTATGCCGTGTTCTTTATTGTAAGCTATCTGAATTGAGCGGCGACGCTCTGTTTCGTTAACTGCTTTTTTGATGGAATCGGTCATGTTGTCTGCATAGAGGACAACCTTTGAACTGGCGTTCCGGGCTGCACGCCCTATAATCTGGATGAGACTTTTTGAATTCCTCAAAAAACCTTCTTTATCGGCATCCAGGATACCGATAAAACCTACTTCTGGAATGTCAAGGCCCTCTCTGAGCAAATTGATACCTACAAGAACATCGAATTTGCCAAGACGAAGTTCTCGGATGATTTCTGTTCGTTCTATTGTCTTGATATCAGAATGCAGATAACGAGCTCTAATATCATTTTTAGCAAGGAATTCAGTAAGTTCCTCAGCAAGTTTTTTAGTCAGGGTGGTTACAAGGGCTCGATCTCCCCTATTTACTATTTTCCGGATTTCCTGCATAACATCCCTTACCTGGCCTTCGAGAGGACGAATCTCTACTTCAGGATCAACAAGACCCGTGGGCCTTATTATCTGTTCCACCACCTGAGATGAACGCTCCAGTTCGTAATCCGAGGGAGTTGCTGAAACGAAGATTACATTTCTCATATACCGTTCGAATTCATCAAACCTCAGAGGCCGATTGTCATAGGCGCTTGGAAGCCTGAAGCCATAGTCTACCAGGCTCTTTTTCCGAGATTTGTCTCCGTTATACATCCCGTGAAGCTGGGGGATGGTCTGGTGGCTCTCGTCAATGACAAGGAGAAAATCTTCAGGGAAATAATCAAGCAGGCAGAAAGGTTTCTCTCCGGGCTGGCGGTTGTCAAAATGCCTTGAGTAGTTCTCAATTCCCTTACAGTTCCCGGTTTCCTCTATCATTTCCATATCATAAAGAGTGCGCTGCTTTAGTCGGTGAGATTCAAGCAACCCCAATTCCGGGAGTCTTTCTTCTAGCTCCTCTAGGATGTACTGAATTGCAATTTTTTGTTTCTCCTCTGGAATTACATAGTGTTTGGCAGGATAGATATAAAAGTAATCCAAGTTTTCCGTTCTCTGTCCTGTCTGTTTATCTACTTCAGAAATTCGATCAACTTCATCTCCGAAGAGTTCAACCTTGATGATATTGTCAAAGTATCCGGGAATAATGTCAATAACATCCCCTTTTACCCTGAAGCGTCCTGGCATAAGCTCGAGGTCATTACGCTCAAACTGGATTTCAATGAGCTTTTGCAAAATCTCTTTTCTTTGAACCTTGTCTCCAACTTTCAGTTCAAACCCCATTTCCTGGAAGTTTTCCGGATTTCCAAGACCATAAATACAGGATACTGATGCTACAACTATAACGTCCTGGCGAGACATCAGAGAAGCTGTAGTAGCAAGGCGCATCTGCTCGATTTTTGGGTTGATCTGGGCATCTTTTTCAATGTATTGATCCTTCGCTGGGAGATATGATTCCGGTTGATAGTAATCATAATATGAGACAAAATACTCCACCCTATTCTCTGGAAAAAATTCCATGAACTCGTTATAAAGCTGTGCAGCGAGGGTCTTATTATGAGCAATTACAAGGGTCGGTTTTCTGAAATGGTTTATAACATTTGCAACAGTATACGTTTTTCCTGATCCTGTTACCCCGATAAGAGTCTGGAAATGCTCCTTTTTCGTCAGCCCTATCACAAGTTTTTCTATCGCCTGCGGCTGAGAACCCCTGGGCTCAAAATTAGAAACAAGCTTGAACTGCGGGCTGTCACGATATTGAACATCATATATTGTTTCGTATTTTTGTTTTGATGATTTTTTGGATAATAGTTCAGATGATAATTCGGATGGTGACTCTGATGATGATTCGTATTTTTGACGCGAGAATTTCATAAAACCAAGACCTTAAAATGTGAGGTATTTTATTATTTACTGGGTTTCTGACTTTTTACAGTCGCAGAATTTTGGAAATTAAAATGAATTTTTGCGATCCCAGAAAATGAAAAAAAAGTCTCCAGTATGTTGGAAAATTAAATGGAGAAACATATCTGTGATTACTGTATCAATGATTTTTGCCTCAACAGCCGATTATAGTTGAGTGCAAATCTGTGGGCCTCATTCCTAATCTCTTGGATAAAGAGGGAAGCCTGTTCGTCTCTTTTGATTCTGAGAGGATACTTTAATCCAGGTACGTAAATTTCTTCTTCCTTTTTCGCAATGGAAATGATCGGAACCCTAATTTTCAGCTTCTTAAGTTCCTGGAAAGCTGAAGAAAGCTGTCCTTTTCCCCCATCTATGATAATTAATTCAGGCATGTCATGTTTGTCCTCAAGCAGGCGGAAGTACCGCCTACTGACAACCTCGGCAATGGAAGCAAAGTCATCAATTCCTTCCACACTTTCTATTTTGAAGCGGCGGTAATTATGTTTGTCAGGCCGCCCTCCCCGGAACTGCACCATGGAACCTACAGTAGCCGTACCTGAGAGATGAGAGATATCGAAACATTCAATAACATTCGGAAGCTTAGGCAGAAAAAGCTTACTTTGCAAAGCTTCTAGTTTATTCTGATCTCCGAAAAAACCTATCTCAACATTCTTCAGGGCAAGATCTAGTAGTTCTTTTTTTTCGCCCTGCTTGGGGACCGAAATTTTCACCCTTTTACCTTTAATTTGTGATAAAAAATCAATAAGAGATTCGTCGAGAAGTTCAGGCAAGATCAGCTCTTCAGGCGGATCATTCTCAGAATAGTACTGTACCAGAAACTCTTCCAGGAAATTTTCCCCAAAGGCAAAAACATAGTCTTGTTTGTCTTCAAGCGTGCCTTTATAGACCTTGAAGAGCATGAGATAGATGTTATCATTCCTGATAATATAGTTTAGGACGTCCTCATTATGCTTCTTCTGTCTCTCCATATTTTGTTTTTCATTGAGGTTCTCAAGAGCTGAGACCTCATTTCTAAGGATCATAGCCTGCTCAAATTGCTGCTTTGCAGCTAGATCTTTCATTTCCATTTCCATGGATTCGATAAGCTCTCTTATGTTGCCTTTCAGGACATAAGTAGCTCTTTTAACTTTATCTTCATATTCTGCTGAGGAGATTCTCCCTATACAGGGTCCGCTACATGCTCCGATGTGATATCTGAGACAGGCACGCATCGGCATTTTTTTACAGGTCCGCAGCTGGAATGTCTTTCTTACAACCGCAAAAATATAATCTCTCTCCTTTGCAGAAACAAAGGGCCCAAAGAAATTTCCACTTTCTATTTTCTTCCTGGCAAGCTTGATCCTCGGAAATTTTTCTTCGGTTAAATGAATGCCTGCATATCTTTTAGAATCCTTGAGTGCTATATTATACCTTGGCCAGTGTTTCTTAATCAGAGTATTTTCTAGGAGGAAGGCTTCTACTTCAGTATTTGTGACAATGAAATCAAGGTTTCTAGCGGCCTGCACCAGATTCTCTGTTTTAGGATCAAGATCTCGTTTCTGGAAATAGTTACTTACCCTTTTTTTAAGATCTTTTGCCTTACCTACGTACATTACAACACCATCTTCATTCTTGAAAAGATAGCATCCTGGCAGGTGAGGAAGAGACTTTAGATCAATCATCTTCAAACCTCATTCATTTAAGTCTTAAAAATATTCCAGGAAATTTTCCAGATTATTGACCCTTCATAATACTTTTGCTGCTCTGTGTTTGAATTCTTGAGATTTTTCTTCAAAGCCTTTAGAATTTTCATTAATGTCGTCTTCAAACTCTTCAAAATCGGTATCAAAGGAATCTTCCTCTTCAGAAATTGTCTCAATGGCTTCTGATCTTAATATTTTCAAATCTGATACTTCTCTTGAAAGCCTGGTAGCAAGGAAACATGCAGTATGGCTCCCATTAATCCCGGAAACTTCCTCAGGCGTTCCTGTAGCAATAATTTCTCCGCCCGCATTTCCGCCTTCAGGACCAAGATCTATTACATGATCTGCTGATTTAATAACGTCTAGGTTATGCTCGATTACAACTACAGTATTCTTCTTTGCAACTAGGTTATTGAGGACCGAAATAAGTTTTTGAACATCATGAAAATGCAGGCCTGTAGTGGGTTCATCAAGAAGATATATTGTCATCCCAGTGCCTTTTTTGGAGAGCTCTCTTGTAAGCTTGATTCGCTGGGCTTCCCCTCCAGAAAGGGTTGTTGAACTTTGGCCAAGTTTGATATAACCAAGCCCGACCCTTGTTAAGGTATCGAGCTTACTTTTAATCCCAGGGATATTTTTGAAATGCTCTGAAGCCTCTTCTACTGTCATATCCAGAACTTCTGCAATCGACTTGCTCCTATACTTTACTTCTAGGGTTTCACGATTGTAACGTGTGCCTTTGCATTCTTCACATTCTATATATACGTCAGGCAGAAAGTTCATTTCAATTTTTATCAGTCCGTCTCCCTGGCAGCCCTCACAACGTCCTCCCTTTACGTTGAAAGAAAAACGCCCACTTTTGTAACCCCGAATCTTTGCTTCCTTCGTTTCGGCAAAGACCTGCCTGATTGTATCAAAAATTTTTGTATAGGTTGCGGGATTCGAGCGTGGAGTCCTACCAATTGGACTTTGGTCAATAACGATTACCTTGTCAATCTCAGAATCAAAAATTAAATTGTCATAGTTCCCAGGTGTTATACTTGAATTATATATCTTTTTCATAAGGGCTTTGTACAGAGTATCGTAAATGAGAGTGGATTTACCTGACCCAGAAACACCTGTAACCACAGTTAATATTCCTATTGGGATGTTCACATCGATATTCTTGAGGTTGTTTGCCCGGCAGCCCTTAAGCCGAATAAACGAATCGCTTTGTCTGCGAAGAGCTGGAACTTTTATCCGTCTTTCCCCGGAAAGGTACTGACCTGTTAGAGAATCTTGATTCTTTTCGATCTCCTCAGGTGTACCTTCAGCTACTACATAACCCCCATGAATACCTGCTCCAGGCCCAATATCTAGCACGTGATCAGCAGCTCGGATAGTGTCTTCATCGTGCTCCACGACTATCAATGTGTTCCCAAGATCTCGTAGTGTTCGAAGAGTCTGGATTAGCAGTTCGTTGTCTCGCTGGTGTAGCCCTATAGATGGCTCATCAAGTACATACAGCACACCCATTAGATTAGATCCAATTTGCGTAGCTAGCCGGATGCGTTGAGCTTCCCCCCGGAGAGGGTACCTGCACTCCTGGATAGGGTGAGGTAACCGAGTCCGACATGTTTTAGGAACCCAAGCCTGGAATGGATTTCTTTCAAAACCTGCTTTGCGATCTCTTCTTCCTTTTCTGAAAGCTTCATGGTCTCGAAAAACCGGATACATTCTACTATTGAGAGATCTGTTGCATCTACAATGGATTTATTCCCAAGCTTTACTGCAAGCACTTTTTCCTTCAGGCGCCTTCCTTCACATTTCGGGCAGATCCGGACTTGCATGAATTTTTCAAGTTCCTTTCGCCTGTACTCTGACTTGGTCTTGCTGTATAACCTTTCAGCCTGTGGGAGAAGTCCTTCCCAGGTTCCTTTATGAGACCACTGAGCATCCCCGTTCTTCATGCTCATACTGAAATGAATGCGTTCATCTGAGCCGTACATCAGAGCTTGATACTGTTTTTCTGAAAGAGTACTAAGCTGAGTAAAAATGTCGAAACCAAAATGTTTTGCCACAGCTGCCAAATGCTGGCTTCTGAAGCTGTCCAGGTAATTCCTGTATAGGGCCACAGCTCCATCTGCAAGACAGAGAGTATGATCCGGAATAATCAGATCAGGATCGAATTCCATTTTGATCCCGAGCCCATTGCACGCTTCACATGCTCCGAAAGGACTGTTAAAAGAAAACATCCTGGGCTGAAGTTCTTCGAAGGCCATATCACATACTGGACAGGACATATTTGATGAATAAAGTTGAGCTCTTCCTTCCGAATCAATCGCAATTAAGAGTCCTTCTGCCTTTTCGAGGGCAATTTCACAGGCTTCAAAAAGCCTAGAACGATCTTCTACAGGGTTCATACGGTCAACTACTACTTCAATATCATGTTTTTTGTAGCGATCGAGGATGATCTCGTCATCTGTTCTGTAAATTTCCCCATTTACGCGAACCCTGGTAAAACCTTCGCCATTCAGTTCCCTTAAAAGTTGCTGATAAGTACCTTTTTTTTGGCGGATTATAGGTGCAAGGATGGTGACAATACCTTCATATTCTTTGCGGATACTATCTGCAATTTTATCAGGAGATTGGGATTCAATTTTGATATTGTGAACCGGACAGTAAGGAGTTCCTACTCTTGCAAAAAGCAGCCTCATATAATCATAGATTTCAGTAACCGTCCCTACTGTACTTCGTGGATTTTTGGATGTTGTTTTCTGTTCTATGGAAATTGCTGGAGATAGTCCTTCAATACTGTCCACATCCGGCTTGTTCATGAGGCCAAGAAACTGGCGTGCATAAGCTGAGAGAGATTCCACATAGCGACGCTGTCCTTCTGCATAGATAGTGTCAAAAGCCAGGGTGGATTTTCCAGAGCCTGACACGCCTGTAATAACAATAAACCTGTCCCTCGGGAGCTTTGCTGTAATATTTTTAAGATTGTGTTCCCGTGCCCCTTTAATAACGATATTTTTCATTTTCCTTCTCTCTTGTTTTCTTGTCTCAGTTGAATTAGTTAAATATTCATTTAAGTATTGCGTTTAAAAATTGCGATCTTAAGGATCTTTGGGTAACATTGACATAGAATTTCGATAAACCTCTGTTTTTCACGAGTCATTTATACGCCATTTATAAGCATATACCTGAATTCAGGGATTTGTCGAAGTTCTCTATGAACTAACTAATTTGAAAGTTTTTCTTGTTCTTTGGACATGTATCAGGGAAAATAACTCCACACATTGATGCATTATTGTAGATAAATGGATATCATTGATTGAAATTGATTTCATTGATGATCGCCAGTAACAATTACATGAAATTCCTAAATATTAAGTTCCCATATTTTTTCAATATATACAACAAATGTGGATTTTTTATTAATAATGTGATATAGCGAATTGAAAGTAATAATCATTAAATGAACGAATCCTATAGTTAAAATAGAGCAGAGTAAACCTCTTGATAACTAATATGGCAGCCCTATTCTAATAAATTTTATATATGCTAATCCTCAAAACTCTCATTTTAGAACAACTATTTCCCTTGCAAATTAGCATTTCTAAGCTTTTAGAGCCAAAAAAATATGCTTAAAAAATATATGGAGAAAAAAATGTCGACAGATTGCAAGAAGAGTGGGGTTTAAGGTCTCAACCATATAACGAGTGTGTAGATTATATTTCTCATATAAATAATTATCGACTTAAATATATTTTATTACTTTTGTATGTAATAAATAATAAAATGCTGTAAAGTAGTTTTTCATATGCTCGCTGAAATGATATTAAGAGATTAAGAGATATAAAATTTGGAAAAGATGTAAATAAATAGAAGACGAGTAACATAATCACTTTCTGTAAAATCTGCTCGATGCCCTCGAATCCTCTTTTTTGAGTACTGTTCCATTATTATTATTATACGTGTTTCCTATTATCCAGTCTTCATCTATACCAATGAGTATTGAGACTGATAGTCTCAATATCATTCATGCTATTGAATATCCCACAACTTTGTTTCTTCTTTTGAGTTCTTTGTTAGTCCATTCCATGATATTTGTTGTTCTTATTTTTGTCAAGTAATCACTTAAAAATTGTAGATAGTTTATTGCATACGCTGAAGCTTTTAATATATCAATTGTTCTTTTATCACTCGTGATACTAAGTTCCTCATCAGTCATGCAGTTTCTGGCAATATCTCGATGTTTCTTTTAAATTCCCAATAACTTCTTTTTGATACCTTCTTAATAAATTATCTAACCGGGTGTAAATGACAAATGTGTTACCTTGATTCAAGAGAGGAGCATCATATTGCTTTCTATATCCCAGTGTCTTTATTAGAAAAGATTAACTTGACGCATCTCAAACATCTTCCTTTCAGATCATCAAAAAAAATCTTCCAAAAGCAAAGAGTCTTCAATGTCTGCAAATCTTTCTCCAAGGATCTTAAGATAATTTTCATCCTTTATCTTAACAACTACATAGGATAGATTGTGTTATAATAGTCAAATCAGAATCTTATTTTGAAAATAGTACCATAAATAAACAAAAATGGGATTCTTCTTTATATTTTTTTGAGAGGAATTCTCCAAACTTTTCATCAAATTATTTAGTAATCCTGGAAACAGAAGAAGATGATATATCACCTACTTCTAAAGCAGTCATAATCTTTTCCCCCCTTCTAGGTAGAGATATCTTGCAGATAAGATTCAGCTACAGCAATTCGGATGACTTCCTAAGCTCTCAAATATTGGATTAATAATGATTATATTTGAGGATATAGATTGCACAGGATTTTACTTAATCTAATTCACGTCACACAACTTTCCTATTTTGGCTCGCCAAGTAGATAACCAGTCCAAAAAATCAGGAAAACAAATCCGAGAATTTTTTTTTCACTAAAAGTGGAGGTTATTTCCTCTCACTACTTTTCCAATATTCAATAGTAAACTCTAAATATTAGAAGCTAAATGGCACTTTTTGATTTGTGAAAATTAGCATTCAAACAAGATTGTTCTCCTCTACATTTCCAAAAAAGTATTCCACACAACATTTCAAAGAAAATAAATATGGGGGGATTTTGATAAACCTTTGGTTTTCACGAGTCATTTTATATACAATTTATAAGTATGATAAAATGAAGGGATTTCTCGAGATTGTCTTAATTCTAATTAAAAAGAAAAAATGATATTAATTAATGCACGAATCGAATAGTACTATTGAGAGATTATAAGATCATCTAAAATATTATTAATAACCATAAAAGATATAGGGAAAAAATCCCTAAAGAAATGCTCTAAAAAGTTTTTCGCTTTTCAGAGCAGTCTATTAAATCTGCGAAAACCTGGAGTGATGAGAAAAGTAATCTTCTTTTGTTAAAAACAAAATTTTTCTGTCAGCTCAGATTCGAGTACGTCTTAATATCATCCCCAATCTGGCTTTCAGTTCCAGGGAGTTAAATGGAGGAGTAATATAATCATCTGCTCCTGCCTCAAAAGCTTTAACTTTGTCTGTCACCTCACATCTTTCACTAAGCATTACTACCGGTATCCACCAGTACCTATAACTAGCCCTAAGCTGCCTGCAGATCTCAAAACCGTCAATATTCTCAAGTCCAGTATCTAGCAGGACAATATCAGGGATTTCTGTTTTTATGGTTTCAAGGATAGAAGAATTACCAGGAGCTTTGACAACACTGTAATTTTCAGCTTCAAGCAACGGTTTAAGGCTATCATAGACACTATGTCCATAATTCACAATAAGGATTTTCTCCCTTGTATCCCTAAAGTTTTCAATGCGCATTTTTACCAGTTCTTCAGCAACTGAAAGCTCAAAGGCAATATCCCTATCACTTATTTCAGGTTTTGCTTCAATCAATTTTAATATCTTATTATCTAGCTTTATGTCGTACATTTACCCTCCGCCTCTATACAGTATACATTTTATTAGGTATTAAACATTTCGAAAATATTTAGCTTTAACTTATATAGTAACTTATAGATAGTATAGATGGAACAGAGTTCTCCAATTTTTTTCATTAATAGTCTGCCTTAATCAATAGGCAGATAAGTTTATAACCCTAAATAGCAAGTTAATATTGGAAATAAAAATCACTCACGAAGAGTAGCCACCTCTGAGATGATAAACAATGGATCCACTAGAAAAAATCTTCGGAAAAACTGCACAGATGACAGTGCTTGAAAACTTGATAGAACACCAGAACGAATCAACTTACCTTTCTGGAATAGCTGAAGAAACTGGGCTTTCACATTCGAGCGTATCAAGGGTTATCACACCTTTGATTGGGTCAGGGATTGTCATAGAAAAACCACTGGGAAAGCAAATCAGAACGTTCCAGCTAAACATGGAAAATGAGGCAACGAGGTTAATAATAGATTTTTACAATAAAATAAACCAGATGTTAGCATGAGCCTTAAAAATAAGAGGCTTGAAAAAGAGAAATTTAGGAACAGGGCAGAACAAGACTTTCTGTTCCTTCTTTCTAGGCTTTACATCAGTAATTGAAATATAAAATAATCCCATCAAGAGGGTCCCACAGATTTTTCATGTAGCCTGTTTTTTAGGCTTTCTATGTACTCATTTGCAGCAGTCGCTGCTAGTGCACCATCCCTAACTGCTGCCACAACCTGCCAAATCAGCGTGTCACGACAGTCCCCAGCTGCATAAATTCCTTTATCTGATGTCTCAAGTGAATTGTTAGTTCGGATAAAGCCTTCCTCATTTTTTTCCACATTAAAAATTTCCGTATTAGGATGGATGCCAACAGAAATAAAAACACCATCTGCGGCCAATTCATGGATTTCTCCACTTTTTAGATCTTTAAAAATTATTTTTACTACCCGTCGAATTTCTCCCCAGCTTCCTACGATTTCCATAACAAAAGCATTCAGAATGAATTTGATATTAGGAGTTACTGAAGCCCGATCCTGAAGGATTCTTGTGGCTCTAAATTGCTCTCTCCTATGTACGAGATAGACTTGCCGGGCAATTTTTGAAAGGAAAATTGCCTCCGTAATTGCTGAGTTGCCACCTCCGATTACCACGACGGTTTTATTTCGAAAAAAAGGTCCATCACAGATAGCGCAGTATGAAACCCCTCTACTTAGAAGTTCTTTTTCTCCTGGAACATTAATGTTCTTTGGGTTTGCACCTGTAGCAATTATAACAGCTCTTGATTCAAAATCTCCGATGCCTGTGAAAACTATTTTCTTTGCCCCGTCAGAGTGAACAGAGAATACTTCTGTTATTTTTGTCTGTACCCCTGCTTCTTGAGCATGATTTTTGTATTTATCCATTAATTCAAGCCCTGAGATCGACGGGAAACCAGGATAATTTTCCACTATATCTGCAAGTGCTATTTGGCCACTAATTTCACTCTTTTCAAGAATAAGGGTTTCAAGACCCGAGCGCACGGCAAAAATTCCAGCTGTGAGCCCTGCCGGCCCACTTCCTATAATTATTAGGTCGTACATGCGTACCTCACCAGTCCAAAAAAATATTTCAAAAAAGTCAAAAATAAGTTAATAAATTAGATAATTCTAGCGATAGCATCGGCTTTTTTTGGAAGGCCTGTAAAAGCTATCTTCCCATCAATAATGGTTGTAGGAACGCCAACTATTCCAAATTTATCTTTCAGCACCTGACCCTGTGGAGTTGCCACATCAACTTCCTCATACTCAAAATCATACTCTGACTTCAGATCTCTCCAAAATCTGCGAGCTGATGGACAGACATTGCACCAGCTGGCGTGAATAAGTGTAACTTTAACCATGAAAAAAGCACCTCTAAAAACTGCAATAATCTTTACTATTTTCGGGATTCTTGATTAATTGCCTTCAATTAACAGTTGGATTTAGGATAAATTTTGATGATCTCAGAAGATAGATAAAGCCTCCAAACTGTAATCGTAAACTTATTGTACTAATCAATTTACACCTATAAATAAGTTAAGCGTCAGTGAGTACTTCTTATTTGCTATAGTTCCAAATAGCTACTATAATTCGGTTACAATTTTCCCTTAATAGTTCACAAAAAAACTTTATCCATAAACCTTAATTCCATTTTATTGTAATCGTCTCTAGAAAATTCAATATTGTAAGGTTCTGAAATAGAAATTATACATAGCTTTCACTAAGCTATGTTATGTTTTTTCCCCGAGTATATTTTGGAGTTTATATCCATTTCTCGAGCTCGAAGCGCTAGATCCCTGTCTTGATTTAACTTATTTAAGTAATTCAGAAATAATTTTACTGGAATATTTTATAATTTCTCAATTTAGTTTTTGATCCGACATTCATAGATATACATAGATGTAAATTTGTTTGTCTATTTGCCTGCTATTAATCGTTGAAAGTTGGATTATTTATTAGATTGTTTTGATAAAATTCCCTAAATTTTGTTATGTAATTATATGGCGATAGATATTGCCCATTACACTAAGATTTTTATCTAAATGTTCTTTAAGCTAATGTCATATTATGATAAGGGATAACATTCTTGTTTACAACTGCGAAAACTGGGCTGACTAAAAAATACCCTATATTCAATATTTTTTTATTTACTTTATGCCAGAATTATTTTTACTCTTCAATCTATTTGTAAGCAATATCAAACTTTACTTTTTAACTCCTAGATCAACTTATCATGAAACAAGAAACATAAAAAATTTTGAATTTAGGATCCATATTGTAGGTTTTTAGATTAAGGCCTTAAAGTGAACTTTCTAAATATCAATCGGTAATATTGTAACCGGAAACAATTATATTTATAAGTGGGTGAATAGTTAAAAAGGCAGGAGAAAATAATTGATAGATGAAAAACTCGGATTTTTAATCTATACATTCACAACCATCCTTGTTGTTGTCAGCCCCATCAGTGGAGTTGTAACTTTCATCTCCCTGACAAGTGAGATGACAAATGAGAAAAAAAATGAAATTGCAAAAAAGTCCGTCACACTTGCATGCTTCATTGCTCTTTTTTTTGCAATTACAGGAAAAATGATGCTGAATCTGTTCAGCATCAGTGTGGATTCACTGCGAGTTGCAGGAGGAATCCTTCTTTTCAGCATTTCTTTTGATATGATGCATGCTAAGGTATCACGGGGGAGCATTACTGAAGAAGAGATTTCTCAATCCCAGGAGCGTGATGATATATGGATATTTCCAATAGGTCTTCCGCTCCTTACTGGGCCAGGTACGATCAGTACAGTGATTGTCCTAATGGGAGGAGCACAAAATATTGAGCAAAAATTGATGGTTATTGCATCGATCATATTGACTTTTGTCGTATGTATTTGCACCTTCCTATTCTCAAGAAGTATTCATAAGTTGATTGGGTATAATGGAATGCTAGTTTTTACACGACTAATGGGACTTTTGCTTTCAGCTCTTGCAGTGCACCTAACTGCTACAGGAATAATAAATATTTTTAAGTTAACAGTTTGAGACAGTCATATGGATAAGTGTATAGTATAGAACAACAATCAAAAATATCCATTCCAACTGTGTATTGAAAAGTTATGGTAAGTTGTAAAAAATTTTTGGATATCTGTAAAAAACCCATGTACGTTGACAAGTTCTAATATTGTAATTACATTTTTCTCACAATATTAGAGTGAAAGTGCAGTCAGTTTTCATAATTCCACATGTAATAATTATGAACTTTTTTGCTCTTCTCATATGTTATGGACCACCGAAAGCCAGGATCTAATTTCGTATTTGAGTCCTACTCTTAGTTAATGGAAATGAAAATCCAACTATTTTTAATTTACTTTACACTTTGTATTTTTTTCTTCTCTGCTTTGTACTGTCTGAGTGGTTTTTTTGCTTATATTTAATCAAACAAGTCTTAGCTTTGGAACTACTCTATTTAGCCTTGGAACCTTGGGCCGAAGCAACCTTAGCTTTGCAGCTATGAGAGTCTGAATTTGATACTTTTGTTGTGCTAGAAGGTTCACTACCATACCAATTAAGGTGCACTTCTATACTACAGGTACAAAAGCACCGCCATAACAGCCATTGTTGGGTCCGCAATGGTTAGGTTCTCCATGGTTAGGTCTAAAATTTCTGCCATGGGTTGGACGTCCATGGATAACATTAATCGAAACAGTCGCTGATGCTGTAGTATATTTTATAGAATCGCTAGGTGTGAAATCAGCCTGTAATGTTTGCGTACCTACGCTCAGTACAGTTCCTAAGGGTGGAGTATATATAAAGACACCAGGTAGTGAAGCTCTAGATACTGGATCTGAAGCACTTGCATTTAATTGATTGCTATTCAATGCTGTTCCATATACTATATTAGCAGGGTTACTCCAGGTAATTTCAGGAGTCAATTGTGGCGCTGCACCTGCGATACTTATCAGCCCTAAAATAATAGCTACTGAAACTAAGGCTACAGAATACAATTTGTGTTTGTTGATCATGTATTTTAACTCTTTGACCGATGTTATTAATAAGAATAATTCGAAGATCGTTCCATTTTATTGGGGAATTAAGTGAGAGCTAAGTATAATATATTTAGGACAGATAACTCCTAAATATTTAAAACTATATTGATTTATTTACTATATTATTCTTTATTATACTGCTATTGACGCTACTTATGGGGTGATAAATATCTTTCTGAATATCAAATCAATTTTTTTGTTACTCTTGGGGTGCGAATTTAGTCAGATAGTATTCAACATCATAATTATTTTGATTTTGTTGACATATCAATCATCATGCACATCCCCCCATTCCAAAGAAAAGGCGTGGGATGGATTCCTAGTGCTGAAAAATCTCAACATCATATTGAAGACTTGATTTTGATAATCGAAGAATGGAATCTAATCAAATCTGAAAATTTTACCTTTTCGGGATCTTAAGGCTCTTCATTTGTTTCATCTATTGTAAAAAAGTATATTTAGATATTAATGGGTTTTCAAGTGATAGTTATTTACAAAATTACTGATAGACTACCTGAAAAATGAAATCAGAAAAATTTTGATAAATTTTCAATTTCAACAGATTGCCCAGCTAGGCTTTATTTATAAAAGGCTAAAAGTTGGTGTTTATCGAAATCCTCTAATGATAATTTAATGGTATAGTGAGTTCTATTTTTAAAAATGATGTGTCAAGAAACTATAAATAAAATAACTGCCCTAATAAAAATATATGCTGGGTTATCTAAATATTATTCTCTCCAATTTATGGTACTAATTAACCAAATTTTTATCTTTTTAATTAGTAATGACGGAGTCGGAATATAATCGATTTAGTGATTGTAACTCCCACACGAGTTAATTTTATATCAACAGTTTAGGATATTACTTTACTAAAAAACAGATTGATGGATATTCATCATTTAGAAATACTGTTACATTATTTTCATATATTCTAATATCGGTCAAAGAGTTAAAATACATGATCAACAAACACAAATTGTATTCTGTAGCCTTAGTTTCAGATCCAGTAGCTCCACCACTACCTGGGACCTTTGTTTATACCCAGCTCTAGGAACTGTACTGAGCGTAGGTACGCAAACATTACAGGCTGATTTCACACCGAATCTTATAGTTATGCAGTGAACGTTCTAGCACAACAAAAGTATCAAATTCAGACTCTCATAGCTGCAAAGCTAAGGTTGCTTCGGCCCAAGGTTCCAAGGCTAAATAGAGTCGTTCTAACTAAAGCATCTTTGAGTAAGCATAAGCAAAAAAACACTCCATACACATAAAGCAGAAAAAAATCACCCAGTGTGGAGTAGATAAAAAATGCTTCAGTGGAACTTTTTGAGAGGATTATCCGGCTTACCATTTGCAATATGGATTCTTGACAATAAATGAACTGAAAACAAATAGTGATATCAATACAAATGAAAATGAAAATGGGAGCAGATGGAAAAAATCATGACTAAAATTACCTTTAATCAATTTGCATTGACAACTGTCATAATCTTTATTCTTACACTAGGAAGTGCTGCTGCTACATCAGACAACCCGCAAGATTCAGTAGGTTGGTTCAATAAAGGACTTGCTTTTGATCATTCAAATAAATCAGGTGAAGCAATAAAGGCATATGACAAAGCAATTAAAATTAACCCGCAGTATTCAGATGCTTGGACAGGCAAAGGACTTGCTCTGGATAATTTGAATAAATACGATGAAGCAATAAAAGCATTTGATAAAGCAATTGAAATTAACCCGCAGGATTCATATGCTTGGGATGGCAAAGGCATAGCTTTAGGGGAATTGGGCAATTACGATGGAGCAATAAAAGCATTTGACAAAGCAATTGAAATCAACCCGCAGGATTCATACGCTTGGGATGGCAAAGGCATAGCTTTAGGGGAGTTAGGCAAATACAATGGAGCAATAACAGCATTTGACAAAGCAATTGAAATTGACCCACATGGTTCATTAGGTTGGACATTCAAAGGCACTGCTCTAAATAAATTAAATAAATCCGATGAAGCAATAACCGTATATGACAAAGCAATTAAAATTAACCCGCAGGATTCGTTAGCTTGGGATGGCAAAGGGGATGCTCTAACTAAATTAAATAAATCAGATGAAGCCATAAACGCATATGACAAAGCAATTGATATTAACCCCCATAATTCTATGGCTTGGGAAGATAAAGGAAATGCTCTATTTAAATTAAATAAATTCGATGAAGCAATAACAGCATTTGACAAAGCAATTGAAATTGACTCGCAGAATTCAATGATTTGGATCAATAAAGGAGTTGCTCTAATTGGTTTAAATAAATCCGATGAAGCAATAACAGCATTTGAAAAAGCAATTGAAATTAACCCGCATAACTCATATGCTTGGAGCAATAAAGGAGCTTCTCTAGCTCAATTAAACAAATCCGATGAAGCAATAAAAGCGTACGACAAATCAATTGAAATTAACTCGCATAATTCATTGGCTTGGAACAATAAAGGAGTTGCTCTATATAAATCAAATAAATCCGATGAAGCAATAAAGGCATATGACAAATCAATTGAAATTAATCCGCAATATTCACATGCTTGGAACAATAAAGGAGTTGCTCTATATAAATCAAATAAATCCGATGAAGCAATAAAAGCATATGAAAAAGCAATTGAAATTAACCCGCAGGATTCAGATGCTTGGAGCAATAAAGGGGTTGCTCTAGCTCAATTAAACAAATTCGATGAAGCAATAAAAGCATTTGACAAAGTAATTGAAATCAACCCGCATAATTCAGATGCTTGGAGAAATAAAGGAGTTGCTCTTGGTAATTTAAACAAGCTTGATGAATCGATAAAAGCATTTGACAAAGCAATTGAAATCAACCCCCATAATTCAAATAGTTGGGACTGTAAAGGACTTGCTCTAACTAAATTAAATAAATCCGATGAAGCACTAAAAGCAAATGAAAAAGCAATTGAAATTGACTCGCAGAATTCAAAAGCTTTGTACTATAAAGGGCTTGATCTAATTGATTTAAATAGATCCGATGAAGCAATGACAGCATTTGACAAATCAATTGAAATTAACCCGCAAAATTCAGATGCTTGGGATGGAAAAGGCGCAGCTTTAGGGAAATTAGGCAAATACGATGAATCAATAAAAGCATATAACAAAGCAATTGAAATTAACCCACAGGATTCAAAAGCTTGGTACGGTGAAGGAGCTGTTTTAGGTCTATCAGGCAAATACGATGAATCAATAAGAGCATTTGACAAAGCAATTGAAATTAACCCGCAGGATTCAATGGCATTGGACGGTAAAGAACTTGCTTTGAATAAATTAATTAAATCCAATGAAGCAATAAAAGAACACGAGAAAGCAACTGAAATTAACTCGCAGCTCGGAAGTTTGGCATAATAAAAGTAATTTATCTAAATAAAATGAATCCGATTTGTAGATTGAATAGTTACTTAATTTTCATTTATTTTTATTCTTCAAGCAATAAATATAGCAAGTTTTTTGCTCCAAATGTAGCATAGATTTTAATAAAAAATATGTTTTTTACAATCAAATAAAAATGTTTTACAATCTCGACTGAAAAATAATAAGATATATAATTTTACCACAAAAACTCTGTATCTTATTTTCTTTTTCTTCATAGTTTAAAGTTGATTAAATAATATAATATCTTAGATCTAAATATTTGATTAATATCAATTTATTGCTATATTTTAAGACATTTGATGAAAAAGTGAGTAAAGGAAAAGTGAGCATCATTCCTAAATTATGATAATAAATGATTTACATTTATTTGTAATTCAATGTTAAAATATACTGTGGTGAAAAATTTTTTGTTTAGAAACTATTTTTTTCTTTAAAAAAAATTCAAATAATAAATATAAGAAATACCTCTACTCAGCCAATACATATGGTTTTTTGAAATCCTCATAAGTATTGGAAATCATCAAAATACCTTTATTCATTAAGATGGATAAAAAGAGATAACAAAATGCTAAAACAAACTAAAAAGTTACTTGGTTTTTTGCTAGTAGTTTGTTTTTAATGTCCATGACAGCTGTAGCAGTAAGTGCAGAAAAAGGGAAGGATAAAGAAATAGCTATGAAAAAAGTAGTAGCTATAAAAACCATGATTGTAAGGATATAGCTATGGAAAAGTAATGGCGATGACGACCGGTGATGGTAAAGAAATAGCCATGACGAAAGTAGTGGCGATGACGACAGAAGGTGGTAAAGAAAAAGCTATGAGGAAAATAGTGGCTATAAAGACCGACGATGGTAAAGAAGTAGCTATGGGACAGTAGGGGCCATGAAAACCGAAAAATGGTAACTAAAATTTTTAAAAACAAGAACATATGATATGGAACAGATTATCGTGTCAAAAGCGAGTTATAGCTGATAGTTGAAAAGTATACCACCCCTTATTTGCCCCTATTTGAATCTGAAAATTAATTATTCGCTAAAAGCAACCGTTGCTGGCCGACTATTTAGCTACAGCCTTTTTTTCTATTATTTTTGTCATACATTGCTATTGAGACTGATATTTTCAATATTAAATTCCCAATACAATAAGTGAATCCTACTTATTTTAACTAAGTAAGGCCCTAATAGAAAAAACTGCTACCTATTCAGTATAGACATAACCCTATAATCTGGTTGGTTTACGGCTGCATAATATTCGTTGGGTTTCCCCCCATAATATGGGGTGTTATAAATACCGCCGGGGCCATAACCGCCGCCTTCTCCAATCGTCCCATAACCAATCATCTCATAACCGCCACGACCCTCTTGATGCGCTCGCTGCCACTGTTGTCAAAGACAAAACAAAAAGGGCTGCCAACAAAATAACTAGTACTTTTCCCATTCTACTAGATAAGTGTTTCAACATTTATTTCACCACTTTATGGTTAAAATTAAAAATTATAATGGAATTTGTTTTTGGTAACTATTAAAAGCGATCAAAAATTAGTTGGTTAATATCCATTCTATTGCACCAACAAATTTTGATGAACTATAAACTTACTTAGCTTATTAGTTATTTTAAATTAATTATAAAAAATAGTTTCTAAATAAAAAATATTTCCCATATAATATTTTAATATTTAACAACAATTTAATATCAATTATGTTTTATAATAAGTTTTAAATAAAGCTTATCCGAAATGGGAAATTTTAAAAATTAATTGCAGTTTGATACCAAATATATTTTGTCATTATTGTTATTATTATTATTGTTATTGTTATTGTTATTGTTATTTCTGAATGATATAACATCGTTATCAACAAATACCATACTTTAAAGATAACAATCATCTTTATAAAATATTGCTATTCTTCAAATTTTACATTTAATTTAGTAGGTTTCTTTGATAGTATAGCTAAAGTTCTGTGAAATCGGAATGGCTCCTTATCATTTTCTTTCACTGCAAAAAGTAGGATTTAGAGCCAATAATTTTACTAACAAAGTTTTCGTCCTTCTTGTTTTCATTTACACATTGGTTTCATAGATAAACTAGGCATTTAGCAATTATATATTTAATAGGACCCATGAGACTAAACTAAGAATCTGGATATTTATAACTGAAATATATAAAACCTTAAATTGTATATAAATAACTTAAAACAAAAATATATTTCGCACTTGATTTTTGATTTTAAGTGCTTAAGCTTCAAAATTAAAAGTATGGAAAGGTCTGAAAAATCTACATCCTTTTATTCTTTCTTTATTTTAATAACTGCATAGTATTCTTTCATCTTGCTAGCTGCTTCTGCTGTCACTGCTGCTGGAGCTGTCAATGTTGCTGTAATCACTAACAACAAAACAGTGAGTATCTCTTGAATTTATTCTGCCATAGAGTCATTAATTCCTTAATTTTAACTTTTTGGAAGACGAAGTTCTGCATAAAATTCGTTAGTCTTCAATAGATGGATTTTATCAATACGCAAACTCTTCTCAAAAAAGAAAAATTGTAGCATTTGAAAGGGTACTTGAATAGCTACTAAATCCGCTATTTCAGATAATTTCTACAGCGTCTAATTTCATTATCGTTTTTCTATGGAACTTATTTTCATCGCTTGGGTATTTCCTGAGTTTTTCGCATATAAGCTATAATTTTTATTTAACGCGATCATCTTTTCCAATATCACTTATTTTTAATTCCATCCATTTTATTGATTTATCCATTCTCATTACTGCAACTTTCGTTTTCTGTTCTACATTCAGAAGTTCCCCATCTCAACCATCGCATTCTGTAGTATTGGACCATTTCTTACTATAGAATATTCTTCGCACGTGTTTTAATATCTCTTTTGATCGATAATACCCTTTCAAAAATAAGGTTATCAGGAGAAAAAAATGGACGCTGTATTTAAACATCCTTAGCAAAATTAGCAGAGGAGTCTGTTTTTACGACCGGTTCAGCTGTCTTTCCTGCGTTAACATCGTCTGCTTTAGGAATACTGTCGAATATGATTTTATCATGCAATATCGCTCCTTATATTTCAGTATATGAGCTAATTTATTCTCTCTAATAGCCTTCCATAAGACAGAATAATAATCTAAAGAAAATCTTTTCATTGGGACTTTGGTTTTTAGATCTATCTATCTAATTATTTCATATAAAATACTGTTTTCAGTGTGCTGAATTTTACATGAAATGTAGATCCATTTTAAGGCATGATCTATTATTTTTTTACTTTCTAAGCATTCTATCAACTTTTGAAGCAAGAACTTTGTTACTACTGTTTTCCTCTGAAACTGGATAACCTAAAAACAATGCATTTGAAGGATATCCTTTAGAATCAAGTGGTTTAAAAGATTCTTGCTAGTTCAGTGATTTCCTTTTTCCTTCCTATCACAGTAAATATAAGTTCGTTCCTAACAATTAACTTAAATTCAATGAAGTTATATTGAAAATAAACAAAATATAAAAAATTTTTATTACCCTATATATAAAACGACATATAAAACTATATAACAAAGAGGGGATCTAAAGAATGGGTGTAGAAACAACTATCAGAGAAATTGCAGATGAACTTGAGAAAATAGCGACCACTAAGACGGTTGTTGGAGAGCCCATTACTGCTGCTGGAAAAACAATTGTTCCCATTTCAAGAATTACTATGGGTTTCGGGGCCGGAGGTGGAGAAGGTAAGAAGGATACTGAATCTGGGTATGGAGGAGGTGGGGGTGCAGGAGTGAAGATCGAACCTGTGGCCTTCATCATGATTTCTGAAGAAGAAGCGAGGATCTTCCGTATCTCTGAGAAAAATGACGCAGGATCAATCCTTAGTGCCCTCCCAGATCTGTTGCCTGATATTATAGACAAGCTCAAAGGGAAAGGTAAGCATAAAAAAGAAGAGACTCCGGAAGAAAGGGAGAACAGAGAAAGTAAAGTTCGAGAGGAGGAAACAGCAGAATATACTGAAGCTCAAGTTAAGAAAGAGAGCTGCTCGCAGTAAATTTCTTTGAAAATTAATTTCTTTCAAGGAATTTCCAGAAATGAAAATAAAGAAACAGGTTTCTCAAGACATTTAGAACTATTCTTTTCCTCGTAATTTGTTTAGTATGCTGTTCATTATCTATCTTTTCATTTTGGTTATTCTGTTGATTTTATTTATACTTTTTACAGCAATAGGCCTGACTATCAATTTCAAAATCACAAGTTTGAAGGAAACTAAAGAATTAAGAAGCATATTTGCTTTAAAATGGTTATTTTTTTCCCACTCTTTTTTAATTGAAAAACCTCTGACTAAAAAAAAACCTATTGGTGAACCTAAAGAGTCGAAAGCGGAAAAATTAGTGAAAACTTGGAAGGATGAAACAAGGTTTGAAAAAAGTGAAAACATAGCAGAATACATTCCAAAAACGGAATGTAAAGTGCAAGCAGAAAAAAAGAGAGATATTAAAAAGAGGGAATTCAAAGAGAAAACAGTAACTAGTGAGGATGAAAAAAAAATAAGAATTAAAAATAAAACTGGGGATGGATATAAAACAGGATCAATTGATAGAGTAAGAGGAGAAGATAGAGTTAAAACGGAATATGGGGCAGAGCCTAAAAAGGAAATGACCATCAGAGAAATGTTTCAATGGAGCTTTAAAGCATTTAATTCTCTAAGAAAACCTTTATTTTGTCTGTTTGCTGATTTGTTAAATGGAATAAAAATTAAAAACTTGGAATCTTACATTACTTTTTGCCTCCCAGATCCTTCAGATACTGGTATTCTATGTGGATTTCTACATGCTATCGTAGGATTTGTCTACAGCCGTTGTAGGCATTGCAATTTGTCCATAAAACCTGAATTCATGGATCCAATCTTGGATTTTCAGGGAAATTTAGAAATCCGTATAAAAATACATTCTTTGATTCTTCCATTCATTAAATTTATATTTAACTGGAATACTTTATCTTTCACTTACTCGATTGTGAAGGATATACTTCAGCGGAAATGGAAGTCTACTTGGAAGCCTAAATGGAAGTTTGCCTTAAAGTCTAACTCCGAATCTTTATGAACAGGTAATGAGGATACTAGTGAATATGATTAAAGTAGTGTCTCCCTCCAGACTGCATCTTACCTTAATAGACCTCAATGCAGAGCTCGGCAGAGTTGATGGGGGGGTAGGAATTACCCTGGAATACCCATCCATGGAACTTTTAGCAGATAAGGCTGATAATATCGAAATTTTTGGAGATTCTATTCTATCAGGGAAAATGAGAAAAGCGGCAGATGCTCTGCTGCCTGCTGGTAAAGGTATTAAGCTCCATATTAATGACAGTATTCCTGAACATGTAGGTCTTGGTTCTGGGACCCAGGCTGCACTTTCGGCAGCAGCAGCTTTAAATAGAATTTATGGACTTGGTAAAAATATTGTGGAACTTGCAGTTGCTGTAGGTAGAGGCGGAACTTCTGGGATAGGGGTTGCTGCTTTTGAATACGGTGGTATCATCCTGGATGGAGGCCATAAATTTAATGATAAACGTGAATTTTCTCCTTCTGCTGCCTCACATGTACCTCCTGGCCCTGTGCTCTTCAGGAGAAATTTTCCTGATTGGCCGATTGTCCTTGCAATTCCCAATATTAAAGGAGTCCATGGCGCAGAAGAAGTGGATATTTTCAAAAAGTATTGTCCTATTCCGCTTGCGGAAGTCCAGGAGATTTCCCATGTAATCCTTACTCAGATGCTACCAGCAATAATGGAAGAAGACCTGGAAAGTTTCGGCAGGGCAATCAACCACTTCCAGATTGCAGGTTTTAAGAAGCGAGAAGTCGAACTTCAGCAACGGCCTGTTATGGACATCATGGAGTATATGCGAGATAATGGAGCAAATGGTTCTGGAATCAGTTCTTTTGGGCCAGTAGTTTACGGGATTGTTGGTAGTATCGGAGAAGGCAAAAAACTTCAGAAAGAAGCTCAGCGAATACTTAATGAGTCTCTTGGCGGGAAAGTATTGCTCACAAAGGCTAAAAATCGTGGTGCTGATATATTTGGGGGTTCTGATTGAAGATTAATACCTGGTTTGGAGTTCTTGATATCAGCAGTACAGGAGAAATTATAGAATATGAACTTTTTTCAAAGGATAGCCAGGAGCTTGCATGCCATTCCCTTGCCCTAAGAGAAAACATACCACATCTTCTGCCAGCGAAATTTGATCTGAAAGCTGCAGCTCTCGAGTGCAGGTTTGTAGCTTCTCCTTCAGAATACTATTCCCTTTTACACGAAGTGACCATAAAAACTGCAAAACTTCAAGTATCAGGAGATCTTACACCTGATCAGCGAGTTATCCAGGCTGTGGAAGCCCTGGATGACATTAATGAAAATATAAACTCCCTATCGGAAAGACTTTCCGAATGGTATGGGATTTATTTCCCAGAAAGTGGTCTTGGGGGAGAAGCACTTGCCATTTTTGTTGCATATTATGGTTCCCCTAAAAATATAGAGCCTGAAAATCCTCTTTATTCAAAGACCATAAATTCCATGGGTGCAAAACTAGAAGCTGCAGATGAACTGCTTCTTAAAGGCTTTGCAAAAAGCGTCTACAGCCTGTATGAAAGGAAGAGACAGATAGAAAATTATATTGAAGACAGCATGGTATATATTTCACCGAACCTGAAACTCATTGCAGGCTCAATTCTTGGGGCAAGATTAATAAGCATTGCAGGGGGCCTCGAGAAACTTGCTGCTTTTCCTTCAAGTACCATTCAAGTTATAGGGGCTAGAAAGGCTCTCTTCAAGCACCTCCGAGCTAGAGCTCCGTCTCCTAAACATGGAATCATCTATAGTCATCATCTAATTAATACTGCTCCCTGGTGGGTAAGGGGAAAAATCGCAAGAGCACTTGCCTGCAAGTTATCCCTTGCTGCGAGACTCGACTATTATTCAGGCGAAAAAGATCCCTCCCTTGTAGAAAAACTTGAAACAAAGGTCCGACAGATCAAGGCTTCGAATCTCCAACCTCCTCAACGAATAAGAGTAAATGAGACAAAAAACAAAAAAAGGTGGAAGTAAATGCCTAAAGTAAATAACCTATATGAGGGAATTTATGAGGTTGTGAAAGATAAAAAACAGCTTGCTACAAGGAACATTGACTATGGTAAAGTAGTATACGGAGAAAAATTAATTCCTTTCGAAGGGATTGAGTACCGTATATGGGACCCGCACAGGAGCAAGCTTGGAGCCATGATCCTAAAGAAGTTCAACATACCTATTAAAGAAGATTTTAAAATTCTTTATCTTGGAGCAGCATCAGGCACAACTGTTAGTCATGTGTCTGATATCGTTTCAGATGGTGCAGTCTATGCCGTTGAGTTCGCTCCGCGAAGTATGAGAGATCTCATAGGACTTGCATCTAGGCGGAAAAATATTTATCCAATCCTAGCTGATGCAAGGAAACCTGAAAGTTATGCCCATTTGGTTGAGCCTGTGGATCTCATCTTCCAGGACGTTGCACAACCCAATCAGGTAGAAATAGCTACAAGAAATTCTGCTCGCTTTTTGAAAATAGCTGGGTATCTCCTGCTTTCCATCAAGGCAAGGAGTATCGATACTGTGGTAAACCCTAAAAAAATATTTACAAACGAGCTTCGAAAACTAGAGCAAACACTTGAACCAAAATTCGAGATTCTTTGCGTAAAGGATCTTATGCCCTATCATGAAGACCACCTCGGAGTTCTGGCAAAGTTAAAAAGTTAAATCATTATCAAAGCTTATTGTTTCAAATTTTTAAATAAATTAAGCGAAGTTATTTTTCATTATCAACTATTTCATTATCTTAAATAATTTCTTTGATGTTTATCTTATTTATAAAAATAGTTTCGTAAATGAAGAAATTCGGAAATACTGTTTATTACAGAGGATTTCTTTAAACATCTAAATTTTATCATATATAGATAAATGGTACATTAATTGACTCGTGAAAATCAGAGATTCATCGGAATCCTCCATGACTTGATCTTTACCACTTCTGTTTAATTCAGGAAAATTATTGGGGAAGTGGGCCAAAAGTAGGATTAAGAATTTTTCTTCCAAACCTACTCTAAAACTTTCAAGTATTTTTTCCGAAATTCTAGGTTCCTCATAAGGCAGTACCTTGCATTGTAAACAGGATCCTCACGGATTTTCTTCCAAATATCTTTAATTTTGTCTCTATAGACATTTCCATATATAATAGGGATACAAGCACAGGGCAGGATGTTCCCTTCGGGAGTTATGTGCAACCATTTCCGACCTGCCATACAGCCGGTTACCTTCATGACCTGCGGGATAGCAAAAACTCTTGGGCCTTCTTTTTCCCTCACTATCGATACAAAATTGTCAAATTTTCTCATATTTTTTGGATTCATGATTTCAGAAGCATGAGTCATCCATCTTCCAGTAGGAACTATTTCGTACAAGGAAAGTTCGTGGACTCCAAGCTCTGAAGCAAGTGTATATATTTGTTCAAGCTCGTCTACGTTGTCCTTGGAAAGTACCACATACATATTCACAAGCAGATCTGCCTTAAGTCCATTTTTGACTGCCTCAACTGCACTGTTGAAAACCCCTTCTCTACCTCTTACGTAATCGTGCCTATCTTCAAACGCGCTGTCAAAACTGACAGTGAGGGAATAAAGGCCTGCTTCTTTCAAACTTCTTGCTCTCTCTTCAGTCAGCCCAACTCCAGAGGTAAACATCCCACTGATGGCTTTTTTAGGATCGACATGATTAATCAGGTCTTCTAACCCAGGATATGTAAGAGGTTCGCCTCCGTCAAAGATCACGACGGTCGTGCCCATCTCGAGAACCTGATCAATTGTATATTTCACTGCTTCAGGTGTAAGTTTCGCCCGGTTTTTCGTGTCAGGAAGAGCACAGTGGATACAGTTGTTGGGACATTCCTCAGTTATGGATATGGTTACTTGATCAGGAATCATTTTTCCAAGAATGGACAACATATGGCTTTTAACCAGGCGATCAAAACCTAAGCTCGGTATCGGGGGTATCCAGGTTGAACAAATAACCCTATCAGAATAGATTTTTGCAGGTTTTTCTCCTTCAAAAATTGAGAGGATTTTTCCAAGATTTTTTCGCATAATTATGGACACTGGCCTGCTGGTTATTACTCTCATGCGCCCGTCATCTATTTTGAGATATATTCTTAGAAAGGGGCTTTTATAAAAATCATACTTCATATTTTATCCTGCATATGATATTTGATGCTGATATGTGTGCAAATTTTATTCTTTATTTAAATTGATCTTTTAAAATCCCAAGTTCATTTGTTTCTGAGAAGTGCTCTGCACTTCAATATTGAAGAGGGTTTTTTCTTCAACATGAATGCAAGGATCTGTATCGCCTGCTCAACTGAAGTTCCATGAATGAATGAGAGATTTTCCTTCTCAAAAACAGTTATCATCTCATCAATTTCGCTATCTGTCATTTTTCGGAGAGTTTCAAGCCCTATGCGGCCAATGTAGTGTTCTACCTTGAATTCCTTTTCCCAAATCTTCCGGTACTCTGATAGGGAATTTCTTGAGATGTCCCCCTTTCTTATAGCATCTGCAGCCACATCTCCGCAGATCTGGCCTGCTCTCATTGCATAGCCTATCCCGGATTGACCAGCTGCCCCGCCAACAACCATGATTCCATCGGTAATAAACTCATTCGGAAGTGTTACTATAGGGTCTCCGCCGGAAAATTTTCTTACAACTTCAAAATCTATTAGTCCTTTCATTTTTGTGAATTTTTCAATCCAAGAGTTCAGGTAAGGCGTTGCATCCTTTCCGCATCTGCGCACATATGCCCCGATTGAAGCATTGTCTCCCCCCCTTGGGGAATAAGTAGTCTTCCATCCAGGTGCATGATTACCTACGTAATATTCAAACATTTTTGATTTACCAATGTCAGAAGCCCTAATTTCAAGTTCAATTCCCCAAGCAATATCTCTCGGGTGTTTCATTGTTTTCAGCCCGATAAAGGATGTCATTTTCGAATTAACACCATCAGAGATAATCACGAGTTTTGACTTAAAAATCCCGGCCGAGGTTTTGACAGAAAATGTTTTCCCATCCCTGAGAATATTTTGTGCTTCGACCCTTTTTTGAATATCTACACCTATTTTTATTATTTTTTTCGTATAAAATATGTCGAACTTTGTTTTATCAATAGCATACCCAGGGGTCTCAACCTCTACTATTCTTCCCGCTGGAGAAATAATTTGCATGCCCTTGAGATAATGCACTACATAAGAGGGATCTACTGTCTCTCCACATTTATCGAACATCCCCTTAAAAAACGAATTTGCAGGGTGTGGAGGGTTTCCAATATGTTCTTTTTTTTCCAGCAAAAGAACTGTAGAGCCTTTTTCACACGCGTTCCTTGCAGCCATTAGTCCTGCAGGAGATGCTCCAATCACAATAATGTCCGCATCCATTTTCCCGTACCTTTTTTACCAGAGAATGGATATATAAAATCCCGCATAAATGCACAGCATCACGTCAAGGATCATTGATCCGAACATGATTACTCTGTAATTTGAGCCTTTAAGGAAGAGTGCCCCTCCCCTCTCCGGGGTAGGGTGCCTGATAAAGTCAAAACACTGAACAAGCATCCAGAGCCCTGAGGCAAAAGCACCTCCAAAATATACAGGCCCTAGATGGGCAGACCAGCCGATAAGCACTGATGCAATAACTCCGACAATCCACCAGATAGTAACAAATTTGGCGGTAAAAGGAATCCCAAAGGTAACTGGCATTGTAGGGGCGCCCTTAATCCTGTCCCCTTCCAAGTCTCTAGAGACACCTCCAAGAGTAAAAGCCCAGTCTGTAACACACATCATGAGCCCAAAAAAAATAGCTGTCAAGGGCAGAGTTACTCCGTCGCCACCTTTCAGCAGACCTATAGGGTCAAAGGCAACCCAAACACCTATAGGCACAAGCCCGTAGGAGATTCCCACGGGCAAAAAGCTGAGAAAGGTGTGCCTCTTTGCAAAGATCGAATAAATGGTGATAGTTCCGACCGCAATAAAAAGGATAAGGAGAGATTCAGGGTTCAGATAAGTTGCTGATGCGCTTGCTATTACTAACAGCAAGAAGGCATAAATCAGAGCCGAATTTTTTGAGATTCTAGAAGATGGTAGAGGACGGCCTGGCAGATTGATCATATCTATATCAATATCGCAGCAATCGTTAAAAACGTATGAACTGGTAATCGCTGCAAAGCCACCTATTACGGCAATCAAGAAGGGAATCAGTTTAGGTAGCCCTCCAGTTGCTATATAAGAGGCCAGAATTGCACTCGAAGATGGAAGTGTAAGATCCATGTAGTAGAGTTCGGGTCTCAAAAGCCTAAGGTAAGGACTGAGCTCCCCAATTTTTGCTATAAGAGACAATTATTTCACCTCTTTTTTTCGAATAGATACTGAAGTCTTTTTACCAGAATAATTTATACCTCTGGCTTTTTTTAATTTATAAAGTTGCTCGCAATAACTCCTATAAAAGTTCACATCTCTAAAAGTTTTTCTTTTTATTTTTTCCAGATTCAACTTTTTATTTATGATAACCAGTGGAGGTGTTATAATAAAATCAAAAGGACATATTAGGAAGTCTAAAGAATTGTTGAATTCTCAATGTCGTTAAAAAGCTCCCAAAGAGTGCATTTCTTATTTGTTTTCTAAAGCCTCACGGTAGACCAAATTTGCATTTTTGCTTATTTCTTCAAACAGTGGGTGCTGGAACTCCTTTTCGCAGACAAAGGTAAACTCTGCTTTCGGGTTCAAGACTATTAGTTTAAGAGTATTTAGAAGAGCCGTACTGAGGGCTTCGTAGTCCGGAAATTTTGGGACCTCGGCATTGAAAGGATATACTTCTTCCATTTCAACAGGAAATGCCCCAAATGGTGCTTTGAAATTAAGGATTTGATCATAGATGCCCTCTCCTTTCACAGGGTCTGTGCGAATAAGTACCGAGCCTTCAAAGCTAAATCTTTCCATCCGTTTTCCAAAACGTAGGATTTCTGGCCTAGAGGAGGATTCTGGGCCACAGTAAAAATATGTTCCTTTTGTGGCCGGGTCCAACTGTTCAAGCCAATGTGAGTGTGTATATAGTTTTTTCAGTCCTTCAAGAAGCCTAGGATGAGAACGGCATCTTTTCTCTACAAGTTCGAGCAATTTTCCGTCCTTTATACATTGTTTAATAAGCCGGATTTCAGCAAAAGTTGCATAGAGGTTGTGCTTTCCCAAAAGTTCTTCCCTATTATCTGTTTTTTTAAGTTCTTGTGCGGTATATTTTGAACAAATCGGACAGAAACAGGGCAAATAATTTAGTTTTTCTACATGATAAGTTCCATTTACAGTAATATAGCGTCCGTCCTTGGCATAAAGAGCATAAGCTGCCGAATCAAAAAGATCGCATCCAAGTGCCACTGCAAGAGAGAACGTCATGGGGTGTCCTGCCCCGAAAAGGTGTACCGGAGAGACTGGAGAAAGCCCTTTTTTGGATGCAGCAACTAAGTCAACGAGTTCTGCATAACGGTATGCTTCCATGAGCGGGACGACTGCTCCCAGAGGATATACCTCAAATTTGAGGTTTCTCAGTTGGAAAGCAGCCTTTTCTCTAAGATCAAGGTATGTTGAGCCCTGAACTGGTCCTGCAAGGAGTTGTTCACCCTGAATAAACTTACGGGCAACTTCCAGGCGTTCGTATGTGATCCTAAGCTCCTCTTCAGCTCTTTTATAGTGAACATCCGGTGGTGTTGGAATATCAAGAGGAACAATAATATCGCTTCCTATCTTTTGCTGGAACCCAAGAATCTCCTCATTTGTTACTTCAACAGAACCATATACTGAAAGCTGAAAAGAACCCGAGTCAGTCATAATGGGCCCATCAAAATCCATGAGCTTGTGCAGCCCTTTCTCAAGAGCAATTTTGCGCAGCTCTTCCTTGCGGTAGATAATATAAGAATTGGTAATCAGGATTTCTGCCCCGAAGTCTTTCATTTCTCTCGGAGAGATTAGCTGGATATTCGGATTGATTACAGGCATTACTGTAGGTGTCTCTACAGTTCCATGTGGAGTCCTGAGCTTTCCTATCCTGCCGCCCGCGTCCTTGTCAAGAATTTCGAATATTACTGACATGCCGGCATTATAGATGCTCACTAGATATATTTATCTTTGGGGATTGGGGATAAACCAGGACAAAGTGGAAGGAAGCTTCTGTATACACTTTCTAAAGCTTTAAAAAAATGGGAAAATATATTTTTAAGTTTGAATTCAGGTGTCTAACTAATTTTTTCTGGGTTTTTTTACCTGGATTTTTTCCTCTTTAATTTTTTCTTGCTCAAGAAATGGAAATGATTTTTCCGAAATTGTAAGGAGAAGAAATCAATACTTTGAGATGGGCCGATTACAAGGACCACATATATTCCCTATCTAAGGTCTCCGATAGCTATAATTACCGTGTCATCGGAAACAAGAATATATCCTTGTTTAGCTCCATAATTGCAACATCAATAGCTACTTCGAAGCTTATTCCGAAGACATACCTGAATATAAGGAATTATTTCTACTATGGAATAATCTACTAAACTCTTTGTGACCGGGCATTCAATTTCGTAAAATATATGAGCCTGAGTGGCAATCACTGTCCTGGGCTCTTCAGGTTTCTTATTATATTATCTTTCTACTTCCCACTAGCCTTTTTCTTTCTGACAATAATGGTAGCTTATTCAGATAAATTTTATTCCGCTACCCTTTAACCCCTCAGTCACTCTTATAGCGATTTTTCTGCTCGTGCTAGCTGCTACAATATGGAATATTTCCTACTATGCTGAGCTTCTTGATCTTACCTCAACAATTGCTTTCGCACTTGACTCTCTACACTATATCGATAGAGAATAGATTTCCCAGATTCTATTTCTTATGTTGATTCGTATTTTGTATCCTGTTGTGTCTCTTTTTTGCGGTTCCTTTTCTAACCTATGCTCATTCTCATAAACATTTCACAAACTAAACCCCTTATGAGTGGTTCCAATTGATGAGATATATTGTATTGAATTTTAAATATATTTGGTTATATCTGCATCTCTCAGGAGAAAAAATATATATTGAAACGAGTCTCTTTTAATAAAAAAGAGAGTTATGAAATTCGGAAATCCGGGTTCATTGCATAATTTTTTCTTGTTGACGTCAATGCAGAAAGCAAAGCAGAACAGGCTGCTGAAAAAATTGTTTATCAGTGATTAGGTCAGATATAATCATAGGGGTCGCATTTTATAGAGGTGATTTTTTTGTCAGCTACGGATTATGACAATAATGATGTGAAGATTATTACCAAACCTTTAAAGTCAAAAAACCCGATTTTAATTGAAGGTTTTCCAGGAATCGGACTTGTGGGGAATATAGCAAGCCAGCATATGATCGAAGAATTGAATATGGAATACATTGGTTCCATTGACTCCAGATATTTCCCCTCTATTGCAGTGCTATATGAGGGCCTTATAAACATGCCTGTAAGGATCTACGAAAATGAGGAGAGGAACTTGATCATCGTAATTTCCGACATTCCCATCAGCCACTCAGTCTCTTACGATGTCAGTAATGCTCTGGTAGACTGGGCCCAGTCTATTAATGTAAAAGAAATAGTTTCCATTGCGGGAATTGCTATTATGGACGGAGGGCACAAAGTCTTCGGGGCAGCCACCATGCCAGAAATGCTGGAAAAAATCAGGAATAAAGTAGAGATTTTCCAGATGGGAACTATTTCCGGGATTTCAGGCAGCGTAATGACTGAATGCCTGATGCGTGGGATTCCTGCACTTAGCTTACTGGGAGCTACCAGAACTCAGAACCCGGATCCAAGGGCTGCATCTGCTGTTATTGAAGTTTTAAATGAACTTTATGAACTTTCGATAAATACTCAGAGGCTTGTAGAGCAGGCTGAACGCATAGAAATAGAACTTCAGAGACTTGCTGAAGATGTTCAGATAACTGAACAGAAAGGGGAAGTAAAAAAGGAATTTCCAATGTACGGGTGATCCCATGGAGTACATAGCATTAACAGGAATTGCTGATTCTGTGATCGATATCCTGAGAAAACATAATCTCAGAACTCTTGAGATCCGAAATCCTCTAAATTTTTTAGGAATAATCGAGCTTAATGTGGGGGATGATGTTCTTCTGACTTCTACCAGCCTTCAGGACATTAAAGAGGGGACCCCAGGTATAATAGCAAGGGTTATTCAGAAGCAAATCTCTGTTCATTCTATTCTAAGCTCAAACGATATTTATATTGAAGAACGAGAAGCTATGTCTGTTCGTATTCAACTTGAATACAGGTCTATAGCAAGGGTGAAAAGCATCGTTTCAAATAAACTGGGAAAACCAATACGGTTAGATGCGAGGGAGATTTCATGCTACGAAGCCAGATAACAATTTCATGAACTGATTTAATCTCTAAAAATGGCTATATGAACTAAATTTTCTTTAGTTTTTCGCCACCTCAGCTTCAGGAGATAACTATCTATTTTCAAGGACAAAAAGATAGCTTTCTATCTGAATTTGTCCTTGGGAAGAACTTTTTGAAAATTGAACAAAAAGATGATTCATTAATAGAGAATTTTGATAAACCTCTCATTTTCAAGAGTCATTGATATACTATATATAAGTATATGAAAAAATTGAAAGGTTTATCAAATACTCAAGATAAGCGAGTACTTCTCCAAAATATTTGCATACCTACTCTCTGCAACTTTTTTCTCGTATCATAGTTTTTGGTTTTCTACTACCAGGTAACTTCAATACTTCGCTAAAATCTCTCTTCTACTTTTACCCTATCCATTTACATCATACACACAACTACCATCCTAACCTAAACTTTCTACCCAGCATTCCGAAGTGAAAAGTACAAACATATCAAATCCAAACTTTTTCTTATCTATGGCCTAAGGTCCCCGTTTTATACCCATAAAATTTTTCCCTGGAATTTACACATATGCTTTTTAGCAGGAAAGATAATCCATGATAAGTTCAGAATTACGCATTTGAAATAGAAATCAAATACTTTAAACATTGTAGTGTAATCGAAAAAGAAGATTAAAGAGTGTATAGCAGATTTTACAGAAATTTATGCATGCTGCATCTAAGATTAATCTGCATCATTTTTAGAAAAAAAATCTCAATGTTAAGTTCGAGCAAATTTCCGAAAATAATAAAAACATAATTAATATAAAATTATGTTTTGGTTCTAAAACATTTTATGTGTAAGTAATTTTTATTCAGAAATTATTTTTTGTATAATTGTACTTTATAGCTTAAAGCAAACAGATAAAGAGTTAGAGAGTGAAGAATTACCAGTAGGATGTGTGAGTACGCAGAGTGGATATTGGTATATTGGTAATCATAGATAATTTTGATAAACTTCCGATTTCAACAAATTGCTTACACTCGCTTTTTTGCTACCAGTCTTTTAGCTTAAATCATGTTCAGCCATAGATTAGAGATTTTCCAACGCTTCACAGTTTACTATTTATTGAAATACAATTAAATTGTCGTTGATTTTAGTTTACAATTGATTACTATCGATAAAAAGCCAAAGATTTCAGAATTTCGTGGTAAAAGAAAGATGTTATTGTATGATTGATCTTGGAGAAATTAACCTTTTTGGGCTAATCTTAACAGAATAAACCTTGAAAGATCTCTTCTTGAAAGAGCTAATTTTTTATGACAGATCTTGAAGGAGCTAACCTTACAGGAGCTTTCAATTTATCAATTGATCAACTATCTAAAGTGAGAACGTTTTATAATGTTAAATTAGATGAAGAATTCCTCATACAACTAAAAGAGGAGTTTCCGTTCATATTTTAATCACTAAAGCAGCAGTTTCTAGAATATCAGAGCAATCTTTTAGGAGCTAATGCAGACAACAATCTCTAGAAAAACGAGGACTATAGAGGATTTCGAAAAACCTCTTAATTTCATCATGTGTTTATAAATGGTACACAAATGATTCTTGAAAAGCAGATGCTCATCGGAGTCCTCTTCAATCTAATATCACTTTTTTTGGATTATTTGAAAGCCTCCTATTTTTTTCAAACTATCTATGGTATTTCATCAGGATATTGTGTCTCAGGGCACTTATGTATATATTCCAGGATATCGCTCATTTTTGCACTGGCCATTGATACTGACACATCCGCACTTCCATAATAAATGCGGATTTCATCATCCACTAAGACCCATCCGCAAGGAAAAACAACATCATTAACGTCTCCACTACGTTCATACATTTCACGAGGCCCAAAAACCCATCCTTCAGATCTATGAAGCACTTTCCTAGGATTTTCAAGATCAAGAAGAGCTAATCCAAGTCGATAACTTGCTTTAGATGTCGTCTGGCGGACCCCGTGATACATAATTAACCATCCATCAGATGTGCGAATTGGCTGTGGAGATAGACCAATTTTGTTGGCATCCCACCATCCGCCTTCCCGAGCATACAGAAGGACCTGGTGTTCTCCCCAGTACTTCATATCTGGAGAAAAGGATATCCAGATATTCGCCTTCGAACCAGTCATGCGAGATACAGGCCGATGTAACATTGCCCACATACCATCAAATCTTACAGGAAAAACAGCAGCATCTTTATTTTCAGGAGGCAGGGTAGCTCCTACCCGATCAAAATTACGAAAATCTTCTGTAAAGGCAAGAGCTGGAAGGGGACCAGAATCCGAAAAAGCCGTATATGCTACGGCCCATTTGCCCATTTCATCAATGTAAGTTATACGCGCATCTTCAATGCCATATATCTCTTCAGGGTAGTTTACCGGGTCTGGAGTAAAGGTTGGTTGACTGTCAATCTCCCAGCCGTCAACTCCATTTTTACTCCTAGCTACCGTAAAATGAGAAAAGCCCCTATGATCTTCAACACGCACCAGTAGTAGAGTTCTACCATTAACTATAGCAGCTGCAGGATTAAAGACTGAGTGGGCCCTATATGGCCAATCTTCAGCGGTAAGTATAGGATTTTTCTTATACCTTTGGAACAGCTCACCATGCCCTTTCCATATCATATTATCTTCCTCTACTGAGTGAGCTTGATATGGTACATCTTCAAAGGTATGTGTGGGATTTGCCTCATATCTTTGGAACAGCTCTCCGTGATTTTTCAATATCATGTTATCTTCCTCATTCCGTCTGATTTGCTAATGCCATATTCTTTTTTCTCTGCAGAGCCCTGGCGTCTGCTTCATCATTTACTCGAAATTGCAATAATGCCTGAATACTCTATTTTCATGTTTATTTTAAGAACTAAATTTTAAGGACTAAAGTCTTGAAGTAACAAATTGCGGGTTCTGTTCATGATTATAGTTACTGTTGTCGCTGCTGAACCCTCCGTAGACAACACTTAGTATAGTAAAAACATAATTAATATTTAAGTATTGTTGTATTTTGATACATTCTATGTAGGAATATCTTTGTTCAGAAGCAAGTTTAATATACCTAATTTAAAATATATATAATGATTATTAAATTGTGGTTCTTTAACTGAATTATGCCGTAAAACCAAATTGTCTAATTCACATACGGTGAATAGCAACTGAAAATAAGACTGATAGTTTATTTGCTGCTACTTTTCACGGATTTACACAAAAATGTCATATGTTTCCACAATATCAGAACATATTAAAATTTAATCTGCAGTTATGTGAATTTGCTGTAAATTAGATGGCAAATTTTTGCGTGCTGAATATCATTTTGTTCTTAGATATGGATTTGAATCAAGACTCCGTCTGGAGCACAGAAAACAAGCATAAATAATGGCAAAGTGATCAAAAAGAAGATTAAAGTGGCTAGAGCAAATTTTACAGAAAATCTGCACTTTGGCTGTTTGCCTTATGTGTTAAAATTTAGTTTTTGAAATTATGTGAGGTTGATTTTTAAAGTGAAATAAATAATTGAACCTTTGCCTATTTCAGATTCGACCAATATACGTCTCCCATGTCTTTCCGCAATTTTGTTACGAATTACAACCCCTATTCCTGTCTCAGGATAATCCCCTATTATCTCAGGCAAAGGATTATGAGATAAAGAACTTCCCTTACTTTTATAATAAATTTAAGAGTGGTTAGACTTGATCCAAAATGGATTCACAATCCTTAAGTTCATATTCTCTGCTCCTTCTAGCCGCTCGGTAGTATTCTAAAAGATCGTTTCCCATATTTGTTGATGACCTAAGTCACGACATTCATTTAAAAAATTTCTACTTTAAATATGAGGTGTGGGTAATAATTTTTATCAGATTTTTAAAATCTAGAATTTGATCTAAACTCAATTTGCATTGCTTTTTTAGAAAATGTTCAATGTTAAATTTGGCAATATAACTAAAAAAATATATAAGTACTAATATCAAATTATTGTTCGAGATTAAAACATTTTATGCAGAAGTAACTTTTATTCAGAAACTATTTTTTGTATAATTAATTTAAAATAACTACGGGGATAAATGTACAATGTAGCTTAAAATGAACAGATTTTGGCAGTTTTAGGTTTAAGCCGATTAATTTTAGTATCTAACCAGTTTAACTATCGGAATAATGAATTTGGCCAAAATATATCTAGTGCTTGATTTTGGTCTTTAAGTGCGTAATTTCTAAATTTCTTAGTACAACTAAGTATGTACTACTGTATGAGTCAGTGTCTTATAGGGAAGCTACAGAATTGTGGATATCAAAATTCAATGAAAACCTAATCGTAACTATACCAACCTGTAACTACATTGGAATTTGAGGTATTTTAGTCCATGGGATTTGGAAAGATGGGGGAAATGTGGGGACGTGTTTGATATGGAAGAGATTATAGAAGGAAAAAGGGTATTATTAGCACGTCCTGAAGATATGCCTTATATAGTTCCATAGTTGCATAAGTCCTAATATTATATAAAGCTAGTATGAGGAGTTGAAACGATGGTAATTGCAGATATTCCATTATTTTTGACAGCAAGGACGATAAACGGAGCCAAAGTCATCAATATGGCTGGAGAACATCTGGGAAAGATTGAAGACCTAATTATTGATCTAGAAAATGGTAGAATAGCATATGCAGTACTCTCTTTTGGCGGGTTCCTGGATCTTGGGAATTAACTTTTTGCTGTTCCCTGGAAGCTCTTTCAGTGAGACCATAAGAGCAAGTTTTCGTTTTTGATGTTAACAAAGAAATCCTGAAAAATACAGAAGGATTCGATAAGGATGACTGGCCATAAACTCGTGAGTGGCTAGCTAACATTTATACTTGCTACGGATACAAGCCTTACTGGCAGACAGGAGTTTTAGAGCAGACAAAAAAGAGAGTCCATGATAGATTGAAGCAGAACAAGTATCCCGGATGGAAACGAAGGCAGAACCAAAAGAATCAATAGAAGAAGCTAAAGTTGAGCCTATACCCCTCCTCTAAAAATAGGGGCGGTAAAAAAAAAGGTCTTTTGGACACTTGCAAGTAAGTAGGTTTTGTATTGGAGATGAGTCATTGACAAAATCTGATAAAAAGAGCAGATTACTCTTTTATGGGATAATTTGCAATCCTGATGATAAAATCAAGATGAAGCAGGAAGTACATCTTGTTGGTACAGGAATAATTGGCGGCACATTTTGGGGTATTTTGATAGGAATATTTGCTTTGTATCACTTAATCGCGAAATTGGCTGAAGATAAGGTACTAAAGGGATTAAAAAAGTTCAAAACAACGATAATACGCATATATCTTCCTCATTAAGATGAACTTAAACTTAAAGTCACTTTGGTTGCTGATGAATAACTAAAGGATCGAGAGGGTAAAAGCTAAATAAGTGGGGGAAAATTATCACAGATTTTACTATCGGTTTCTCCAATAAATAATAGTTTGCAAATAGGCAAACAAATTATGTATCTGTGTATATCTGCTGAATGTAGGATAAATTGAACCGAATGAAGCTAGTCTATAGAAGATTTATATAGAGTCACTCGAATTTTATGATTTTACACAAAATCGATACACTGTCGAGAAATCCTTACTTAAACTATTCATCTTCAAGTGTTTATCTTTTTTTTCTATTAAGTAGCCAGCTTACAGAGATAAAGACGATAACTGCAATAGCTGTGTAAAACACAATAAGCAAAAGAGAACCATATTTACTCTGAAAGAAAGGATTTGTGTTATCTATCTGCTCATTGGATGGATATATAATATCCTGCAGATCATTGCTGTGATCCAATTCCAAGGCATGGCCTAATTCATGTTCTGCGATGACAAGCATTGATATATCACTATATGGTACCCATTGCATCCATTGATGATTTTCAACTCCAAGTATAATACCTACGTATACAAATCGCCCATTTGCAGTATGCCGGATTGTTTCACCTGCAACTTCGTGAGGAGCTCCTTGATCTTTCTGCAGGTTTGCATCCCATCTGATCCTGATATCAGCATCTTCTGAATCCACAATCTCAAAGACAGGAATGTATTTCAGTTTTCCATTTCCACCTCCTGCCCAATAATTAAGAGATTTTATTATATCTTCGTAATAGGTGAGACTATAATGGAGAGGAACAAGTTTGTTATCTATATATATGGTGATAGGGGAATGATCCCATGGGTGATCTAAAACTCTGGGATAACTAAATTCAGAAGCTTTCAAGGTAATGGGCAAAATAAGTACCATCAATTACAGTAAAAAGAGAAATTTTATTGCAAACAGACAAACTTGGTTAATATACACCTATGTCTGAATTATTTTAGTCTTTAACTTAATGAATTATACTTATTCTCTCTGAATGAAACGTTTCTATTGGAAGCGACTGAATGTCATTCTTCATTGTTTTGAACCCTTTTCGACAAAAACTGTGAATAAAAACATGCTATCCTACAAATATTGTTTTAAAAATAGTGGAGATTTCGATAAACTCCTAAATTTTGTCATATACTTATAATTGATATATATATGGCTCGTGAAAATAAGGGGGTTATTAATCCTCTATAGTCCTCTTTTTTCTAGAGATTGTTGTCTGCATTAGCTCCTAAAAGATTGCTCTGATATTCTAGAAACTGCTGCTTTAGTGATTAAAATATGAACGGAAACTCTTCTTTTAGTTGTATGAGGAATTCTTCATCTAATTTAACATTATAAAACGTTCTCACTTTAGATAGTTGATCAATTGATAAATTGAAAGCTCCTGTAAGGTTAGCTCCTTCAAGATCTGTCATAAAAAATTAGCTCTTTCAAGAAGAGATCTTTCAAGGTTTATTCTGTTAAGATTAGCCCAAAAAGGTTAATTTCTCCAAGATCAATCATACAATAACATCTTTCTTTTACCACGAAATTCTGAAATCTTTGGCTTTTTATCGATAGTAATCAATTGTAAACTAAAATCAACGACAATTTAATTGTATTTCAATAAATAGTAAACTGTGAAGCGTTGGAAAATCTCTAATCTATGGCTGAACATGATTTAAGCTAAAAGACTGGTAGCAAAAAAACACATTAAGTGGACGAGATAAATTTTCAGTAAAATCATCAAAATTTACCAGAAGGTTTTTGAGTTCTTCCAAAAATTTTATAAATTTATGGAATCTCTAAATTTTCTAAAGTTAAAAATTAAATCTGAAAACAAAAAAATAGCCACAAACAACTCCAATAATGAAGGAAAAATAAATGATAATATATGGAGTTTAAAGGAATTACCAACATTAAGATTTCATGTTCAATAACTTGAGTTCAGGACCGACTTGTAAGCTATAAAAAAGGTTCTGAAAATTTGGAAGATCTCCAGAAACCCTTGATCAACATTCCTAACCCTTTTTTATATATCTTCCGGCATTTCGCCACCTGCGCCTGGCCCTGGTCCTGCTCTTCCACTACTTGATGAGGCGATTACATCATCGATTCTGAGAATCATGATTGCAGCTTCTGTGGCTGCATTAATTGCCTGTGTCTTAATCCGGAGAGGTTCAAGAACATTGTTTTCGAACATGTCCTCTATTTTACCACTAAAAACGTTAAGACCTGCACGTTTATTCCCTTTCTCATGCTGGGAGCGCATTTCCACAAGCATATCTATTGGATCAAGCCCTGCATTTTCGGCAAGTGTTTGAGGAATTATTTCGAGGGACTCTGCAAACTTCATTACAGCAAGCTGTTCTCTGCCTTTAAGGGTTGCTGAGTATTCCTTGAGCCTGAGGGCCAGTTCAATTTCAGGTGAGCCTCCACCCACAACTATCTTCTGATCTTCGAGAGCAACACCCACAACTCGGAGGGCATCTTCTAGAGCTCTCTCAATTCCCTCAACGACATGTTCAGTTCCGCCGCGAAGAAGAATTGAGGTGGTTTTGCTGTCCTTGCACCCTGTAACAAAAGTCATTCTGGAACCTGTAACATCCTTTTCTTCCACAAAGCCGGCATATCCAAGGTCAGATTCTTCAATTTCTTCCATGCTTGTGATGATCTTTGCACCTGTTGCCCGCGAGAGTTTGTCCATATCGCTCTTCTTAACCCTACGCATGGCGAAAATACCTGCTTTTGTCAGATAATACTGGGCTAGATCATCAATGCCTTTCTGGCAGAAGACCACATTTGCACCTGTCCTTATTACCTTTTCCACGATTTCCTTGAGCATGGATTCTTCCTGATCCAAGAATAGCTGCATCTGGTCAGGGGTAGTGATCTTTATTTCGGCTTTGGTTTCGGTTTTCTTGAGTTCTATGGGCACACTCAAGAGCAGAACTTTTGCATCTGTCACTATTTCCGGCATTCCGGTGTGAACGCGTTCTTTATCAATGATCACCCCTTCTATAATTTCGGAGTCCCCAATACTCCCCCCGGGCCTCTTTTCGATCTTGATGTCCTCGATATCCACAGTGATCTTCCCATCCTCGTTCACCTCAACAACTGACTTAACTGCCTTAACTGCAAGCCTGGAAAGGTGTTCCTTATTAGCCTCTGCGCCTTTACCTGTTATAGCTGTGGCTGCAAGTTTTTCGAGAGTTATAGTATCTTCTGGGGATGCACTAATAGTAATGGTTTCAAGTATCCTTGTGGCCTGATCTGCTGCAAGTCTATAGCCACTTGCAATCAATGTGGGATGGACACCGCTTTCCAGCAGGTATTCTGCCTTTGTCAAGAATTCTCCTGCGAGCACAGCTGCTGTGGTGGTTCCATCTCCTACTTCAGCATCCTGGGTCTTGGCCACTTCCACGATCATCTTTGCACCTGGGTGCTCAATGTCCATTTCTTTGAGAATTGTTGCTCCGTCGTTGGTGATTACTACATCACCTAGAGAGTCTACAAGCATCTTGTCCATACCCTTTGGCCCAAGAGTGGTCCTTACTGCCTCAGCAACTGCCTTTGCGGCCATAATATTATTGTGCTGAGCATCGGAACCATGGGTTCTCTTGCTGCCTTCCCTTAAAATAAAGATCGGTTGTGCTGCCAAGCTTTAGTCTCCTTTTAATGATATGAATTTATATGGATTTTTATTAATCATATTACTAAACATATTTATTTTTGTGCGTAATTTTCATATTCTTAATGCAAGCACTTCTATATAAGAATTTCCTCTGAAACTTAGTCTTGAAAACAGAGAATGGAGCCAACTGAATCTTTTAACCTTAGGTTGAAAGTATCCACTAATTTCTAATGAAAATCAATCCTATTTTTAGTTCAAATTGATTTGACAAGATTTAATTATTATATAAAATTTGATAACTGATTCCATAAAAATAGTCGTCCATTTTTGTCACAATTAAGCTATTATATTGTCAAAATCAGCAAAAATATACATAACTATTCAGGTATCTTTATAAGTGACCACACAATTTAATTGACCATCAATAAAGGAGAAAAATTGGATGTAAAATGAACTCTTTTTATTGCTGATGAAACAGAAAAGATTCTTGTTCTGTGTGCTCAAAATCCTAAAGTTATTGCTTATATTGAAAGTCATTCTTTAGTCATTGTGATTAATTCAGTCACTCTCCTGAGAATATTTAAATCTAAGCTTATTAGAAAAAATAAACTTTTGACATTTCAGCTACAAATCTTATTTTTCAGAACATAGAAGTAAGATTTGGTGAAATATACAGTCCAGTATGATTCAAATATTTTAGGCTCAGCAATCTACTATAAAAAGCTACCAATTTAGCTCCTCTGGAAGGATTTCTGAGTTTTTTGATAGTTTTGGGGGATAAAAATCTGTTCTGTTACCATAATTAAAGCAGAAAAAAGATATTTCCGGAATTCATAGGAACTTGAAAATGTTTTTAGGAAGAAATTAATAACTTCTCATGATATCCATTGTTATGAAGCAGGAACGAAAATCGAGAAAACAGGATATTGGCTACATATAACTTTCAATGACAAATATACATTTTAGCTTTCTTATCTAGCAAGATAATCTAAATCAGTGGGAGCTATAGTAATTCTTGCAAGTTTAAATGAATGATAATTCATGGTGAATGGAAATCCTAAAAAGTTATAGAATGTACTGTTCACCTTCAGAGATAGCTTAATGTTTGAAGAGATTTATAAACAGTAATCATCTAAAGGGATAATTGTCTTTTAACAGAAATGAAAAAAATATACTGAGTAATTTAAAGAGCAAATTCAATTGTTGAATTTTTGGCAAATTAAAGCGTTGGAAGAAAAGTTAGATTCCGCAATCACGAAAATATTTGAAAGAAATTCACCTTTTCTAAACCCTTAAAAAAGAAAAAGCTATGTAAATTCAAAAACAAGCCTCAAAGCTAACTTCGATCACGGATGTAAAATTAGCCTTTGAGGCAATCCCACTCACAATGCATTTGTGCAAATCTAAAGAATATCGGTAGTATCAACCTTAAGGAATTTATTTTTTGTATTTTTGCTTTTAGATCTTTGGTTGCAGATTCAAGATAATTTAAAGATGTTGAAGAATTAAATTGAATGGTAAGAGCTTCTTGATAGCTATGGTTTGCTTCATCAGGTAAAATTATCATATTAATGATATTAAATAATTCAGAAAATACAAAAAATTAAATAATTGACTCTTCAATAAAAGCGGAGTTATTTTTTTACCAGAATCAACGACTTAATTATCTTAAATAATTTTTTATTTTTTTCTTATTTGTAGAAATGGTTTAGTAACTAACTGTATTCGAAACTACTGAAAACACATTAATTTATATGTAAAAGCAGTATCATGATTTAAGAAACATGAAGACATTAGACTGAGCTGATATGATGCAAAGTAATGAGCTCATTAAAGAGCAGATAATACAATTAAAAATAGAAATAGCGCAGTTGGAAATGGAAGTTAATAAATTACAAGTTATGGTACACGAAAAAAAATATGCTTTGAGTAGATTGTGTGAACTTTTAGAAATAAGAGATGTAGCTTTAAATGACAAATAAATTGATTAGAATTATCCGCTTGGGTATCTGATGAGCAAAAGCAAGCATAAATAATTTTGTAAAAATCAGCTTGTTTCAGGTAGTTTGATTTTCAAGCGACTATTTGGGAATTAACCAGCGTAAGTCCTAAAGATGCATTTGTTTCAATCATTTTGTTAGTGAATCTATTATGATATGACCACTGTCTGACTTGAGAGGTATGTGTTACAATCCTTTTTGTTTTTGTAACAATCTTTTTCTGCCTTCAAATAAAGATTTTTCCAATCAGGCACTTATTTACTACCTTTTTAACCCCTTAAACTAGGATTATGATTTAAAAACTAGAATCGATTTTTTACGATACTTCATACAAAAAAAACCATTTGATATCGTATTTTATATACACAACCTTTCTTATGAATCACTCATTTTTATAGTACAAAGGTTGTGTAAAATACAACTAATTTCGTTAATAACTGTTCTCAAGGAGATGTTCATTCCAGCAACTAACTGCGCGGTATTCGACTGGAATCAAAATTTAATTCTGCCTAATTATATTTTTAACTAGCCTATCCCATTCTGTGGACTCAAAAAGTTCTCTGAGTTCTGAAGAGTCATTAATAAAGCAGAAACCCCAATAAACTGCAGGCAAGAATTCTCTCTTCCATTGCTCTTTCTTCCTTTTATCAATGAACTGATATGTTTTTGAAGATGATAGTACGGCTTACGAATCCCAGAACCTTTACAAGATCGGGGATAGTCTTCTGAGCAGAGCCAAGTTTAAGGCATTTAAGTCTGTAGATATCTATTTTCCTGAAATCTGATTCGAAACCCATGGTATTTAATATCCGGTTTTTTTCGGATATCGAAAGGTTTTTGCCTTCATACTTAAGGGAATTTAAAGCCTGAAGTTTCAGCAGCCACTCAACTTCCCCGAAGACCTTAGGTTTGTGCTGCCTCGAGACATCTCCTAATCTACGGTCTTCATATGCTTCCCGCTTGAGCTTATTAAGCTGTTCTGTAAGGATCGATAATTCGTCAGCATCTTTGACTTCCCTAACCCTGAATCTCAGGGCATCCCGCATGAGTTCCCGTTTTTCCCTTTCAAAAGCTCCGATATCCTTTTCCTCTATCAGCCTCAGAAGACGTGAAAAGTATTTAGCTCTAAGAGCTGTGGGAGGAAGCCTAACGGGCGTTTCCTTAAATTGTGTATCTTTTCCTTTTCCGAAGGCTCTAAATTCTATCTTGTTGATCTTAATCTTCCCTTCTTCAATCACCCTGGATGAATCTCCCTCGGAAAACAGCTCTTCAATTCGTATTTCAGGCTGAAGCATCTGGATTTGATTTACTTTTTCCCTATTAAAAACTCCTTCCCCAAAGCGCTGGTATAGAGATTCAATGTTATCAGATATTTCAATAATTCTCCCCTGTTGCTTTCCTGATACAGGGGATAGTCTCGTCACCCTTCCGATCTGCTGTTCAAAGAGTCTCATGCTCATCGTAGGTCGGAGCAGGAAAATGGATTCTAGGCCCGGAAAATCAAAACCTTCAATCAACATACCTACAGCACAGAGGATATAAGGAGGTCTCCCAATCTCTTTGAAAGCTGCAATAAGGTTATTTTGGGTTTCTTTAGGCAATTCAGAAGTTATAAATGCCGAATTTTTGAATTGTCCTTCGGGGGTATAATTCTCAAAATTTGTGGGCAGGATAGGTTCAGAGCCCTGATTCATTTCTGCATCAGAAATCTCTCCATTAAAAACTGAGGAAGTAAGCTTTGCATGAAAAGCATTAATTTCTTCTCCAACTGCACCTGCTCCATATACCTGCTTCCGTACAGGGGCACAAAATACAAGAGTCTTTAAAGCTTTTTGTTTTACCATCGAATCGTAAACATCTTTTGCAAGCTGTGTTCTTCGTATAACTTTCTTCAACTTATCAGCAGTGCTGCAGTCAAGAAAAAAGATCCTGCTTATCAAGTTCATCCAAACCTTTTTCGAAATCAAAAATCTCAGAGATGTCTTCTGAACTCTCTGCAATCGTATATTTGAGTGGCGCCAGTTCTCCATCCAGAATACATTCAGAAAGCGTTTTAGAGTAAATCTCCCTCATATCCCCGCAATTTCATCTACGAATTTGACATTTCTGACTATACCCTGGAATGGAGTTGCAGTCATGCCCAAGATTTTTGTCCGTTCACCAAATTCATTGAGAAAATCGTTTCCTTTGTTGTTGATGAAGTTATGGATTTCATCCACGATTGCAAGGTCTGTAAATTTAAGAATTAGATCTTTGATTTCAGAACCCTGTTTTCCCAATATTGTCTGTAAAGAGGCGAAAAGCACAAACCCTCCACTTTTTTCTTTGCCGAGATATTTTAAAACTTCAGCAAGCACATTTCTATCTACTTTATGCTCAGAAGAGAGGATTGCACTATTGGGAG
>CAWKGG010000036.1:0-110952 GCA_963848985.1 uncultured Methanosarcinaceae archaeon
ATGAATAAAATTAAAATTCGTCCAAAAAAGTAATATAAATTTATACATATGTAATACTCAACAATCTGGATTTATAAGAACATTCTATCATTTACAAAGTTGAACTAGTACTCAGTCAGAATAAAGATTTCAGCTTAGAACTATAGGAAATTAGTTAGGGGAAGAGAATAAATGCACATTCCAGATGGATATTTAGGGCCGCATACATATATTGCGTTTTGGATCATCATGATCCTGATATGGTATTATGCAGGACAGAAGTTGACCACGGAACTCAGGTCCAAACAGGTACCATTACTAGCACTATCAGCTGCGTTTTCGTTTGTAATAATGATGTTCAATATACCTGTTCCAGGTGGCAGCTCAGGCCATGCCGTAGGAGCTGGAATTATCGCCATAATAATAGGTCCATGGGCAGCAATTATAGCTGTTTCTGTAACTTTAGTATTGCAGGCACTGATTTTTGGTGATGGTGGAATAACAGCCATAGCCACTAACTGCTTCAATATGGGAGTTGTAGTACCTTTTGTCGCTTACTACGCCTATAAGCTTATTAGCGGAAACTCAGCGATTAAATCTTCTACAAGAGTCATTGCTGCGGCCATTGCTGGCTGGATTTCTTTGACCATAGCAGCGTTGTGTACGGGTTTTGAGTTAGGTATACAGCCAATTTTGGAGCACACGGCTGAAGGAGTCCCACTTTATATGCCATATCAATTGAAAGTAACTATTCCAGCCATGTTACTTGAACACGCTTTGGCATTCAGCATTCTTGAAGCACTGATCACAGCAATTATTTTTGCCTATATCCAGAGAACAGATACATCTGTATTTTATGGAGAGAAATCTGAAGCGGAAATCAACAGAACCGAAATAATGAATGGAGTTACAATCTGAGGTGGGAACGTGGATAATATACTACGAAACTTATCTATTGGCTTGATATTATTGATAATTTTTGCGCCTTTAGGTTTGCTTGCAGCAGGCACGGCATATGGTGAATGGGCACCAGATGAGCTTAAAGATAGGATTGGGTATGTGCCACATGGGTTAGAAGAGCTCTCTGACTTATGGCATGCACCAATGAAGGATTATAACATCCCCAATGGCCCTTCTTTCCAGGATTCGAAGCTCGTGTCTTCTGCTGGATATATTCTGTCTGCTGTAATCGGTATAATAGTTAGTGGCAGTCTCTTGTATTTCATCGGAAAGAAAGCAGCTAAAAACTAAAAAACAATCGCTTTTTTGATTATGAAGATCCAAATTTAATTTTTTTTTGGATTTATATAAGAATTTTTGAGTTTAAAGGGCTCAATTATTTGATTTAGTATATGAATTTGTAGGATGCATGAATATTGGATCTATAATAAGGGAATGGGCTTGATGTTGCACCACTTCGAAAAAGAGTAGATTGGAAGGACGGAGTGATAAAACCCTTCCATGACACTTGGTATTTTGTTTTAGAAATCTGAAACTTACACCTGCCTTACCTTATAGATAAGGAATTCCACCACCACAGTTTTGATGAATGATTTCAGATTTTCTCATTTTTCGATATCTTTTGGATAGACATATGAATATATAACAACTTTGTATTTAACATTTTTCTTTAATTTTTTCATATTTTATGTTATTAGGCTTAAAACTCATATTACTAATATTAGTTTAAATCAACAATTCCTTCAATTTACTTTAGTTTAGGAGTTATTATTCATTAGATATTATAAACTAATAACTAAATATAAGCTAGTAAGTAGATATATAGTTATTTAATTCTCTAAAAAGTGAAGTATGATTATATCCCTACTTGTATCCATTTTTTTTAGATAGACTATTTACAATTACAAAAATATTCCCCAGTAATTTGCCGATTGAGAGTAAATGGAAAAACAACAGCCTTAAAAAATAATGCAAAATTAAAACAAGTTAGGAGTGTATACAAATATGGAGAAACAAAAAGATAAGAGAATAAAAATACTTAGCATTCTAATGTTAGTCTTTTTAGTAGTGCCATTGATAACTGTATCAGCGAATGCACAGAACTTAAATACTAGTTCTGTTGGACCTATGGTAGGACCTTTCGGATATTATCCCCCCGCTCCTTATGGCGATAGCGGAGATAGCGAAGTAGTCTGCGGACCTTATGGATGCTACTGGAATGAGGCCACAGCATACCTTCCGAAGCTTGTCTTAGCCGAAGAAGCTTGGTAAAAATAAATAGTTGTTTCGTAAGCAGTCGTGATCTTTGACAATTAAATTCTGAAAAGGAAACAACATTTAGTATCTGGTTATAAACGCAAAAACAAATTTGATTGGGAAAAAACTATTCACTAAAAATTAAATATGTGTGCGTTTATCTATACTTTTCAGTTTGTTAGAAAGGGGCTAGTGAATAAAACTAGTAATGGAATGTTTACGTTTAGAACATAAATGCTTTATATTAAAACTTCTACATCAATGGGAAAATAAGAAACAAAACATTTGCCAGTAAAACCATTTACTTCTCATTAATTTCAATAATTATTGAATACTAATTTTCCTTTATCATGAGAATTTAGTTCTGTATCAACTACCATAAATACCTATATTGTTTACAAATTTCGTCAATTATTACTTGAAAATTAAATAATATTTCTTTCGTACTATATTAATTATATATTTTTCTGTGACTTTGAAAGACAGCAAGTAGAATATATCATTCAATATCTTTCTGAGTTATGAATATTTGTTTTAACGTATGTAGCTGGTTGCGGTATGGTTATGGTTTCTGATAACAAAAACATAGATTGATTTCACTTTTATCTTCAGGGGAGGAATAATAAATATATCTAGCTATGTTCTCAGGCACGTGAATTAAGATGTCGGTATCCTAAACCCTATGCTCATAAATATAACCAAATACTAGGACACTAATAGGCTCAAGGTAAGTCCTCATTCGATTGCAATTAGAAAAATAGTAGCCATCATAAAATTGATCATGCGGGCTAAGGTGTTTTGGTAACCATGCTTGACTTGTGATAGAGGTCATTGCAAGACAATGACTGTTTCTGTGGATTTGTTGGCAATAGCAATTTATCTGATGATTTTTCGGTAATTACAGCCTTTTTATGCTAATTAATCTATTTATTCGGTATTCATTGGTATTATTACTGATTAAATAGAATTAATTTTGGGATTTATTCGTCGGTTTATATCAAAAATTGGTATTTATTTGAGACTTAATTTTGACGAAAATGGGTAAATTGGTACTTTTTGGAGATCAGTAGAATTAATTTAAGCTTTGAATCCAAATGCGTAAGACTAAAAATGAAATTTGGCACGATTAATTACCTTAAGGAATCTCATTATTGCCCTATTTAGTTTTTGAGTCTTCAGCAGTGCTTATTATTTTATCCTTTGTTGAAATTACTGGAAAGTCAACAATTTGACTGACAAATTTTCTGGTTTTTATTCTCTCATATTTTTGTTTCTCCATATTTGTATACACTCCTAACTTGTTTTAATTTTGCATTATTTTTTAAGGTAGTTGATTTCTCAATTTACTTCCAACTGAAAAGTGCACTGGTTAACAGTATTTGGTAACTTAATAATCCAGTTTTAGTTTTTGAATAAGACATCTTTTCCAATAAATAAAACTTTACTATTTGCAGACATGCGATTCTACATTATGCAACAAATGTAATTAAAATTTTGGTATATAACCAACTTTTTTTTAATTGAAAAAACGAGTAATTTGGGTTTATAGATGATATTTATTAAATTATTACATAAATGATTATTTGATAAATATTTGAGTAAATACATCAAATGATATTGTTTTTTAATTTGTCATTACACCAACTATTTAATGGTTTAGCATGATATATACTAATCTATGTTAGGATTTACGCAGTTAAACTGAGAAATCAATAGCATTAAACCTTTAAGAACCTCATACCTGTATTTAAATAACAACGTCTATATCTTCGATTTCAAACTTCAAATGCGTAAGTACTACATGCTAAGAAGGCAAAATTTGTTTTGTCGATATTGGAGTGAGTGCTAATGAATAAAAAATCGCTAACAATATACCTCTCGCTTGTATTAATCACAGTTTTCATCTTTAGCGGTTTCAGTGGTTGTATTAATAGTGCCATGAATTCTACGAATAACCAGGCAACAAACAATAGCAATCCAATGAACCAGGTGAATAATGGAGATAGTAATCCAATCGTAGTTGCGGTGAGCGTGCCACCTCAGGAGGAATTCGCCGAGAGCGTGGGCGGAAATCGCGTAAAAGTAATTTGCCTACTACCACCCGGGGCAGACTGTTGCGAATATGATCCTACGGCTGGGAAATTGACAGAGATCAGCAAGGCAGACATGTACCTAGCTCTTGGCACTGGCCTAAATTTTGAGACTATAAGCCTTCCAAAAATATCTGAGATGAATAAAGACATACAGATAATAAACACTTCCAGCAATGCAACATTAATTAGAGGCGATCCACATGCATGGGTATCTCCAAAACAGGCTATGGTCATGATAGAAAATATTTATAAGGCGCTTGCAAAGAAAGACCCAAATCATGAAGAGTATTACCGTCGAAACAAGGACGCTTACTTGAAAGATATCAGAAAGCTGGATAACAATATTGCCAATGTCCTTTCCAATAGTACAACAAAGAGCTTTATGGTATATCCGGATAACTGGGGATACTTTGCCAGAGACTATGGTCTCAATATGCTTGCCATAAATGAAGATAATAAGGATCCAAGCCCTGCTGATATTCAGGACTTGGTGGATGAGGCTAAGGCTAAAAATATCACGACGGTATTCGTAACGCCAGAGTTCAACCCGAATAGCGCACGAGAAATGGCCAGCGAACTTGGAGCTACGGTGGCTGAGATCGATCCGCTTGCCCCTAATTATATGGATAACATGAATAATGCGTCACAAACGATTGCGAGGAGCATGAAATAGCTGTGACCGAGGAAGTTGTCGCCCTGGAGGACGTGTGGGTACGTTATGGTGATAATACCGTGCTTCAGGAGGTGACCCTAAAGATATGCAAAAAAGATTTTCTGGGTATTATTGGGCCTAATGGCGGTGGAAAGACAACTTTGCTTAAAGTGATAATGGGGCTGGTTCAGCCGATGAGGGGCACTGCTAGGGTGTTCGGTGCGGAACCCGGTCGATCATGGCACCGCATAGGATATGTACCTCAGCAGATCATGCTGGATAGAAATTTTCCCATTAGTGTTCACGATACAGTGCTGATGGGCCGCTTGGGTCAAAAAACCATTTTCAAGGGTTATGGCAAGGATGATCTTGCAGTAGCCGAAGAAGCGCTGACGGCAGTGGAAATGTGCGACTATAGCGGCAAACAGATAGGAAAGCTATCTGGAGGGCAACTTCAACGTGTGCTCATAGCAAGGGCACTCGCTTCTAGGCCTGATTTACTCCTTCTTGACGAGCCGACTACTGGGATAGACATAGTGGGGCAGGAAAGCATCTATACGATCCTCAACCGGCTTAAATCCATGATTACCATTATCATTGTTTCTCACGATGTTGGGATTTTAGCTGTCAATGCGGATAAAATTGCGTGTGTCGGAAAGAAGTTGTACTATCACGACTCCAGGGAACTTTCTAGTGGTGAGATGGAAGAAGCATATGGATGTCCGATCGAATTAATAGCTCACGGCATCCCGCACAGAGTATTGAAAGAGCATACGAAGTAAAGCAATGATCAATATATTTCAATATGAATTCATGAGAAATGCGGTCGCAGCCGGCATATTAGCGAGCGTAGCGTGCGGGATTATCGGCGTGTATGTTGTCCTTAAAAGAATAGTATTCCTGAGCGATGGCATCACACATGCCTCGTTTGGAGGAGTCGGATTAGGTTATTACCTGCACATTAATCCTGTAGATGCTTTGCTTCCTTTCAGCATATTATCGGCAGCGACAATGTATACAGCTACCAAATTAACAAAAGCTTATGAAGATACCGCTATTGGTATTCTGCTAGCTACAGGCATGTCCCTAGGTCTCATTTTGGTGTATGTGACACCTGGATATGCGCCAGACCTAATGTCATACCTTTTTGGTAATATTCTGATGGTGCCGTCGAGCGATTTGATCTTGATGGCTAGGTTGGATATATTAATAGTACTCTTAATCATGATTTTTTATCATGAGCTGCTAGCCCTCTGCTTTGATGAAGAATACATGAGAGTTTCAGGCCGCAATTCTAATGTGTATTATTTCTTGTTGCTATGCATGGTCGCCATATCAACGGTTATCATGGTGCGGGTCACAGGGATCATACTTAACATCACTCTGTTAACTATACCTGCGATTATAAGCCATCAATTTGTCTCATCGCTGAAAGCAATGCTCGCTTTTTCGGTTATCCAAGGAATTATCTACATACTCTTGGGCCTCTGGCTCTCGTATATCTTGAATCTCCCATCAGGAGCTACAATAGTCATGATCATGACTACTATATATGGAACGGTAATGATACTAAAAAACGCATATGACAAATTTATCATTACCCGAACTGGCTAACTATCAAAATAAGTGGTTAGTTGAAATGTGTTTACTGCTTCAACTGTTGTCTCAAGTTAATCAAAGGTTTTCTTGCCAAAGATGTACCAGTTAATATTGCATAAAAGCAGGAAATTTATTCAGTATGGCAAGCGGTCATATCCTGTTTAACTAATAATAACAGACCATAGACGAAGCAGTTTATTTGTACTTTTTTTATATGCTAAATGTAGCTGGACTCCTCCCTTTTCTTCCAGAGCTTAGATGACTATGACTATAATAGTGTGCCAATGTGCCTTGTTAGAATAATCATTGACTCTGTACCTAGTTTTTTTGTTAGGAAGGAAAAATGATCTAATCAATAACATTTTCAAGACTTTGGGTAAACCGCCCCAAAGGCAATGATGGAGTCACTAGTCAAAAAGGTAAGGCAAAAAATGTTTTTATTTATTGGTGCTAGTTATTCAACGAATTTCATGCTCGTTTAGCATAAAGATAATATTTTTAGACGTTTTATATCGTAATTGCGTATAAAGAAATTACTTTTGTAGTTCATTTTTAAGACACTCAGGACACCCTTGCCCTATTTTAATCCATTTCCTGCTAATATACATATAAACAGCTTGCTTATAGTTTTCTCTACAAATTTCACATGGGGCATAATTCCTCACCTTCTTGATTTTTGATTTACCAATTTTCATTTTCAACTCCTTCTATCTATACACATTAATCAGTAACTATACTAGTGCCTCGATTCCAAATTACATCAAAAGTAAATGTTTGAATTCAGATCTAGAAGAGATTAATTGTCTATCACATTATGCGTCTATTTTGGAATCAATGTACTAGTTAAAAAATATATCTATTCTCCTTAACGAAGCGAAAAGGATGATGAGGATGTAGATTTTTTTGTAATATCATAACTCACCAAAAGTTATTGGGTAAAAAATTTCAGAACCTAAGTACACGATTACAAGTAGTAAATAAAAATTTGAATCTGAATTTATAGTAAATTTGCTACACTACCAAAAAGCATAGCATCTGAGAAAAAATTCATGCAACAAAGCCTTCATTCTATTCAAAAAATAAAAGATAAATAAGGGTTGACATAACTCAGTTATATAATTTTTACTTAATATCTGCGGGTTTCTCTGGGTGTCCTATGTTTGGGTAGACATTCCCTACAGTAAACCGGCCGTCCTTCTGTTGGCTCGAATGGAACTTCAGTTTCAATACCGCAATCAGAGCAGATTGCCTTGTACATCATTCTGGGAGCTCCGAAACTTCCGCGATTGTTCTCTCGTCCCTTGAAGCGAGTTTCTCTGTCATTAAAAGCCATTTTGTTTTACCTTTTTTTTGTTTGTTAGTTAATAGTTTAGGACGTGTACGGTTGAACTGAAAAATCAATAACATTAACCTTCACCTATCTAAAATATGAATTTTAAACACAACGCTAAGTGATTGATTTTGCTTCTCAAATGCGTAAGTCCTAGATAAGATAATGTAAACAAATTGTATATATATGTAGTCACTTGTATATATACAACTAATTTTCAATTGCTACTTTTTGACTGCAATCAATAAAAACCCAAAAAATAATAGAAAGTTTTTTTATACAGTTGGTAAAATATCAAGTGCTAAGGAAGAGTTTTTATCACTTCTCCCTTTTCTTTTGTTCTTTTTTAAACTACCTTTTCTGAAAACAAAGGCAATTGGATACCTTGCCTTAGCTTTTCATCCTTAAATTCGTCTGCCTCATTTCGCACTGATAGCTTTCTCATAGAAACTTGTATCAAAAAGATCTTCATTTGTCAGAGGTTTCGAAGTGTAATTCAACCCATAGAGAACATTTGAAAAACCAACCGTTGAGGTTTCAATTGGTGCAGGATCTGTAATCCATGCCCCGTCCCATTCTTTAAGAGATGCATTTATAGTTTCAAGATCACTTAAAGTCTTATTTGAGAAAATATGAGCAGATTCGTTTTTATGTGCGTTGGCATATTCGGTTGCATTAATATGCGTCTTTACAATCTGCTCCACAATATCCGGATGGTTTCTAATAAGGTTTCCGCTCACTAAAAGAACATTGGTTATGTGACTCGGTTCCATTTGTCCAGATTGTACAATGGTGCGCCCATTACCTTCCTTTTCTATCCTTGTTGGGGCTGGGTTAGGCAGGAAGGCAGCATCGATCTTTTTGGCTGAAATAGCACTGATGGCGTCCCCTGCAGTCATCCCAACTATTGTCACATCTTTCGCAGGATCGAGTCCATTTTCCTGAAGCCATTTTCTTAACAGGGTATCCTGAATTGATCCTGGTGGGAATGCAGCGATTTTAAGTCCCTTTAAGTCTTGAGGACCTGTATATTTGTATTCGGGTCGAAGGACAAGACTTGAACCATTTATATCTACACCCCCAACAATCTTTGCATCAAGACCCTGGCTGAGAGCTACAATAACAGGAGGTGCTCCAACATAAGTCACATCCAGATCTCCAGCTAACATGGCTTGCATTTCAGGGGGACCGGTTTGGAACACATACTCTTTTATATCCTGTACTCCATATGGTGCAAGATCGGTTTTCCACCATCCTTTTTTATCTGCAACAATATATGCAATATGATCGATACTTGGTTGATATCCGATCTTTAATTCTGCAATTGAAGATGCTCTTTGAACTCCGCTTCCATTATTGGATACGTTTTCTGTATGGGATACGCAACCGGATATGAAGACAGATGCAATCAGCAATAAAATGAGTATAGTACCTAGTTTTTTCAAAGCTTCACCTCAAATTATAACTAATTATAATTCCTGTAGCCTGCGCGTTTAATCTAATAATTAACAATATCGTATGAGCTATTTTGGAATATTTTTAACAATATTATATATAGATCGAAAACCGGGGTATTTTCACCCACAAACAGCACTTTTTGATCTCTCACCGTGGGGTTAGTTCAAATTTTGGTGCTATCTATATTAGGACTCATGCAATTGAACTGAAAAAAATCAACAGCATTAAACTTTTAATTGTCTAAAATGAAATTTGAATAGCAATGTTTCTTATACTTGATTTTGCACCTCAAGTACATAAGTACCAACAAGCACATTTCTACTACCGGAAAATAGGTACGTTAATAGACAAATAAATTACATACAGATGTAAATTTGCAGAATATCAGTTTAGATATGATATTAACTACCACTCAGCTAAAGACCCAAAGATTTTAAGCTTTCTCCTAGAATTCATAAAATTAATTCAATCATTTAGAATCTCCTACAGAGAACTTTTTCTGCAGATGTTAGTACAAGCGGTATTTTATAATCCTGTGGATTTAATCTTTGCCAAACTTCAATAATTAATTTCAAAAGGTATATATTCCACTTCTACACCTGCATCCCTGTAAAAATTAAGTGAATCAGTATCATGATAAAGAGTTGCATATACAACCTAAAGAGTTGCATATACAACCCTTTTGATATTTGAATTAATAATCATTTTCGTGCAGAGAATACAAGGTCGATGTGTGCAATAGATAGTTGCCCCTGATATGCTCGCCCCATGGATTGCAGCTTGAATAATGGCATTCTGTTCCGCATGCACTGCCCTGCATTTTTCCTGTTGAATACCTGAAGGAATCTTCTCTATGTCCCGGATACACCCAATTTCAAGGCAGTGTTCCATACCACTCGGAGCCCATTTGTATCCAGTCGAGAGTATACGTTTATCTCTAACGACAACTGCCCCTACATTATTTTGGAGGCATGTAGATCGTTTTCCCACCACGAAAGCGATTTCAAGGAAATATTCGTCAAGGGAAGGCCTTTTTGTCATTATTTTTAATGAACAGTAACTAGTATATATAGCTATGACGTTAGAACTTGTACCATTTTCAAGAGTTAATTTTAAGCGTAATTAAATAACGGTGTATATGAAAGAATTGTCTTTCAAAGAAAAATATTAGAAAATTTTTACAGTTTAATGTTTAAAACTCTTTGATTTCTTGATCCAACTGTGTAAATTCTACCGTAGAGTAAAACTTCGAGCCTTTATCTCATAGAATAGGAAATGTTTTTTTCGATATAGAAATAAAAATATATGAGTCTGATTTATTGTGGATTAATGATTTATCTAATATCATTTTATAATAATTCATTAATTTGATTTGATAATACTTCATTAATTTTCTCCAAGATAACAACAGCTTTTATTGTGCATGATTTTCCCGCAAATACCTGTTCTTGGATGTCCCAGTGAACTACAAATCTTATTGACCACATCCCTTGAGACATATCCCTCAAACTTCAAAGCTTCATCACAAGCTTCATGCCCAGAAAGTCCATAGTGAGAGAGCATCAATTCTATAACCCGGTGACGTCTAACCAAAAACTCAGCATGCTCTGTGCCCTTGGAAGTCAAACTAATGCCCCTATAAGGTACATAATCTATAAGGCCGGTGGAAGACATCTCCTGTATGGCCTTAGTAATTGTTGACGGGTCAAGGTGAAAATGATCTGATATATCCATTGTACGGATAGTACCCCCTTTCTCAAATATATACTTCAAATATTCACTTTTTTTAGGGCTTAACTCTAGACCATCATTACGTTTCATTATTTGGTGTATAATCGCATAATATTAATATTTTTTGCATATGCCTCAAATTTATGATACAATCCAGTTTCTAATTAAAAAACATGTCGATATTCCTATGCTTGTGCTTTTCAACAACATATTCTCACTATTTTAAAAAAATCGATTTCATAAAAGCTGTAATTACCTAATAAATGATTTTAATTATAATGTTAATAGATCCTGATTTTTTGCCACAAATGCGTCGGATCAATAAATATAGATGTGAGTTTCCGGTAAAAGTGACAGTTTTCTAATAATTCAGCTAATCTTTTATTTAGTTTATTTTTGTATTTAAATAATCCTTAACTATGACGAAAATTGCTTTATATGGCACAAAGTATTTGGTAGATAACCAATAATCTATCAGTGGATAATTACATAATAAGCTCGTCTCAAATCCATTTTATTTGGAACTTATGTGATTGAGGGATAAAATCAAAGATTTATGCCATCATTAGAATTCTAGACTTTCGCAGTTGAAATAAGAAATCAATAGCATTAAACTTCTAATTACCCAAAGTATAAATTTCGTTACAACTTCTAAGGTGCTTTGTTTATACCAAAGCATGTAAGTTCTAAATTCTTCACAGTGTTTTATTATCAGAGGCTCGACTCTTCGTTCAAAATATGAGATTCAAAAAACGAATTTTAATTTTAGAGATCAGCTGAATAATGTATTCACATTAAGTAGGTAGAAAATTATGAAACATACAACTTATATTGTCATAGGAGTGGTGATCCTCATTGCCCTTGTTTCTTTCATCGCAATAAAGGGTTCTCACCCCAGTTCTTTTGGTACTAACAATACTACAGTTGCCACCAATACAACGAAAACCATACAAATCGTTGCTGCTGAAAATTTTTGGGGTAGTCTGGTATCTCAGATTGGTGGAACGCATGTCCAAGTGTTGAGCATAGTTTCAGATCCCAATGCAGATCCACATGAGTATGAAAGTAACACTGAAAATGCGCGTGCATTTGCCATGGCAGACTATATAATTGTTAATGGAGCTGGATATGACAGCTGGGCTAACAAGCTTATTGGAGCTGGAGTCAAATCAAACTGCAAAATTTTGAATGTAGCAGAGCTTCTTGGGAAAAAAGAGGGTGATAATCCTCATTTCTGGTATGACCCCGATTATGTGAACCTGACTGTGAAGCATATGGAAGAAGATCTTATTTATATCGATCCAGCCAATGATGCATATTATAAACAAAATTATGCAAATTTGCAATTATCGCTTTCAAAATATCAAAATAGGACCACTGAAATCAAACAACAATTCGGGGGCACTAAAGTAGCAGCCACAGAAAGTATCTTTGCATACCTGGCAAACGCTACAGGTCTTGACCTTGTTTCACCTCCTGCATTTACTCAAGCTGTTGCTGAAGGGAACGACCCTCCAGCAGAGAGTATTGTGCAATTTGAGACACAGCTTAAGAGTAAAAATGTAAGCGTGCTTGTCTATAACCAGCAAACTGCAACGCCGATTACGAATAATATGAAGAAACTGGCTACTGAAGAAGGTATGCCCGTTATTGGGATCACAGAAACAATACAACCGCCAGACGTGTCGTTCCAGGATTGGATGAACTCTGAATTGATCTCTCTTCAGAATGCGCTAAACGCAAAAGCTCTTGGGAAATGATAAATGAACGCAAAATATCCCAATATTATTACAGTTGAAAACTTGGCTGCCGGATACCAGAACAACATCGTTTGGCAGGACGCCAATTTTACTATAAACCACGGCGAGTTTGTAGCGATCATTGGTCCCAACGGATCAGGCAAAACAACTCTGTTTCGTTTGCTTCTTGGGATGCAGCAACCTATTCGAGGCAACATTAAAATATTTAATACCCTACCTAAACGCGGCAATCCACATATCGGTTTTGTGCCACAGCGACACTTAATTGATCCTGAAATGAACATCGAAGCCCTTGAATTAGTAAGGCTCGGATTTTCTGGAAAAAGGTGGGGTTTTAACCCATTTTCACAAAAGGATCGCAAATATGCTTTTGATGCGTTGAAAGCCGTTGGGGCAGAAAATCTAGCACATCGTTCCCTTGGCATATTGTCAGGCGGAGAATTACAGCGGGTATTTCTAGCCGAAGCATTGGTCAGCAACCCTGATCTATTATTGCTCGATGAGCCATTGTCAAATCTTGATATTAGGCGTGAGCAAGAATTAGTGCAGCTTATCGATAATGTGGTTCGATCGCGCAATGCAACGGCACTGCTCATAGCGCACAATATTAATCCACTTCTCCCTGTTCTCGATAAAGTGATATATATTGTCAACGGTAAGGTGGCGATCGGCAAGCCAAACGAAGTCCTGACGTCGGAGTCACTATCGGCTTTATACGGGACACAGGTTGAGGTCCTGCGTGGTTCTCAGGGCCAGGTTGCAGTAATAGGTATAGAAGAAAATCAGCACCATTATGATTGATATGTCTTTTAGTATTAATTTATTAACTGACCTGCAGGATATGTGGCAGTACGGATTTATGCAGCATGCCTTTGAAGCCGGAACTATAGTCGCGATAGTCGCAGGCATCGTCGGTTACTTTACAGTGCTTCGTCGCTCATCGTTCGCAGCACACGCTCTTGCTCATATCGGCTTTGCAGGTGCCTCTGGCGCCGTACTTTTCGGAATCGCTCCTATAATAGGACTTCTACTGTTTACGAGCTGTGGTGGTATAACAATAGCGATGCTTGGCCGCCGGGCAGCTTCGCGTGACACTCAAATTGGAATAGTCCTTGCATTCATGCTGGGCTTGGGAGTTCTGTTCATTAGTCTCTATAGTGGCTATGCAACCGAAGCATACTCTATCTTATTCGGAGAAATATTAGGTATTAGCAGCAATGATGTCATTGTGACTTTTGTTGCTAGCCTATTGATTATTTTCTTAATTGCGATCGTATATCGGCCACTTTTATTTTCATCACTTGATGAGGAAGTAGCAGAAGGAAAGGGATTGCCTACACTTTTGCTTGGAATAATTTTTATGGTCATGGTTGCAATTGCAACATCTGTCGCCGTTCAAGTCGTTGGTGTCCTCCTCATTTTTTCATTAATGATCACGCCGGCAGCTATTGCTCATCTGTTTGCAAAACGACCCCAACAAGGCATAATGATCTCCATATTAATTGCTTTAATAGCGACGTGGCTTGGGCTCTTCATTTCATTTTATGAGCCCTATCCAGTGAGCTTTTTTATAACTAGCATAGTATTCGTTTTTTACATTATTACCCTGATTTTTCAAAGGATTAAAACCAATATGAGATTCACCACTAATAATGAATAAGTAAATGTCTTTATTGATAGAGGATTTCAATAAACTCCAATGCATTTAAGCATTGGAGATTTTAAATCTCTTGACAATAATTTCTGCTCATGAAAACTCTTACTGATTTTGCTCTTAAAGAGGAATACACATGTCTTCAGTCAGTTGGAGATATATTTATAAAATTTGTTCCTTAGTTGATTGGAAATCTTTTCGTACCATTTTTGAGCCCATATATTTTAACAAAACAGTTTCAGAAGGCAAACAAAAGATGATGTCATTATTATGTTCAAAATGCTTGTTTTATATCAATTGCATAGTTTTTCTAACTTCAAAATGGAGAAACAATGTATTGATCGAATACAATTTTCAAACTCGATCGAAATCTTAAAAATCTAATAGACATCTTCCGGCTCAAAAACCTTCTCACCGATTATCCTTCCCTCGATATCTCTGAAAAAACAAGATCTATATCCCATGTGACAGGCCCCTCCAATCTGCTTCACCAGCAAGAGGATAGAATCCTTATCACAGTCAACCCTAATTTGATATACGTTCTGCACATTCCCCGAGGTTTCTCCTTTTTTCCATAGCTTTTGTCTGCTCCGACTCCAGAAATGCGAAATTCCAGTTTCTATAGTTTTCTCAAGAGCTTGCCGGTTCATATAAGCACACATAAGCACTTCTCTGTTGATATAGTCCTGAACAACAACCCGAATCAGATCGTTATCATATTTCAAGGTATCTAAATCAATCATAGAATACAGATTCCCAAACTACTATAAAAAGAGCACATCTGTATATAGATAAAAATGTAGGATCTGGAACGAAAACTTACCATCTAATTACAAATGAGAGAAGAGTAATGAAATTAAGGTCCTTAAAAAGAACATTTGATTTATTCTGATGTTATTTTTGCCAGAAAATTGAGTAACTGAAAATACTATAATTGACAGTATGTATTGATTAAAAAAGTATCGTTTTTAACGACGAAAACAATTTTCAAAAACTCTCAACCACAGTTATGGACAATTTAGGCATTTTAACTACAAAAAAAATTAAATATATTTGAGAATTTCGATAAACTCACATGCATTTGAGCATTAAAGTAAATTTTAAATCTCGAAAAAATACCTTTTACCAATCTAAAGGCATACGTTTTTCAAAAAGCTGATGATTTCTATATCTAAAGAAACTTATTACGATATTTCACACATACAAAAAAACCAGTCAGGATAAAGAGGATCTCAAAAAATGTTTGACAATTATATGGTGCAGGCCCAGACTCTCATTAATCAGAAGGTAATTAAAGCTCGAGGAGCAAAAAAACCTTGGTTGCGATTTTGGTAATCCGGCTACGATTCTCCAATCATATATAACTTATCTAGAATATTATTCCTAATTGCACCTGTATCCTGAACGATTATATCAACATTCACATTTTTATTATTTGAGACAACATCCATTTTGCGATATTGTCTTCTGCCGAAATCTTCACTGAAACGTCTTTCTAAAATCCACATACAAACCGTGCAGTTTCCAGCATTTGCTGCTTCTTTTAGGCGCTTCAGAAGTTTTAGAGCACCTTCAGCGTTACGTTTTTTGATGTATTGGGAAAACTCAAAATATTTCCCAGATGTTGAATTTTTGCCTTGCTGCATCCATAAATTAAACGTTTTATAGGTCACACAAGCCGATTCGGCAGCCAATCTATAAGTCAAACCAAGTGCAATATTATCACCGATTCTCTGTTGTATTTCTGGAGTTAATTTAGAAGGGCGAGCCATGTTAACACCGTTTTTTATTTATTATAATGAATATTAGCAAATCTTGTATTTAATATTAAGTTATTTTTGTTCTGCGTGCAAGCGGGGGTTATACGCACCGAATCAAATAGGAGCCAATCTCAGGATCACAGAACGATTGTTTGGAATAGGGCAATGAATATTCATCAAACTTTGAATAAAAGGCTCACCAGTGGTCTCAGAATAAGTCGTTTTTTGACCATTTTTATTCCCCATGTTTGAAATGGCTTGGCACGGTAAGCACCTACGAGATATTTTTCATACACTTTTATTACTTAAAAAATATATAAATTAAGTATAATATATACACTTGGATTTTGGGATAGAATTCTCACCTAAATTTAATACCATTTAGCTTAAGATAGTACTATTTAGAATATGTGGAAAAATTATATAATAAATTAAAATTAGGTTTACTGTCTAGGTTCTTCCGTAGACCCAACCCAAACCTTCTACAGGGCTGCAGGTATCTCTTCCCTGTGGCTCACATATTAACTTTTTGAATATTTCTTATCCGGATAAATCCTTTAAGTCCTTAAAATCTATCCCTATTTGTTTTTTGCAGTATTAATCTTGAAGATATAGTAGGGACTGCAGTGTCTCGTGATTGAACTGAAGAGCCCTGTAAAAGCTATCAAGGAAACAACCCATTTCCAGGGAGCCGTTTTCACAAAACCTGTTGACAAAGCAATGATTGCAATTACTCCAAACACAGTTCGAAATAGGAGATCAAAGCCGCCTACATTTTCTTCCAGAAACAATTTTTTGAGATCCGTCGGATAAACCCCCTTCACCTACAGTTCAAAAACAACTTTCAGCTAAATATCTATAGTTTATTCCCATGATTAATTTCTGAAGTCACATGCACAAGCTTAACTTTCACTTCTGCATCCCAGTCTTCAGGGATTATAGTGCAACCCACGTTATGAGTCATACCGAGTTGTTGATCAAACTCAGATATTTGCTCTTCCATTGTTTTGTCACATATCGTGAAATATCCCGGGGCGTCTTCGTTATCAAATAGTACTGGAGTGCACAATAAAGAATATTTCTCGATTAACGGATCACAATCTTGAATGCGTGCACTTGCAACTTTCCAAAGTTGGATCGTAACTTCTTCCCATTTACATGGGTGATGTTGAAGATAATCTTCTTTTAATTCCGGTATCATTTGTAACGCGAATTCTGGCCTAATTTCTTGTCTGTAGTCATCGATAAAACTCATTTTAATCACCTTTCACTTTTTGCCATCCATGACAGCCGCCTTCAATTTCTATTTTATTTACTTTACCTTCATTTACAAGCTTATAAAGTATGTTTTTAGCTGTGGACCTGCTGCATCCTACTAAACTCATAATAGTAGCAGTGGACCTGATTCTGTCAATTGAGAGAGCTTTCAAGAACATATCTTCTGTAAATTTCTGTTGAAACCTTGTTTTACCACCTTTCATATTATTCAATCCATTAGCCAGGCAATTTTCAAGAAACTACTCTACTATATACGATTTATTAGTATTTATATTTTATCATCATTGGATATTGGTAATGGTAATTGATAATATTTTTATGCTTGAATAGTTGGTTATGGAAGAAATTTAAACTTGGAAAATCTTGGAAATTCGAACAAAACAATTTATTTTTCCCACGTATCACTTATTGTGACTTCTGCAATACATGGAAGATCAATTAAGAAGAGTTCTCCGGCTTTTTCCATTTCAGTTTTTACAATTGCTGCTACTTCTTCAGCTTCTTCTGCCTTGCACTCGAAAACAAGCTCATCATGGACACAATTAACGAGTTTCACTCCTCTAGGCTCAAGAATTAAGAAAAGGTTACCCATTGCTATTTTCAGTATATCTGCACAAAGACCTTGAACCGGAAGGTTCTTACATTCACGCTCAATGCTACTTTTCTGTGCGTTGTATTTCTCTTCTGTTTCTGCCGAAGGTTTATCGAATTTGAAAAGTCTTCCTGCTGCAGTTCTAACTTCGAGTCTATTGAATCCTTTTTGACTTATTGTTTTAAGATAATTTGTTACATCAGGGTATAAGTTTTTGAAGTCTTAGATAAACTTTGCCACCTCATCTTCCATATAATTAATGCCTGTTTCTAACTTCAATTTCTCTTTTAAAGCCCTTTTACCCATACCATAATTCAAGCTAAAATTAACTGATTTTGCTGCTTCTCTTTGCTGTTTAGTAACCTGATCTACAAGCACTTTAAACAAGACTGCAGCTGTATTCCTGTGCAAATCAAGGCCTTCATTATAAGCATGAATATATTTTTTATCTCTAGCTAGTTGGCCTATAATTCTAAGCTCAATTTGGGAATAATCAGCCGTGATTAGCTTGTTCCCAGGCTCGGGAGTAAAAATCTTTCTCCAATCTTTAAACCTTCTCGGTTGCTGTTGTAAGTTAGGTTTTCCACAAGTGAACCGCCCAGATGCAGCACCATATTGCCAAAAATCAGAATATACCCGCTGAGTTTTAGAATTTATGTAAGAAGGTAAAGGTTTAATGAACATTTTAAGGAGTGTCTCAGCCTCTTTAAAATTAGATAGATTCTGAAATATGGGATCATTAGCGTACTTTGCTCTTGTTTTTACATCTGTTCTATTAATGTTATAACCTTTGTTCCTTAGAGCTTGTTTCAGCTGTCTAGGACTGCTTAAATTTAAATTATCAGAAACAAACATGCCATCTAACTGACATTGCTTATCAAAAGTATTAAGTTCTTTTTGAAGAAAAGCCTCAGTCTCTTGGCACTTATTTTGAATTGCAACTCTTATTTCTTCGAATTTCTCAAAGTCCACATGGAAGCCAGAAAGCTCCAACCATACTTCCGCAGGAAGACATTTCATCTCAATGTCAATTATGTTTCCTAAGCCGAGTAAGGTTATTTTTGTTCGCTGTTGCTTAATGATCTCAGGAAGATATTTCAAGTCATTAAGAGCATACTTTTCCTGCTCGAATGTTAGTGGTTCACCTCTCTTGAATCCACGTTGTTCAGACTTATCTAGAGTGGCACCACAGTACTTAAAAACTAGATCTTTGAGTGATGCTCCTTTTCGTCGAGCAAGTTTCCCCCCTGAGATTGCTATTTCTGATATAAAGGTATCGTAAACATTGTAAAGAGTTATTCCATACTGATATTTCAGGAATTTAGAGTCGAATTTTATGTTGTGGCCTACGACTAAACTTTTCTCAAGCTTAGGTTTAAGAGCTTCTAAGTCGCCAGGATCTTTAATTATCATCGACTTCCCTGAAGGAGTCAATAACTGCAAAGTCACAAGTTCTGAAGTGAGAGGATTTAAACCTGTGGTTTCAATGTCAAGGAAAAGAAAAGACATTTGAAATCCTTCCTCTTCTAGAATTTTAGCGGCTTCTTCTACAGAGACCACACTAGAACACAAGCTTTGTTCGATATTCGCAATGTTCGCAATCTTCGCAATGTTCGCACATACACTAGAAGATCCTTCCGGCAACGCGCTACATGTAGGTATATTATCTATCTTCGCAATCTTCGCAAGGGTAGTTGTACCTACAGTGTATGTGCGAAGATTGCGAAGATTGCGAACATTGCGAAGATTGGCAAATAAATCTGTGAGTTCTGTGGATCGAATATTGACAACTTTTTCATCGCTTTTTAAGATATATGTAACTAATTTTGTTTCTTTGATTTTTTTAACATCTACAATTGAGCCTATAACCATTGCTCCAATAATTTCATCGCATTCTTTAGCTGTAAAATGACCGTTTTTAATAAGTGTACCTCTATTACATGTCCCTCCCATTTTACGAATTACTGAGATTGCTTTCTCGATTTTGTTCGTTTTAATATCGGAGAGTATTCTATCCATGACTTGCGAAAATGAAGGCAAGAAAAAATCAAGGATTAAAAGGGAAGCTATAGTGATACTATGCTCTGTGATCTCATGAGAAGGCTCTTTTTTGCCAATTTCAAGAAGCATCGATATTTTTAGAATATTGTCTTCCGCCCTCGCAATAGCTGAATCTAATGATTCGTTCTGCATCTTTTCGCTTTCATCCTCTAGTTCTGCACTTATTTTATTGAACAGTTTTAAGGCTTCTTTTGTAATTGTGAATTTGAAATCAGAAGCTTCTGAATATCTTTTATAAAGAGTTTTAACTGCAGTTAGAACTTTTCCCCAGGCCTCTATATTTTCATTATTTTCCAATTCGATATCCTTTCTATCTTTGGCATACGTAGGAAATGCGTAAAGGAATCTGTATCCCCAACCGCAAGAGAAATCCTCTAGCTCTATTACTGTTGTGAATTTGTCAGGAGTTGTCGCGTAAAGATGCGTAACGTATGGATTCTTTATAATATACTCTTGTGGATCTTTATTCCGACCTGAAGCTTTAATTTTTCTGATTGAAGCTCCATCATAAATTTTGCAATCTAGATCGAAAATTCCTTCATTATACTTTTTGTGATATTTTGCAAGAAGTCCACTCACTTCGTCACAAACAAAACTCTGGACTGGATTACAAGCCAGCATTTCGAGATAACCTTCTATAGTTGGCTCGTCATTATACAATTCAGTATCTGTCGCTGCTTCTCTAATTTGTTCAATTTTATTTATTGCAGTAGATTTTCTGCTTTTGGTTGATAATCCTAAAAGTAGGACGTATAAATTAGGTCTTATTGTGCCTTGCTTTATGACAAGTGCCCCTCTTCCTTGAATCAGATCCGAGAGCAACCAAAGCGCTGTACTGACCTGATACTCGTAATAGGTATCTGAGAGTCCTGACATCCAATCGGTTACTGTGTTAATGAAATGATTAGCAGGCAGTATGTTCATCAAATTAGGCATTTTACGACTATTTTGATCCATTTTGAGATTTTTGAGTTCTGCTAAACTTATTTCTTCAGCAGGATAAACTTCGTCTTCAGATGCTGTTTTTCGGTAAACTTCAGTTAGCCCTGTAGAGACTTTATTCAAAGCATATTTTCCACACCTATCCCATTTTTTGTTGTAAAGTTTTGAAGTTCTGTAAATTCTATCTATTTGCTCTTTGTTTTGAGTGTAGAATGCCAATATTCCACAGTATGCTAACTCCGCTTCAGAATGTGATGGGTAATCAATAATATCTCCTGAATCTAATTTTCTAAATTTGTCTCCATTTCGTGCAGAACTTGCTAATTTCACTATGTCTTCATCATTCATTATTGGAGACATGATCTTATTACTGCCGTTAGTAGTCTGCTGTCCTTCAAACCATAGTTGATTATAAACATCTATACACTCTTGAGCTTCATTAACAGTTTTGGGAGTTTCAGCGATATGATCTCCTGTAATTACAAAGAATCTTTTATTGCAATACATCTCAACATTGCCTTTCTTTTTCCCGTCAGCAACAATATTTCCCTTACAGAAGACATGTGCTCCTTCTTCGGATTGTGAAACTTCAGCATACGAATTGAAATTTTGAATTTCAGTGAAAACTCCTTCATTCCACTTTTTAGATATACTGCCATCTACTGTAGAAATAGAATCCTTCCTTACATGATCAAAATCCACAGCTACAATACCTGTATCTCTTGTCAAAACAAACCCTATTCCGTCATAGATGGAAGAATCATACGCTGCGAAAACCCGTTCATAAGTGGTCCAGGTCGCAGATTTTGTGGTGTCAGCTTTTTTGCCGTTAACTTTATAAGGAACTTTAGTTAAATTTTCCCCTCTCTTTTCCAGTTTCCACAGAATCCACTGAGGAATATCTTTCATTTCCTGGGGAATATTTCCAGGATAAAAAGTGGACGTGCTATGCCCTCCTAAACGCAATTAGAGAGAGATTATAATTTTCCCGAGCTTGACAACATTCTGAGCAGAGTTTAATCCTGCAGACTGATTGCTGTTTTTTACAATGTTTAATGAAGGTTCGGACAGCCATTTAGAACCACCTGAGTCTTGAAAACGCAGAATGTGTAATCCATATGTGGAACAGTAACCAGTTTATGTTATCGAAAGCCTCATAGAAGGAGAGCTTAACTGGGTTGAATGACATATTTTCAACTCCTGTAGTGCAAAAAGAAGAGAGAATCACGCACAGAAGGATTAAACTAGGGAAAGTGATATTATAAACGATAAGACTTCTCCAGTTAGTATAATCTCCGTTGAGTGATTTAGGGTAATTAAAATACCCTATTTCTCTTTTTAAAGCTCATTAAGCCCTCCGCTTTTCATAATTCTAACTGCTATTGCCCTTTCCAGTGGATCGGTACTTCTCCTCATGTGGTCCAAAATTTCAGGGTGTTTGGTGCAGGTCTGTTTCGCCCACGAGATAAAAGATATATCTTTTAGGGTCATATTATTCATGCCGACATCTCCTTCTTTTAGTTGGTTGGTGTTGAGCTCCTGGTTCCTTCAGAGTCTTGTCGGGCCTGTGGAACCGGGGTTATCTTCAAGCTATAGTCGTCCTGCATTTCAAGCGCCAGCAAATTGCCTTTGCCTATTTTCATGTTATTTACCCATTGAACAGGTAAAGGAATTAAAAATGAATAGCCAACTTTTTGTATTTTTCTTTCTCCGAAATTAAAATATATTTTCATCACCATCAAAGAATATATCATTTCTCTATTTAAGTATAGATACTGTTTTTTTTCAAGATAATACGATATAGTTCTTTTCAAAAATGATATCAATCCCCTTAATAATTTGAGTTAATACTCAACTTTTAATACATTAGAGTTTATTTTACAGCATGCGAAGAAATCGAGGAGATCATTTAAAGTGGGATGAAGTAAAAGCTGGAATAATTACATTCATTATACGTAGTGATGGAGCTGTTCCAGAGCCAGGAATAAGAAAATTTTTGGCACGAGAATACGAGATAAAAAATATAGGGACTATAAAGAAGCACCTGAAAGACTTGCAGCATCGCCCTTACTCATGTATAGAAAAGATTCCAGGCAAGTCCGGAGTGGCCAACAGGTGGGACATAAAAAGAGTTGGGAATTTAAAAAATATCCGACTTCGTTTTCCAGAGATATGTTTGAATATATATCCAAAATCTTTAAATATTATAGGCAAAAGACGCGATTTTAATCAAAGCAATCCTAAAGCTAAGAGGTTCCATACTCAGTTTTTTTCATCGTCTTCCTTCTTTGATCTGTGCTTAAATAACGATATTGAAACTTTATATGCCAAAGCAGAAGAAATTTGTACGTTGTCCAGAGGCGTTACTTCTTGGCGATACCTACCAGCTCCCAAAAGTTCGACGAATATATTTTACACCAAATTAATGGACATTTTAACAAATCCAAATATTTGCCTGGAGGTTTATAATAAATGCATGGAAGATTCGCTGAAGTTAGAGTTGGGTCAAAAATCTCTAAAATTGTCCGCAGATGTTGAAATCTCGGAAGAAAGGTTTCAGGAAATAATAGAAGAAGAATTGCCAATACAATGTGCAGAAATCCCATATGAAGAACTATACAAAGCAATGGTGAGATATATTTCCATTAAAATAGCATCTGAAATTATAACTCAGAAAATGTCTAAAGAGATGGATCGCAAAATAATAAAAAAAAATAATGAAGTTCTAGTAGAACAATTGGCAGGCATCGTAAAAATAATGTCTGAAGAGATATTCGACAGAATCTTAGCGCAAGAAAACTGGATAGAGATATATCATGAACTACTGCAAATAGTAAATTTCGAGCAGAAAGATAAATTGATAGGTCTTGAGCTACTTTTCGACCACTGCTTACAGAGAGATATTGTAGACGGTAGTATGTCCAGCGAGAGAAAAAAATTCTTTTATGAAGAACAAAAATTTTTTAACATCTTGAAAGTGGCAATGGACACAAACCTGCCGCATGGATTAAAAGATTATGATGAAGAATGTGATAATTTTTTAAATTATTACTTTGAAAAATGTAGAGCAAAAATAGGGATTCCTTAAAACTATAATTCATTGTAAATTATATATAAATCATTTTTTAGGTTTAAGTATCATATCCTTCAGATTTGAGATCTCTTCTAGCTCCTGTTTTAATGTATTTTTCATTTCTCTAATTTCATCTAAGTCTGCAAGCTGTACGTAATCAGTTTTTATCGATTCTACAGTTGTTGAAGCTTCCTGAGTAAGTGGTAGTCCACACTTAAAACAAAATAAAGCATTTTCTGGATTTATTTCCTTGCAACGTGGGCATTTATTAACAGTGAATTTTTTGGTAGCTTCTTCAGTCTCTATTCCATGTAATTTAAGTATAGCATTATCCACATCTCGACCTGACATATGCACATATACACTCGCCATATTACTTGATTTAGTCCAGCCCAAATATTCTTTTAAAAGTTGTTCAGGTAATTGTTCGGCTAAGTGGTTTGCTCTAGCATGTCTAAAAGCATGTGGATAAACTCTTTTTGGCTGGATAGCTGCTCTAATTGCTATTTTGTGTAGTTTATCTGCAAGTCCTACAAATGTGATGACTCCAAAAGGAGAATTAGTTGAACAGAATAGATAAGCATCGAGATCATTCTTTAATGGATGCGTGTCAATCCACTGTTTAAGGTAAGATGAAGCTAATACAAGCCTCACGCGGCGACTTCCTGTTTTCCCTTTTTGGATATTGAGGATTGCCCCATTCTCGTCAAAAGTCACTTGTTTAAGTTGAACTGTTAGTAACTCCCCCCTTCTAGCTCCGCTTTCATAAAAAGTGGCAATTATAGCCCGATCTCTGTTACTTCGACATGTATCAATTAACTTTTCAATTTCTTCGCGAGTCAAAATGTCTTCAGGGATCTTACCATTTTTTAGCGTCCGCAACTTTATTACGTCTCCAAGATCATGATTAATAAAGGTCAAGAACTTTTTTAAAACAGTTCTAATTCGTTGCTGTGTACCAGGTGAGTATTTAACGGCCTTACCAGCTTTGATGTATGTATAGGCATTTATAAAATCCAGATAATCGTAAACATCGTCTGTAGTAAAATCTTTTAATTCTCGATCTCCGCACCATTCTATGAACGGTTTAAGAGTAGTTTCAATAGTTTCGACTGTTACTTCCTTCAATCCATCTGCTTGGCACTTCCTTAAGTAATCTTTTAAGATCTTCGAATTACTCATACTAACTTAATAGAATTTATCCTAGATAAACAATATAGGTTTTTATGTTTGTTTACTTTAAACAGGTAAGTTATGAAAATAGTTACAGATTAGCAAAGTGAACCCAAGATGAAATCTCGACCAACAGATTAGCATGACCATAAATTCTAAGACTTCATTAAGTGGTTTATTTATGAGTGCTAGCTAACTGAGTTTTATCTAAGCTTGTATCTTAGTAAAACTTTGATTAAGGAATTAAAGTCAATTTCTCCACTCTTTGCTTATCCAAATAAGGACAATTGAGATATTCATACTAGTTTTCAAGATCAAGAACATCCGGATAGGAAAACATATATTAGCGTTAGGAGTGATTTCATATGTTCTTATTTTGGTTTGCATCTCTGTTGGTTTAACATAACTAAGAACATCAATCTTGATTTATCTTTTAAAGTAATTATGTAATAATATCAAAGAGGGAAACTATGAAAATAGTTGGCATACAGTCAAGCCCACGGGGCAAAAAGAGTATTACTTTAAAATTGCTGGATGCAGCCTTGGACGGAGCTGCAAAAGTTGGAGCCGAAGTCGAAGCTCTCGACGTTACGAAGTTAAATATCAAATATTGCACTGCATGCGATTCCTGTAATGAGACAGGGGTATGTTCGATCAAAGATGATTTCATTGTCGTGCTGGGAAAGCTACTGGATGCAGATGGTATAATTTGGAGCAGCCCTAATTACATAAAAAATGTGACAGCCCAGCTCAAGACACTTTTCGATAGAAGTCCACTTATTGTTCATGAGCAGCTCTTTTATGGAAAATATGGTTTCTCCTTGACAACTGCAGGTAGTGGGGATGTAGATTTTGTCCTTGACATTATGAACAACTATATGGTCAATTGTGGGGGTAACATCATTGGGGGAGTGGGCTGCACAGTAGCACAGGGTCCTTCAGCATTAGTAGCAGCCATTGAAAAATCGCAAGAAATGGGCAAAGATCTGGTTAAAGCGATAAAAAAGAAAAGGCAATATCCTGAGCAAGAAGATGCGCATAAAGCCTGGAGAGAAAGGTTCAAGTATGTCCTCATAGCCAATAAAGACCATTGGACGCATAACTGCAATTATTGGGCTGAAAAAGGTTGGATCTAAGAATAATTTATTGAAAAAGTGATTGCATAGCATCAACAGATTTACTAAAGGTTAAAAGTTTGGGAAACAAAATATAGAGTATTGTGGGTTAAAATTCCGCGCACTGCAGAGAATTCAGGAATGACATCCAACTGAGCTGTCGCAGAAATTAACTTAAATTCAAGATCAAATACAGTTTTTTTAGCCACATATTCTCTAGACAGTGCGCAAAAGACTGGTGTTCTACCGAGGTGAATATTTCTTTTCGTCTACTTAGAATAAGTAAGGAACTAGGCAAACGCCCAAAAGCCGTTGCTATATCTCGAATATTGCAAGCCGTTTTACAAACTGCTGACACATTAGCCGAGCTGTGAATCATTCTCCATAGCACTTTCAAACTGGGAATTTATTGTCGGGAAATCTTCGAAGATAAGGAGGATGCAATTCTCATACAGTTAGAGCCCTTTTTGGGACGAAAAATCTACGGGAACTTAAAATTTTTGTGCTATCAAGAGCCTCTGTACCAGCAAAAGAAGCATGAATACCTACATTTTCAATCCTTCAACATTTGCCGAAGAGTTCGCAAGGTTAGGGTTCCATCTCCATAGGAATTTAAGCACAGAGACATTGAAGACCGTTATTTCAAAAAACACATGGATGGATATTATGCGTAGGAGTAGGTTTACTTGCATGTGCAATTGTTTAATAATCAGGTCCATAATGTTTTTCCCTAGCTGTGACATTAAAGTTTGCATTAATTTGCCAGTCGTTTTTTATGAACTCGAGTTTCCACAAATATCCTTCAGTTTTCACAATTTTATTCTATTGTTATTTTTTTTGAGATTGTCTGATTATTCCAACATTGTTTTTGAAAATATCTTATACTTTCCGATATCTAGTGATGATTATTGATTAATTGATATCGGCTCTGTAGACATCCTTAATTTAATGCAAATTATTTCTACTATCTTTTTATTCATGTTAATTAGACTACTAGTTCAAGTTTTACTTCTTTGACTTGAGTATGGAACTTTCTTGCCCGAAGTAATATCTCCAAACTTCTTTTGCTACAGAGCACGCTGTCTCCGTTATTATTCCTTTGATTGTATTTATTTTTGTCAAAAATTAAGTACAGCTGTCTTATGTATTTTTCCCAAATTTTCGTCTCCCATTTTCTTGCAGATATAATTGAGTCTGTTCTTATTTCTTCTCTAATTAGTGAATGGATTTTTTCTGAATCATATTCTTTATCCATCACATAGCCTTGATATTTTCTCTATCCTATTTGATTTTTTTATCAAAGCATTTGCATGTTTGATTTTATGATATTTTTTTTTGACTAATTTCCCATCCTTAAACTACCTTTTTAGCTGTGTTGACTGAAATTAACGTTTTCAAGAAGCTCTTTCTTGTCTTCCCTGTTCTGCGGGAGTAATAATAACTTGGATAGGAACTTGTAAATTCTGTTGCATCCATTGCCGTAATATAGATCATTTCTCCATGTGAGTAAAACAAATTTGGAGTTTTTGACAAAAGAAGGTTAAATAGAGATGATGGCCTGCTTGGCACAAATTTGTAAAATTTTGGGGGATGGGAGTCTTATTAAGCTCGAGTTTTTCTTTTATATCGTTCATTAGGTCAATAAGTTCTACAAAATCACGATAGTTTGTGATGATATACTCCTTCAATAAAACCAGAACAGAAGTTGATGCTGGGTATAAAATATTTGGAATATTTGCAGGAATAAAGGTTCATTCTGGAAGGCTGAACAGTTTTAAGGCTGATATCAACAAATTTAATGTACTCATAAGATTTCAATATTATGTGGTTCTTCATTCTTATGGGCAAATAGAGGACTATTTTATAACATAATGTTTATTAAAACATGGGAAAATGCATAACTTAGAGGGTTTCTATAGACCATTTTTTCCTCCTTTTTTCCCGTGTTTTTAGAATTTAGAGTGACTTAAGCGTGAAGATTTATGTTTGAAACTGCTACTTCTTCTAAAAAGTATAATTTATTTGTGAGTTCGCTATAGTTACTTTAACTTGTTATTTCTCAACAGATCAGTTGCTTTAATAAGCAAGTTTTCAGAGCCTTTGTCACTGATCTTCTTAGCTGGAACACCAGCTATACTGATATTTTTTTCGTGGAATGACTTATTCACAACAGAATTGGCACCAATGGCTATTCCATCGGCAATTATAACATCCCCAAAAATTTTTGCTCCAGGCCCGATGTAAACATTGTTCCCAATTTTAGGGGCGACATCGATGTATTTTCCTGCTTTTATACCAATGCTAGTACAAACATGTATTCTACAATTTGCTCCAATTTTAGCATATCGACTGACAACAATAGTGCCCCTATGACCAATAGATAACCCAGGACCAAAAACATTCGGAGGGATGCTAAATCCAAGAAGAACACTTAAAATGAAAAATTTAAAATATGTGTAGATATAACTTATTTTGTAAATCTTCGATTGCTTACAATTATGATAATATTCAACTTTTCTTAACAATTTTTCAAAAATCCAGATTTCATCTATAACAATTCCTATTTTTGTTTTTTTCCGGCCTAATGCAATTCTATCAGCCTCTAAATAATATTTATAATCATCTTTTGATTTTATCATAGTATCTCTCTAAGTGTTTTTTTAATTATCTACCTACTTCATTAATCTCCTGGAAAATTCTCTGCTGATGTAATATTTTCCTGTTATTTAGTCTTCATTTATATAATGAGTATTGAGAATGCTAATCTGAATACTGGATCCTGTTCTGAGAATGCTCTAAATACCTTGTTTCTTCTTTTTAGCTCCTTGCTAGTCTTTTCCATCACATTTCCTGTTCTTATCACAGTCGAACACACCTTAGCTTGCTATGTGGATGGGCCTTCCCAAGATAAATCAAGAACGGAAAATAGAGATAGATTACCTAAGGAGAGATGATAACGGCGAGTAAATTTACTCCGACTGAAAAAAGAATAATTAATTCTATAATATAGCATAGCTGCAATTTTGTAGTAGGTTCGGACTTTAGGTATAAGTCCAAAACTTTAGGTACAAAAGGAACTTTAGGTGCAAAGCCCCGATTATCAAAAGCCATTTATATATTATTTATAAGTATATGATAAGATTTAGAAGTTTCTCGAAATCTTCTATAAAATCAGTTATCTCGAGCAAAGCGAAAAGGACAGTTTATGGCAAAGTTACAACTCTGCTGATGCAACTTTGAGAATTAAGATTTATTATGGGTTTCCTTTCGTTCCTCTATGAAATTAAGGAGTTCCTGAGAATCACTTATCCTATCAAGTTCCTTCTTTTCGATCAAAACTGTATTCTCCACGGATTTAATTTTGGAACATCCATTGATAATAAAAACTGATTGGGTCTTTGTAACAGAGGAAATGCTGCTCATCAGGCTAGCTCGTTTGATTATGGTGGTGTTGAATTCGCTGACTCCTGTGAGGATAACTGAAGACTTATCCCGTGAAACAGCTTTGAAAGGTGCCTGTGCTGTGGGAAGAACATCATATCCAAGAGTGGAAATCATATTAAGGATCAAGTCTTCCGGTAAAGGCATGCAGGATTTTTTCTGAGTTTCTGTTCCGGATTCTGTCTTTTTCCTGGACTTTCTATTCCCACAAGATTTCAGAATATTTATGGGTCTTGCCAGCTCGACCTCAAAGATATCTTCTAATTGGAGCAGGATACCAATAGAAGTGTCCATTCCTTCTTCCTCATACTTACTAATAGTTCTCCTTGAAACACCTACCGTTGCAGCAAGAGCCCCTAGAGACATCGACTGATTAATTCTAGCTTTTTTGAGGGTATCTCCCTCAATTGAAACATATAGACCACCGGGAGCTGCTGAAACCAACGGTGGGATGTTTTCAATAAAGTAGTCGTGAAGGGTCCGAACATTCAGGGCAAGAATATCATAACGCATGTATACAACGCTATCTTCAAGCATCTGATCTCTGGTCTTGGCCCCCACGACAATAGCAGCACCTCCAATATACTCGGCCAGGTATTTCATCTCCCTAGCAGTTTCTTCATTCAGGCCGTCAATATTAAATAATACCTTGCAAAATAATAGTATTTCATCTTTCCGTGCAGCTACGTCAAAACTTCTCGGACGAATGTTGCAGCGGTCAGATAGTGAAAAGCCTGCACGTGACAATACATCAATAATTTGATGCATGATATCCTCTTTTGACATTCAGTATTTATTTCTGTTTGATCATCTATATACATGTTGCTTCGTTAGTGATACTTGCTAAAGCGTAAGAATAAGTAAGAAGATGACAAAAATGCCGCTATCTAGAACTGGTTGCATAAAATATTAAGAAAAAGATCGAAAATACATAAAAAATGATTATTGGAATTGATGATACAGACTCAAATGAAGGGATGTGCACCACGTACCTGGGAGCTGTGCTTCTTGAAGAACTGCAGATATATGGTGTTGTTGAAACTCTCCCTTTACTTGTGCGCCTTAACCCTACCATTCCCTATAAAACAAGAGGAAATGCTGCAATAGCCCTGAAGCTTAAAACAAATTGCCCGGAAAAGGTAATTGTCTATATTTTATCCAGAATAGAAGAACTTGCACACATGGATTGTGAAAAAACCAACCCAGGAGCCGTTTTTATCTTAGAAAAAGAATATGAGAACCTCAAGCTTGTCCTGAAAAATTTTCTAACAGAGGCTGTAGTCGATGTAATTGAGATAAATCAGGCAAAGAACATTATCTCAAAGCATGGGATTCGTTCAAAGGGTTTCAAAAACGGAAGAGGACTTATAGGTGCTCTTGCAGCCTGCGGAGCCATGCTGAATCCTGAAGAACTGGATAACACTTTCGAGCACTTGGCATACAGGCGGAAGGAAAAATGTGGAACTCCACGCAAAGTAGATAAGGAAAGTTTCTTTGAAGCTGACAGGGAAACATACCCTCAAACATGGGATACGGTGGATCTCACAAACAATCTTGTAGTCTGCGTACCTCACTCATTTGATCCAGTACTCTTTGGAATCAGGGGGGGAAAATCCGGAAGTCGTTACTAAAGCTGCAGGGATCATCAGGTCTGAAACTGTTGAACGCTTTGCTGTATACAGGACAAACCAGGGTACTGATATGCATCTGCTGCCTGCAACAAACATTGCTGAAATCCGAAATATGCATTCTTACAAGCTTGAGGGAACTGTTTCAGCAGCTCCGCATACTATCCCTGGAGGACATGTATTTTTCCTTATCAGGGATGATAATGGAGATGAGATTGACTGTGCTGCCTTTGAGCCGACCAAGAACTTCAGGGCAATTATTAGGGGGTTCATGTCAGGAGATAGAGTTATACTCTCGGGAAGTGTTAGCTCTGGGACGCTGAACATTGAAAAAATGGAAATTAAATATCTTGCACCTCTTTATGTCGAAGAAAATCCAAAGTGTCCGAATTGCGGAAAGCATATGAAATCTGCAGGACAAGGGCAGGGTTTACGCTGTAAAAAATGTAGGATAAGAACCCCCTCGAAGATCAGATATGAAGTGAAACGAGGTCTTGAGGTAGGACTTTACGAGGTCCCACCCTGTGCCAGAAGGCACCTTGCAAAACCGTTAGTCAGGGAAAAGCGATCTGAAACTAGAGTCTATCCTTCCCGATAAAGGAAAAATCAAAACTGAATTCTTGGGTTTCTTGAGTATCTATTATTTTACATTTTCATATTATCTGTAACCAGATTATCATATTTCAGGGACAGGGGGGATTTTTCTTTTATGCTCGCTTCTCTCGATGCGTTTCATTACGGTAGTTCAGTTGCTCTATGGAAACTCCAACGGTACTCATAATAATTTCAGGATCTTTATTTTGTTCAAGCATCATTAGCACATTATCCAGCTTTATATAAGATATTCCAAGTTCATCTTCATCGGTTTGGCCTGTCCAGAGGCCTGCAGACGGTTTTTTGGCAATAATAAATTCCGGAATCCCTAATATGCGAGAGAGCTCCCATACCTCTGTCTTATAAAGCCTGGCTATAGGTTCAAGATCAACTCCTCCATCTCCGTATTTAGTGTAATAGCCAAGAATAATTTCAGTTTTGTTGCTTGTTCCCATGACCAGTCGATTCATCTGGTTTGCATGAAAATAAAGAAGAGACATCCTGATCCTTGCTTTCAGGTTGCCTTTGGTGAGCTTGTCCGCAGATTCGCTCCCAGGAATTACAGACATGAAAGCCGAAATAATTCCTGAAATATTAATCGTCCGAAAATCGATCCCAAGCCAATCTACAAGAGCTTTCGCTTCTCCGCTATCTGTAGAATGGGTTAGGCCGAATTCAGGCATGTGGATTCCAAGTACTTTATCCTTTCCTAGAGCTTTTATGGTAAGTGCTGCTGTAAGGGCTGAATCTATTCCCCCACTAATACCTATAACAACCCCTTTAGCACCTGCTTTATTAATTTCATTCCAATAAAATCAATAATTTTATTCTGCATTATTTCGAGTTTCATGTTGTCTATTTCCTGAATATTCGTGATATTAAGTCGGGATACACAAGTGTCCAATAAGATTAAAATTATAATGATGCTTAGCAAGTCGAATGATACTAAAGTCTGAATGAGATAAAAAAACTTTATCACCAAAGCTGTAGATATATTGATCTTCACAAGAAGGTGGAACAAAGGATAAGCTTATCTAATAAATGTGAGGTATAAGGACAATATATCCTGGGGATATATTATTACCAGCCATATCCTCATAAATAGAATTATTTAATGCACTCCTATGATAGCAGAACTGTTGTCTTAACATAACCAAAGGACACTAAGTTATTTTCTGGCCATTAATGCTGGACAGAAAATACGAGGTTTTTTAATCAAATAATCAAAAGTCAACATGGAATATAATTACTCAGAGCATAGGTATTAAAATAAAAAGAGCTCCCAATATAGTAAATGAGTAGTTCTCAATAAATAAACAAGAGCTTGAATAACTACGCTGGCCTATTAATTTATATACTTGCCCGTAAGTGAACAGGATATTCTAAAAAAAAGAGTTCATTCTCGTATTTTTAGAACAATTAAAGAGTCCTTTGCTCAAGGTTTTCAGCAACTCACGGGCATCACTTAATTTTTTATAATTAAATATAAATTGCAACAAACAAGACAACTATTTTCGGGATGACCTATGGAAGAAATACAGTTGAAGGTTGAAAAAGCATATCCTATCGACCTTGGAAGAGGAATTATCCGACTTGATCCTACAACTCTACTAAGACTTCAGCTTTCTCCAGGTGATATTGTGGAAATAAGGGGAAAGAAAAAAACTACTGCAAAGGTATGGAGAGCAGATAGGCAGGATTGGGAACAGGGACTCGTGAGAATCGATAACTTCATCAGACAAAATGCAGGGGTTTCCATAGGAGAGAAGGTAATTATCAAAAAAGTGGAAGCTTTGGAAGCAAAAAAGCTCATATTGGCGCTTCCTGAAAGCATGACACAAGGAAGTCCTGAGCTCCAGTTCGGGGAGCATGCAAATGAGATCATAAAACGGCACATCCTCAAAAGGCCAGTATTCAGGGGCGACATTATTCCGATAATTAACTCTATGTCTCAGCCAATGACTGAATCCCTGACTACAAGCCAAGTAATTCCTCTGGTTGCTGTTGAGACTGACCCTTTAAACACAATAGTCATTATCACAGAGTTAACAGTCATTGAACTTCGAAAAAAACCCGTGAAGGGCTACGAAAAAGCTACCAAGGGCATAACTACTTATGAAGACATCGGAGGTCTTGGAGAGGAGATCATGCGTGTTCGGGAAATGATAGAGCTGCCTATGAAACATCCTGAGCTTTTTGGTCACCTGAATATAGAACCTCCGAAGGGAGTTATCCTATACGGCCCACCAGGAACTGGGAAAACCCTGATTGCAAAAGCCGTAGCAAATGAATCTGGAGCAAGTTTTCATTACATTGCCGGCCCAGAAATAGTTGGGAAGTTCTACGGAGAAAGCGAGGAAAGGCTCAGAAAGATCTTCGAAGAGGCAACACAGGATGCACCGTCGGTAATTTTCATAGATGAAATCGATTCCATCGCTCCAAAAAGAGAAAATGTAACAGGAGAAGTCGAAAGACGAGTGGTTGCTCAGCTCCTAACCCTTCTTGATGGAATGGAAGAAAGAGGTCAAGTTGTGGTTATAGGAGCCACTAACCGTGTGGATGCAATCGACCCTGCACTCAGGAGACCAGGCCGTTTTGACAGAGAAATTCATGTCGGTGTGCCTGATACGAAAGATAGATACGAAATACTGCAAATTCATACACGTGGCATGCCTATCGAGAGAGTTGATAAACTAGAAACTGAAACAGAAATAGAAGTAGAGGCTGATGAGGCTGATGAGGCTGATGAAGCTTCCTTAGAGAGGGAAAAGAAGGATAAGATAAACAAATACTTGATGTATCTGGCTGAGCGGACTCAGGGATTCGTAGGCGCGGACCTTCTAGCTCTAGTGCAGGAAGCTGCCATGCGCTGCCTAAGGGAAAATCTGCCTGAACTTGATCTCGAAAAGGAAACAATCCCGCCGGAAAAACTGGAAAAAATAGTTGTAACCAAGAAAAATTTTGAAGATGCTCTGATGGAAGCTGAACCTTCAGCTCTGAGAGAAATTTTTGTAGAAATGCCCACCGTAACCTGGGATGATGTTGGAGGGCTTGATGAGGCAAAGCAGTCAATCATTGAGGCAGTAGAGTGGCCCATTAAAAGCCCACAAAAATTTGTCCAGATGGGTATAAAGGCTCCAAGAGGAATCCTGCTTTATGGCCCGCCAGGGACAGGGAAGACACTTCTGGCCCAAGCCGTTGCCAGGGAGTCAAATGCAAATTTCATAAGTGTCAAAGGGCCAGAGATATTCTCAAAGTGGCTTGGAGAATCGGAAAAGGCCATCAGAGAAACTTTCAAAAAAGCGCGACAAGTTGTTCCCTGTGTAATTTTCTTCGACGAAATCGATTCAGTTGCTTCCATGTCGGGTATGGAATCCACAGATAGCCATACTTCAGAGAGAGTGCTGAACCAGCTCCTGACAGAAATGGACGGTCTGGAGATTCATAAAGATGTAGTAGTGATTGCTGCAACCAATCGTCCTAACCTCTTGGACCCTGCAATCATACGTCCTGGTCGTTTCGACAGATTGGTCTATCTGGGAACTCCTGACCGCAGAGGCAGACTCAAGATTTTTAAGATACACACAAAAAATACACCCCTTAGCAAGGATGTGGATCTTGAAAACCTTGCCGATATAACTGAAGGTTATGTGGGGGCTGACATAGAATCAGTATGCAGGGAAGCTGTTTTGATTGCTCTCAGAGAGGATTTTGGTATAGAAATGATCGAAATGAGACACTTCAGTGAAGCTCTGAAGAAGGTAAAGCCCACTATTACAGAAAATATTGCTCAATTCTACGAAAAAATCGAAGCACAGTTTAAGGGAGGCCAGAAACCAACAGAATCAGGTGCATATGTTGGTTACAGATAAGAAATTAAATGATTACCTTTTTAAAGGATGAGCATTTGGACAGAAAAGTTTTTAAAGAATATAGCTCCAATTGGAGTAAATTATCCAAAGTGAAAAGCCAGGTTTACCCTAATCCGCATAACATTGAGAATGGAGACACGATATAAAATGTCGACAGTATTTGCAAAGAACCTTCTCTTCAACAAACAGGTAATGGCTACCGATGGAACGGAGATAGGAACGCTGAGCAACATTATAATCGAGAGTAAAGGGGGAAACATCATTGACTTGATGATCACCCCAAATCCTAACTTTGACACTTCAAGGTACAAAAAAGTGGACAACTATATTCTGATGTCTTTCGATTCCGTGAGCGCCATTAAGGACTACATTATAGTGGACAAGACGAAAGCAAGGGCATGAATTTAAAACAATAAGGGAAAGGAAAAATAGATCACTTTCTATTAGGATCTTGTCTTCATTTTTTTAATTTCTCTATATTTCAGCCCAAAAAAACTCTTCTTTTAACTCAGAAAATTGTAAATTTCCTTCCTCAACGAGCGCTACTCATGTAGATGGAAGATTAGGCTCGTAGACTTTTCAGCATAATATCAGCTCCGTATTCATGTAGTTGCGTATAGTAATATCTGGTCATATACGGATTTATATAATTATATATTATTATATATACCGATATATGTGTGATGTGATCTTGATCATAAAAGTCATTATGTATGTTCATTGCAGCATCACTTTGAGTTAAGTATAAAGATTGATAAAATATCTTAAAGATCAGAAATAGTGGCTCTTCTGCAAGTAGAAATCAATCATTTCAGCTATTAATTCGAAATGGATGTACTGAATATGGAGTGCATTGAAGCTTATTTTTATATGATCTTTGCATCAAAATCAACAATCAATACCCTAAAGATGATTTAGATACGACTCTGATTTTCACAAGTTGTATATTTACAATTTATAAACATATGACTAAATTCAGGGAAAAACAAAAATTTAATTGAGGTTTTCATGTATTAAAATTGAACGGGGTCTTTTTGCGCCTACGAAACTTTCAAAGATTGAGGTTCTCATGAACAACTTCCCCAACAAAGATTTCATAATCAAAGTTTCTGTTGCACTAACATACCCAGTTATTTGTAGTTGCGTTCGATACCAAAAATTTGATTCTGATTTGTAAAAGTATTCTTCGAAACTAATTGGGTTTAGAACAATTGATGCTAAGATATGTTAAATATACAAGTTGGAAAAAAACTGCGATATGCCGATCTTGTAAATTTTATCGTTCTTTATCTCTAAGAATTACTATGTTCCCCCTTCCTCTTTTGAACTTCTCAATCAGTTCTCTCTTTTCAAGGTCAGCGAGCATGAGGCTAACTTTTCCTTCGGAATATTTCAGCCTACTACGGAGATTTTTCTGGGTAATTCTACCTCCTTGGCCTCGAATTATGTCTATCACTCCCTGGAGGTCTGCTGGAAGCGGGAGCTTTTTCTCAGGAATAGGAGTTTTAATTTTTGGATTTTCTGCGGATTCTTCAAGGGAAATTTTTATATTCTCCTCTTCTACCCACAATTTCGCTAGTTCAGTTTCATTTTCTGGAATTTCAGTTTCCTGTATTGGATATTCTTCTTCATTCTCTGCCTGTGTTTTCATTTCCAGTATTTCGGATTTGAGTTTTGTTACTGGGTTTGTTGTGGATTCATTTTCTTCAGTATCGTCCTGGAAATCCTGCATCACATCAGGATCAATGATTTTATATGGAACTTTCATCGAAAGCTCTTGAGTTTTTACAATTCCGACTGGCTCTTCTATTTCATGCCTTGTTTTTTCGCTATGAGGCGTCATCTTTGCCATTTTATGCTTTCCAAAAAATTGGTAGCTTCCAACTAGTAGAATTAAAAGCATCAGAAATATTAACAGATAATTTACATTTATAAAGTTAAACCCACTTTTTTCGGTGATATTCACGTCATTAGAAGTATTTATTTTGTGTAAGGTTGATTTTGTCTCCGTTTTTCGTTCAATTGAGGTTGAGTTTTTTGAAAATACATCTATTCCGGAGCTATTCATGAGCTCTTCGGAGTAAACTGGAAGAAGCAGGAGGTCAAGAACATAATTTCCGTCGCCTTTAATTTTGATGGTTTCTGTTGCTGAATGAGTGAGGGTGTTGTTCTGGTAATATTTAGCTGTGATAGAGTAGTCTCCAGGAGTAAGTTCAAAGGAATATAGGCCATATTTTGCCACCATAAATTGTGAGGGAGTTGAATTTATGTCGACAATGGCATTTTCCAGGGGTTCAAAAGTATCCCATCCATAAACTTCCCCATGAACTGTAGCGGTGTTGCCTGCTATGGCAGGTGCAACCAAAGCGAATAATATAGCAGCAATGCAGGTAATAGAGAGCCTTAGATTCATTTTGATCAGTAAGTCCAAATTGGAATTGGATTTTTTATCCTTCCATGTAGCAATATATTCGTACACTTTTATTTGGAAAGTCTATGACTTTATTTAATAAACATTCTTTTGTTCTGGCAATTCCAGATCAACCCTGTTCTCTCAGGCGTGATTACTTACTATCTTGTCCCTAGTTCCCACATTATAGTCCTTTAGAGAATGTCCATATATATAGGGACTCATTCCTTTCTCAAAGAAAGGTGTAGCCCAGTTTTTTTCTTTTATTATTTTACCTGCATTCTCAATCCTATATGTGCCATTTCCAAAGAGCGACGAATGCCCATTTCCATATGCATAGATAGTAATATTTGAACCGCTGAGCATCACTGTCTTTAGTGAACCTGGGATTTTTATGTCAGCAGAACGTATATTGTATACTGACACTTTATTATGAACATCTTTTTTCTCTTCAAACGTGTAGCTTCCCTTTACATCTATTTCGATATCTTTAGATGGATTCAGTATTGTCAGATTCCCATTTTCCAGATGCAGGTTAAGAGTAAAATCTCCCACAAGAATCGCTTTCCCGTCTCCTTTTGCACTGAGTCTGAACTTTTTGTTGAGCTCTTCGTTCCCAGGCATCATTCGATGGAATTCCTCGAAAATCTCTTTCAATATAATGTTTGCTTTAATCATGATTTTTTGAGACCTAATTAAATGTTCTCTTTCTATATTTTCGGATGGATAATTTTCTAAATTTGTGTTCATAAATGAGCTGCTGTTTTGTTTATTGGAAGCAATACTTGCGAGGGCTCTGTCTTTTTTTGCTTTTTCTATAAGGTGATCATATTGCAAAAGTAAGATCTCAAGTCTGTCAACATTCATTCCTTCTTCTTTATGATGCTTGATCCCTGCCTTAATCTGCATTGAAATAATTTCTGCTTTTTCAATATTTCTGTCGAGAATGGATGTTGCATTTTTAAGATTGTGAACGGGCTTAAAGCCTGAACCTTCAGAGAGATCATGTGCATGCACATCTGGCATCGGGTTTTCATGATCTAGGAGTCCCGCATAAGGATAAAAGATAATCCTGGAAAGATTTTCTGGAGCATTGTAATTAAGAGGCTGTGATTCCGTATAAATACAACCTGAAATTATGATAATGCCTGCAAGTATAAAAAGCAGGGAAATAAATTTGATTTTCATAATGGGTCACATCCTATGGAAAGAACCTAATTATGGATTGTACTTTTATATCGGGATTCAAATATTTTGAAATTTATTTAAATTTTGAACGGTCATTTCTAAACAATTAAGTGCCACGAATAATCATAGGGTTTATAATGACTTTCCAGAACATTCAGGAAATTTTTTTTCCTCTGTATTTCTGAGATCTTTGACATGACTTTGCGAAAATAAGGGAGTTACAGGGGCTTTTTTCAAAGGTAGTTGAATGATTATTTTTTCACGACATAATATCCCTTTTTTCTTCATTTCTGGTTTCATTTTATCTGCTTTACCCTGGGAAGTCCGGCTTAGGATAGTGATTCTATATTGTATTTTGAAGTGTTAAGGTCCATTTCAAGTAAATCTAAGGTCACCTTCGGACATCGACCTCTAATCAAGAAGTTTGAGAATTCTGATTGAGGTTACATCCGAAAGAAGTAGGGCAATTTCCTGAGATTCTCGAAAAGCTGTGAAATAGGCAATTTTTCCTGGTTATCAGGCATTTTCATTTATGTTATCTTTATCTCTGTTACATGTTTTCAGGTATTTATATGAATCTCTTTGGTGCTATAAATGTACAGTCAGAAGTACATATAATTGGTGTAGAGAATCTTTTATATTAGTCATGTCATCAGTACTTTGACATTTTTTACAAATAGTGTAAAATCATATATCACCATAGTATTTTTAGTTTATGTGGCTGGATGGTACTACTCGAGATGTTTCTGGATATACAATGTATTTGGATTTAAAGATACGAGCAGGTTCACTTTTTAAGCAAGGTTAATGGATTAAATATTATATTTATGCCTAAAAAAAATCATTTTTGAGTCTTAACAATCATAATTACAAAATTTTAGTTTTTCAGGCTTTTACTCTTTTAAAATTCATAATTGATTATTTCTCTGATTTTGAGCCATTTTTTTTGTTTAAAATATATTTCCTTCTTTAAAGTTATATTAAAACAAAAAAACATTGTTGGAAGTAAGCATCTTTAGAACAGATCTTTGCCTAAAGTTGATGTGTCAATTAATATGATACATTTTTTTGTTCAAAAATATATAAAATTTTGATAACCTCTATTCACTTTGAGTATTGGGCAGTTTAAATACCTTAACAATAATTTTTACTCATGGAAACTCTTACTTTATACAACTCTTACAGAAGAATACAACTGTCTCTAGTCAATTAGAGACAAACTCGCTGAAATTGATTCATTACTCGATTGAAAAACTTTCCATATCATTTTTGGTCTATATATTCACAAAAAAGTTTTCTGAGGAAGTACAGAAATTAGCGAGAAAGATTTGGACAGGATTCACGCTAAGAAATAAATTGAGGTAATCAGAATTCTCTATAGATTCTTATTTTTTTAGAGTTCCTTACATACTAACTGTTTCCTACAACCGAAATCCTTATTCAAAATCTCGATCTATGAAAAGAGTATGAAAATACAAAAGGAAATCCAGATAATTTGCGGAACTTTACGTATCCAGAATCTTCCCAACTTTCTAAAAGCAGTGAATTCAATAGCTTCCGAAAATGAAGTTATTATCCAGGGATTGAACGCTGATCTGTTTGCAGGCGAAAGACATTTACATTTTGCTGTAGGAAAGGCTCTCAGGGCAATAAATGCAGGAAGAAATATCGCAAAAAATCCCGGAATCGAGATTATGAGATACGCATCTGGGGAAAGACAAATTGATAGGAGTTTTTCTATCGGATTGTGTGAAGGAAAAAACAATGCAGTTTTCGTACTGCTGGGGGAAATGGATCATTTGATTTTGGCGTCTTCTGCCATTAGAAAACTGATTGAAGAAAAGCCTTGTTCGGAATTACTGGCTTATTCAGATTCCAAAAAAAGGGGGATCCTTTCTCTATTTAAAATTACAAATGCGGAAATTGAAGCATCAGGGAAAGAATCCATCCCTGAACTAGTTATCGAGAGAGTGGCATTAGCAGATTTTTTATAATTAAACGAATTTCAAAATTATACCCAGAATTGATCTTCAATTTTTTTCTTAAATCATTTAAGAACTTCACCAGTTGGCTTCGATGCTCAATAGAATTCCACAATTTATCATGATTCTCAAAGAAAAGTAATGGCAACTATCCAGACTGGTTAAAACAAGATCAATAACTACATCTACTATTATTCGATGATAAAAAATGGGCTGATTCCAATAATTATCGGCTAAGGATCACGTTTTTTATTTTCCCATCAGCTAGCGATCAGAATGTTCTATTTCATAACAAAAAGCAGAAGAGACGAAATCTCAAGAAAAGATGATAAGTCACGCTTTGGATATGAAATTCATTTTATCGGAGCTTATCCGTTTGTGCGTGCCCAGGATCTGAATGTATAATAGTAGCTTCTTAAATCTTTTCTATTTTTTATTTTCAAACCAAGGCAATTAAGTTGGTTTTTCAACTATCACAATATTTATTTCTTCATTGCAGTTATCAATTTTTTTTTTGAATTGCTACACCTGATACTGCCTGGTATATATTCAGGAAAACCAAGAAATTTCCTGAAAGAAATTCGATCAATACATTGGTTCTTAAGTTTAAATTCTAAAAGACCATGCAATTGCTATGGAAAAAGCACTTTAAATATAATGACTTTAAATATAATGATTACTTCAGCTTAAGGTCTGCCTCAGAAAACTTTTTTGTGAATATATAGACCAAAAATGATATGGAAAGTTTTTCAATCGAGTAATGAATCAATTTCAGCGAGTTTGTCTCTAATTGACTAAAGACATTTGTATTCTTCTGTAAGAGTTGTATACAAGTAAGAGTTTCCATGAGTAAAAATTATTGTTAAGGTATTTAAACTGCGCAATACTCAAAGTGCATAGAGGTTATCAAAATTGGCTAAAATATAATTCAGTTGGTTTAATACTGGTTCTCTGGGAAGTTTTCATCCCTTCAGCAAGCTGGGAGGTACTTTGCTGGGAAATATATAAATCATAAGATGCCATTTTAAAAACCCAAAATGGTTTTCTGGAAAATATGCATAATTTCTACTCTAATTACTGGTATTGCTGGGAAATATACATGCTAACAATATCTGAGGTATTCTTTAACTGGAAATGTCAGGATATTTTAATCCCAAGATTTCAAAAAAATAAACTTTTGTAATGATATATCTCTTAAAAGTGAGCTAAATATAATAGATTAATGCAATAAATTTATAATTATATGTGCAAAATTTCGCATGTATATAGCTACATGAAGCAGATTTGCGAGCATCAGGCTCTCTATCGATATTAAAATATAATATATCAAAACCTTATGAATTTTAAATTGAACAAATGTTATCTTTTGTTCTGGGTCGATGTGCTTGAAAAAAATACCTAATTGGAAAGTTATATATATCAGGAACATATTGTATGATTCCCCAACACATAGTAATTGTGTGGGTGAAGTACAAATCTCTTTCATCTTTTGATGGGGTCAGGAGTTTTTTCCTGTCTGACGAGGATTTTGTCGGTTCGGTTAATTCTGGTTGGTAGTTGTTTTACAAAAACATCTATCGCAAAACTGAAAATAACTGGATTGATAGTTGTTAGTGCAAGTTTCTGCGACCAAGATCTTTAAGTGTGCGATACTATTGACAATTCTGGTTGATCCTGCCAGAGGTTACTGCTATCGGTGTTCGTCTAAGCCATGCGAGTCATATGTTCTTTGTGAACATGGCGTACTGCTCAGTAACACGTGGATAACCTGCCCTTGGGTCCGGCATAACCCCGGGAAACTGGGGATAATACCGGATAACGCATATATGCTGGAATTCTTTATGCGTGAAATGGATTCGTCTGCCCAAGGATGGGTCTGCGGCCTATCAGGTAGTAGTGGGTGTAATGTACCTACTAGCCGACGACGGGTACGGGTTGTGAGAGCAAGAGCCCGGAGATGGATTCTGAGACATGAATCCAGGCCCTACGGGGCGCAGCAGGCGCGAAAACTTTACAATGCGGGAAACCGTGATAAGGGGACACCGAGTGCCAGCATCATATGCTGGCTGTCCGGGTGTGTAAAATACACCTGTTAGCAAGGGCCGGGCAAGACCGGTGCCAGCCGCCGCGGTAACACCGGCGGCCCGAGTGGTGATCGTGATTATTGGGTCTAAAGGGTCCGTAGCCGGTTTGGTCAGTCCTCCGGGAAATCTGACGGCTTAACCGTTAGGCTTTCGGGGGATACTGCCAGACTTGGAACCGGGAGAGGTAAGAGGTACTACAGGGGTAGGAGTGAAATCTTGTAATCCCTGTGGGACCACCTGTGGCGAAGGCGTCTTACCAGAACGGGTTCGACGGTGAGGGACGAAAGCTGGGGGCACGAACCGGATTAGATACCCGGGTAGTCCCAGCCGTAAACGATGCTCGCTAGGTGTCAGGCATGGCGCGACCGTGTCTGGTGCCGCAGGGAAGCCGTGAAGCGAGCCACCTGGGAAGTACGGCCGCAAGGCTGAAACTTAAAGGAATTGGCGGGGGAGCACAACAACGGGTGGAGCCTGCGGTTTAATTGGACTCAACGCCGGACAACTCACCGGGGGCGACAGCAATATGTAGGTCAGGCTGAAGACCTTGCCTGAATCGCTGAGAGGAGGTGCATGGCCGTCGCCAGTTCGTACTGTGAAGCATCCTGTTAAGTCAGGCAACGAGCGAGACCCGTGCCCACTGTTACCAGCATGTCCTCCGGGACGATGGGTACTCTGTGGGGACCGCCGGTGTTAAATCGGAGGAAGGTGCGGGCCACGGTAGGTCAGTATGCCCCGAATCTCCCGGGCTACACGCGGGCTACAATGGATGGGACAATGGGTCCCTACCCTGAAAAGGGTTGGTAATCTCACAAACCCATTCTTAGTTCGGATCGAGGGCTGTAACTCGCCCTCGTGAAGCTGGAATCCGTAGTAATCGCGTTTCAATATAGCGCGGTGAATACGTCCCTGCTCCTTGCACACACCGCCCGTCAAACCACCCGAGTGAGGTATGGGTGAGGGCACAGACGTCGTGCTGTGTTCGAACCTGAATTTTGCAAGGGGGGTTAAGTCGTAACAAGGTAGCCGTAGGGGAATCTGCGGCTGGATCACCTCCTAAGCAATAAACACGCCAACCAGATGCCGATAAACCGACAAAACCTCAAAAAAGAAGTTTACCATGAGAAGTCTGTCATGGATTACTTATTTCTCTGTTTCTTAGGGCTTGTAGATCAGTTGGAAGATCGCTGCCTTTGCAAGGCAGAGGCCCTGGGTTCGAATCCCAGCAAGTCCATTTTTATGCACTTGATAATTTCGTTATCAGGGAAGGACTGATTACCTGCTTGTCAGGTAAATGAAGTCATGTATAGATACTGTATACTGGACGCTTACTGGACCTGGTTAGGTGTAACAGGAATTATGCTATCAGGGGGATGGCTCGGCTCAAGAGCTGATGAAGGACGTGCCAAGCTGCGATAAGCCTGGGGTAGGTGCATGGAGCCAATGAACCCAGGATCTCCGAATGGGACCTCTCCATAGTGATCAGTAATGATCAGGAACGCTCCGAATTGAAACATCTCAGTAGGAGCGGGAAAAGAAATCAACCGAGATGCCGTTAGTAACGGCGAGTGAAACCGGCACAGTTCAAACCGAATCCCGCAAGGGAAATGTGGTGTTGTAGGGCTGTTCAAAAGTCTGGCGGCCAAATCAAACTTGCCTGAAACGGCAGACCATAGAGTGTGACAGTCACGTAGGTGTAAGCCAAAAGATGGGAACATGTCCCTGAGTACCGTGCGTTGGATATCGTGCGGGAATCTGGGGGGCACCAACCTCCAAAACTAAATACTACTTGAGACCGATAGCGAAATAGTAGGGTGACCGAAAGCTGAAAAGTACCCCGAGAAGGGAGGTGCAAAGTGCCTGAAACCTGATAGTGATAGAACGATATGGCATAGAAGGATCTTTGACATGAAGGAAGCATTCGCGAGGATGTTGTACGAATGTCACTGCCAGTGTCGTATCTTACGTTTTGAAGAACGGGCCAGGGAGTGTATCTTAGTGGCAATGGCTAACCTTTTACTTGGGCAGCCGAAGCGAAAGCAACATGTGCGCAATCCTCACGGATGAGGCACGACGTATACAAGTGCGTGGAGTCACTGGGGTACGACCCGAAGCCGGGTGATCTAGGCGTGGGCAGGTTGAAGCGTGGCGAAAGCTACGTGGAGGACCGCAAACGGTTTTGATCTGCAAATCATTCGTGTGACCTGCGTCTCGTAGTGAAATGCTAATCTAACCCGGCATCAGCTGGTTCCTTCCGAAACATGTCGCAGCATGACCTGACTGGAGATCGTCAGTGGAGTAGAGCACTGATTAGTGGTCCAGGGGGAGAAATCCCTCACCCACCTGTCAAACTCCGAACCCACTGTCATCTAAGAAGGTTGGAGTCCGGACTACTGGGGTAAGCTTGTAGTCCGTAAGGGAGACAACCCAGCCCGTGGTTAAGGTCCCTAATTGTCGACTAAGTGTTAACACTAAAGGGCGTCCCAAGCCCTAGACAGCTGGAAGGTTAGCTTAGAAGCAGCTACCCTTTAAAGAGTGCGTAACAGCTCACCAGTCGAGGTTTGGGGCCCTGAAAATTGACGGGGCTCAAGTCGACTACCGATACCACGGAGTACCGTAAGGTAATCTCGTAGGAAGGCGTTGTGTTCGGGCAGAAGCAGGGCTGTAAAGTCCTGTGGACCGTTCACAAACGAAAATCCTGGTAATAGTAGCAGCAAAGCAAGGTGAGAATCCTTGCCGCCGAAGGGGCCAGGTTTCCTCGGCAATGTTCGTCAGCCGAGGGTTAGTCGGTCCTAAGACGTGTCGTAATTCGAGCACGCCAAAAGGGAAACAGGTTAATATTCCTGTACCGTTTAGCAATAAATCTGACGTCTCAGGGCAGGCCAGGCGGTGTTGTCGCGCCGTCTAAGCAGCGAAACCTGTGGAGAGCCGTAATGGCGAGAAGCGGGTGAATCTGTGATGGCGTAAGCTGGCTGCACCCAGGGACCCGTGAAAAGGAGAGCTAAATGTCCGTACCGAGAACTGACACAGGTGCCCCTAGCTGAAAAGGCTAAGGCGTGTCGGAGTAATTCAGTTAAGGGAATTCGGCAAATTAGCTCCGTAACTTCGGGAGAAGGAGTGCCTGCTTTGTAGAAAGCAGGTCGCAGTGACCAGGGGGCTCTAACTGTCTAATACCAACATAGGAGATTGCAAACCCGTAAGGGCTAGTACAATCTCTGAATCCTGCTCAGTGCAGGTACCTGAAACCCCGGTTCAACGGGAAGAAGGGCCTGTAAACAGCGGGGGTAACTATGACCCTCTTAAGGTAGCGTAGTACCTTGTCGCTTAATTGGCGACTTGCATGAATGGATCAATGAGAGCCCTACTGTCCCTAACTGGAATCCGGTGAAGCTTACATTCTAGTGCACAGTCTAGAGACCTCTAGGGGGAAGTGAAGACCCCGTGGAGCTTTACTGCAGCCTGTCGTTGGGTTGTGGTTCTGGATGTACAGTGTAGGTAGTAGACGTCGAAGCGGGTGCGCTAGCATCCGTGGAGTCGCAATTGGGACACTACCCTTCTGGGACTACGACCCTAACTCTGAGAAGAGGACCCCGATAGGTGGGCAGTTTGCCTGGGGCGGGACGCCCTTGAAAAGATATCAAGGGCGCGCAATGGTTGACTCAAGTGGGTCGGAAACTCACTGAAGAGTGCAAGAGCATAAGTCAGCCTGACGTTATTCAGCATAGCAGTGGATGACGAGACGAAAGTCGGTTCTAGCGAACTTTTGTGCCTCCTTGGTGGGGGCCAAAAATGACAGAAAAGTTACCCCGGGGATAATTGAGTCGTTGCCGGCAAGAGTACATATCGACCCGGCAGCTTGCTACCTCGATGTCGGTTCTTTCCATCCTGGCCGTGCAGCAGCGGCCAAGGGTGAGGTTGTTCGCCTATTAAAGGAGATCGTGAGCTGGGTTTAGACCGTCGTGAGACAGGTCGGTTACTATCTACTAGAGGTGCCGGAGGTCTGAGGGTAAGCTGCTTTTAGTACGAGAGGAACCAAGCAGCGGCGCCACTGGTGTACCGGTTGTCCGACAGGGCAACGCCGGGCAGCTACGCGCCAAGGAATAAGAGCTGAATGCATCTAAGCTCGAAATCTGGCCTAAAAAGAGACCTCCTTAAGGATTCCGGTAAAAGACCGGTTTGATAGAAACGGGATGTAAGCACCAAGGCAACGAGGTGTTCAGTCCGCGTTAACTAACCATCCGTTCCTTCACCATACCAGGTCTAGGCGAAATTCAGTATGCAGCAGTTCTATACATGACCTTTTTGTCCTCATAAAAAATCCTCTTTATAGGAGAGTATGGCGGCCATAGCGGCAGGGTAACTCCTGTACCCATTCCGAACACAGTAGATAAGCCTGTCCACGTTCCTTACTGTACTGAAGTGCGCGAGCCTTCGGGAACTCTGGATAGTTGCCATATTCACCTTATACTAATTAGAATTTAAAATGTATTTACATATTTTATTGTTTCTGTATTTTTTGTTGTGAAAAATAGGCATTTTTTGCATTTATGGAAGCAAGTATTAGTCGTAAAATAGTGCTTCACCTTATATTTGTTCCTTTCTCTTTTAGTTTATTCAGTTTTGCTGCCGAAGATCTGAATGGATAAAAGTAGAGTCCTGAAGAATTACCTTTTTTTATACCTTTTTTATTTTTAACTCGGGACTATCAAGTTGGCTTTGTAAATCTTTTCATAGTCCTTATTCTTTGAAATTATCACTAATTTCTTTCTAATGATCAAACTGTGATAATCTATGGTATGTACTCTGCAAAACCAGGAAATCCCAAAAAAAGAATCAATAATACTTTGTTTTTCAAGTACAAAGTATGAAAGACCATTCCATTGCTGTAAAAAAATTTTAAAAATAATGATTACTTCATCTTTAGGTCTTTCTCTGGGAACGGTTTTGTTAAAATATGTTAATTCAAAAATGATACGAAAATATTGCTAATCAATTAAGAAATAATTTCAGCCATTATGTCTCCAACTGACTGAAGAAGTTTGTATTAATTCTTTAAAGCAAAATCAGCAAAAGTTTTCGCCTGAAAAAATTATTATTAAGTATTTTAACTCTCCAATACTTAAACGCAAAGATATTTTTGAAGTTATCCGTAGTAGTAAATAGAGGTATGCTACTCTAAATCCATTTTTCTCTATTTTTTGAAGTATTAATTTCTCATTGATTAACATGATTCTAATTAGCACTGCTCGAGATTATTGTAAAATATTTCTATATGTTTCTGTAAAATTACGAATTTAGTTAATTTATTCTCAGCTATAGTGGCTTGATCCATGTTTTTATTTTCAAAGTCTCATTCGATTTTTTTAAGCGCGAGTTCGATGGCATCTATAAGGCTGTCTTTCGGGATGATGGTTGTAACAGGGATGTTAATAATTTTTTCTATAGTTGGGCTTACTATTGGGGCACATACCAGGGCCTTTGCTCCATCTCTTTCAGCGTTAACAGCTGCTATTATTGCTTCTTCCATTGAGGTTGCTGAATATTCCCTTATTGTGACCAGCCTGCCAGCTATTTTTTTCTTAGTTTCTACGATATTATCAAGCACTGAGCGAGCTGCAATTACTGCTATAAAATCTCCACTGTCCGATTTTGTGATATCGCGGATTGTTTTCACTATCTGACGGAGGGTTTTGATATTTGGATCTCGGTTACCTGATAATATTTTATAGAGTGTACTCGGGGGGATATTTGCTTTTTTGGCAAAATCTACGGCAGTTAGGTTAAGGTCCTCCTTAATTACAATCGAAAATGTTTTTTGAAATACGTCATCGGATTCGAAAGCTGATTTGATAACTTTATCCGCAGCATTCATGATATTCAACCTCTAAAATCCTGTAAAGACTTTCAATAGGTATAAATATTTTGCACCTAAAGAAATTTTGGACCAGATGAAAATATATCCAGATATATTAATAAATTTGGTATATAATGATATTTTCCGAATTTTGAACTTTTATTGTGAAAAATGAAGTCTGCCGGAAAGATAAAAAAGTAAGACTTCTTTTGATTAGATATGAAAATTAGTTTCATCAAAATAATCAAAGAAAACAGTATTGAAGCATTGTCTCTCATAATTGTAATCATGATTTGGCAGCTTGTAGCGGATGGAATTGTACAAAATAATTTTCTTCTTCCTAGTTTTTATGATGTAATAACTTCTTTCTTTGCCCTTGTCAAAAATGGACTAGTTTTTATGGATATATTCATAAGTTTACTTCACTTTTCATTAGGGATTACTGCAGCGCTTATAATTGGAATTCCCCTCGGAATATCTATGGGATGGTTCAAAAAAGTAAACAGAGCAGTAGACCCTATAATTGAAATATTACGTCCGATCCCTCCGCTTGCCTGGATTCCATTCGCAATTGTATGGTTTGGACTTACACATCAGGCTGCAGGTTTTGTTGTGTTTGTAGGAATGGTATTTCCAATTGTTATCAATACTTACACGGGTTTCAAAAACGTACCGAAAGTTAATGTTGAGGCAGCCCAGGTTCTTGGATGCACCAAAAATGTAAAGCTCATACGTTTTATTGCTATCCCCTCAGCTATGCCTTCAATTGTTGCAGGAATCAGAATTGCCATGGGAGTAGGTTGGATGTGCCTTGTTGCAGCAGAAATGTTCGGAGCCAGCGAAAGGGGACTTGGGTACCAGCTCTGGTTTAATTATTACCTTCACAGGATGAATTTTGTGGTAGTGTATATGCTCCTGCTGGGATTTCTGGGGCTTTTCATTGATCATTTTTTCAGATATTACGTGGATGCAAAATTACTGAAATGGACTGCAGGAACTGTGGTGTAAAATGGGTCGAGTAAGCGTAATAAATGTTTCACGAACCTTTATAAAAAAAGAAGATAAGTATGGGACAGAGGCTTTAAAAAAAGTGGCCTTTGATGTGGGGGATGGAGAGTTTGTTTGTCTACTGGGTCCTTCTGGCTGTGGCAAGACGACACTGCTTAGAATAATTGCGGGACTTGAAACCCTTACCTCCGGAGAAATTACTCTAAACGGGATTCCTATAACAGGCCCAGATCCTAAAAGGGGCATGGTTTTCCAGCAATATTCTCTCTTTCCCTGGAGAACCGTTAGGGATAATATCACCTTTGGCCTCGAAATGCAAGGGATTAAAAAGGTTGAAGCCAGGATACAAGTGGAGAAGTATATAGAGCTTGTGGGCTTGGAGCAGTTCAAAAATAGCTATCCATTTGAACTATCTGGAGGAATGCAGCAGCGAGCAGCAATTGCAAGAGCTCTTGCGAATGAGCCCGAAGTACTCCTGATGGACGAGCCTTTTGGAGCCCTCGATGCTCAAACTAGAAATATCCTACAGGATGAGCTCCTTAAGATATGGGAGCAAAAAAATGTGACCTTCCTTTTTGTGACCCACAGCGTTGATGAGGCTGTTTTTCTTTCAGATAGGGTGGTAGCTATGACATCAAGGCCAGGAAGGGTAAAGGAGATTGTAGATATAGATCTTCCCAGGCCACGATGTCGTACAGGTCCCGAAGCTAATCGTTTAAGGGATTATGTTCTGAAACTTTTAGAAGAAGAACGGTTAAACAGATAAGTTTTGAAGGGAGAAGGAATGAAAATAATGATTTAATGAAATTTATTCTTCACTCCGGATAATTAAGTTTGTTAATGGTTCTATATTTTTTATAGAAATCTTCCCTATTATTTTAGGGTTAAGTCCTGCTTTTACATGACCTATAACACACATCCGGGTTTGACATGAGTCTCTCCCTGGCAAGTAGCAGCATATACACTAGCTTTATTCAGGAGGATCAGCTCAGATATTATCTCTATATTTCTCAGGATTTTTGCTGCTGTACATACGCTAAACTTCTTGGTTTCACATCTTTGAACAACCTTACTTTTACCCAGTTCAAGCCTGCAAGTTACAGTAAGGTTTTAACATAACTTTACCTGTTGGCAACAATTAAGTTGCTTTCCAGCATAAGATCCTTCTCATGAAAAACATTTCTTTATAAAAAATCATCAACAATCTTTCTTGATTATTTTTCCTAATCATAGATATAGGGGAAATATTTTATTTGTATATTTTTTCCACAAGTTTTGTTATCAAGTTTCCAAAATATGATTGAATATTTGTCTATAATAGCTGAAATGTTAGCTAACAACTTCCACAAATAAATTCATATATTTGAAAGCTTGAAATTAGAGGAACTGATAAAAACTGAAAAACAGATAAATAAGTGGGCAAAAGCAACTATTAGGAACTTCTTTTTTCAAGATTTTTTTATTTTCTGCGTTAGTTATTGATTACAGAGGATTTCGATAAACCCCTAAATTTCGTCATATTCTTATATATGGTCTATAAATAACTTGTGAAAATCAGAGATTTATAGAAATCCTCTACAGTCAATTGCTAGTAGAATAAATGATAAATTTTTGTTCTTCCATAGGATAATATAATGATTCATATTTTCTTTTTCTGATTAGCCAATTCAAAAATAGGCGAGTATTGCAATGTGGGATTCTGCAGGTTTCAATTATGGATGCCAACTCATTATTCCGGAAGCTGCTTGATTTTTACTCCAAGATTGGACAAATCTTTGAAGAAGTAAGGATAAGAGATGGATACAGATTCAGTTGTGTCAATTGTAGTATTCCCTGCCACCATCCCTGCTATTGCAAGGGCCATCACAATCCTGTGATCGTGCCAGCCGTGAACTTCTGCTCCCTTAAGTTTACCTCCGGTGATGGTAAGACTGTCCTTCTCTTCTTTAAGTTTGATTCCAAGCTTTGGAAGTTCGGTTGCAAGGGCACGAAGTCGGTCAGTTTCCTTATATCGGACATGTTCTGCATTTTCGATCCTGCTGATCCCGTTAGCAACTGCAGCCAGAACAGCGACTGTAGGGACCAGATCAGGGGTTGCCCCGGCATCAAAGGTGATTGCCTTTAAATGTTTTCCTCCTCTAACAGTTACATTACCAGCTTCTGTATCCCATGTTATATCTGCTCCCATTTGTTTCAAAGTTTCAATAATTAGCTTATCCCCCTGTTTAGAGGGATACAGATTTTTGACTGTAATTTTCGACTTGTCTGTTAGAGCTGCGGCTGCAAGAAGATAGGAAGCAGAAGAAAAGTCGCCGGGAATTGTATAGTCTTTAAGATCATATTTTTGTTTCCCGGGGATAATGAACCTAGTTCCATTGTCACTGTCCATTGAAATTTGAGCCCCTGCCAGTTCAAGCATCTCAATTGTTATGTCCACATAAGGTTTTGACTTCAATTTCCCTATAAGGGAAAGAGTGGTTCTATTTTCTGTAAGTGGGCAGGCTATCAGAATGGCGGAGATGAATTGAGAACTGATAGACCCATTAATATTCACATCAGTTCCTTTAAATCCACCTTTGACTATAAGCGGAGCTCTCTCGTTTCCTTGAGTGGAGCAAGCTCTGACACCCAGCTTATTGAGAACATCAAGAAGAGGTCCATTCGGCCGGGTGCGCAGTGAGTCATCTCCAGTGAGCACTGTGATTCCATCAGTAAGGCCTGCAATTGCCGTCATGAAGCGGAGTGTTGTCCCTGAATTTGCAGCATCAATGACATCTTCCGGAACATTGGGTTTCCCATTAACTCCATGAATAATGAGATTTTCTTCCTCCCTTTCAATCAAGGCCCCGAACATCTCTGAAGCCCGGATTGTAGCAAGGGTATCTGCGGAAATCAGAGGGTGGCGTACAATTGATTCTTTCGAGAGGGCTGCCAGGGTTATAGCCCTGTGAGTATAACTCTTTGAGGGTGGAGCAAAGATTTCTCCATTAATTGATGATTTGCCAATAGAAACGCGCATATGTAATAGCTCTCCTACTTTTATTTTAAATTTTTTTCCCAAAATTCTGGTGGCTGGTTTGTGTTTTTTTGGTAATGATTATAAATTTAGTTTTAGGAATTCAATTCACAACTTGTACAATACTTCCCATCATGTATAAGACATGGTCATAGGAATGAGCTAAAATGCTGATAGCGATTATCTTATTTGTTTTGTTCTTCTACTCTGTTAGAGCATGTATTAGAGGAGTTTCTAGAGTCCATTAAGATTTATTAGGTCAGCTCATGCTACATAATTCCTTCTGGAAAACTAGTTATGTGTGCGCTCGCATTCCTCATCTCAAAGTTCTCGAGAGTCATAAAAGGGACCTCATCAACTTTTGTGTCTAAAGGGGGGATCCATGTAACTGCTATTTCCTGCCTGGGTGTGGGGCTTTCCTGAAATTTATTAATCATATATTCTATTAGGTCTATTTTCCGTTCCAGTTATGCAAGCTCTGTAAGTGTGTGTATTTAAAAGCCTATGTGTAATCATTCACTTTTAATTCTCAGAACTAAGTCGATAAAGTTGGCTTTGCAACTGTCTTCGATCTCTTCTTCTTTGAAGTTATCAATAATTCTTTTTCGGAATGATTAGACTTTGTTACTGTCTGGTATGTACTCCGGAAAAACAAGAAATTTTCTGAAAGAAATTATATCAGTACATTTTTTCTCAAGAGAAAATTCAGTAAGAGTTTTCATGAGTAAAAAATTATTGTCAAGAGATTTCAACTCTCTAATACTTAAATTCATAGGAATTTATAGAAATTCTCTAAGATATGAATGTTTTTTTATTGAGTAAAGTGAAAAAATTTTATCGTATAATGACATTATCAACTATTTGGAATATATGCTTTGAAATTGGTAAAATGTACTTTTTTGAGTTGACAGAATAGGTAGTGTTGGTGATCATACACATCTTTTCGTTGGGGCGGGATAGAAATATTATTCTTCAAGAGTGATCCAATTATATGAATATATCACAGAAAGAAAAGTTTTCATAGAATATTCTTAAGAAGATTTCGATAAATCTTTAATTTTTATGAAATATATATATATATATATATATATATATATATATTATTTATAAGTATCTGAAAAAATTTAGGATTTAGCGAAGTTTTCTAAAAATTAGCTTTTGGATTGTAAACTTTGTAGTGCTGGAAGCTACAATGGAACTGTGTACTGGTACAATATCCGATGTCATTAAGAACTAGGTTGAAAATAAGGGAAACAGGACTAAAAAAAGTCTATAATTAAATTATTTAATTTTGAATAATTTATTGTTCAAGCTCTTGGATGCGAATATACCCTGTTTCTTGAAGCTAGTTGCTTTACTGCAACTTTTATCTTATTCTGATTTGTAAAAATGGTTTCGAAGCTGGTGAGATTCAAAATTACTGTTCGATACATATATTTATATATCTAGATACATATTCTATTCAACAATCGCATTGTATAGGTCCTTGCACGAGGTAATGGGTACTCCTGACTGTGAGTGTACAGACAACCCCAATGCGGTATAATAATAGTGTGACATTGACCGACACGAGGGTAACTGGAAGTGACTGCGGAAAACCAGAGGATGAACTTTCGGAGTTAGTGCGTTCGGGCTACAACACTATTCTTTAGGTTTTTAAGGGTTACATTTGGTAGTTTCAATACTTCGCTAAATATCTCTCTTCCGTTTTTATTCCATTTATCTACCTCATAAATTTCACCATTATCCCAACTCCTAATTTTAGTCTCAGCTATTTCTCAATGAGGAATACGAACAGATCAAATCAGAACTGTTTTCATATGTGGCTTTATATCCTTGTTTGATACCCATAAAATGTTTTTCTGAAGGTTTTCTTTTTTGTTTTTTCGCAGGTATATCTATATATATATCTTAACATAGGTATAAAAGTTTAAAATTTATAGATGAGGTTTTTAGTTAAACCACATTTCTTATTTTGTATAATGAACTATGGAGTGATGGAGGTTACATTGGAACTGTGGTTATGGCACAAATTGAGATATAATTACAAACCATGCTGAAAATCTGGTAAAGCAGGAGGGAAAAGGAAATTTTAGAGAATTAAAATATGTTATTTGTGATAATTTCCTCTATATCAAGAGCTTTGAGCTATTTCACTTGGTTTTGAAATTAGTATTGTTTTATTCTATTGGATAAGCTTCTTATGTTTAATGTTTTGAGATGGTAGAATATACCTGTCTCACATGAAATCTTATTACTGTTTTGAGACAATGAGGCTGAATATTTTTGGCTACCATTAATTAATGTGTAAAATAATCTATTATGTATAAGTAAACCATTTATCTTAGAAGATTTCAATACGTTTTTGATTTTCATGATTCATTTATATACTACTAATAAACATGTGATGAATTTTAAAGGTTTACAAAATCCTCTTAAATTTCAGCTACTAAAGTTTAGGAAAAAAGTATTCATAGTGTTCTTATATAAAATTTGATTGACAAGTTTTTTAAAACTCATTTTCTTTAATTATTTGCTTAGATTGTATTTTTCTTCCAGCATATCTTGAAAATTACACATTTTTCACAACTCAAAACCAACATTTTTAGATCGATTTTGAGTCGCTAAATAATTACATTAAATCAGAATAAAAGCAAGAATTTGTCTTTAATCTTAACCTGGAAACGTATGTATAAAGGCTTTCAACATCTTTAATTTCCTTATGACATATCAGCTTCATTTTATGGCGTATCTGAAGCTCAGGTTTCAGACCAAAATTTTTGAAATATCCTGAAAGCTTTACAGCAAGTAAATCACCCCGTCTATCCCAATCTGTGAGTACGATTACTTCATTTCCAATTTTTGCAATTGTCTCTGTAAAATTATAAAGAGAGGTGTTGGTTGCAAGCTCAAAATTGCCTTCAATGCCCAGCCTTCTCAATGAAAAGATATCTCTTTTTCCCTCCACGATGATAATTGCTCCTCTTCCTGAATACTCTGAAAGTTTGGATAGCAACTCTTCAATTTTTTCAAGCTTCCTTCTATAAATTTCATGATCGACCACGGTGTTATACAACCTTCTCCCATTCATTAAATAGTCTGGATAATCAGAGGCTGAAATTTTAATTTTTAAAATCTGGGTAAATTACTCTTTAAAACTATCCTATTTTAATAGTCCGTTTTTCATTTTTTTAAATAGGCTGCAAAAATAGAAACAGCCTGTTTGTAAGAAATTCCTTTTATTAATAAGGATTTCTTACTACTTGTTTTCCCACTACAGATCCGAATATCTGAATTACTAATCCCAAAGAGTGCGGCAAAACATTCGACCAATTGTTCGTTTGCTTTTCCCTGATGGGCATTTTTGGTTATCTTTACTTCAATTCTCTTGCGCCATTCGTTATAACCACTGGGAACTGAGATCAAACTGGAGCCAGGAGTGACTTCGATATCAACAATAATATCAGAATCCAGATTTTTTATTGCCTCTTCGAAAGACATATTTTTACCTTTTTGAAGGAATCCTATAAATCAATAATTTATTAACGATCAGATTAAATGAATATTTATAAATAGCGAACAGTAATCATATTTCAGGTAAGAGATGTAGGTGTCAATTGATCAAGCAACTTCAATAAGTCACTAATTTTACTTGCCAACAAACAATGCTTTAATATATCCTCATATAGGGTGAAAGCATCTCCATATGTATTTACCATTATATTAAATCCAGTGGCACAACAATTTAATTATTCTTCGTGTTAATAAACTCTGAATCCCATTAAATTCCAAAGCATTTGCTTTGGCCCAATGTCGCCTAAATAGAGATCGAAATAATGGATATTGCAGGTAATGATATACAGATATGCGATGTTATGACCCTGATTCATTGAGTGGTTGCATGGCCCGAAGAGAAAAAATGAGCACAAAAAAGAGGTAGACGGGGAACTTACGAGGAAGCATGCTGATGGGAAACTGTTCATGTATTCTATTCAATAATTAAATTGTCGAGATGTTGGATGTTGCCTTAAAATGGAATTAAGGTAGACAGAAAGTATTGATGCTTATTATAAACTTTCAGATATTATTTAAATATTAAGGAGAATTTCTATCTACTTCGTGTTTTTTCTTCGTGGGATCCTGTTCAAATTTCTCTTGCTGACTTCTTGATGTGATTCAATTTCATCAACTGATAGATGTTATAACAAAAAGATGTGCACAACATCTTAGATTCACTCTCTGAACGATGGTGACAAAAACTTTTCTTTCTTAGGATATCTTTTTGTTTCTGCAAAAAATTGTTCATTTTTAATTATTTTGAGCTAATTTCTTGTTCCGCAATATATCTATTATTCTCAGAGGGTGTTCGTTTACTACTCTTTTCATTGTTGCATCATGACCTGTTGATTTTGCTTCAAGGTATCCTCTGTCTCTGCAAACTATTTAATTTTCTAGAGGTTTATCCATTTTTACATGATTAGTATCTGTGGATAAAAATAGATTCCTAAATAATTCCCTTTTTTATTTTTAAACCAAAGCAATTAAATTAGCTTTGTAAATGTCCAAATATTTTTTTTTCACAGTTATTAATATCTTTTTTCTGAATAACCAGCTGTGATATTACTTGGTATGTACTCAGTAAACCAAGAAATTTCCTGAAAGAAATTCGATCAATACCCTGTTTCCAAAGTTCAAAGTCGGAAAGATAATGCTATTGCAGTGAAACAATCATTTTAAACATAATTATGATATCATCCTCGGTTCTGCATCAGAAAACTACTTTGTGAATATATGGGCCAAGAATGATGTGAGAAGATTTCCAATCAATTAAAGAATCAATTTCAGTAAGTTGTCTCCAATTGATTGAGGACTTTTTTATTCTATTCAAGAGCAAAATCGGAAAGAGTTTTCATGAAAAAAAATTGGTGTTAAGAGATATATACTCTCAAATACTCAAATACTAAGGAGTTTATTGAAATTCTCTGGAATCTATTTGCTTTGAGATTGGTAAAGGGTATGATTTTAATTTTAATGCAATCTGTACAAATGTGATAATGTACATTTTTTCGTTGGTTCTAAACCAAAATATTATACTTCAGCATTTATGTAGATTAGAGATGTTTTGGATAAATCCAATAATTTATTTATATGGTTATGACTGGTGCATAAATGCTCTTGAAATAAAATGTGTATCATATTCCTCTAAAAAAAAGTATCACAACAAGAAAAATCTTTAAAGAATACTCCGAGACTGGAAAAAATTATGAATGTTAAATTGTGGAGTGATGAGGATTATACTGTATTTTTTGTACTATATTTTGATTTTTTTTCTATCAATTAGTAACCAGAAATATCTTTTGCATAAAAATAAATTTCTTCTGACTAATTTTTTGTAGTCTGAACAGTTTTAAATTTATATGGGCATTTTGTAGGAAAAGTTTTAGTTTTTATGCATAGGATTAGAAGTTTCCTCTTTCTCCTGAATCATTTCTACACTTTGTGGACCTTTCTGATGACTGAATGTCCGATCAAATTCCGGATATTTCGAAAACTTGACAGCCAGTTCTTCAAACATTTTATGTCTTGGACTGATTATGATTATATGAGCAGGAGGATGAATTTTTTTTAACCTACTAATTGCTGCACCTGCGTGATTATTCAATTCTACTAGTGCTGCAGAGTTGCATTTTGATCTGAGGGATACTCCCATTATGCTTACAAGGAGCTCATCAGCATAGTTTGGTTCTATGCACTTTGGGGTAGCTGAAAATTGGATATGTCCGTATCGTTCCAGGTCATGTAATGCTATTTTCACTTTATCCGAGTCATCAGCCCGGACTAATGCAAAAGATTTCATTTTTTACACACCACCAATACTGGAGTTTCCCCATCTCGATATGGATCTACCCCTATAATAATCTTTGTGTATGAGAGAGGCTCTTGAAAAGCTGGATTTTCCATAAAGAGTGACATCTCACTCCTATTTATAGTGTTCTAATTTACATGTTCTCGATGGCATAATATCTTTTTAACTTTTTTTTCTCATATAAAGTGTCTTCACAAATTATAAGGGTTTTTTGTAATTTCTATTTTCAAGATTTCGTATCCGCTTTTGAATAATAAAGTAGCGTGTTTTATAGTTATATGCAACCTATATATATTCGTTTTGAAATAATATTTTATAATTTATAACTTTTTTGAAATCGTATTTTGTTGTAAATACAATCCTTCACCAGTTGGCTCGGTTAATCAGTAAAATACCACCATATTTTACGATTTTCACAGAAAAGAGTTTTGAATATTGATTTTTCATTCTTTCATGTATCCTTTTCAAGTTCAAGTTAATAGTGAAAATCATAGCAAAGTTCAGTTGAGATTAATTGATTATATATTATTATCACTGTTTATGTATAAAATTTCAGATGAACCGACAGAACCTTGATTAACTTAGATCCCAAGTTCATCAATTATCTTTATTGATGTAATCATAAAATAACAAATGATCTATCAGGCTAGTTGGGTAAGATTGTGATTATTATTTTTTTCCAATTGTATTAGATGATACTTTGAATATGAGGTTAAGTGGTTAGATGATGCTTTTCTAGTTCCACGTACCACATAGCTTCTCTTCTGTCACCAGAATAATGATCATCTGTGAAAACAGCAGCAAATCCATCCTTTTTGACACTTTGATTAAAGGCTTAAATTTGTTCAGCAAACATTTGGTGATTTACTTATTTTAACAGCTTTAAGCTAGTTTTCCTAGGTGATTGTGTAACGAGTTTTCCAGAATATTCTTTAACCTATTCTTTGACCTGAGTATATGGATAACCTCTGGATAGTCATTAATGCTAGAACAGTGAACTATAATTTATAAGTCTGCTTCAAACAAATGGAGATTGGAATATTTTTGATCATAATTGTGACAATAGAGATTAATTCTGGCAACTATCAATTCAAATAAAAAATATATACTAATTATTTTAGGTAATGAAATATTTGATCTTAGCAAATAAAAATAACTATATATTAAAGAATGGATCAATTTGCTTGGAGCCATAAACCATGATTCCATTATCGTCTATATTTTTTTTGATTTTATCCTGATTTGTAGAGTTTATTTAGGAACTGGCAAGGTTATGAACTATCAACTCCAGAGATAATTTTATGTATTATTATTGTCTATATAGATCTTGTTAAATTAATTAGAATAACTTTAGGGGGATTATTTATTACTAAGGATAAAAGAAAAGTTCAGTTTACTGGAAATTCTACATATATTGTATCTCTCCCCATTAAATGGGTAAGAGATATCGGGCTTGAAGCCGGAGACACGTTAACTCTTACACCCATGCCTAACAGAACCCTAATTGTTTCTTCCAGTGCTCTCTCAAGAGAACAAGCTGCTATTCAAGCAACAATTGATTATATTCACTCAGATGGTGCGGAAAACAATCTAAGAATCCTAATTTCTCATTATCTTGCTGGTTATGATTCTATCAGGTTGACTACCAAAAAAGGTTTTAGTGCTTATGATCGCAAGTTTATCAAGGACTCAGTGCGTCAGAAATTGATAGGTCTTGAACTTGTGGAGGAATCTAGGAATGAACTGATTTTCCAGTGCTTGCTTAATTACAATGACCTTCCTCTTTGCAAGGTAATCAAAAACATGTATGGACTTGTACTTTCCATGCTTGAGGACTCCATGACTTCTCTGAGGGACAACATTAAGGAAATTGCTGAAGATGTTATCCAGAGAGATGACGATGTGGACCGTTTCTATCTTCTTGGTGTCCGGCAGCTCAAAGACTCAATTGATGATATTGAGCTCTCTAATAAGATTGGGATTCGATATCCACGAGAATGCTTAGGGTACAGACTTATCATAAAGAGTATAGAGCGTGTGGGAGATCATGCTGTAAAAATAGCCAGGAACGTCCTGAAAATGCATGCAGGGATAAATGCTGATGACCCCATATTTAAAATGGCTGAGATCTCGCGAAAAGTTTTTGAAAGCTCAATAGGCTCAATGGCAGAAGAAGACCTGCAGACTATCAACAAAATTGTTGTGGAGGCGAAGAGAGTTTCCCAGTTTGGTGTTTCTCTTGAGGCACAGGATGATGGATATTCAGGTACTGTTGAACTTACTATGATCATTGAAAGCCTACGAAGGGTAGCTGAGTATAGCGCCGATATTGCAGAAGTTTCAATAAATATGAATGTAAAGCAGATGTGAACCTGAAAATTTCTGGTTAAGATTTTTCTTATTTTATCCTTTTTTAGCACAACTGAATTTAGGAACCGATATTTTCAGTGTATCATGGCTATGTATCTGGCACTCGAAGGAGGAAAGTAAATTCAATAGTTAAAGCTTTTCGGTTCTGATAGTCTTTCAATCCGTTTTAATCCTCTATTTTTCGATGAATTTTTCAATCTAATTCGTTCAAATAGCTTATTTTCAGACTCGCCAAATTTCTGAAAAATATGATTTAATTTTCAATAATGCAACCAAAGCTATTTGTTATCTAAAACCTTAAATCATGCCTATGGATTTTCAGATCTTGGATGCAGATTATGAAATCGTTAATGACAGTAGCCCTGTCATCCGCCTCTTTGGCAGAGGAGCGGATGGATATAGTGTTTGCTGCTTTGTCCCGGATTTTGAGCCTTATTTTTATCTCAAAGCTTCTGGAGACCTGCATGCCGTATCAAGACTTATAGAGGATACTTTTGATCAGGTCAAAAAGGTAGAAATAGTAGAAAAATTCGAGCCTGTAGGATACCAGAAATCAAAAAAAAAGATTCTCAGAATTACTACCCGCCTGCCAAGGGATGTAGCAGAGATCAGGACTGAGATCCTTAAGATTCAGGGAGTCGTGAGAGCTGAAGGCAAATGGGAAGTTTATGAGAGTGATATTCTTTTCAGAAACCGTTTTTTAATTGACAGAGGCCTTGGTGGCATGGTCTGGATTTCTGTTGAAGGAAAGCCTATACCTCCTTCTCGATACTTAAGGGCAGTTTCTGCAGGCAATTCTCTTTGTGAGAACTATGTGTGTGACTCCGCAGTACTCGCATCTGGGTTGAAGAAAATCGAAAGCCTGAAAATTGCTCCTCTTAAGTATCTCTCTTTTGATATAGAATGTCTGCCTCTTGATGGAGGAATGCCTTCCCCAGATATATCTCCTATAGTCATGATCAGCTTTTCCTTCGAACCCGCATATAATGACCATAAGACTCTAATTTTAGTGGCAAAGACTGTGGAAGGTATGGATGAAGATGTAGAGTCCTGTGGGAACGAAACAGAAATGCTCAATCGTTTTTTCCAGATTTTTTGCGAATATGATCCTGATTTAGTTGTAGGATACAATCACCAAGACTTCGATATTCCTTACATTACGGATAGAGTCAAAGCGCTTGTTGTAAAAGGAGAGGTAATCAATCCAGTAGTAGGCAGGGATGGTAGCCAGATAGGGTACCGAAAGTTTGGGCTCATTACTCGAACTGAAATCAGAGGTCGGGTAGTTGTGGATGCTCTTCCTCTTGTTAGAAGAGCTTTCAGCCTGAAACAGTATACCCTGAGAGCCGTTTCAAAGGAGCTTTTGAACCGTGAGAAGCTTGATGTCTCTCCCCTGGAGATGGAGGAACACTGGGTCGATTCGGGAGATAAATTCAAAAAATTTGTCGACTATTCACGAAGAGACTCTGAACTTGCCCTTGAACTTATCCTTAAGCTTAAGCTTCTTGACAAATATATCGCTCTTGCTCAGGTAAGCGGGAGCCTTCTACAGGAGGTTGTTGATGGAGGACAGACTTCAATGGTTGAAAATCTTCTCCTAAGGGAGTTTGCTCTTAGGGATAGGGTAATTCTTCCAAAGCCTGGGGATGAGCTTTCAGCTGAGAGGTACGACATGAGTTCGGGTTTGAAAGGCGGTGAAGTACTCGAGCCAAAGAAAGGTCTTCTGGAAAATGTGTTAATCCTTGATTACAAATCTCTTTACCCAACCATTATGATGGCACATAACCTCTGCTATACCACTGTAGTTACAGGAGATAGACCCGATGGAAAAATCATCAAGTCTCCCTCTGGAGGAGAATTTGTGTCTCCTGAGGTCAGTAGGGGAATCGTACCTTCCATTCTCGAAGATCTGCTTAACCAGAGGGATGAGACAAAGAATAGAATGAAAAAAGCATGTGATGAACATGATTACGAAGTACTTGATGCTACTCAGCTTGCCCTGAAAATCCTCCTCAATAGTTTTTATGGTTATTCTGGGTATGCTAGGGCAAGATTATATAGTTTGACTCTTGCGAATGCTGTAACTAGTTTCGGAAGAAGTAACATACTGAATACTCGGGATATTATTAATAATACTATAGGTAAAATAGTACTCAGGGATACGACAGCACTACTCCTTAATGAAGTCGGAAAGCTTTCTCCTTCAGATAAAGTAGTAGTACTGTCAGTTGCCTATGGGGATACTGATAGTGTTTTTGTACAATGCACGTCTAGTGGAGCTCTGTCTCTTGAAGAGGTTAGTCTTGTTGGGAACAGACTTTCGGATATTGTTTCTGCATCTCTGCCTGATCCTATGGAACTAGAATTTGAATCCATTGCAAAACGAGCTCTACTTCTCGCAAAAAAGCGCTATGCTCTCTGGCTTTTTGAGCCAACGAATTCTGGCTGGGAGGATCATATCAAAGTTAAGGGTATGGAAACTGTTCGCAGGGACTGGTGCGAACTTACATCCATGACACTTAATAGGGTTCTTGAACTTGTACTTATAGCAGGGGATGTTGACGGAGCTGTAGAACACGTCCGTAAGGTAGTCAGCGAGATCAGGAATCTTGACCCGAGAGGAGATTCGAAAACAGTTGAGTTTCTTGTGCTTACTAGAAAACTTACAAGAAAAAAAGACAGCTATAAGAATAAACAACCTCACTTGACTGTTGCTGAAAATCTAAAGAGACGGACAGGTATCATGCCTTCGATAGGGACAAGGATTCCTTTTGTCATTATCGCAGGAAGAGGCCTTTTCGTAGATCGGGCTGAGGATCCAGACTATGTAAGGGAGCATAATATACCTATAGATGTAGATTATTATATTAAAAAGCAAATTTTACCCCCTGTAGAACGCATTTTAGGGGTCTTTGGAATCAAGATACCTTTCCTTGACTTTGATTCTAGACAAAAAGGGATTTTTGATTTTGAGGCTAAGAAATATGAAGTAAAAAAACAGGAAAAGGAAATACTTTTCTCTAAAGAGGAAAGTGAGGAAAAAACTCAGGGAAAAAGTAAGTGTTTGGAGAACGGATATTTGGACCAAAGTTCCCTATTAGATTTTTGAGATTCATACTAGAGTTGTAATTGCTGTAACTATCCAGCCTGGAGAAATAATATCATTAATAGCCTTATTTAAATTTGCAGGGTACATTTTTGGAGTCCATTTGTATATTTGTGGCTATTAATTATGTTTTACATTTTTGTTTGGTCTTTAATTAAACATTTTTGCAAGTAAATCTAAATAAATATAAATGGTTTTATTTTTGGTGCTTGGAATGGTTGCAACCTAAGTTTAACAGTATCCTCTAATCATTAATGAAAAACGATTTTTTTTAGCTAAATTGATTTAACAAAACTTATTGTAGATAGTTTCGATAAACTAATGCACATTTGATCATTGGGCAGTTTAAATATATTAATAATAATTTTTTTCCTGATATTTTTATTTAGGTAAATTCAAAGACAATCTAATTTGATGGTGAATATTCATCAATCTTCTTCTAATGTTGTAACACATTAATTCTAGATATAATCTTAACTAGTAGAGTGGCTATAATCGCATAATTTGTTAGTTTCTAACTCATCTATTCAGCTTTGATCAATAAGATCAAAATTTAGCTGACTTCACAGTATAAAGTTGGCGATCAGCAAATAACTTTGGAGATATATAAGTTATGTGCATCGATATATATTTTACTTACACTAAATTTTTAAAATTAGAAATATGGCAGGTGCATAATTTTCTGTAAAATTATGTTGATATATACTTGCTGGCACAATTGTCAATGACACTAATAAAAAGACTAACAAAATAATGCAAAGCGTTGATCTAATTATATACTCTGAAATTGTATTCTATTTATAAAATTTGTTTGGAAGCTATTGTTTTTTCAATCTACTTCGAATCAGCGAGTGCACTAGTAAACATTTTAGAGAATTCCGATTTGCTTCTAATTTTATTTTTCTTTAGAATCCTGTTTCAATCTTTCTCGCAACAACATAAATTTCTTGTTTTTCCGAATCAATGATTTTTTGAATTTCAAATCCTAGGTTCTCAATTTTGTTCAGTATGGGTTTAGGATTTCTCTTTTTTGGACTTTTGATTACCTGAAGTAACTTTCCATCTTCTCTAAGCAGGGGCAATACTCTAGAAAGAGCCTTAATAGAATCTTCCGGCTCCAGGGTTATATCTATAAGAATTACATCTACTAGCTCTTTGGAAAGTGAGTTAAGGGGTACTGTGAAGATGTCTCCAAACATTACCTCAACGTTTTCCCTTTCATACGCTATCTTTCCTAGCTCGCTCCTAAAGTTTCGACTGAATTCTATTCCCTTTACATGACCTGCAATTTCAGATGCAAAAAGAAGAAATCCGCCTGCACTTGATCCCAGGTCAAGAACTATGTCTCCGGGGTTCATAAGGCCACTTTCCTCCTGAACAAGCTTGAGCTTGAAATATCCCTTTGGATAGTCCAGGCCCTCGGTAACTTCAATAATGTCATCAGTAGATACATCTCTTGATGTTTTCGTTACCGCTATTCCATTGACTTTTACATTTCCTGCAAGAATAGCAAGCTTTGATCGCCCTCTTGACTTAAAATGGCCCACCTCTACAAGGTATGCATCTAGTCTCATGGAGCATTGTATCGAAAGATCTTGTATAAATAGATAGCAAGCATGCAGTTAAATATTCGTAAAAATGGTTAAATTGTTAGAGAAAACATATTACGATTGTTGATATTTTAATTCACTTCTCAGTGGTAGATAAACCACGTAAACAACACCATCTAATTGGGGAATCTAGCTCTATTTTTAAAAGACAGTCATAGTTATATATTGGAAATATTTGTTATAGCTCAAAATATATTCTGAATAATGATATTTGTGTACTTTTTATCTAATGATATAAAAGCGAAATATGTGTACTAACTGCATTTAGTAGCCTATAAACGAACATATATATCTATATTGTTTATCTAAGATAACTTCTATTAAGTTAGAATGAGTAATTCAAAAACCTTAAAAATTATTTGATAAATTGTTAGGCAGATGGACCAAAAGAAGTGACAATCTCATCTGCTGAATATACCCTTATACAGTTCATCGAATGGCGTGGAGACAGAGAGTTACAGTTTAATCCATATAATGCCGAACAATTAAACAATATATTAGATGCCAGAGTTGAAAAGGCATTTTATCCTGGTGTAGTTGTAGACATGGTTGTTCCTCTGATTTCCGCGCTTTGTGCTCAAGAAAATGGAGATGCAAGAAAGGCTATCAATTTACTTTGCAAATCTGGTGAGATTGCAGAAGAGAAATTAAAGAACGTAATCAAAGAAGAAGATGTCCGAGAAGCAAACGACAGGCTTGAACTAGACAGACTTACTTCTATAATAGAAACACTTCCCACACAATCAAAATTGACTCTTTTAACTGCTTCAGTTTTGAGTGAAAATAGTCCAAAGAATGAATGTACTACAGGCGAGATCTACAATGTCTATAAACAATATGCCCATTTAATTGATATCGATATATTAACTCAGAGAAGAATTACTGACTTAATAAGTGAATTGGATAGTCTTGGAATAATAAATGCAATAGTAAAATCAAATGGAAGATATGGAAAAACTAAGGTAATTTCAATGCAAGGATCCAAACAAATAATAAGACACGTTTTATTGCAAGATTATAGGCTTAAATCGTTAGAAGGAAACCTTCTGCAGAATTGTTTTAGGAATAATCTTAACTGAATTTCCTCATTTTTGTTTAGTCTTTCATTTTTTTCTCTTAAAACATGTGCTATATGTTTTTTTTAAACATGTGGTGTTGAGTAGTTTTTCTTTGATAATATATGAAGATTACTATATTGTTTTAATGTAACCAATTAAAACCGTCAACTAATATAGTATATCGTTCCATCGGAAATCTCTGTGTATATGAAATTTCCCTTTATTTTTCTATTGATAGTGTTTTATAGTTCCATTGGAAATATTTTTTTACATTTCATTCCTATAGATTTCACGAAGTAAAGCCAGATTACATCGCTGACTAGCTCCTCATTTTATGACCAAAAAGTTAAAAACTTCTTTAATTGGCTAGCTGTCATTCAAAAGAATTTTTTGCAACGGAACCCTATATTTATTTAATTTCAAATTCTCTATTTTGAAATCTTCTATTTATGATTATGTTCTTGTTTAATTAGTTCCAAAAATTCAACAAGCTCCATAAGTTATAGAGATAACTAAAACGCATGGTTTTTGTGCTAAAATCTCTTAATTTCCTAAGTCCCAAAACTGACTCATTACCATGCTACCCTATATCCAAAAGCTGTATCCTGACATTCTTGACACAGTCCAGAACTCTTGAATTCTTGCATGAACACTTCGTTTCTGAATTCACTTTTGTCTACGCTCTGTCCACAAACCGGACACCTAAAATCTTTAACCATCGTAACTTTTTGCCAAAATCTTAATTTCCTTAAAAAGTGGTTTTCCACTCTCTCTGCGCAAAATGAACATCTATAGTTTTTAACCATCTTAATTTTTGACAAGAACCTTGATTTTCTTAGAAAGGGATTTTTTTCTATATTCATGACCATCACCTGTATATTAACACTAGATTCCCTATATCTCATGTTCCGTTGGTAGGACCATCACAGAAATATCAACCGTCAAGTAGTTCCTTAAATAATTTTTGAGAATCAGATAGATGGATCAATAATTACGTTAGTGCATATAATCCAAAGTTTGTTTTTACATCAGATTATAGGATTATTACTCCCAAAGTCTTATAAAATATTTGGAATAATTAATTACTATATTTCTGAATATATATTAGAAAACATGCACACTATACTTTTTAGCATATTTGCACGTATTTTGTAATAACCTTCCATCTGCTTTCTTTTAAGTAAGCAAAAGATTGGCTCTTATAGACAGGTTCCTACTTAAACCAGTGCAAGGGCAATAGCATCAGTATGTACTGTTACCCAACTTGTAGATAAACCGTCTTGTTTCACTAGTGCATCGGCATTATTCAAGAGTACACCCATGCGTCCGCTTCCAACGTCATTTCTCATTCAAATTTAATTAAATGTTAAAACAATTTGTTTTTCAATACATTTTCGTGAGCAAGAGCACACATTCAAATGAATTTTCTGATATGTCCATGTCAATAATCCTCGAAATGAATTATTGAGTTATAGGTTAAAAGGAAACTCTGAGTTATGTGAAAGTATTCGAAGCGGAATAGTTCAGGATAAAGCACAACATTTAAGAATTTCGGTTCCGTTGCAAAAATCTTTTCTAAGGATATAGTAAAACAAAAAGAAAATCAAAAGTATTAATATGTTATCTAATTCCTTTAAATGGAAGCACTTTGTAGGTGAGATTATCTTATTGAATGTCAGATGGTACTTAAGATATCCATTGAGCTATAGAAATTTAAAGAAAATGATAATAGAAAGAGGAATTCAAGTTGATTACAGTACTATAATGAGATGGGTGCATCAAAATTCTCCTGAGATCGAAAAGGAGGTACGTAGGTATTTAAGCCCAACTAATGACTCTTGGAGAGTGGACGAAACTTACGTCAAGGTAAAAGGAGAATGGAAATATCTGTATCGTGCAGTTGATTCAACTGGAAACACAGTTGATTTTATGCTAAGTGAAAAACGTGATAGAAAAGCTGCAAAGAGATTCCTTAAGAAAGCTTTGAGTTCTAACCATAATCAAATTCCAAAGGTAATAGCTGTTGATAAAAATCCAGCTTATCCACCTGCGGTAAATGAACTCAAAAATGATAAAATATTACCTAAAAACATAAATCTTCGGCAAATCGAGTATTTGAATAATGTTGTTGAACAGGATCATAGATTTATAAAGGGAAAATTCACTACATAATTGAGAATAACTTACGGACAATGTCTTCACTTTTTGACCTTCAGGCTAATAAATGCACCCACTGTCTTAGCCACAATTTGACTATCTTGATACATATGTAATTATAAAATCTACGTGTTTTACATTCATTTGAGTAAAGAATGCTCTCAATTTTGGGTTAACAACGACATAAATACAGAGATTTCATCACAAAAAACTGTGCATGGAAAAGTAAAAGTGAGAATTTGGATAGTTCTCAATTCTCGAAATAAGTCGTGGAATTTGGTTGTATGTATCTTTGAAGTGAATTTTCAGTGATGTGTGCCCTCAATAACATTTATTCCAGCGTCTTGAATTGTCTTTTTGATACTATCTATATTGGGACATTTAGGGTAAATATCTTTCATAAGCATGCAGGAACTGAGGTGAATAAAATCAATATCTTGTTTTTTTAGGGAATCGATCAGGTAGTACACTTTTCTTCCAAAGCACCCTCCACAAGTAAAAAAGCGACTATTTGCGCGTTTTTATCATATGTCTCAAAGTGTGCTTTTCTCTCGTTGAAAGCCTTAAAGCAGCCTACTCCAGGGCAGGCTTCAGAGACGATATCACAACGGACAACAGCTATCTTTGTAGGAGTTTGTGTTGTCATTCTCACACGATCCATTTTGTGTAGTTCAGTCTTACAGTGAGCGTGTGGATACAGTTTGTATTGTGATTTTAACAACAAGCAATCCGAACAGTCCACCTCCAGGATTCAGAGGCTTTGAGAACCTTTGGCGAATTTCCAATTCGCATATTCTGCTAACTTCCTTCTATTGGCGAAAATAGATTCAGTAAATTTGTACATTAATTTTTAAAATAAAGTGGCTAATGATGTTGTTTAATCTAGGCTGAATTTTACATTTTCTTTTTATTCTGTAATCCATTTTGGTATCTGTCCTATAAGCCTTATCAGCAAAATCTCTATCAGCCTACAGATAATCGTTTGAATTTAAAAATTTTAAACTTCAAATTTATTGGGATTAAAGGTTTATAGGATGAAATATTCCTTAATTGCAGATAGCGATCCAACGATCTAAAATATGTAACTTCACATCCCGACATAGGTTTTGAAATTTTCAAGGCCGATTTCTTCAATATACTTTCCTAGTTTCTCTTTCGTATCTGAGATTTGTATATAGGATTCCTGATTATGGAGCGACACCCTTCACTTTCCACTAATTTATATCAGGCGAGTTCTGGAGTAACTGATGATCTGTGACGATAGAATATTAATCTCACCGGTATTAATGCCACTTAGTTTGTTGGTAATTAAATCAACAATAACACTTAGATTATGCTGTTGAACCATGTATATCTCTTGGATAATTATTTAAAATTATTTATAAAAAATATTGTTTCTAAATAAAAGATTTCTTCAAATCGAATATTTTAAAATTGAACAACAATTTGATATTAATATTGTTTTATAATGATCTTATTATTCTCAGAGATGCATAGGTTTTATAGCAAAAAACTATGTATGAATCCTGAACAAAATTTAGTAAAACAATGACTATACATTATTAAATAAAACAGAGAAACAAAACGTCTACAAGTACCCTGAATTTTCTGTAAATGTAATATAACTACCACTTATTTAGATTTAATACGTATTTTTAATTTTTTTTTGGTCCATTATAAAACTTTTTCAATATGTTCTTAAGAAAGACACATAAAGTTACTTTAAACACTAATTTTTAGACTTGTAAGATAAGTATAGTAAAAAAGGCGATTGTTATATGAAAGATGATCAAGCAAGCTTTACTGCATTGATGGTAGCCTACATGCGTGCTTATCATTCCACGCATGAGACTCCCAAAATCTTTGATGATTTTTTGGCCTATGATTTGATACCGGAGAAAAAACGATCACTGATTGAACAATATTTGACTCCTTGGGTTAAACAGGTAAATGATTCTAAGGACACAGAGTTATGTTTTAACCAGAAAATGATCTCGGAATTCTTGATGCAAGGAATCAATAATGTTGTCAGCCGTGCACGATACACAGAAGATAACTTAGCGAAAGCTATCCAGCAAGGAGTAAAGCAGTATGTAATTCTTGGAGCAGGAATGGATACATTTGCATTTAGGCGACCGGAAATGATGGAAAAGTTGGAAGTATTTGAAGTTGATCACCCTGCAACGCAAGAATTTAAGCTACATCGACTTGCTGAGTTGGGATGGAAACATCCAGCAAAATTACACTTCATTCCTATAGATTTCACAAAGGAAAATCTAGTAACAGCATTAACTAGTTCATCATTTTATGACCCAGATGTGAAAAGCTTCTTTAGTTGGCTTGGTGTCATCAATTTTTTGAGTCGAGATGAGGCATTTGCGACACTGCGCTCCATCACTGAAATTGCTCCTACGGGCAGTATGGTTGTTTTCGATTACTTAGATACCGATGCATTTATCCCCGAAAAAATATCGCCACAAATGCGTGAATTTAAGGATTTTTTGTTGAAGATAGAGGAACCGATAATAACAGGCTTTAATCCAGCAACATTAGCCGAAGAGTTCGCATGTTTAGGATTCCGGCTTCATGAGAATTTGAGTCCACAAGACATCAAAGAATGTTACATGCAAGGACATATGGATGGATATCATGCGCAAGAAAATGGGCACTTTGCATGCGCAGTTGTAGAATAATTAGGTATAAAATATGGCAATGAGAATTTTAATTTGTTCATGATTTTCTCCGTTGGGTATTCTGTTCAAATTATGCACAGGTTTAACATTATAATCTCTGCATAATATTTTTCTCAGAAAGCAGTAAAAAAGCTCATAAACTCTACGAAGCTTCTAGATAAGGAATTTATATATTTGTTAAATATTCATCATATATATTCCTAAACTACTATTTATTTCGGTGAACCTTCTTTTAATTTTTTGCAACGGAACCTGTTTTTCTGCCCAATGAAAAATGTGAATTACCCAGTATGTTAGCAGAACGAGTTAAGCAGTTATGGAAAAATAAGCTTTATAGTATCGGTTTGATCATCTCACCAAATAAATAATTAAATTTTTATTGTAGTTAACGTCATGTTGATAGTTGGATTCTCCATGCAAAACTTAAATGGGTTGGTCACCTAATTTATAGGGCAATAACAACATTTTTTTAGGTAATCTATATTGTCCTATTTCTTTTTTGACTCTTCTACAGAACTTATTATTTTGTTTTTGTTGAAATTAATAGAAAGTCAATGTTTTTATTGACAAAATTTTTGTTTTATTTATTTCATATCTTCATAAGCTTCAACAACTTTAGGCAATGTTTCTTTCAAAACTGACATTTAAAACCCTCCTGATCCGAAATAATTGATTTCTGTATTCCACTGATTGAATACTTATTTATAATATTGATTGACAAAGTCATTATATTGACTTTGTCTGTTTTAGAGTCTATCTGAAAATTGTAGAAATCACGATACTGTGCAGTATTTTATAATGACAAAATTTAACATATGCCTGCGTAACATTTAGAACAGCAGGACTTTTCGGCTAGACTCTCATCAATTGTTTGAATTACAATTTGACTCAAGGGTGACCTGGAATGACAAGTGCAATGGAACTCTATCAGCTGCTTCCAAAAACAAACTGCAAAATATGCGGAAAAGCTTCATGTATGGCTTTCGCAGTAGCTCTCATGACTCATGAGCTCAAACCTGAGGGATGCCCGCCCCTTGTGGAAGAGCCGAAGTACAAAGAAAATTACGAAAAGCTCAGAAGTATCTTCAAGCCATCCGAAGGTGCAACCGAAACAGGCCTTATAATTCATGAAGACTTGTGTTTCGGATGCGGAAATTGTGTGGTTGCCTGCCCTCCTAATGTAGCAAATGATCCTTATGGAGTAGGCTCGGGAAATGCCCCTACCAATCCTAATAAGCTGGTCCTGACAGTACAGGATGGCATTGTAAGAGCCCAGAACTTAGGAGAATGTCGCCGTTTCGGAAAGAATAAAATTCTCTGTAACGCCTGTATAGTGACCTGCCCAGTAGAGGCGATAGAATTCGTATGAGGGAATAGAGACGGAGAAGAAAAGAAATATCATATGTGCACAGCCTGGAGGAAATGGGAACTTAAAAGATGCATTTGATAAGGTTCCGTTGCAAAAAATCTGGATATTTTACAAAACCAGTGAAAAACATCACAATTAGGGAGTTTAATCAAACAAGTATCAGGAAATTAAAAAGAAGCGATAAGGGATATTTCAGTTCTCAGGATTTCAATCAAACTCGTAGTTGCATCTGATACCCTCAGGATCAAAACACAGATTACAGGATATACACATTGCCTTTTTAGCCTCTCCAGACTTAAGTTTCAAAATGAGATCGGGCTCACGGATAAATGGCCTGCCCATGGAAATCAAATCTGCAAATCCTCCCTCAAGCAGATTCTCCATAACAGAAAGAGACCGAATGCCCCCTACAAGCATTACAGGGATATTTGCTGCTTTTTTTATTTCTTTAGAATATTCCCTAAAATATGCTTCTTCAGTAGGAGAATTAATTTCTGTTCTTACAGTTACTTCACCAGCCTCCCTGATCCCACCGCTAACCTCGATTGAGCATATTCCAGCTTTCTCCAGAAGTTTTGCAGTCTCCACAACCTGCAAAATAGTAATTCCAAGCTCTGCTTTTTGTGAGCCTGGCTGAAAACCATCCGTTGCATTCAATTTGACAAGAATCGGAAAATCAGACCCAACTTGTTTTTTTATTTGCCTGACAATCTCTGTGACTATTCTTGCCCGATTTTCCACTGAGCCACCCCAGCGATCAGCTCTTCTATTTGTATAGGGAGAAATGAAATTACTTAAAAGAAAACCGTGGGCACAATGAAGCTGTACCCCATCAAAACCTGCTTTTTTTGCTCGAATAGCTGCTTTTGTAAAAGCCGCAATTACTTCCAGTATTTCCTGTTCAGTTATTTCCTTAGGTACAACTCCCGATAGTTCATCTTTGATTTCCGAAGGAGCCATAGGGACCGGGTATTCTTCAGAAACTACTGCCTGCCTCCCTCCATGCACTATCTGAAGTATAATTTTGCTTCTGTACCTGTGTACTATTTCTGTTATCTTCATGTAGGGTTCAATAAAACGATCATCATAAATCCCCTGCTGGTAAATCATACTCTGTCCACCAGGAAGTACATAAGAAAAGCCTGTTATGATCAACCCTACGTCATTTTTTGCAAGCTCAGCATATATGTCTCCGATTTGGGGAGTGGGCTTTCCATCTTCTTCGGCCATGAATTCATGCGTTGCAGACTTTACAAAGTGGTTCTGAAGATTCAAATTGCAGACTGTAATATGATCAAAAATCATGAAAAATGATAAGATAGAGCAAGATAAATAATTATCCAAGATTCCTGAGAAAAGATAATTTTTACCCAATAATTTTTTGATAACTAGATCATTCCTTATATGCTTTATTCCAGTCCAAAATAATCTTCTCACGACTAAAATTTAGTTATCATTTTGATATTTGACTACATGAAATACCTAGCTAATAGTAAGGTTCTTTATTAATTTACTCGTCGATGCGGATTCCCAACGCATAAGCTGTGATAATGCTTGGATCTGGGTATATAACGTCCTTAGATGCAGCGCTGAAACTCTGAGCTTGTTAGGTAGAGGGTTCTAATTTCCAAAGAAAATTTCCCAACTCATTCCAATGAACTTCAGCTCCACCACCCACTAAAGCAAAGCCGGGCTTCACTAAAGCAACAGCTTCTGGATGAGGTGTTTGGTTAGAATCAGCTTTGATGATGGCTACCGTGACTGTGCCAACTGAAATATTTTTTTTGATACATATAGCAAATACCTGAAGATTGGAAGGGTCTGAGATACCGTGATCCTTAGAACAAGCCTTCCAAGAAAACTCTGTTATAGGGAAGGAAGCTGTTCCAAGATTCCCAGCCCCATACCAATCTACCCTGAACCCCACCAACTAGTACAAAATTATCAGATGGAACACCAGTTTCAGCTTCAGGATGTGACGCCACTCCACTAGTAGCCGTACTGACGTACATTGACTCTAGCAACTGCTGCCTACTCATTCCTTTAATCTTTATTCCGATTACATGAGTGATTAGCTCGTGTGGATGAGGATACTCGTGATCTTTAGAGCTAACAACCCATCCAGATAGATCATTGTTCGGGTAAGAGGCAGTCAATAATGCTTTATAAGGAGATCGATCAGTAGTTTGGCCACCACCGCCGATAGCTAGCATATCACCGTCACCGACTAATATTTCTTCATCTATCCAATGCTCTTTCGGAGGACTGGATATGTGTGAGAATACAGATACGGTGATTAATCCTGAAGTGTCATTAAATGTAATGTCGTAAGTTCCTACTGAGCTCATGTTGAATCCCCTAGTCATGTTATAGTGATCTCGCACTTACTCTGCTTGTATTTTTAAAATTAGTATTTTTGAACTATTCCCCATTATGCAACGAGGGATATGAAATCTTTACTTATTTATAAATATGATAATATTTTAAAAATTCACAATGCTTAAACTAACAAAAAAGGTAATTTTTGATCTTTTTATCAATGAAATTTTTTTGCAATCATGTCAAATTTGGTAGAAGCATTTTTTCACTCATAAATGATTATCTCTTCGATCAGGAAAATAGAATTCACAATCTCATTACTAGTTTTTAAACTCTGCATTGATAAAGGGAGCTTTTCTTCAATCTGGTGTTGAACGTTTTGATATAACTTATTCCTTACAAACACTCTCTTGCAATTATACTTGTATATTCATATTTAATATGAAATGATAAAGTTTACAGGCACGTAAGTGAAAATTAGGTTTTTGCGGCTTTGTGTGGATTGAAAATAATTATCCAATTGAATAAGGATTTCTAAAATAATAAAAATCATTATTAATATTTAATTGTTTTTTGATTGTGAAACCCTTAAGCTAATCAGTGAATATGGACCTGCTATCCAAACATCGGCTAGTTCAAGTTTTGGACCTTTCTTGGGGGGTGGTTACTCACATAGCTCATCAAAAGAGACTTTCAAATCAACATTTGACGGAGTAACTCTAAAAATTCCAGGTTTGCAGATCTCGGCATGGATCAGTGAGATTTGTCATCATCTCCACTACAAAATAACCCATTAGACCATTCACAGCATTATTCAAAAGTTGTGAAAGGAAGCTATACTGAAAGAGACTACTGTAGCTCTAGGGATCCTACTAAAAGAAAGTGTTGGATAGTATAAATGCACTTTTCCATGAAGTCAAGGATGTAGCTAACAATCTTGATGTTCCAATCAGAATTTACTCGGATTATCAGCTCCTTAAAAATAATTTATCGTTTTCACTGATGCATAGTTTTTTGTGTCAAAATCTATGTATTTTCTCATTTTTCAGCCAAAAACAGTGTATCAAAAATTCTGTTAATTCTGATTGACTTGTGCTACTTTTCTTCACCACAAAAACCAAAATTTATTGTTTTTCTGATGCATAAGTCAACAAATCTAAATTTTCAAATGACAAAAAATATAATGATAAACCCGAAAATTAGATAACATGAATAAAGTCGACGAAAAAAAAGATAATAATCCTAAAAAATCTAAAGATCGGGAAATGGGAGAGATAACGGATCTAAATGAAAAACTTTCCGAAATGCATAGTGATATCAAAAAAGTGATGGAACATTCCACAAGGCTGCGTTTCGGAACTGCTCTCGAAAGTTCAAGGCAGGAATATTCACACACTTCTCTTAATAATTTTTTTGTAAATTTAGAGACAGAACTTGAACGAAACATTATGAAAAAATGTCCTGAAAAGGGAAGTTGCACTTCTAAATTTACAGCCTTTCTAAATCACAATTTTCCCGAAGTTTCGGATCTCTTAATAAAACAAATGAACATCATGAGTTCTGAGAATATTTATAATAATAATCAAGGACAGGAGTCAAATATTTCAGCCATAGAAATTGACATGGTTATGAGCGAAATCCTAGAACCGATCTCAAATAAACAGCGTCTGGTAATTTTAAAGGCAGTAGTTTTAGAACAGAAAAGTTTCTCTGCTCTATCCAAACTTACGGGCCTTACAGCAGGAAACTTACTTTTCCATCTCCATAAACTCATGGATAGCGAGCTGATTCTGCAGCAACATGAAAGAGGAAATTATATGATTACTGAAAAAGGGTTCAAAATACTGCAGAATTTGAACGATATATCTCATTCACCCCAATATTTATCACAGAAGATATACCATCCTAATTCATTTGGGGAATCGAAAAAGAGAGAATTAACCGAAGAATCGAAGACATTAGAACTGCCAGAAGCTCTAAAAGAAATAGCTCTGGTCCTTGGCTTCAAAGTAGACAGCCCAACAACTGAATTTTTTTTTAAACATTTACATCAATTGGTGAATCAGGTCCCGATCCCCTTATGCTTCGTAAACAAGGACGGAGTATTGATATATTTCAACGATCGGTTTGTGACTACATTTGGCTACACTCACGAGGATGTTCCAACGCAGAAGGAGTGGTGGCAACTGGCTTATCCTGACGAGGACTATCGTCGCTGGGTGGTTGACATTTGGGAAACGGCTGTCCAATACGCCATTCAGGAAAAAGCTAACATCATGCCGATGGAATTCAACGTCACTTGTAAGGACGGAAAGGTTCGCATTGTGGAGATTTCCGGCATCATTATAGAAGGAGGTTTCCTTGCCGCGCTTACTGACTTGACAGATCACAAGATGATTGAAAAAGCGCGGAAAGAGACTGAAGCACATCTTAACATTGCCGTAGCTGTCGAGAATGAACGACAACGGCTCTTTGATATGCTGGAGACGCTGCCAATAATGGTATGCTTGCTGACGTCTGATTATTATGTCGCTTTTGCCAACCGCAGCTTCCGCGAAAAGTATGGTGAATTTGGCGGTAAACGCTGTTATGAATATTGCTTTGAACGCACTAAGCCGTGTGATTCCTGCGAATCATATAAAGTACTTAAAACTGTACAGCCCCACTCTTGGGAAACCAAAGGTCCGGGTAGCAGTGTGATTGAGGCCTATGCATTCCCATTTACTGACATTGACGGTTCGCCCATGATTCTCAAGATGAACGTTGATGTCACCGAGCAGAAAAAAGAAACGGAGAAGGTTCAGGCGCTGGCGAATGTTGTAGAATCATCGAACGATGCTATCCTTATTTTATCCCTTGATGGTATTATTACTACCTGGAATAAGAGTGCTGAGCAGATTTATGGTTATTCATCTGAAGAAATTATAGGAAAATGTGTATCTACACCCGCACCAGATAATCTCAAGGATGAAACAAAAATGTTCATTGAAAAGATTAAGCTGGGAGAAAAGGTACAGAACTACGTAACTTCAAGGTTAAGAAAAGATGGCAAGTTAATATATGTTTCAATATCTCTTTCTCCGGTTTTTGATTCCATTAAAAAGCTTGTGGCTGTCTCAGCTATTGTTAGAGATATTACGCAGAGAATTGAGGCCAAAAAATCTCTAGTGAAAGCTGAAAAAACCAGCCAGATTAGGGATGTGTAGTATAAACATAAAGGTAGAACAACATTATACGCTAGAAATATTAAATATTTTAGGAACTTAGTATAACTTACGTTCTCATCTACTATTACATAGCAACGATATATTTCATAACAACTACCCCATTCAACACTGTCATAAAATCCATTCATTATATATGGTAAAAAGATAAAATCAAAAAAATGTAACTAGTGGGTCCATTATAGAATCCCTTCCATGTAAGATTGTGCCTTTAGGAACTTCAATAATTTTTCAGGTGAGAACGCAATTACCCCACTATTTTTTAAAATTAACGAATGAATGGATATTAATAACTTTCTAACTTGGTTTATTATTTTTATTTGTTGTCTGATATTTGATGTATATATTTTGTGCTAAAATCTCTGAATTTCCTAAGTTCCATCTGAAATAGAAATCACTGTTGATCTATTACTCATGGAACTTATGGGACTCATAGAACATATGGAGCTCATGGAACACTTGGAACTAATAAAACTGAAGCATAATCATAAATAGAAGATTTCAGAATAGAGAATTTGAAATTAAAAAGATATGGTATACATTGCAAACAAATAGCCTTATGGTATGCGCCATACAATGCATACCAGTTTACTCGCGCAATGGAACCTTTTGACTAATGCATAGTTTTTGTGATTAAACCTATGCATTTTTCTTCAGTTCTTCAAGGATCAAGACATTCCTGTCAGATCTCTCATCTCTTTAAAAGGAAGCTTTATTCAAAAGTTCTGTCTTCAAGTATCTTTTCAATAGCTATTTTTAGTTCAGGTAATCTTTCATTTGCAGTATTCCATACAACATTCAAATTTACACCAAAGTAAGCATGAATTATAACATCCCTAATTCCAGTCATTCTTCTCCAGGGGACAAGTGGATACGCCTTTCTAATTTCTTCAGGAATATGTTTCGTTGCTTCCCCAATAATTTCAAGTGCATGGTTTACGGCAAAAATTGTTTTTTCATCGGAAACAAATTGATCGAAATTCATTCCTTCAATAAAACCTTCACAACTTTTAATCGTCTGAAGGATATCCTGCAGATAATCTCTAACATTACGCTCGATCATACCTGTATGACCTCTTCAAGAATCCTTTTCCCAATTCTCGATTTTAACGCATTTTTCATGACAAGATCCACTTCTACGCCAAGTATTTCTGAAAGTTCCTGCTTGAGCCCAATGAATTCGAAGAGATCAGGTTCTTTAGAGAATTCCACAAGAATATCAAGGTCACTATCCTCTTTTTGTTCACCGCGAATGTAAGAACCAAAAATACCCAGATAGCTGATATTATACTCTTGTGTAAGTTTCTGAAGATGCTGCCGTATGATTTTTGAGAAATATGCTGCATCCTTTGTTTTTTTTTCGCTTGATTTAATGGCGGTATTTACTGTCATGTAGCCTCATATCCTGAATTTAAGCTATTACTGGCGGAATTAGTAATATAATATATTTTGTATTCCATATTTAAAATTAAGGCTCGATTAACCTGTGAAATTTAATCATAAAACGCACTAAAAAGTAGTGTGCATAATTTTCTGTAGAATTAAAATCAATAGAGATTATAGCTAGGAAAAAGAATTACACACTAGAGTTCCACGCCAAAATAAAGCATTTTAAGCATTCATGCTGCAGGCCCTAGTAAACATTAAGGCACCAGAACTAAATATAGAATTGTATGCACGCTGTCGCTGAATGCAGAGTTTTGCTATAAAACCTATGTATCAATTAAACTTTCCTTTAATTTTATTCTGATATTCTTGCAAAGGAATATTTTGATAGATTTCCCAGAAAATTTAATGCATTTCTCACTATAGCAATTATTTTGAGAAACTTTTAAATATTTTATAACCAAATTCAGATAATAAAACCTTTTCTTTATTTTGAAACCAAAATAAATTTATAGAACTGAATGTGACCAAAGAATACAGACTTATGTTACTGAATTATAAAAAATAGCTGTATAAGTCCTGGATAAAAAAATTCATTTGTATATTGTTCAAAAGGAGGTAAATATATGGATAGTTCTGCTTTGAAGCCTGGTCTAACCTATGAATTTAAGTTCAAGATTCCTGAAAATAAGACTGTCCCCTATCTTTATCCAGAGTCACCTGAATTTCAGGTTATGCCCAAAGTTTTTGCTACAGGATTTATGGTTGGATTATTTGAGTGGGCTTGTATACAAGCAATAAATCCCTATCTGGACTTCCCTGCTGAACAGACTGTGGGTACCGATATTAGATTAAGCCATTCGGCAGCTACACCACCAGGTTTGACCGTTACAGTAAAGACGAAATTGGAAAAAATAGAGGGAAGAAAGCTCACTTTTTCAATTATAGCTGATGATGGCATTGACAAGATTTCTGAGGGTACACATGAGAGATTCATAATCGACGCTGCCAAATTTAATTCCAAGGCAGAAGCCAAAGCTAAAAGTGCCAATAATTGAAGGTATAATCATGGCTCATATAATGGAAATAATGGGAAAAACAAGAGTGGTAGTAAAGGATGGTGAAGTAATCGAAGTTGGAGAGTCTGAACTTGAATGGTGTCCTCTCATTGACAAGCTAAGCGGTGTTCAGAAAATTACCTCTGAAGAAGTCAAAAAAAATGTGGAGTCAAAGATAAAAGACTACGGAATGTTTACAGCAAGGCGCCAAATCCTAGGGCATGATACTTTTGTAACTTTTGGGGCATCCGAAATAATGATGTCCTGCTTGCGTAGTGGTTTTCTTGATGCAACTGTAACTGCCTGCGACGGAGCAGGAACTGTTATATCCAACAATCCAGAGCTTGTTCAGGGCATGGGGGGCAGGATGTCCGGTTTGGTTAAAACTGAACCCATCGAGGATGTAATTAATGGAATTCAAAAATTCGGTGGAAGTGTACTTGATACTGAAACTGCGTCCATAGACCCTGTAGGGGGAATAAAGAAAGCAGCGGAACTTGGTTACAAAAAGATTGCAGTAACTACCGCAGATTCAAACACTGCAAAAAAATTAAGAGAACTCGAAGCTGAACTTGGTCTTGACCTTATCGTCATTGCTGTACATGTTACCGGCGTCAGCAAAGAAGAAGCTCAATATCTTCTGGAAAATTCAGATTTAGTGACCGGTTGTGCTTCAAAATATATAAGAGAACTGGCAAAACCCATGGTTCAAGTAGCTGCTGCAATTCCACTATTCGCCATCACTAAAAAAGGAAAAGAGCTAGTAATTGAAAGGGAAAAAGATGTTGAAAGCCCAATTTTGATAACGACTACAGATTTGCCAGTTGTACCTAAGCATAAGCAACCTCGAGAATTGAAATAAAGGGTTAGTATAGGGTTCCATTGCAAAAATATCAAAATAAAATTAATGAAAAAGTTTAATTGATGCACAGTCTTTGTGCTAAAATTTATATATAAACGAAATCAAAAAATCCTTTTTATAATGAAAAAGATGAATGGGAACAGTCATTTTCACAGAAATTTCAGCACACTTCCAGATTTAATAGTAGTTCATCACTAAAACAATGAAACTACCCGCAGCCACCAAACTTCAAAAAAAAATAATAAATGTTTGTTTCATTATATCAATTACTTTTTCCATTGTAATAATAGACTTTACTTTCCTGATCATCAGTTCTTCAATTTTCGACTTTTATTCTCCATCCCTCATTATTTTTGAGTTCTTGATTTTTTAAATAGAACGTATGAAAATCGTGATAAATAAAGCTGTTATAATAGCAAGTATGACAAAAATTATTATTAACCACTTTGCAATTTCCATTGAGAAACCTGCAATTCCCGTTGCACCAAATACATATGCAATGAATGCTAATATTAAAAAAAATATTGCAAGACCTATTAAATTAGGCATAATTGAACCTCCAAGTCATAATCAATTTATCCAGCGGCTGTTACCGCTGTTTTTAATGTTACTACAAATAGAGCTGCTAGCAAAATAGCTATATATCTTTTTTGTTCTGTTAAATTTTATTTATTTTCCAATCTGTCCATACGCCATATTTTTGTTCAATTGTCCTATAATTAAAACAGTGCTAGATACAATGGAAATATAACTAAGAAATATTTATTCATTACAGAAAATTCCAAATTTTGGCTGATTGCCTACGAAAATAATACCACCAATTTGTTTAAACCGGTGGTTTATTGAAATTTTTTATATTACTGAATCTTCTCACATCAGTAATTATTCATTGGTTTACTTTGCTTTTTAAATTAATTATACAAAAAATAGTTTTTGAACAAAATTTTTTTCTCTATTAAATGTTTTAAAATTGGACAATTAAAAGCAAATTATGACATTACCAAGAATAATGAGTCAGAAGAAACCAACCACTAACTTATACCCTTTTCTTTGCTACAAAAAACCGATTTATCTCTTTATTAATGCACAAGTTTCGTTCTAAAAGCTCTGAAATTCTTAGTTCCATTCGAAATAAGAAAACATTACTGATCTATGACTCCTGGAGCTTCTGGGACTCATAGAACATATGGAGCTCATGGAACACTTGGAATTAATTAAAATAAACCACAAGCATAAATAGAAAATATCAAAAAAATAACCTTTAAAGCATCGAGTTAGTTATCTCATTAAATATATAAATAATATTTTATTGTTGCTAACTTCATTTTGGTAGAGATTATTTCCATGATAATTTAAATGGGTTGATCACATAATTTCCAGGCTGATAATGATATTCCTTAAGGTAATATCTATTACCTATTTCGTTTTTGAGTATTCAGGAGTACTTATTATTTTATCCTTCGTTGAAATTACTGGAAAGTCAACAGTTTGAGTGACAAATCGTCGGGTTTTTATTCTATCATATTTTTGTTTCTCCATATTTGTATACACTCCTAACTTGTTTTAATTTTGCATTATTTTTTAAGGCACTTGATTTTTCAATTTACTTCCAACTGGTAAGTGCACTGCCATACAGTATTTGATAACTAGATCATCAAATTATATTTTTTGAAGTGGAGATATTTTCCTAATAAACAAAACTTTACTATTTGCAGACATATGCGATTCTACATTATACAACAAACGTATTTAAAAATTTGGCATATAACCAACTTTTTTTTAATTGCAAAAACAAATAATTTAGTTTTGTAGATCATATTTTATCAAATTATTACATAAATGATAATTTAATAGATATTTGAGGAAATGTTTTCTTTGATGCTGTTTTCTAATTTGTTATTACACCAATTATTTAATGGTTTAGCATATTATATACCATTCATGCTAAGACTTACGCAGTTAAACTGAGAAATCAATAGCATTAAACCTTAAAGTGTCTCAAATCTGTATTTAAATCATAACGCCTACTATACTTGATTTTAGATTTCAAATGCTTAAGTCCTACCTGTTAAGAAAGCAAAATTTGATTTGTCGATATTGGAGCGAGCGCTAATGAATAGAAAATCGCTAACAATCCACCTCTCGCTTGTATTAATCACAGCTTTCATCTTTAGCGGTTTCAGCGGTTGCATTAATAGTGCCATGAATTCTACGAATAACCAGGAAACGGTTTCAGTATTGTGAGCTGCTGTATCTGCTCAACCAATAATAACAGACTATTGGCATCACCGTCTATTTGTACTTCTATTATATACTCTATATAGCTGGATTCCTCCCCTTTCTTCTAGAGCTTTAGATGACTCTGACTATAAGACTGTGCCAATGTGCCTTGTTGGCATAACAATTATCTAAGTACCTGGTTTTTTGTTGGGAAGGAAAAATGATACATAATCAATTATATTTTTAAGACTTGGTATAAACTGCCCCCAAGGCACTGATGAAGTCACTAGTCAAAAAGGTAAGGCAAAAATGGTTTTATTTATTGGCGTTAGTTATTCGAAGAATTTCATGCTCGTTTAGCATAAAAATAATGCTCTTAGACGTTTTATATCGGAATTGAATATAAATAAATTACTTTTGTAGTTCGTTTTTAAGACACTCAGGACACCCTTGCCCTATTTTAATCCATTTTCTGCTAATGTACATATAAACAGCTTGCTTATAGTTTTCTCTACAAATTTCACATGGGGTATAATTCCTCACCTTCTTGATTTTTGATTTACCAATTTTCATTTTCAACTCCTTGTATCTATACACATTAAGCAGTAGCGATACTAGTGCATTGATTCTAGATTACGTCAAAAGTAAATGTTTGAATTCAGATCCAGAAGAGATTAGCTATCTATCAAATTGTGCGCCTATTTTGGAATCGATGTACTAGTTAAAAAATATATCCATTCTCTTGAACGAAGCGAAAAGGATGATTAGTAGGTAGATTTTTTATAATGTCATAACTCATCAAAAGTTATTAGATAAAAAATTTCAGAACCTAAGAACACAATTACAATCAGTAAACAAAAATTTGAATCTGAATTTACAGCAAATTCGTTACACTGCCAAAAAATATGCGTGTTCGAGACAAAATTCATACAACAAAGCTTTCACTCTGTTCAAAAAATGAAAGATAAATAAGTGTTGATAATAACTCAGTTATATAAATTGCACTTAATATCTGTGTGTTTCTCTGGGTGTCCTATGTTTGGGTAGACATTCCCTACAGTAAACCGGCCGTCCTTCTGTTGGCTCGAATGGAACTTCAGTTTCAATACCGCAATCAGAGCAGATTGCCTTGTACATCATTCTGGGAGCCCCAAAACTTCCGCGATTGTTGTCTCGTCCCTTGAAGCGAGTTTCTCTGTCATTAAAAGCCATTTTGTTTTACCTTTGTTCTGTTTGTTAGTTAATAGCTTAGGACGTGTGCGGTTGAACTGAAAAATCAATGATATTAACCCTTAACAGTCTGAAATGTTAATTTAAAACACAGCGCTAAGGTGATTGATTTTGTTTCTCAAATGCGTAAGTCCTAAATAAGAGAATATGCACAAATTGTATATATAGATAGTCACTTGTATATATACAAACGGTATGTTATAATCCTGTGGGCTTAATCTTTACCAAACTTCCATATTTAATTCCAAAATTTATATATTCCACTTCTACACCTGCATTCTTAAAAAAATTAAGCGAATCAGTATCAGGATAAAGAGTTGTATATACAACTCTTTTGATATTTGAATTAATAATCATTTTCGTGCAGAGAATACAAGGTCAATGTGTGCAATAGATAGTTGCTCCTGATATGCTCACCCCATGGATTGCAGCCTGAATGATGGCATTTTGTTCCGCATGCACTGCCCTGCACTTCTCATGCCGAGTACCTGAAGGAATCTTCTCTCTGTCTCGGATACACCCAATTTCAAGGCAGTGTTCCATACCACTCGGAGCCCCGTTGTATCCAGTTGAGAGTATGCGTTTATCTCTAACAACAACTGCCCCTACATTATTTCGGAGGCAAGTAGATCGTTTTCCCACCACAAAAGCGATTTCAAGGAAATATTCGTCAAGGGAAGGTCTTTCTGTCATTATTTTTAATGAACAGTAACTGGTATATATAGCTGTGACATTAGAACTTGTACCATTTTTAAGAGTTAATTTTAAGCATAATTAAATAATAGCGTATATGGAAGAATTACCTTTCAAAGAAAAATTATAGAGAATCTTTGCAGTTTAATAGTTAAAACTCATTGACTTCTTAATCTAATTGTGGAAATTTTGTCGTAGAATAAAGCTCCAGATCTTTATCTCATAGAATAGCCAATGTTTTTTTCGCTATAGAAATAAAAATATCTGGGTCTGGTTTATTGTGGATTAATGATTTATCTAATATCATCTTATAATACTTCATTAATTTGATTTGATAATACTTCATTAATTTTCTCCAAGATAACAACAGCTTTTATTATGCATTATTTTCCCGCAAATACCTACTCTTGGATGCCCCAGTGAACTACAAATCTTATTAACCACATCCTTTGAGACATATCCCTCAAACTTCAAAGCTTCATCACAAGCTTCATGCCCAGAAAGCCCATAGTGAGAGAGCATCAATTCTATAACCCGGTGACGTCTAACCAAAAACTCAGCATGCTCTGTGCCCTTAGAAGTCAAACTAATACCCCTATAAGGTACATAATCTATAAGGCCAGTAGAAGACATCTCCTGTATGGCCTTAGTAATTGTTGACGGGTCAAGGTGAAAATGATCTGATATATCCATTGTACGGACAGTACTCCCTTTCTCAAATATATACTTCAAATATTCACTTTTTTTAGGGCTTAACTCTAGACCATCATTACGCTTCATTGTTTGGTGTATAATCGCATAATATTAATATTTTTTGCATATGCCTCAAATTTATAGTATAATCCCATTTCTAAATAAAAAACATGTCGAGATCCCTATGCTTGCGCTTTTCAACAACATAATCTCACTATTTTAAAAAAAATAAATTCCATAAAATCTGTAATTACCTAATAACTGATTTTAATTATAATGTTAATAGAGTCTGATTTTTTGCCACAAATGCGTCGGGTCAATAAATATAGGTGTGAGTTTCCGGTAAGAATGACCATTTTCTAATAATTCAGCCAATTTTTTTATTTAGTTTATTTTTGTATTTAAATGATCCTTAGTTATGACGAAAAATGCTTTATATGCCACAAAGTATTTGGTAGATAACCAATAATTTATCAACGGGTAATTACCTAATAAGCTCGTTTCAAATCCATTTTATTTGGAACTTATGTGATTGAGGGATAAAATCAAAGATTTATGCCATCATCAGAATTATTAATCTTTCTACAGTTGAATATTTAATGCTACAGTTTCTCAGTTTCATCCCCATATTTAATTCTATTAACCTTAATCATTAGAATTCTAGACTTTCGCAGTTGAAATAAAAAATCAATAGCATTAAACTTCTAATTACCCAAAGTACAAATTTCGTTACAACTTCTAAGGTGTTTTGTTTTATACCCAAAGTATGTAAGTCCTAGATTCTTCACATTGTTTTATGATCAAAGGCTCGACTCTTCGTTCAAAATATGAGATTCAAAAAACGAATTTTAATTTTTGAGATAAGCTGAATAATGTATTCACATTAAGTAGGTAGAAAATTATGAAACATACAACTTATATTGTCATAGGAGTGGTGATCCTCATTGCCCTTGTTTCTTTCATCGCAATAAAGGGTTCTCACCCAAGTTCTTTTGGTACTAACAATAATACAGTTGCCACCAATACAACGAAAACCATACAAATCGTTGCTGCTGAAAATTTTTGGGGTAGTCTGGTATCTCAGATTGGCGGAACGCATGTCAAAGTGTTGAGCATAGTTTCAGATCCAAATGCAGATCCACATGAGTACGAAAGTAACGCTGAAAATGCGCGTGCATTTGCCACGGCAGACTATATAATTGTTAATGGAGCTGGATATGACAGCTGGGCTAACAAGCTTATTGGAGCTGGAGTAAAATCAGATTGCAAAATTTTGAATGTGGCAGAGCTTCTTGGAAAAAAAGAGGGTGACAATCCTCATTTTTGGTATGACCCCGATTATGCGAACCTGACTGTGAAGCGGATGGAAGAAGATCTTATTTCTATCGATCCAGTCAATGATGCATATTATAAACAAAATTATGCAAATTTGCAATTATCGCTTTCAAAATATCAAAATAGGACCGCTGAGATCAAACAACAATTCGGGGGCACGAAAGTAGCAGCCACAGAAAGTATCTTTGCATACCTAGCAAATGCTACAGGTCTTGACCTTGTTTCACCTCACGCATTTACTCAGGCTGTTGCCGAAGGAAACGATCCTCCAGCAGAGAGCATTGTGCAATTTGAGACACAACTTAAGAGCAAAAATGTGAACGTGCTTGTCTATAACCAGCAAACTGCAACGCCGATTACGAATAATATGAAGAAACTGGCTACAGAAGAAGGGATGCCCGTTATTGGTATCACAGAAACAATACAACCGCCAGACGCGTCGTTCCAGGATTGGATGAACTCGGAATTGATCTCTCTGCAGAATGCGCTAAACGCAAAAGCTCTTGGGAAATGATAAATGAACGCAAAATATCCCAATATTATTACAGTTGAAAATTTGGCGGCCGGATACCAGAACAACATCATTTGGCAGGACGCCAATTTTACTATCGACAACGACGAGTTCGTAGCGGTAATCGGCCCAACGGATCAGGCAAAACAACTCTGTTTCGTTTGCTTCTTGGGATGCAGCAACCTATTCGAGGCAACATTAAAATATTTAATACCCTACCTAAACGCGGCAATCCACATATCGGTTTTGTGCCACAGCGACACTTAATTGATCCTGAAATGAACATCGAAGCCCTTGAATTAGTAAGGCTCGGATTTTCTGGAAAAAGGTGGGGTTTTAACCCATTTTCACAAAAGGATCGCAAATATGCTTTTGATGCGTTGAAAGCCGTTGGGGCAGAAAATCTAGCACATCGTTCCCTTGGCGTATTGTCAGGCGGAGAATTACAGCGGGTATTTCTAGCCGAAGCGTTGGTCAGCAACCCTGATCTATTATTGCTCGATGAGCCATTGTCAAATCTTGATATTAGGCGTGAGCAAGAATTAGTGCAGCTTATCGATAATGTGGTTCGATCGCGCAATGCAACGGCATTGCTCATAGCGCACAATATTAATCCACTTCTACCTGTTCTCGATAAAGTGATATATATTGTCAACGGCAAGGTGGCGATCGGCAAGCCAAACGAAGTCCTGACGTCGGAGTCACTATCGGCTTTATACGGGACACAGGTTGAGGTCCTGCGTGGTTCTCAGGGCCAGGTTGCAGTAATAGGTATAGAAGAAAATCAGCACCATTATGATTGATATGTCCTTTAGTATTAATTTATTAACTGACCTGCAAGATATGTTACAGTACGGATTTATGCAACATGCCTTTGAAGCCGGAACTATAGTCGCGATAGTCGCAGGCATCGTCGGCTACTTTACAGTGCTTCGTCGCTCATCGTTCGCAGCGCATGCTCTTGCTCATATCGGCTTTGCAGGCGCCGCAGGCGCCGTACTTTTCGGAATCGCTCCTATAATAGGACTTCTACTGTTTACGAGCTGTGGCGGCATAACAATAGCGATGCTTGGCCGCCGAGCAGCTTCTCGCGACACTCAAATTGGAATAGTCCTTGCATTCATGCTGGGCTTGGGAGCTTGGGAGTTCTGTTCATTAGTCTCTATAGTGGTTATGCAACCGAAGCATACTCTATCTTATTCGGAGAAATATTAGGTATTAGCAGCAATGATGTCATTGTGACGTTTGTTGCTAGCCTATTGATTATTTTCTTAACTGCGATCGTATATCGGCCACTTTTATTTTCATCTCTTGATGAAGAAGTAGCAGAAGGAAGGGGAATACCTACGCTTTTGCTTGGAATAATTTTTATGGTCATGGTCGCAATTGCAACATCTGTAGCCGTTCAAGTAGTTGGGGTGTCCTCCTCATTTTTTCATTAATGATCACGCCGGCAGCTATTGCTCATCTGTTTGCAAAACGACCCCAACAAGGCATAATGATCTCCATATTAATTGCTTTAATAGCGACGTGGCTTGGGCTCTTCATTTCATTTTATAAGCCCTATCCAGTGAGCTTTTTTATAACTAGTATAGTATTCGTTTTTTACATTATTACCCTGATTTTTCAAAGGATTAAAACCAATATGAGATTCACCACTAATAATGAATAAGTAAATGTCTTTATTGATAGAGGATTTCAATAAACTCCAATGCATTTAAGCATTGGAGATTTTAAATCTCTTGACAATAATTTCTGCTCATGAAAACTCTTACTGATTTTGCTCTTAAAGAGGAATACACATGTCTTCAGTCAGTTGGAGATAAACTTTCTAAAATTTGTTCATTAATTGATTGGAAACCTTTTAGTATCATTTTCGAGTCCATATATTTTAACAAAACAGTTGTCTGAGGCAGACCTTAAGCTGATGTTATATATAATGTTTAAAATACTTGTTTTACAGCAATAGCATGGTCTTTCTAACTTTGAAATTGAGAAAAATGTATTGATCGAATACAACTTTCAAACTTAATCGAAATCTTAAAATCTAATAAACATCACCCGGCTCAAAAATCCTCTCATCTATTATCTTTCCCTCTATATTTCGGAAAAAACAAGATCTATATCCCATATGGCAGGCTCCCCCAACCTGCTCCACAAGCAGGAGAATAGAATCCATATCGCAGTCAATCCTGATTTGATATACGGTCTGCACATTCCCCAAAGTTTCTCCTTTTTTCCATACATTTTGCCTGCTTTGGCTCCAGAAATGCGAAATTCCAGTTTGTATAGTTTTCTCAAGAGCTTCACGGTTCATATAAGCGCACATAAGCACTTTTCTGCTAATATGATCCTGAACAACAACCCGAATCAGATCGTTGTCATATTTCAAGGTCTCTAAATCGATCATGGAATACAGATTGCCAAACTAGTATAAAAGAACACATTTTCATATAGATGGAAGTGTAGAATCTGGAACGAAAATTTGCCATTAATAATACAAATGAGAAAAGAATAATAAAATTTAGGTCCTTAAAAAGGATATTTGATTTATTTTCATGTTATCTTTGCCAGGAGATTAAGAGACTGTGTTGTCGAGAAACCCTTACTTAAAATATTCATCCTCAAGTGTTTATCTTTTTTTCCTGTTAAGTAGCCAGCTTACAGAGATGAAAACGGTAATCGCAATAGCTGTATAAAACGTAATAAGCAAAAGAGAACCATATTTGCTCTCCGAGAAAAGATTTGTATTATCGATCTCCTCATTGGATGGATACATAATATCCCTTGGATCATTACTGTGATCCAACCCCAAGGCATGGCCCAATTCATGCTCTACGATGGCAATCATTGCTGTATCAGTATATGGGACCCAATAATTCCAATGATGATTTCCCACTCCAAGTATAATATTTACGTATACAAATTGCGTATTGGCGATATGCCGGATTGTTTCACCTGCAACTCCATGAGGAGCACCTTGATCTTTCTGCAGATTTGCGTCCCATTTTATCCTGATATCAGCATCTTCTGAATTCACAATCTCAAATACAGGAATGTACTTCAGTTTACCATTTCCACCTCCTGCCCAGTAATTCAGAGCTTTTTCTATATCTGCGTAATAAGTGGGACTATAATGAAGAGGGACGGTTTTGTTATTTATATATACGGTGATAGGGGAATGATCCCATGGGTGATTTAAAATTCTAGGATAACTAAATTCAGAAGCTATCGATGTGATCGGCAAAATAAGTACCACAAATAACAGTAAAAAGAGCAGTCGTATTTCAGACCTATCCATTTGGGTAATATAAACCTACCTCTGCATTATTTTGGTCTTTAGCTCAACGAATTATACTTTTTATCTTTAAATGGAACTTTTCCATCCATTTTTTACAAATGATAATAATCTTGATATTCTTGTGACTTAGTATTTGTAAATATACTCAATTCTTGAGCTTTAGAGAAATTAGCTCAGACATATACTCTAGTGTAAAAGATATCTTATAATCCCTAGAAGTTGAGGACGTATGAAAAGAAAAAGACTAGTATATGTATTCGCTTTTGGAATCACATTAATTATCGCTTTAAACATCGTAGCTTTCGGTTCTTCTGAAACTTCGATGGGTAATACAACCATTTCAGGATATGAGAAAGCTTTCGATCCAGGGAATATGAACCCCTCTGTAAAACCTGGCGATGATTTTTATGAGTATGTTAATGGAGCTTGGATTAAAAACCACCCAGTACCTCCAGATAAATCACGATACGGAGAATTTTTGATAGTGGAGGACAGAACCTATGACCGCGTTAAAAGTATAGTGGAGAGTGCTGCCAACAACACCTCTGCTCCTAAGGAAAGCCGCGAGCAGAAGATGGGTAAATTTTACATTATGGGAATGGATACTGCTACCCTTGAAAAGCAGCGTCTGGATCCCATCAAAGACGAGCTAAAGATGGTAGACAACATCGCCAACATCTCCGATGTCCAATCTGTATCCATGAAAATGATGGATTGTGGCATAGACCCTTTCTTCTCTATGTATGCCGAACCCAATAAAAAGAACAGTACGGTCATGATCGCTACTCTCACTCAGGGAGGTTTAGGCCTTCCTGATAGAGATTTCTATTTCAGGCAGGACAACGAATCTATCCAAATAAGAGAGCAATATCTAACTCACGTTGCCAAAATGTTCGTCTTTCTCGGTGATAGCCCAAAGATCGCGGAGAGTAATGCCAGAACCGTCATGGAAATAGAGACCAAGCTCGCCAATGCATCCTTTACTAATGTGGAAGATAAAGATGAGGTCAAAACATATAATAAAATGAGCCTTGAGGAACTTCAGACCTTTGCTCCAGGAATGAATTGGTCTAGTGACTTTAGTTTCTTGGGCAAACCAGAAGTAGCTGAGGTCAATGTCAGAAATCCTTCCTTCTTCAAGGAGTTAAGTAACGTTATTCAAAAAGAGAATATAAATGATTTGAAAACTTTCCTTCGTTGGAAGCTGATTTTAGCTACTTCCCCCTATCTTAGCTCAGATCTAGAGACAGAGCACTTTAATTTTTATGAGAAAGAGCTCAATGGCCAACAGGAGATGAAGCCTCGCTGGAAGAGGGTCCTTGATGAAGAATACAAAGCAATAGGTGAGGACATAGGTAGGGTATATGTAGACAGATATTTCGACTCAAGTTCCAAGGCTAGGATGCAAGAGATGGTCTCCAACCTAAAGAAAGCCTTCAAAGAAAGAATTAAAAATTTGACATGGATGGAACCTGAAACCAAGAAAACGGCCCTAATGAAGCTTGATGTCTTGGATGTTCAGGTAGGCTACCCTGATGAATGGTTAAATTATTCAAAGCTTGAAGTGAATAATGATTCATATGTAATGAATGTCCTTCGTGCCTCTAAATTTAAGTTCCACCACAGTTTCGATGGCTTGGATAGGATCGGCAAGCCAGTGGATCATAATCTCTGGGAGATGAATCCCCAGGAAACTAACGCCTATGCTGATTTTAATAAGGTTCTCGTAGTCTTTCCAGCTGGTATTCTTCAGCCTCCCTTCTTCAACAAAGACGCTGACGATGCAGTCAACTACGGTGCCATTGGTGCCATTATAGGACACGAGATGACTCACCACTTCGATAGCCAGGGTAGAAAATTCGATGTAAATGGGAATTTAACTAATTGGTGGACACTGAAGGATGCTGATAGCTTTAATAAAAACACAGGTATTTTGGTGGATGAGTACAACAGATTTGAAGTCCTTCCCGGCCTACATGTAAACGGCAACCTAACCCTGCAGGAGAATATAGCAGACTTCGGCGGGTTGACGATGGCCTACAATGCCTATAAACTTTCATTGAAAGAGGAGCCTAAGATAATTAATGGATTTACGGGTGATCAAAGATTCTTCTTAAGCTTCGCGCAGATGTGGAGGCAATCTGAAACTAATGAAGGCCTGAGAATGCGAGCACTTACTGACCCCCATTCTCCACACAGGTTTAGGGTTAACGGCGTTGTCTTCAATATGCCTGAGTTTTACAAGGCTTCCCCTAGTGTAAAGCCAGTGGATAAACTCTACAAGCCAGAGAATGAGAGGCCTGTGATATGGTAGAATGCATTTTTTGCCTTTAATGGCATTTTATCATTTTTTTTGGATTTCGGATTTTACAGGAAAAAATAACTATATGGTTGCAATCTGCATTTTAAAAATTGATTTTGATAAAGTAAAAAAATCAATGATTGTATTAAGAAAATTTCTGTTTTTCTTATTTTCAATGATGCATAGGTTTTGTGATGAAACCTATGTATAACGATGAATTCGATTTTTTGTGAGTACCATTCAAGGTTGTTCAAAGTAGACATAGTTATTTCATGTACTTATCTAGGAATGAGAACATTTTATTCATATTTTCAGCAGTTCCGAATGGATATCCACAGTAGCGTTTCCCATTAAGTAAAGTGACAGGGATTCCCCCATGCCCTGCTCCGTCAAATAATATGAGGGTTACTTTGTCCGGCCTTATTTCCTTTCTGATTGCAGCAGCAAGGTCTATAGATTGCTGCACTGGAACCAATGGATCCAGTTTACCGTGCTGAATTAAAAATGGGGGACAGTTTGAAGTTATATAAGTCGTAGGGTCTGCCTGTTTACACAGGTCAGGTACCTTTGAGATATTTTGCCCTAAATATCGCGATGGAAAAGAATCTTCGATATTATAAATGTGAACTCCCTGTACTTTTTCTCTAATTCCACTTTCGGTGAATTGTTTATCCATAACACAGAAATTAGTAGGCCCATACCAATCAACTATTGCTGTTACATTATCCAAAACTTTTGCGTTGCCGAGAGATGCATCATAGCAATTGTTTGTGCCGCCTGTTGTGCCTGCAAGGGCAGCAAGATTTCCACCTGCTGAACTGCCCCATAGAGCAATCTTATTGGGATTTAAATTATATTGAGCAGCATTAACTTTAATAAAACGAATAGCTGCTTTTGCATCATTTATTGCTGCTGGAAATTTAGCTTCGTCACTCAAACGATAACCAACAGTTGCCACTGCATAACCATGATTTAAGCCCTGGGTCACAGGAGCTGTATATTGTCTACTCTTATTGCCTTCATAAAATCCCCCGCCATGAAATATTATAATCGTAGGAAAAGGACCATTTCCTTCATTTGGCAGATATATATCAAGTTTTTGTGTTTTTGATTTGGTAGCATAAGCAATATCAGTAAATCTATTTTTAGTGCTTGGTGACGGTGATGTTTGGTCTCCACATCCACATTTTCCATTGGAATTTCCGTTGAAACTACCCTTATTAAAACTCCCTTTTCCATTCCAGCAATTAGCTGCATTTACTGTAGCCATCACGGATGCAATAAAAAATACTACAAATAAAATACTCAGTATTCTTTTTGTTCTGTTAAAAATTCGTTTCCCCATTCAAATACCCACCCCAAAATTGCATGCAGTTAAACGTCCATACAAATTATTGTATTGTTAGTGGATGAAATCTGACGATTATCGATATTCTAATTCGCTTGCTAGTGGCCGATGAACTACATAAACGTAAATATGAAATTGAAAAATCTAGATAAAATTTTTAGAGATAATTATAATTATAAACTCTGAAACTGGGAGATGTACATTATTAGTTATTATTTGATAAGTATACTATTTATTTAATACATAGGGAAATATATTTACTCATCTGCATTTAGTAGCTTATAAACAAAATGCAGGGTACTGAAGGTCCTTTATAAATCTGATTGACTCTGTTTAATTTCATTTTATCATAAGAATAATTTAGGGTCAATAGTTTTTACGGACAAATCTTTTATTTTTATCGTTTCACTGATGCATGGATTATGCAATAAAATCTAGAAATTTCCTAACTGCCATCAGTAATAGGAAAACATTGTTGATCTATGACTCATGGAGCTTATGGAACTCATAGATCATTTGGAGCTCATGGAACACTTGAAATTAATTAACCAAACAACAATCATGAATAAAAAATAGAATAAAACTTCTTAATATGTTTTGCCATACTTTTTATGTTTTTAAATATAGTTATTAGCAAATAGTAAGCTTTCATCCCAAAAGACTACTTTTATGATTTGGGATTAGGACTACGTATCTTTTAATATATCTAGTTCCTATTATTACTATAGAGTTGCTATACAAAAGATTTATATTCGTTCATATTCATTAAATATATCAGGATCCATAAATGCACTATGGCATAGGTCCCAAAATAAAATGTCTTAGCGTGATTATGTGTCTAAAAGTGAAAAATTGTCAAGAGACTCTTCAATGAATAATGTCTCTTACCACAACTTACAATATCTATTTTTTGATAAGTCATTGATACTCTAAGGCTTTAGTTATTTCACTACTGTTGCCATCGTCAATGATCTAAATTCTATATCTTTATGATGCTCATGGGTATCGGAGAGCAAACAATGTTAAAGACTAATGATGATAGCAATCTTTTAAACTATAACATGTCTCAAAATTAAATCAACTTTTACAAATGTGTAATGTGTAAACTTAATTTTAAATGCAGATCGGAAATTACTCCAAAATACATACAGGGATTGCTATCAATTCGCATTCTGTAAAGTTACTCCATATACTTTATTATAGTTTTTATCTTTTGTAGTTTTTGTTTTCATTGAAAGGTTATTACCATATGGCAGGCTTTTATATTCAGATATAAGGGTAGCCGTATGTGGGGCAAACTAATGCACCGTTCACATAATAGCATCCAGAACCATAGCCGCCATAGTAGCCGCCATAGCCCCAGTTACTATAGCCACCGTAACGTCCATGACCACCAAAATGACCACCATGACGACCACCATGGTCGCCATGACGATGTTCTGCTGCACTAGCTGCCACAGCTGTCAAAGATACTACAAAAAGGCCTACCAGCAAAACAGCCAGTACCTTTCTCATCCCATTAGTTGATTGTTTCAACATTTATTTCACTCCATTTCTATTGCTCAAATTAATAACATGTTAATGTATAGGGAATTTCGATAAACTTATGATCTCAACAAATCGCTTATTGTGGGTTTTATAAACACCCAACCAAAGAGTTAGATGTTGAAATATTCTCTAAATCATTTTTTCCGTTATCTTACGAGTATTTTTTCCGTGGCTCTTTGCTGATTTAGCCATTCATAGGCGTATTGCTACCTTTAATAAGTGTATTCTTTTCAGTTCCAGTTTTCATTGGTATATTCTTTTCAGTTCCAGTTTTCATTGGTATATTCTTTTCAGTTCCGGTTTTCATTGGTATATTCTTTTCAGTTCCGGTTTTCATGGCCATTTTTTTACCTTTTCTGCCATTAAAATTTGTGTGTTTGTGGTGGTGCTTGAAGATTTTAGTCTTCACATCTTTCAAGAATATAATGGCTGTTTTCTTATCCTTAACCACAACAGGTTCTGCGCTTACTGCAGCAGCAGTCACGGACATTAAAAAACAAACTGCTAGTAAAATACCAAGTGTTTTTTTCATTTGTTTTAACATCTTTTTATCTCCTTTTTATCTACTTTTTTTATTAATATCCTTGAGAAAATTATTTCCCGATCTACTCTTCGTTGGCAAATCGAATATGTGAAGCATAATTAGATTATATATATTTCAAACTGTTTTAATTATACTGATATTTGCCTACAAGTAGACATATTCACAATATTATAATTAGTGTATAAGCTTACTTGCTGAAAGCTTTTGAATTAATAAAAATATTCTCCAGATAAAATAATTAATTATAAACCTTTAAATTAAAATTAAAGCTTCCTAATTTATGATAATTCTTTTTAAAAGTAAAATAGAGTGAATATTTACACAATACCAACATAGATATAGCCTAATTAAAGACTAGGACGGACATCTCGGTAGATATCTCTTTTATAAGTGGCATGATCACCGTTATCATCACCGCCATGATCAGTATTACAGTGATGTTTACTATCCGGACTATGAATTTGTATGTAATCCTACTACTTTAATGCGGGACTGAAACTATGTATCCTTTGAGAACAAAACGTCGTAGTACAACGTGTGGTGAACAAATATAATCCATTGTAACACAACCAATTATGTTAACAATACCCACTGTATCAAACAGATCGCCTGAAATAGCCGATGAATCCTACCCTATTCATAGAGAAAAACTGATAATTTCAGCTGGGATGACTTCCCCACATGATAAATGGACAGCTGTGAGTAGAATTGCATGATCGAATGACTATGATTTAATTATATCCCTTCCCACGCATGCATAGATTTTGTATGAAAACTTCTACATCAGCAAAGCGATAAATCCTATTTTTTGTGGTGCAAGAAGGATATAGAATCAATCAGATTTGACAGAACTTTAAGCACAATCCTGCAGAAAATATTTTTTAATATGGTAATTTCATCCTAGTTAGTTGATACAGAACTAAATTTTCATTATAAAGGAAAATTATTATTTAATCATTATTCAAATTAATGAAGAGTTAATAGCTTTACTGACAAACATTCTGTTTCTTAGAGATTGTAGCTCCGTTCTCATTCTATACAAATATATATAGTTCCTCTAGTTCAGTTAGTACTATATAGCAGTATGTATTATCCTCTTTATTCATTTAAGCGATTAAGTTCTATTACTAGTGACGTAATGAAGGCATAAAATGGACTACTAGCTTAAACAAGTTATAGAAGGCGCGAAGGCGGGTTATTAGATGCTAAGTCTTACAGAGATTAATACATGCAAGATTGAACTTAGAGAAGTTAACCTTAAAAAAGTAGACTTGAAAAGGTCTAACCTCTTTGGTGCTGACTTAATGGGAGCCGATCTTAGAGAGGCTAATTTTGAGGAGTCCAACCTTAAAGAATCACACCTTGAACTGGCTAATCTAGAAAAAACCAATCTTACAAAAGTAGATCTGAGGTGTGCATATCTTCAAATGTCTCAGCTTAAAAAAGCAATATTGAGAAATGCTCATCTTGAAGGAGCTAAATTATCAAAAGCCAATCTTGAAGGAGCTTTTCTCGAAGGGGCCAACTTTGCAATGGCTGACCTTCAAGAAGCTAATCTTCTAGGAGCCCACCAGTTGACAACTGAGCAACTATCTAGAGCAAAAACCCTTCACAATGCAAAATTAGATGAGAAGCTCCGAACCCAATTAAAAATGAGATATCCTGAACTTTTTTAATCCCGTGATAAAGGACATTCAATAACTAGTTCATTTAGAATCAAGTTTATCCATAATAAGTAAAGTTACAATATTTTGTCAGGATCAGATGCTCATCAACAATTAAAATTCGGTCTCTGATAAACAATTTTAAGTTTTGAATTCAGCTCGATTTTTTATACTATTGATTCCGTTAAAAATTTAAATCCTGATGATAATGGAAGTGATCTTATGGAGGTAAAGAATTTTGTAACAATATCGGTAAAAACTACCGTCAGGAACTGCTTCGAACTCTTCACTATTATATTAGTGATTTTATTGCCATTAGCATTAACAGCTTTTGCAATATTGGACACTGACATCTCTAGATTGGAGATATTTACTTGTGGAGTTGCAGGTACATTAGTTTGGTGGTGCATCTGCTGGTGTATTTTTTGGTTTATAGTTTGAATGAGCTGATTAATATATAATAAGTTTCTAAGTGAAAAAAATTTTAAGATTTAATGTTTCATTGTTAGTTATATCTTTAAGTTTAAGTATTTTTAATAGTACATATTTAAAAAATGCTTATTTAATAACAGAAATAGGAATTAGACTTGTGGGGCTGAAAAAATGAGTCAACTAAGGATAAAATCAACTGCATACTTTTATTTGAAAAACAAAAACATACTGTCAATAGAGAAATATCCAGGCTTAAAGCTTTTAAAGTAACTGGGGTATGGTTGGGAAAAGAGCAATAGTCAGAAAGCTTGGAGAGGAAGAGCTACTCCTTCCCGAGCTAATTAATTCTGCACTCGTTGCTAATGATAGAATTAAATGCTACTTCACTATTCTGCAGACTGCCAGGGAAAAGGCAGAACGCTATCAGAACCTTTCACAGAAATTCTCTGTGCTTGAGACTAACTTTTTTCTTTTTATTAACTGATGTGATGCGGTTATATTAAATGTCAAAAAGTTGATCTTGTGAACTGCAGGTGATCAGATGCCTGCAGTCCGGTAGAAGGGCTGAGTTGGGTCTACGGAAGAACCTAGCAAATAGAACTAGATTTAATTTATTATATATTTTTTACATATATTCTATATAGTGCTAACTTAAGCTCAATAGTACTTATATTATGTCTACCTGATATCATGAATTATAACTAATGGTAGCCCTTCCCCTTCAGTCAAATAAGGACTTCAAAACTAACATTAGAAATTTCATTAATGAACATTTCATATTCAACATATTTATCCTGCTCAAATTTTTGAACTAAATAATATATAATCAGTATGGAATCTAAGAAACTAATTACACTAGGACTTATGGAATTGATTTTATGATATTGATTATATCATTGACAGCTACTGCAGCAGTAACCTAAGAACCTGTTGTTGTTAAAGAGAAGAATATAGACATGAAGAACATGGACTTGAAGGAAAAGAAGATGGAAATGAAGACTGAAAAGAAGACAGCTGCAACAGCAGTAAGCTCAGAACCTGTTGTTGTTAAAGAGAAGAATATAGACATGAAGAACACGGACTTGAAGGAAAAGAAGAAGGAAAAGTTGGACAGGGAGATTAAGAAAAAGGAAATGAAGCTGAAGGATAAGATTAAGGACCTGGAAATGAAGAAGGAAAAGTTGAACGGGGAAATTGATAAAAAGGAAATGAAGCTGAAGGATGAGATTAAGAACCTAGAAATGAAGAAGGATCACACGAAAAACATGTAAATGAAGTAGATAGATACAGGTATTGAAACTGACTGGGGCCAGTACTGATCTGGCGATACATAGCTAAATTAATTATATCCTAATTGTACAAACAATATTTTATTGTTGTTAATTTCATGTTTATAGCTGTAATATCCGTGTATAATTTAAAAATGTTGGTCATCTAATTTTCAGAGCAGAAATGATATTTATTAAGGTAATCGACATTGGCCTATTTATTTTTGAGTCTTTCGACGCTTATTATTTTCCCCTTTGTTGAAATTAATGAGAAAACAATAGTTTTTAGTTGGGATTTAACTAAAAAATTGCTATGAGTTTATATATCGAAAATATAACTTACATCACTTCAAATCTAGTTGATGACTTTTCAGCAATAGCTACATACTCTGCAAATGATTCTGATTCCGGAATAGGTAAATTATCATCCAACAATCCCTGCACATGCATTTCGATAGCTTCATAGATATTCTTCTCCACTTCAGCCTTGGTTGAACCAGTAGCTACACAACCTGGCAAGTCGGGAGAATATGCTGAATAGTTATTGCTTGCTTTTTCTATTACAACAAGGAAACGATACATTGTTAATTCTCCATTTTCAATCGCGCTTGCTTTGCTATGCTATTTAACGTGCCTGGAGCAAGGTCATCTCCACTATGACCTGCAATCGTTATTTTGCCTGATTTAGTCGGGTGTTTATATTGTCTACGGCTTCCTTTTGTGGTAACTAAATACCAACCATCGGCTTCAAGTAGCTTTATAACCTCACGCACTTTCATTTTAATCTATCTAGTTCTATGCGGTCTGAATATTATATAGATTCTGCAGGTCGGATGTTTAGGTTTAAGGGTTCCTTATGTTGACTAATCAAGAGCCTAACCCAAAGATAAAAATAATTGTTATATAGGGTAAAACGCGCTAATTACAACACGTAAAACCACACACTATTAAGAGATCTCTGATAAATTCTTGATGAAGGCAGAAATTCTTGATGAAGGAAGACCTAGAAAAAATGATTAAAAAATAATGTAGCATGATAGTATATTCCCTGCATCCTAACTTTCAATGGAAAGCCCGTTCAATATTTGATATCATTTTCTATGCTTTTAATTCATTGAAGCGCAGACGTTGATTACTCAAATATACGTCCATTTACTATCTTATACCAAGTAACTTCATTTCCCCAAATAATCATGCTTGAAATAGGGGGAAAAGATACAATTGAGGACTTCACATGCGAACGATTGATTATAAGAAAATAATGATCGCAATAGACGGCTCTGACTGCTCCAACCTAGCTATTGAGAAAGGAATAGAGCTTGCTCGATTAAGTGGGGGAACGGTTTATGCAGTCTATGTGATGTCAACAGCCTACTTATTTGATATGGATGGTGGTGCCTATTCTTCTATGGGTACAAATCCTTATTGGGAATCTGTACGTGAAGCCTTGAAAAATCAAGGACAGCAGGCTGTAGATTATATAAAAGGTTTAGGAGAAGGGAAAGGAATTAACGTAAAAGCTATCCTGCTTGAAGGCAATCCTTCGAACGAGTTGATCCGGTATGCAGATGAAGAAAAAATGGATATTGTCATTATGGGCACTCTCGGAAAGACAGGATTAGACAGGATACTTCTGGGCAGCGTTGCAGGAAATTTAGTCCGGCACTCGAAAGTTCCTGTCATGATTGTAGGGAAAAAAGCATGTGCTTTAGGACTGACTAAAAGTAAACTATAGAATATTTAGATTAATCTCTGCGTTTGATAATTTAGTTGGACAATATATAGAAGGCGGTGTGAATTCTGAAGACTATAACAAATAATAACAAATCATTGTTAATAGTTATTTGTTTTTTGGTTATGAAAAATCTTATGCGGGACTATTTTTTGTTTAGAAGCAAATTTTCATAGAATTAATTTAAAATAGCTATGCGGATAATCGTATAGTGTAGTGTATACATCAGTAAACACCACAAGTAAAAAGGATTGGGAAATAACCGGTAGTTATTATAGATATATACGGAGATTTTTAAATATGTGTGAAGAACATTCCATGGTTGGAAAGGGGCCAATAATTGAAACGGTAATGGAAGAGACATGGGAACTTCTGACTGAAGAACAAAAAAAGAAAGTTGCAGTAATGAGAATTGAAAAGATAATGAAAATTTTAGAGATGAAAATAAGCGGTATGGAAAAGATGATCGCAATAAAAAAGGAAGCTATAGCTAATATGCAAAAAATTAAAGAAATGCTCAAATAATAAAAATAAGTTCAACCGAAGAAAGACAATGGAATTTAGACTCAGTACAAATTATCTGATATAGAGCGGTTTCATAACTATAGAAGTAGCCTTTCAAAGGCTAAAATTTTACTTTTTTGGGAAAGATGTCATATTAAGTAAATCCATCTATTATAGGCTCAAGAATTATATGTACAATTTAGAATGCTAAATATGTCTATTTTCTATCCATTCCACTTTATTTTTTACAAACTCAATACCAGATTTGTTGCTATTTAAGTGACATCTGAAAAAAGCATTTTTATTAAGAAATACTTTATCTAAAAAACATAATCGGAAAACCAAAATGGAGATAAGTATTGTGCGTCAGTTTTTCTGGACTCTATGTTTGACTTCTTTAATTGCTAATGTAGCTTTAAGTTCAATTGGTATAGCACAAGAAAATTCATCAACACTAGTCGAAACACAAGAACAGGCTTTTAAATTTGGACCAACAGTTACTTTTCAATCTCTTAATTCTGAAATTAATCAAACGCGAAATGGAACTATTGAACTATTTCTGAAAAATCCAAGCCTTAATAATGTAACATTGGAAGCTGATATGAATGTCAGTGCCCCATCTAACTTCCGAATCTATTCAGAAGATGGTAGTATATCAGGTGCCACAGGTACTGTAAACAAACATTTTTCCGTGCTACCTGGATCATCAAAAACAGTCACTTTGCATATTATAAGAGAGAGACCCGGCACATTCTCTGTACATTCCAACGTAAATTATTGGCCAGGTAAAAATAAAAATGACATAAGTACAATCAGTCAAGACAGTTCATTTGATATTATACGAGCAACAAATAGCACACAATCAACACCAGAGCACAGTCATAATACACCTGGATTTGGAGTAACAAGCTCAATACTAATATTAATGATGCTATTCATCTTAAGGAGAAAATAATATCATACCCATGAGTTAGTATAGTATTTCTGAAAATTGCCGGTTTATTGAAATTCGTACCTATCTATAATTTTAAAAAAATATTTTTAAAATAACACAATTTTATGCAGAGTTTTTGTGATGAAATCTCTTAATTTTCTAAGTCGCAAAACTGACATATCACCATGCTACCTTATATCCGAAAACCGTCTCCTGACATTCTGGCACAGCCCAGAACTCTCGAATTCCCGCAAAAACACTTTGTTTCTGAATCCACTTTTGTCTACTTTCTCTTCACAAAATGGACATCTGCAGTCTTTAACCATCTTAAATTTGTGCCAAAATCTTAATTTTCTCAGAAAGCGCTTTTTTTCTATATCCGTACACATCACCTACATATAAATACTCGATTTCTGATATCTCTTGTTCCGTTGGCAGTAGTATCGTGGAAACATACAAAAGTCTACTAGTTTTTCAATTAACTTTTTAAAATATAGATAAGTAGATAAAATATCAAACTAGTGTATTTAAAATAAAACTCGTTTTTTATTATACCATTAGATAATTACTCCCAAAGTCTTATAAAATATAGAGAAAGACTGATCACTTATATAACTCTAGAAAATATCTCAAATAAAATATGCTCTATATTTTCTATCATATTTGTATAGACTTGATAAGAAATTTACATTCGGGGGTTTTTATTTCTGAATTTTCAGAGGTAACTTAATGTTTTAACCTTCTATTTTCCTGGATCGATGTTTGAATGCTAATCCTTGGATTATGCATATATTTTGCTATAAAAACTATGCATCAATGAAACCAAGAAATCCTGTTTTGTAATAAAAGAAAGGATGGAAAACTGGTAAAAATTCAGCAATCTCATTGTTTAGATAACTATTTTTAAGCATTTAAATGCTTGAATTCTTCTGTAGATTTTTGCTTTTATCTCTCATTTTAAGCAGTCAAAAACTATTGATATTTCCCAGATGAAACCGTTTTTAATAGAGTTTTTTTTGATTTCATCATTGGCTATTATAAGTTTTTAATTATATTATTACCCATAATATACAAAATATGAATGTTAACAAAGAAATTTATATACAATCAAAACAGAAGTATATTGTTTAGGATGTAAATACTGTAAGTATCAACAAATGTATTTAAAAAGAAATAAAAAACTATAGTTTTAATTATAAGAAATTATAGTAAGTAATGAGCTTTATTATCTCTCAAAATTATATCAAAATAATAGTTAAATGCCACTTTAATTCTATAATAAATAGCTATAAAATATCTCTTAAAATTAAATAAGTAAACTTTTGTTTTTGAGACGAGATAAATTTAAAAATATAGTTTAAGTGATAAATAGAGTTAGTGAGATATTCACAAGTAAATAAAGAAGGAGATAAACATGAAAAAAAACTACACTATAAAAAATGATATGAATATAGTAAAAAAATTAGTAATTTTCACTGAACTTCTGGTTTTGTTCTTGGTAATAGGCTCATCGACAGCTATGGCATATACAGGATTTTCAGAAGAAAACAAACCAATATCTATACCTACAGATCATATATTTATTCATAAAGATATTGTAAACCAAACTAAATTTTCTACAAATGTTGGACTAGCACCTGAAAATCCTAAATTTACCAAATACCTAAATAACAAATCTGTCCATAAAATAGCACACTCCATCCTTGGACATAAATCTGGCTTCTCACCCTCACCTGTGGACCTTAGTCATCTCAAACACACTTCAATAGCAGACGCATATGGTTCAGCAAGCACATCTATTCCAACTTCCTATGATCTACGAACTCTGAATAGAGTAACTCCTGTGAAAAACCAGGGTGAAGCAGGTGTGTGCTGGACATTTGCAACTGATGGATCCCTTGAATCATATCTAATGCCAGGAGAAAGCTGGAGCTTTTCAGAAAATAATATGAAAAACCTGCTTTCTTCTGCAAATAGCCCGCAAGGTTTTGATCGCGGTCCCAACGACGGGGGAGACTTTGTGCAGTCTACTGCCTACGAGGCTCGCTGGAGCGGACCTGTGAACACCAGCGATGACCCTTATAGTGCAACATCAAGCTTTTCATCTAGTGAGATCGGCCTTCCTGTGCATAAACATGTACAAAATGTAACTTTTCTTCCGAACAGAAATGGTCCTACGGACAATCAGGACATAAAAGAAGCAATTATGAATTATGGAGGAGTAGCTACTGCACTGTATTTTGACCCCTCTGATACTACTAGTTATAATCAAAACACATACGGTTATTACTATAGTGGAACGACGGCTTCTGACCACGCAGTGACCATTATAGGTTGGGATGACTCATATAGTGCAAACAATTTCTCCACAACTCCACCCGGAGATGGAGCGTTTATCATAAAAAATAGTTGGGGTACAACTTCAGCAGATTGGGGTAATGTAAACAATGATAATGGATATTTCTATGTTTCCTATTATGATTCTAATGTAGGATACGATATGAATACACAATTTACGGCTGAAGACTCTCAAGATTATGCAAACATCTACCAATACGATCCACTTGGATGGACCCAGCAAATTAACACATCGCAAACTAACCCTACTACTGGTTGGGGTGCAAACATCTTTACTGCAAACTCTAACGAAGTCCTTAAAGCGGTAAGTTTCTACACGACAGATCTAAACTGTAATTATGTAATCAATATCTACACTAATCCAGGTACCACACCCATTAGTCAAGCTGGTCCTGTTCTTACCCAGAGTGGAACAATTCCAAATTCAGGCTATCATACGGTTCCCCTGAATTCCGGAGTTAAGCTCAACGCCAGCCAAAAATTTTCCGTAGTAATAGAGCTTACAAACCCTACATATCAATACCCGATTCCTGTGGAAATGCCAATCTCTGGTTACAGTAGTCAGGCAACAGCAAATGCATCTGAAAGTTTTGTAAGTTCTGATGGAAATACATGGACCGATATAACAACAGAGTCAGGTTACTCAAATACTAATGTATGTATCAAGGCATTCACTAATCCAGGAAATAGTTCTGTAAATGGTCTTCCTATCGCGAATTTTAATACCAACGTGACCACTGGTAATGTTCCCCTTACGGTTCAATTTACAGACCTCTCGACAAACGCAACCGGCCAGGTATGGAACTTTGGAGACGGAGCTACTTCAACTGAGCTGAACCCAACGCATACTTACATTGCAGCAGGAGTCTATACGGTTAACGAGACTGTAAGCAACACAAACGGCACAAATTCAGTGCTCGCTACAATAAATGTTTTGACAACAACTCCTCAAAATAATACTCCTACAATTAACTGGAGTAACCCTGCTGACATAGTCTCTGGTACACCATTGAGCAGCACTCAGCTGGATGCATCTGCTTCAGTACCTGGAACATTTGCATATATCCCATCAGCAGGAACTGTATTGAATGTAGGTCCACAAATGTTGAATGTTTTATTCATACCAACTGATCTTGTACATTACAATATAGCATCAAAGACTGTTACAATCAAAGTAACTGCTCAGGCTAGTAACTTGTACCCTTACCCTGGTAACTTGTACCCTTACCCTGGTAACTTGTACCCTTACACTAGTAACTTGTACCCTCACAGGGCACCACTAGTGAATGGCTATTTATGGCACCATCATCACTGATGGAGCTAATAAGAACAGTCACTGAGTCTAAGAGCTATTGAGTAGGTAATGAAACAGTATCATGGCCATTTTCAAGGCATTGAGAATAAATACCTGAGAAGCTGCCTTGAATTGATGGCTATATTTTTGTTTTCCGATAAGTTTTGGTCCATATGCAATAAAATTCGAATTTACTAATAATCCAAGGCCTTATAATAAGAAGTAGCAGCAATCCTCCATATTTTCTCCGATCTATTTCAACGAAAATTATATGCTTTTTTTTCGACGGATATTTTAATTTAGATCATATCCAATTACAGCTTAGAAATTTACCAGTGAATTCTAATATACCATTTATTGGATTGTATCTGAATTGTCGTTGATATCGTTCACAATAAAAATCAACACTTTATCAAATGAAAGAAATGCATTGGATTTCAGTATAATTTCTTTCTGCTTTGTTGATTCCTGTTCTCTTTCTATTTTGCATAATTCCATGCACAGTTTTTGTTGTAAAACCTATGAACATTGCTAGTAATAGAAATACTTTTGGTGCGTGCATCATCGAAAATACTTCTTTAAACTAATTCAGTAGACTACGAATTCACATAACCTTAAAGATCTAATATTTCTTTTTTCTTTGCTTCATATTCTTCCTTAGTAATTATGCCATCATCACATAATTGTTTATATTTCCTTATTGTATCCGGCCCATCTGAACTGGAATTTATTACTGGTTGAGAATAATTTATGATTCTATTTTCGATTTCCAATTTCATTTTTTTGGCAAGATTGTTGTATTTACCGCGATTGAAGGACATAATCCAAATGTAACGGTGTTTTCGTCATTTTGTAGACCATTAATAGATTCACGTGTAGTTTCGATATTTCCTGGAAGTATGAACTGTATATACCCCATCCAAAGTCCACACTCTTTTAGTTTTATTCCTGAGATCCGGTTCAAATAAATTGTTTTGTCTCCTTTAACGAACCCAAATATAATTTTCCGAAAAAGCCCTTACGTTTGATAATAATTTTATCTTTGTAAAGTTCGAGCTGACCATTGTGACCTTTTAGCTCCATTAATAAATCTTCCATATATTAGCCAAGTTATCTAATTTTATAAAATATATTTCATTTAATAGAAATCAATATTGTCACAAAAATCGTGAAATCAAGAAATAAATAAATCATAGAACTCAAAAGTATTATGAAATATTGAGCAAATGCAGCGCGTGATTTTATATAAAAAAGAAAAAATATTGTGAAAAAAAATACGGAAAGCGGCATGAACCAAGCTGAATGGTATATAAAACACTACATCTTATGATTATTTAGTTAATAAATATTTTAAAAATAGATGACCACATGTTTTGAGCTTCCTAATATGTAAAAGCTCTATTGATTTATCGAGATGACATATAATACATAGATTTTAATGTTAAACCTATGCATAATAATAAAACAAAAACACAAACAGAAAAATCATGAATAAATTAAAAGTCTCATGCACATAGTGATATCCTAATTATCTACAACTGCGCATGCAAAGCAAATATACTTGCAATATCCATCCATGTGTCCTTTCATGTAACATTTTTTGATGTCTTGTGGGCTCAAATTTTCATGAAGACGAAGTCCTAAAACGTTGAGATCTTCAGCCAATTTTGAAGCATCAAAGCCTTCCATTCTAAATTGTTCACCTATATTTTGCAAATACTCTAATATTTTTTGCATCTGTGGAGAAGATTTCTCAACGATAAATTTATCGGCATCGAGATAATCAAAGCTAATGGTACTGCCTGCAGGGGCAATTTCTCTGATGGAACGTAGTGTTGCAAATACTTCTTCTTGGGTAAAGTACGGGGTAACACCGAACCAACTAAAGAAGCTCTTAACATTTGGGTCATAAAACGATGATCGAGTTAGTGCTGTCACAAGACTTTCCTTCGTGAAATCTACTGGGATGAAGTGTAATTTTTCTGGATGCTTCCATCCTAGCTCAGCAAGTCTATTAAGCTTAAATTCTTGGTGTAGCTGGATGATCAATCTCAAATACATCCAAATATTCCATTAAATCAGGTCGTCTAAATGCAAATGTATCCATTCCAGCTCCAAGGATCACATACTGCTTTACTCCCTGCCCGACAATTTTCTCAAGGATATCTTCCGTATATCTTGCACGGCTTATAACACCATTAATTCCTTGCATAAAGCGCGAAGACGACGCAATATTATCTAAAAGAGATGTAGTGTGCTTAGAACCATTTAATTTTGTATCTAAATCCGAATAATCTTCAATTAAATGCTGCTCAATTAGCTCTCTTTTTTCCTTGGGTATTAAATCATAAGCCAGAAAGTCATCAAAGATTTTTTGAGTAGCATGCATGGTATGATAGGCACGCATGTAGGCTACCAATAG